>NZ_JAXCLC010000064.1:0-54572 GCF_034043715.1 Kitasatospora purpeofusca | reverse complement strand
GGCGGCGGCGCCGCCACTCGGTCGCGCCGGCGGGCGCCCCCCCCCGCCCCCCCCCCCCCCCCCCCCCCCCCCCCCCCCCCCCCGCGGCCCGTGGGGGGGGGGGGGGGGGGCGGCCCCCCCCCCCCCCCCCCCCGGCCGTTGCCGTGTCCGTACCCCTGTCCTCCCCTTGCCCTGCCCTTGCCTTGCCCTGCCCTCACCTGCCCCGCCCGGGCCTGCCCGGGCCGCCGCTCAGCGCCGCCGCACCGGCCGGGCGAGCGCGACGGCGAGGCCCGCGACGAGGGCGAGCGCGAGCAGGACCGACCGGCCGCCCACCGCCGGACCGGCCAGGTGGACGCCGAGCACCGGCAGCGCGGTGCCGAGCGCCGTGCCGAGACTGCGGGCCATGTTGACCATGCCGCCGCCGACGGCCGAGCACTCCGCCGGGATCGCCCGCATCACCAGCGCGTTGTTGGCCGGCAGCAGCAGGCCGAGGCCGCCGCCGGCCACCAGCAGCGGGCCCGCCAGCAGCACCGCGGGCGCGCCCAGGGCGGGCAGCAGCGCGCAGCCGAGCAGTCCGGCCCCGGCGAGGGCCGCGCCGCAGCGGCAGCGGGCGACGTCGGACCAGCCGCGCGGCAGCAGCCCGCCGCCGACCGTCGCGGCCACCGCGAACGCGGCCGGGAGCACGGTGATCACCAGCCCGGAACGCGCGGTCGGGAGCCCGGCCTCGGCGAGCAGCACCGGGCCGAGGACCAGCGGGCAGAACAGCAGCAGGTAGCCGATCAGCGCGACCGCGAGGCCGGGGCGGACGCCGGGGGTGTTGACCAGGCCGGGAGCGAGGATCGGCCGGGTGGCGCGGCGCTCCTGGCGGACCAGCGCGAGCCCGCACAGGACGGCGGCGGCCAGCAGGGCGGCGACCGCCCAGGCGGGCAGCGGCAGACCGGAGGCGGCGGAGAGGGCGAGCAGCAGCGCGGTGGTGGAGCCGCCGAGCAGCAGCAGGCCGGCCAGGTCGAAGCGCCCGCCGTCCGGCTCGGGCCCGAGGGCGGCACCGGCGTCGACGCGCGGACGCGGCGGCGGGCTCGGTGCGGTCGCCGCGCGCGGGAGCGCCGCGTCCGAGAACACCGCGTGCGGCAGCGCCGGGTGTGACAGCGCCGGTGCGGCCTCGACCCTGGTCCGGGGCAGCAGGAACCACCCGGCCACGATGCCCACCAGCGCGACCGGCACATTGATCCAGAACACCCAGCGCCAGGAGGCGTGCGCCACCAGCAGTCCGCCGAGGCTCGGGCCCAGCGCCAGACCGAGGCCCTGCGCCGCCGCCTGCACCCCGAGCGCCCGGCGCATCGCGTGCCCGGGGACACCGCGCGCGACCAGGGCGACGCTGTTGGCCTGCATCATCGCGCCGCCGACGGCCTGGACCGCCCGGCAGGCGACCAGGGTGCCGAGGCCGCCCGCGAACCCGGCCCCCAGCGAGGCCAGGCCGAAGACCGCGAACCCGCCCAGGTACATGATCTTGCGGCCGACCAGGTCGGACAGCCGGCCGATCGGCGCGAGCAGCGCGACCAGGACCAACAGATACCCGAGGGCGACCCATTCGACGGCCGCGAACCCGGCGTCGAACCGGCGCTGGAGCGCCGGGTAGACGAGCGCGGTGACGCTGGCCGTCAGCTGGCCGAGGAACGCGCCGAGGCAGACGGTCCCGACGGCGAGCCAGTGGGCGTACCGGCGGCCGGCTATGCCGCGCGGTCGGGGGCGCTCGGCGAGCAGCCGGGCGGTGAGCGTTGACGCGGCGTTCATACGGGGAAATATATCGGATGCAGATATGTTCGTTCTACGACGTGTTCTGCGGGCGACCGGTCCGTGACCGAGCGGGACCGGTCGCCCCCGACCGATCCGCCGCCGTCAAAGGGCACCGGTACCAGGCGCTACGCTGTCGGCCATGCCGTCGTCACCACCCGTTCCCGAATCCGCCACAGGCCCGCAGGACATCGAGCCGCAGGACACGGAGCCGACGACGATCGAACGCGCCCGCCGGCTCACCGACGCGGTCACCCGGCTCCGCCGCGCCCTGCGCAGCAGTATCCGGACCGACTACCCGTGGGAGTCCCTGCCGATGGCGCAGGTCGAACTCCTCCAGACGCTCGCCGCCGCCCCGCTCCGGGTCGGCGAACTGGCCGCCCAGCAGCGGCTCGCACCGAACACCGTGAGCGGACTGGTCGGCAAACTGCTGGAAGCCGGCTTCGTCGACCGCCAGGCCGACCCCGGGGACCGCCGCACCGCCCGGATCGCGCTCACCCCGGCCGGCCGCCGCCAGCTCGACGACTGGCAGCGCGCCCACGAGCGCCGGATCGCCGGCGCCCTCGACACCCTCTCCACCGCCGACCGCGACGCCGTGATGCACGCGCTCCCCGCCCTGGAGAACCTCGCCCGCGCCCTCGCCGAGCCCCCGGCCTGAACCGCGATCCCCCGGCCTGAGCCGCCAGCCCCCGGCCCGGACTTCCGACCCCCGGCCCGGGCCGCGAAATCCGGTACCGCTCCGGCCGTCGAGGCCACTATCGTCCGGCCATGGACGCCCCCGCGCTGCGACTCGAACCGTGGACCGACGCCGACCTGGGCCTGCTGCGGCTGATCAACACCCCAGAGATGCGCCGACACGTCGGCGGTCCGGAGAGCGAGGAGCGGATGCTCGTCCGCCACCGCCGCTACCTCGACTTCGTCCCCGCCGGGATCGGCTGCATGTACCGCGTGGTGCTGGAGACCGACGGGCCGGAGACCGGGCGGGTGGGGTCCGGCGGGGCGGGGCCCGACGGGGTGGGGTCCGGCGGGGTGGGGTCCGGCGGGGTGGACGTCGGCAGTGTCGGCTACGCCGAGCGCGCGTGGCAGGGCGGCACCGTCTACGAGATGGGCTGGAACGTGCTCGCGCCCTACCGGGGCCGGGGCATCGCCGCCACCGCGGCGCGGGCCGCCGTCGAGGCCGCCGCCCGCACCGCGCGCCACCGCCACCTGCACGCCTTCCCCTCGGTGGACCACCCCGCCTCCAACGCCGTCTGCCGCAAGGCCGGCTTCACCCTCGTCGGCGAGACCGACTTCGAGTTCCCGCCCGGCCGCTGGATGCGCAGCAACGACTGGCGGGTGGACCTGAGCGCGCTCAGGGGCGCCTGACCTGCTCCGGCCCGGTCGGTCCGACCTGCTCGGGGTGGGTGCGGAACAGGGCGCTGCCGCCCTCCAGGTCGAGCAGCCAGCGCTTGCGGTCGACCCCGGCGGCGAAGCCGGTGAGGGCACCGTTGGAACCGAGGACGCGGTGGCAGGGGCGGACGATCAGCAGCGGGTTGGCGCCGACCGCGCCACCGACCGCGCGGACGGCGCGCGGGGACTCGCCGGCCAGATCGGCGAGCTGCCCGTAGGTGACGGTCTCCCCGTACGGGATCCGGTCGAGTGCCTCCCAGACCCGCTTGCGGAAGTCGGTGCCGCCCGGGGCCAGCGGCAGGTCGAAGGTGGTGCGCTCGCCCGCGAAGTACTCGGTGAGCTGGGTGGCCGGTGCCGCGAGCGCGTCCGGGTCGTAGACCCAGCCGTCGGCCGGCTCGGCGAGCGCGTACTTCTGGCCGGGGGCGGTGACGGTGGCGAGCCCGGCCGGTCCGCCGTCCTCCGGCAGGACGCCGCTGAGCATCAGCCGGCCGAAGGGGCTCTCCAGGAAGGTGAAGACGGTGGTGCTCATGCGGGGGTGTTCTCCGTTCGGGTGCTGAGGTCGTCGGCCGGGGCCGCCCAGAGGCGGTGCACGGCATAGGAGCGCCAGGGGGCCCAGGCCCCGGCGGCGAGGGCGGCGGACTTCGGGTCCCCCGGGGCGCCGAGCCGGAGCAGTCCGTGCTTGACGCCGATGTCGCTCGGGAGGAAGACGTCGGGATCGGCGAGCGCGCGCATCCGCAGGTAGCCCACCGTCCACGGGCCGATGCCGGGCAGGGCGAGCAGTCGGGCGGCCGCCTCCTCCCGGTCGACGCCGCCGTCGAGCCGGACGGTGCCCTCGGCGAGGGCGGCGCACAGGCCGGTGAGCGCACGGCGTCGGGCGGCCGGCATCGCGAAGTCCTCCGGGTCGGCGGTGGCCAGGGCGGCGGCGGTCGGGAAGAGCAGCCGCAGTCCGCCGCTGGGTTCGGGCAGCGCGGTGCCGTACTTCTCGGCCAGCCGGCCGGCCAGGGTGCGGGCCGCGCCGACGGTGACCTGCTGGCCGAGGACGGCGCGCACGGCCAGTTCGTGCGGGTCGACGTGCCCCGGCGAGCGCAGCCCGGGGCGGGCCCGGACCAGCGGCCCGAGCAGCGGGTCGGCGCCGAGCTGCTCGTCGACCGCGACCGGGTCGGCGTCCAGGTCGAACAGGTTCCGCATGCGCTGGACGGCGGTCGGCAGGTCGCGCAGGTCGGTGAGGAACAGCCGGCAGTCGAGCCACCCCCGGGTGACCGGCCGGTCGGTGCCCAGGCCGTCCACCTCGGCGATGCCGGTCCCGTACGGGAGCGCGAGGGTGCGGCGGTAGGTCCGCACGCCGGGGCCCCGGCCGGGCACGACCTCCTCCACCCCGGGGACGGCCCGCAGGGCGAGGAAGTCGATCAGGTGGTCACTGTCCAGGGCGCCCCGGTAGGCGAGCCGCAGGGCGAGGCCCCCGGCCGGGGTGGCGGCGCGCCGGCCGGCCGCGACCTCGGCGCGCAGCCCGCTCGGGGTGCGGTCGTAGATCTCCCGCACGGTGTCGTTGAACTGCCGGACGGAGGCGAAGCCGGCCGCGAACGCGATCTCGGTGACCGGCAGCCCGGTGGTCTGGAGCAGCAGCCGGGCGGTCTGGGCGCGACGGGCGCGGGCCAGCGCGATCGGCCCGGCACCGAGTTCGGCGGTGAGCTGGCGCTGGAGCTGGCGGGAGCTGTAGCCGAGGCGGTCGGCCAGACCGGCCACGCCCTCGCGGTCCACCACGCCGTCGCCGATCAGCCGCATGGCCCGGCCGACCAGGTCGGCGCGGTGGTTCCATTCCGGCGAGCCGGGGACGGAGTCGGGGCGGCAGCGGCGGCAGGCCCGGAAGCCGGCGTGCTGGGCGGCGGCGGCGCTGGGGTAGAAGGTGCAGTTGACGCGCTTGGGGGTCACGGCCGGGCAGCTCGGCCGGCAGTAGATGCCGGTGGAGGTGACGGCCGTGAAGAAGACGCCGTCGAAGCGGGCGTCCCGGCTGTCCACCGCGCGGTACCGGATGTCGTCGTCGATCACGTTATCCAGTCTGCGGCACCGGAGGGACCTCGACCGGCGGGAATCGGACATGGGCGTCGGCCGCCCCGCCGGGCCGGCCGGGCGGTGCGGCCGGACACCGGGACCGGTGGAAAACCAGGGGCCCGCGCCCGCTCCGGCCGGATAGCCTGCCCGACGCCCGACGTGTCCCGACACATCCCGACCTTCCGCACGTGCCCCGACCGACAGGAGATCCCGTGTCCGAACAGCCCTACTCCGGTCCGGCCGACCCCCGGGTCGCCGCCCTGCGCCTCGCGGAGTTCGCCTTCCCCGGCCCGCTGCGGGACCAGTTGGTCGACGCCGTGCTGTCCGGGGCCAAGACCAGCACCGCCGGTCTGGTCACCCTGTACGAGGCCGAGGACGAGCCGGTGCCGCGGGCCGGGGACCGGAACGCCGTGGTGGACTCGGCCGGACGGATCGTCGCGGTGACCGAGACCACCGAGGTCCGGATCGTCCGGCTCGACGAGGTCGACCTGCGGCACGCCCTCGACGAGGGCGAGGGGTACACGACGGTCGCCGAGTGGCGGGCCGGGCACGAGCGCTTCTGGCACAGCGACGAGCTGTGCCAGGTGCTCGGCGACCCGGACTTCACCGTGGAGGACGACACCCGGGTGGTCCTGGAGCGGTTCCGGCTGCTCGCCGACTTCCGCTGACGGCCACCACCGCCCGCCCCCGGCCCGCCGCCGGTAGCGGTGGCGGGCCGGACGGGCAGGCGGACAAGCGGACAGCCGGACGGGCACCGGCCCGACGTCACCGCTTCACGGGGCCTCCCGCGGCGCGCATCGACTTGGTGATGCTCTTCCACTTCTTGAGCCGCTCGGAGGCGAGCCTGGCGTCCGAGCGGGAGGCGATCCAGTCGTTCTCCCGCTGGAGCTTGAGATAGCTCTCCATCCGGCGCTCCGGCAGCGAGCCGTCCTCCAGCGCGGCCCGCACCGCGCAGCCGGGCTCGCCCCGGTGGCCGCAGTCGTGGAAGCGGCACCCCTGGGCCAGCTCCTCGATGTCGGCGAAGGCGAGTGCCACCCCCTCGCCGCCGTAGAGGCCGACCTCACGCAGGCCGGGGGTGTCGATCAGCACCCCGCCGCCGGGCAGCGGGACGAGTTCACGGGTGGTCGTGGTGTGCCGGCCCTTCTGGTCGCCCGAGCGGGCGGCCTGGACGGTCATCGCATCGACCCCGGCGAGCACATTGGTGAGGGTGGACTTGCCGACGCCGGACTGGCCGAGCACGGCGGTGGTGCCGGGCGTGCAGGCGCGCAGGACGTCGATGCCCTCGCCCGTCTCGGCGCTGACCACCAGGACGGTGACGCCGGGCGCGGCGGCCTCGACGTCGGACCGGATGAAGTCGGCGTCGTCGACCAGGTCGGCCTTGGTGAGCACGACCAGCGGCTCGGCACCGGACTCCCAGGCGAGGGCGAGGAAGCGCTCGATCCGGCCGAGGTCGGGCTCGGCGGCGAGCGAGGCGGCGATCACCACGGTGTCGACGTTGGCCGCGAGCACCTGGCCGTCGGAGCGCTTGCCCGCGACCTTGCGGATGATCGCGGTGGAGCGCGGCAGCAGGGCCGCGACCGCGGGCAGGGGCCGCCCGGGCGAGAGGTCGACGGCGACCCAGTCCCCGGTGCACGGACAGTTGATCATGTCGGCGTCGCCGACCTGCCGGGTGTCGGCCCGGACGGTGCGGAGCTCGCCCGTCCCGGGGTCGACCAGGACGGCGTCGCACTGCCCCCGGTCGATCCGGACGATCCGGGCCGGGACCAGCCCGGCCTCGGCCAGCGGCGCGAACAGCTCGTCGAGCGCGCTGGTCCAGCCGTAGCCGGCCAGCGACGCGGCGGCCTCGGCGGAGTCGAAACCGTCGGAGCCGGTGGAGGGGAAAGAAGAGGAGAACGGAACGGAGGCAGCGTCGAACAACGCAGTGGGCCCTTCGGGAGGAAAGTGATCCCGCCGGGCGGCTGCGGCTGCGTGCGCGAAGGGCTACGTCAGCCGGCGGCCGGCAGGGAGAGGTGAACGCGGTCGCTGCCCAGGGCAGCCGTCATGGCAATCGTGGCCACGAGACTCACCTCCTGCTTTCTCTCCTCGGACGGCGCACCACGCCGCCCGAACCGGACGCCCAACACGCTAGCGGGCCCCACCGGCCCTGCCAACCGGTTTTTCAGCTGCGGCTCCGTACACCATCTGCGGCTCCGTACACCACCTGCACACCACCTGCGGCTCCGGGCGCCCCTGCGCTCAGCGCCGGTCCCACGGCGGGCTCGGCGGGCGACTCGGCAGCGGGTACTCGGGCGGCGGCGCGGTGGGCCGGTCGCTGTCCGGCGGCGGCGGGGCCGGCCGGTGGTGCGGACCGCCGCCGCGCGCCGTGATCCGGCCGCGGACGTTGTCGGCCGCGAGCACGTCGGCCCACCGCTCGGGGTACTCGGAGGGCACGTCGGCGTCCTCGCCGTCCTCCTCCCAGTACTCCTCCTCGCCGCCCTCGGCGAGGCCCAGCTCGCGTGCCCGGCGGGCCCGTTCGACGGCGCGCCGGGCGGCCACCTCGCGGACCACGGCGGCGGCGGCCTCCTCGTGCGCGCGCTCGTTCTCGGCGCGGGCGTCGGCGGTCTCCAGGGTGGGCCAGCGGCGGTCTATGGCCGCGTTCATGGCGGCGCCGATGAGCACCGCGAGCGCGACCACGAAGATCCACAGCAGTACGGCCACCGGCGCGGCCAGCGAGCCGTACACCGAGTGGCCCTCGATCGAGCTGACCAGGTAGAGGCGCAGCGCGACGCTGCAGAAGACCAGCACCACCAGGGCGACCAGCGCGCCGGGGATGTCCTCGCGCCAGGGCGTGGAGACCGGTACCGCCAGGTGGTAGAGCGTCGTCAGCGAGACGATCAGCAGCAGGATCGCGAACGGCCAGTAGGCGGCGTTGATCAGCCCGCCGCTCTCCGGCACCGCGTTGGTCACCAGCCCCGGCCCGGCCATCAGCAGCGGCAGCACCAGCGAGCCGATCACCAGCGCGCCGAGGTAGAGGCCGAGCGACATCAGCCGGGTCTTGACGATGCCGCGCTTGCCGTCGAGCCCGTACATCACCGTGATGGTGTCGATGAAGATGTAGAGCGCCCGGGATCCGGACCAGAGCGACAGCAGGAAGCCGATCGAGATGAGGTCCGGCCTGGTCTGGTCGAAGACCTGGCGGAGCAGCGGCTGGACGACCTGGGTGATGGAGGAGTCCGAGAGCACCGTGCCGGCCGCCTTGACGATGTCGGCCTTCAGCTTGTCGATGGTGCCCGCGCCGAGGAAGTCGTCGAGGTAGCCGAGGGTGCCGGCCAGGCAGAGCAGCAGCGGCGGGATGGAGAGGAGGGTGAAGAACGCCGCCTCCGCGGCGAGCCCGGTGACCCGGTACTCGACGCAGGTGTTGGTGGTGTCCTTGACCAGCGCCCAGACGGTGGTCCGCCAGGTGGCCTGCTTGGCCGCCCGCCGGGAACCCTTGCCCCGACGACGGGAGGGGCGTTCGGGGGTCGACCGGGTCGTTTCGCCTGCTGCTTGCACAGGGCCAACGTTATCGGGCCCGGACCGGTCGGCCGCTCTCCCGGGGCACGGGCGCGACACGGACGCGACACGGACGGGCACACGGGCACGGCACAGACGGGTGCGCGGGCGCGGCACGGGCGCGGCACGGGCGCGGCGCGGGCGCCCCAGCGGCGCGGCGGCGGCTCGGCGGCGGCTCGGCGACAGGGCGGCGGCGGGACGGAAAAGAAGGGGCGCCGTCGGCCCGGTCGGCAGGAGCGGCGGGAACGCTCCGACATCTCGCCATCCGAAACCAGGAGGTCCAAAATACGGACGTTAGTGGACCTCGAGTCGTGCTCCGTGCGAATCTCTTGCCATGCCGAGCGCCGGAACCACCCTAGTAGGTCGACTGCACGTCGATCTCCTTCGCGTGTCCAGCGCCATCTGTCCGGTGACCTGAGCCCAACCCCGCCGCCTCCCACCGCACCCGGCGCCACCTCACCGCCATCCCCGTCGAAGCGGATGCGCAGGCGCCCGCCCGGCCGCCGCGAATGCTCTCCCGGTCCTGAGAAACCCGCAGGTCACAGCAGCTTCGCCGGGTCGAGCACGCCCCGTGACCAACCCGGCGTCAGAGCCACCTGCCCCGAAGGACTTCACCATGGCCACCACTCCCGAGACCGCCGAGCCACAGGCCGAGAGCGCCCCCGCGCGCCGCCCCGCCGCGGTTCGCAAGGTGACCCGTCACCGCGGCGAGGGCCAGTGGGGCATGGGCCACTTCACCCCCTTGAACGCCAACGAGCAGTTCAAGAAGGACGACGACGGTCTCAATGTGCGGACACGTATTGAGACGATCTACTCCCAGCGGGGCTTCGACTCGATCGACCCGGCCGACCTGCGCGGCCGGATGCGCTGGTGGGGGCTGTACACCCAGCGCAAGGAGGGCATCGACGGCGGCAAGACCGCGATCCTGGACCCGCACGAGCTCGACGCCGAGTACTTCATGCTCCGGGTCCGGATCGACGGCGGCCGGCTGACGGTCGCCCAGCTGCGCGCCGTCGCCGAGGTCTCCGAGGAGTACGGCCGCAACACCGCCGACCTGACCGACCGGCAGAACGTCCAGTACCACTGGATCCGGATCGAGGACGTCCCGGCGATCTGGCAGAAGCTGGAGGCCGTCGGCCTGTCCACCACCGAGGCCTGCGGCGACACCCCGCGCGTCATCCTCGGCTCCCCGGTGGCCGGCGTCGCCGAGGACGAGATCATCGACGGCACCCCCGCCATCGACGAGATCCAGCGCCGCTTCATCGGCAACAAGGACTTCTCCAACCTGCCGCGCAAGTTCAAGTCCGCCGTCTCCGGCTCGCCGCTGCTGGACGTCGCCCACGAGATCAACGACATCGCCTTCGTCGGCGTGGTCCACCCCGAGCACGGCCCCGGCTTCGACCTCTGGGTCGGCGGCGGCCTCTCCACCAACCCCAAGCTCGGCGTCCGGCTCGGCGCCTGGGTCCCGCTCGACGAGGTCGCCGACGTCTACGGCGGCGTCATCGGCATCTTCCGCGACTACGGCTACCGCCGGCTGCGCAACCGCGCCCGGTTGAAGTTCCTGGTCGCCGACTGGGGCACCGAGAAGTTCCGCCAGGTGCTGGAGGACGAGTACCTCGGGTACAAGCTGGTCGACGGCCCCGCCCCGGCCGAGCCGAGCGGCCGCTGGCGCGACCACGTCGGCGTGCACCGGCAGAAGGACGGCCGCTACTACGTCGGCTTCGCGCCCCGGGTCGGCCGGGTCGACGGCAAGCTGCTCGGGCAGATCGCCGACCTCGTCGAGGCCCACGGCAGCGACCGGCTGCGCACCACCGCCGAGCAGAAGATGATCGTGCTCGACATCGCCGAGGACCGGGTCGAGTCCCTGGTGGCCGGCCTGGAGGCGCTGGACCTGCGGGTCACCCCCTCGCCGTTCCGCCGCGGCACCATGGCCTGCACCGGCATCGAGTACTGCAAGCTCGCCATCGTCGAGACCAAGGAGCGCGGCCGCACGCTCATCGACGAGCTGGAGCAGCGGCTGCCCGAGTTCGCCGAGCCACTGACCATCAACATCAACGGCTGCCCGAACGCCTGCGCCCGCATCCAGGTCGCGGACATCGGCCTCAAGGGCCAGCTGGTGACGGACGAGCACGGCAACCAGGTCGAGGGCTACCAGGTGCACCTGGGCGGCGCGCTCGGACTGGAGGCCGGCTTCGGCCGCAAGGTCCGCGGCCTCAAGGTCACCAAGGACGGCCTGCCCGACTACGTCGAGCGCGTCCTGACCCGGTACCAGGAGGACCGCACCGAGGGCGAGCGCTTCGCCCAGTGGGCGGCCCGGGCCGACGAGGAGCAGCTGTCGTGAGCGAGCGTGCCGCCCCGTTCTTCTGCCCGTACTGCGGGGACGAGGACCTGCGCCCGTCCGAGGCCGGGCACGGCGCCTGGGAATGCCACGGATGCCGCCGGGCCTTCCAGTTGAAGTTCCTCGGCCTGCTGTCACCGAGCAATGGGGGTAACCGGAGTGACCGGCACGACGACTGACTTCGAGGAGCTGGCCACCAGGGCCGGCCGCGAGCTGGAGGAGGCCGACCCGCGGGAGATCCTGCGCTGGGCCGCCGACACCTTCGGGAAGCGCTTCTGCGTCACCTCCTCGATGGAGGACGCGGTCGTCGCGCACCTGGCCTCCTCGGTGTTCCCCGGGGTGGACGTGGTGTTCCTGGACACCGGCTACCACTTCCCGGAGACCATCGGCACCCGGGACGCGGTGGCCGCGACCATGCCGGTCAACGTCATCACGCTCACCCCGGCGCTGACCGTGGCCGAGCAGGACGCCCAGTACGGGCCGGAGCTGCACGACCGCGACCCGGACCAGTGCTGCGCGCTGCGGAAGGTCGAGCCGCTGAACCGCGGCCTCGGCGGCTACGACGCCTGGGCCACCGGACTGCGCCGCGACGAGTCGCCGACCCGCGCGAACACCCCGGTGGTCTCCTGGGACCCGCGGCGCCGCAAGGTCAAGATCGCCCCGATCGCCCGCTGGACGCAGGAGGACGTGGACGCCTACGTCAACGCCAACGGCGTGCTGCTCAACCCGCTGCTGTGGGAGGGCTACACCTCGATCGGCTGCTCGCCGCTGTCCTGCACCCGCAAGCCGGGCGAGGGCGAGGACGCCAGGGCCGGCCGCTGGTCCGGCTCCGGCAAGACCGAGTGCGGCATCCACCTCTAGCCCCGATCCGCCGACCGCCGTAGAACACGGCAGACCACCGCGCAGCACCCCGCTCACCACCGCAGACCACCGCCGACCCCGTTCTAAGGACTTCCACCGTGACCACAGCCGACACCCCGGCCGCCGCCGGAGCCGCAGAGGCGGCCCCCTCGGCCGGTCCCTGCGAGCGCGGCGCCACCGTGTGGCTGACCGGGCTCCCGAGCGCGGGCAAGACCACGCTCGCCTTCGCCCTGGCGGACCGGCTGCGCGCCGAGGGCCACAAGGTCGAGGTCCTGGACGGCGACGAGATCCGCGAGTTCCTCTCCAAGGGCCTCGGCTTCGGCCGCGAGGACCGCCACACCAACGTCACCCGGATCGGCTTCGTCGCCGAGAAGCTCGCCGCCAACGGCGTCAAGGTGCTCGCCCCGGTGATCGCCCCGTTCGCGGACTCCCGGGCGGCGGTCCGCGCACGGCACACCGCCAACGGCACCGAGTTCCTCGAGATCCACGTCGCCACCCCGGTCGAGCTCTGCGCCGAGCGCGACGTCAAGGGGCTGTACGCGAAGCAGGCGGCCGGCGAGATCTCCGGCCTGACCGGTGTCGACGACCCGTACGAGGCCCCGGAGAACCCGGAGCTGCGACTGCAGACCCAGGGGCGCGAGGTGGCCGACTCCGCCGCCGAACTGCACGTCTTCCTGACCGAGAGGGGCCTGGCATGACCACCGCGACGGACAGCCTGCTCCGTACCGACGACACGCCGTACGCACTGTCCCACCTGGACGCGCTGGAGGCCGAGTCGGTGCACATCTTCCGCGAGGTCGCGGGGGAGTTCGAGCGCCCGGTGATCCTGTTCTCCGGCGGCAAGGACTCCATCGTCATGCTGCACCTGGCGCTCAAGGCCTTCCGGCCGGCCGCGATCCCGTTCTCGCTGCTGCACGTCGACACCGGTCACAACTTCCCCGAGGTCATCGCCTACCGGGACCGCGTGGCGGCCGAGCACAACCTGCGGCTGCACGTCGCCTCGGTACAGGACTTCATCGACCGCGGCGAGCTGCGCGAGCGCCCGGACGGCACCCGCAACCCGCTGCAGACCGTCCCCCTGCTCGACGCCATCGAGAAGGGCCGCTTCGACGCCGTCTTCGGCGGCGGCCGCCGCGACGAGGAGAAGGCCCGCGCCAAGGAGCGCGTCTTCTCCCTGCGCGACGAGTTCGGCGCCTGGGACCCGCGCCGCCAGCGCCCCGAGCTGTGGTCGCTCTACAACGGCCGGCACGCCGTCGGCGAGCACGTGCGCGTCTTCCCGCTCTCCAACTGGACCGAGCTGGACGTCTGGCAGTACATCGAGCGCGAGTCCATCGACCTCCCCGAGATCTACTACGCCCACGAGCGCGACGTCTTCGCCCGCGGCGGCATGTGGCTGACCGCCGGCGAGTGGGGCGGGCCCGGCGACGACGAGCCCGTCGAGCGGCGGCTGATCCGCTACCGCACCGTCGGCGACATGTCCTGCACCGGCGCCGTCGACTCCGACGCCACCACCATCCGGGCCGTCATCGCCGAGATCGCCGCCAGCCGCCTCACCGAGCGCGGCGCCACCCGGGCCGACGACAAGCTCTCCGAGGCCGCGATGGAAGACCGCAAGCGCGAGGGATACTTCTAATGAGCACCACCCCGATCGGCACGCCCCAGACCGGCACCGCCACCTCGCTGCTGCGCTTCGCCACCGCCGGCTCCGTCGACGACGGAAAGTCCACCCTGGTCGGCCGGCTGCTGCACGACTCCAAGTCGGTGCTCGCCGACCAGTTGGAGGCCGTCGAGCGCGTCTCCCTCAGCCGCGGCCAGGAGACGCCCGACCTGGCGCTGCTCACCGACGGCCTGCGCGCCGAGCGCGAGCAGGGCATCACCATCGACGTCGCCTACCGCTACTTCGCCACCCCCCGGCGGCGGTTCATCCTCGCCGACACCCCCGGGCACGTGCAGTACACCCGGAACATGGTGACCGGCGCCTCCACCGCCGAGCTGGCCGTCGTCCTGGTCGACGCCCGCAACGGCGTGGTCGAGCAGACCCGCCGGCACGCCGCCGTCGCCGCCCTGCTGCGGGTGCCGCACGTCGTGCTGGCCGTCAACAAGATGGACCTGGTCGACTACGCGGAGCCGGTCTTCGCCGCCATCGCCGCCGAGTTCACCGCCTACGCGGCCTCGCTCGGCATCGGGGACGTGCTCGCCGTCCCGATCTCGGCGCTCGCCGGGGACAACGTCGTCGAACCGTCCGCGCACATGGACTGGTACGGCGGCCCGACCCTGCTGGAGCACCTGGAGACGGTCCCGGTCGGCAACGACCCGAGCGCCGAACCGACCCGCTTCCCGGTCCAGTACGTGATCCGCCCGCAGACCGAGGAGCACCCGGACTACCGCGGCTACGCGGGCCAGCTGGCCTCCGGCGTACTGCGGGTCGGCGACCCGGTCACCGTGCTGCCCTCCGGCCACACCAGCACCGTCACCGGTATCGACGTGCTCGGCCGCGCCGCGGACATCGCCTGGTCCCCCCAGTCGGTCACCGTGCGCCTGGCCGACGACATCGACATCTCCCGCGGCGACCTCATCGCGGCGGGCCCGGCCCCCGTCCCCACCAAGGACATCGAGGCCACCGTCAGCCACCTCAACGAGCGTCCGCTGCGGGCCGGCGACAAGGTGCTGCTCAAGCACACCACCCGCACGGTCCGGGCACTGGTCAAGGAGATCGGCTACCGGATCGACATCGACACGCTGGAGCGGCGCTCAGGCGCCGACGGCCTGAACGTCAACGACATCGGCCACGTGGTGCTGCGCACCGCGGAGCCGCTGGCGCTCGACGACTACACCGACAACCGCCGGACCGGATCGTTCCTGCTGATCGACCCGGCCGACGGCGCCACTCTCACCGCCGGCATGGCGGGCGAGGCCTTCGGGACCGCGGGCAGCACCGGCACCGACGGCGACGAACCCGACGAGGAGGACTGGGTCTGATGCCCAGCGAGGCGTTCTCGGGCATGGACAAGGAAGGCGGCCGCATCGGCAGCGGCGTCCTCGGCAGCGGCCAGGGCGGCCTGACGCGATGTGCGGGCCGACAGGGCTGAGAAGCGCCCTGTCACCGGGCCGACTGCCGCGACACCGCGGGCCGGCCCGGCTTGCCCGGCACCCGCACGGGTGCCGCAAGCACAATCTTGACCGAACTTCCGCCCCGAGACCGCTTCCTGACGGTCCGTCCGCGAACAGGACTCACCATGGCACCGAACCAGGCACTGTCGCACGGCCACGACCCGCATCCGGGCACTCGCCCCCTCGCCGGCCGGATCAGACGCTCCGCCGTCGCCGCCGTCGCCGGCCTCACCGCCGTCGCACTGCTCTCCGCGTGCGGCTACGGCTCCAAGAACGACGACAAGAAGACCAACACCGCGGCCCCCGCCGGTGATTCCGCCTCCGGCGCGAAGCTGTCCGCCGACACCGTGCGGATCGGCTACTTCGCCAACCTCACCCACGGCACCCCGCTGGTCGGCCTCCAGGACGGCATATTCCAGAAGGAGCTGGGCGCCACCCAGATCAAGACCCAGGTCTTCAACGCGGGCCCGGCCGAGATCGAGGCGCTCAACGCCGGCTCCATCGACATCGGCTGGATCGGCCCCTCCCCGGCGATCAACGGCTTCACCAAGTCCGAGGGCAAGTCGCTGAAGATCATCGGCGGTTCGGCCTCCGGCGGGGTCAAGCTGGTGGCCAACCCGGACAAGGTCACCTCGCTGGACGACCTCAAGGGCAAGAAGATCGCCACCCCGCAGCTGGGCAACACCCAGGACGTGGCCCTGCTCAACTACCTGGCCGGCAAGGGCTTCAAGGTCGACGCCCAGTCCGGCGCCGGCGACGTCAGCGTGGTCCGCACCGACAACAAGGTCACCCCGGACGCCTACAAGCAGGGCTCCATCGACGCCGCCTGGGTGCCCGAGCCGACCGCCTCCAAGCTGGTCACCCTCGGGGCGAAGGTCCTCCTCAACGAGAAGGACATCTGGCCGGACAAGAAGTTCGTGATCACCAACATCATCGTCTCGCAGAAGTTCCTCGCCGAGCACCCCGATGTGGTCGAGGCCGTGCTGCGCGGCTCGGCGAGCACCAACGCCTACATCAAGGCCAACCCGGACAAGGCCAAGGCCACCGCCAACGAGGCGATCAAGAAGGAGGCCGGCAACGCCCTGGAGCCCGCCGTCCTCGACCCGGCCTGGGCCGACATCGACTTCCTGGACGACCCGCTGGCCGCCACCCTGCAGACCGAGGCGGCGAACGCGGTCACCGCGGGCCTGCTCAAGAAGCCGAACCTGAACGGCATCTACGACCTCACCCTGCTCAACAAGGTGCTGAAGGAGAAGGGGCAGAGCCCCGTCGCGGACGCCGGCCTCGGCGCCAAGTAGCGCCCGCCGTACCGCAGTACCGCGCCCGAACTCCGAGGTCCGGCCCCCGCCCGTCCGTCCGATACCCGCTCGATGCCCCGAGCACGGCCGGGCGGGGCCCGGACCCCGGTCCCGCTCCCTCGACACCAGACGCCAGACCACACACGCAGGAGGTGCCCGGAATGAGCCCGGCACTGACCACCTCGAACGACGCCGGCGGCGTCGGCACCCTCGACGGTGCCCCCGCCGTCCGGATCTCGCACGTGCACAAGACCTTCGGCCGTCCCGGCGCGCAGACCCACGTCCTGGACGACATCACCCTCGACGTCGCCCCGGGCGAGTTCGTCACGCTGCTCGGCGCCTCGGGCTGCGGCAAGTCCACCCTGCTCAACCTGGTCGCCGGCCTCGACAAGCCCACCGCGGGCAGCATCGAGGTCCCCGGCGGACGCCCCGCGCTGATGTTCCAGGAGCACGCGCTCTTCCCCTGGCTCACCGCCGGCAAGAACATCGAACTCGCCCTCAAGCTCGCCGGGGTCGCCCGCGCCGAACGCCGCCCCGAGGCCGAGCGCCTGCTCGACCTCGTCCGGCTCCAGGGCTCCTACGGCAAGCGCGTGCACGAGCTGTCCGGCGGCATGCGCCAGCGCGTCGCGATGGCCCGCGCCCTCGCCCAGGGCAGCCAGGTGCTGCTCATGGACGAGCCGTTCGCCGCCCTCGACGCCATCACCCGCGACGTCCTGCACAACGAGATCACCCGGATCTGGGCCGAGCAGAAGCTGTCCGTCCTCTTCGTCACCCACAACGTGCGGGAGGCCGTCCGGCTCGCCCAGCGCGTGGTTCTGCTCTCCTCCCGCCCCGGGCGGGTCGCCCGGGAGTGGACGATCGACCTCCCGCAGCCCCGCCGGATCGAGTCCACCGGCGTGGCGGACCTGTCCATCGAGATCACCGAAGAACTGCGTGGGGAGATCCGCCGCCATGGCCAGCACTGACACCACCACCAAGGCCGGACCGGGCCACGGCGGTACCGTCGCCGACTTCGCCGGCGTCGAGGCCGGGCTGGACGCACTGGACGCGGTCGTCACCCAGCGCAGCTCCACCGCCGAGACGCTGCGGCAGAAGGTCCTGCCGCCACTGCTCGGCGTCCTGCTGGTGCTGGCCCTCTGGCAGGGCGCCTACAGCCTGCACGTCACCTCCGCGTACAAGCTCCCCAGCCCGCTCGACGTCTGGCGGGCCGCCGAGGACCTCTGGGACCAGGGGACGCTGTTCTCGATCATCTGGACCAGTGTCTGGCGCGGCCTGTCCGGCTTCCTGATCGCGCTCGTCATCGGCACCCCGATCGGCCTGCTGGTCTCCCGGGTCAGGCCGGTGCGCGCCGCGCTCGGCCCGGTCCTCTCCGGCCTCCAGTCGCTGCCCTCGGTCGCCTGGGTGCCGGCCGCCGTCATCTGGCTCGGCATCAACGACACGATGATGTACGCCGTCATCCTGCTCGGCGCCGTCCCCTCGATCGCCAACGGCCTGGTGGCCGGCATCGACCAGGTGCCGCCGCTGTTCCTGCGGGCCGGCCGCACCATCGGCGCCACCGGCCTGGCCGGCGCCCGGCACATCCTGCTGCCGGCCGCACTGCCCGGCTACCTCGCCGGGCTCAAGCAGGGCTGGGCCTTCTCCTGGCGCTCGCTGATGGCCGCCGAACTCGTCGCCTCCTCCCCCGACCTGGGCCTCGGCCTCGGCCGGTTCCTGGAGAACCAGCGCGAGTTCTCCGACATGGCGGGCGTCCTGCTCGGCATCATCCTGATCCTGTTCGTCGGCATCGCCATCGAACTGCTGGTCTTCACCCCGGTCGAGCGCCGGGTCCTGCGCAACCGCGGCCTGCTGGCCGCCGTCAAGTGAGGCCCCCCGCATGACCGAACGACGGCTGTCCGCCGCCCCCGCCACCCCGGTGGCGGCGGGCGGCCCCGCCCTGCTGCTGATCGCCCACGGCAGCCGCGACCCCCGGCACGCCGCCGCGGTGGCCGCCCTGGTCGCCGAAGTCCGCGCGCTGCGCCCCCGGCTGGACGTCGCCACCGCCTACCTCGACCACTGCGCGCCGCGGATCCCGCAGGTCACCGCCCGGCTCGACCGCTCCGCGATCGCCGTCCCGCTGCTGCTCAACCGGGCCTTCCACGCCAAGCACGACATCCCCGCCGCCCTCCGCGCGGCCTGCGCCGACCTGCCGCTCGCGGAGGTGCTGGGGCCGTCACCGCTGCTGCTCGCCGCGCTCGACCGCCGGCTCACCGAGGCGGCGCCGGAGCTCGCCTGCCCCGCCGCGCGCGCCCGCACCGGCGTCGTCCTCGCCGCGGCCGGCTCCTCCGACCCGGCCGCCGACGCCGCCACCAGGGCGGTCGCCGCCGCCTGGCGCCGCACCCGCGGCTGGGCCGCCGTCGAGGTCGCCTACGCCTCGGCCGGCGGCCCGCGCGTCCCCGACGCCGTCACCGCCCTGCGCCGCGTCCCGGCCGTCGAGCGGGTCGCGGTCTCCCCCTACCTGCTCGCCCCCGGCCTGCTCCCCGACCGCATCGCCGAAGCCGCCGCCGAGGCCGCCGCCGACCACCTCGCCGACGTCCTCGCCCCCACCCCCGACCTCGCCCGCCTCCTCCTCACCCGCTACGACGAGGCACGCGCGGCGACCCGCACTCCCCGGGCCCTGACGGCCTGACCCTCACGAGGCCCTCCGGTGCTGGTACTCCGTGACCGCCGCGGTGATCACACTGAGCGGGACCACGGCCTCCTGATCGGCGACCGCCGCCTCGATCCACTCCCGCATGATCGCCGTCGGCTTGACTCCCCGGATCCGCGCCCTCCGTCGGACCTCGTCCATCACGGGCTTGGGCAACCGCAGCGATGTCGTGATCATCACCGATTCCACCGGCAGCGGCTCCGCCGGCTCGGCCGCCATGATCTCGTCCTCGGTCAGCTCGTGCGTCTCGTAGAACTCGGCCAGTGCTTCGACTTCTGCACCGTTGTCAGTCATGTGCCACCCTCAACTCGTCCGCTTGAGGAACAAGCGCCGCTCGGAGACGGTCATGTCCCGCGCCGTGGCGCAGTACCAGCCGGACCTCACCGCGGTGCTCACCACCAGCACCACCAACAGGTGACGCCCGGCATCCGTCACGCCGAGGCAGAGTGTCGAACCCTCGCGACCTGAGGTGAACCACCTCGGCAGGCGCGTGAATGCATTCGACCGGCGCATGGAAGGCTCCGTGCGCCGGTCGACCGGGGAGCCGCCCCCGGACCCTCACCGCCTGAACGGGCCCGGGCCCGGCCCCGTCGGCAGTATCGTGAGGCCATGAGCGTCGCCCACGACCACTACCCCGAACTCCATGACCTCATCGACCGGCTGGACCCGGAGCAGGCCGAGGAAGTTCGCCGCCACGCCCTCCGCCTGGTGGGCGAGGGCGAGGTTCCGCCACGCCATCGGCTGAGCTTCACCGCCATAGGAGTGAGTGCCAACCCCGACCTCGGCTCCGAGGCCAAGCGGATCATCAGGTCCGAGCTCCGGGGAGTCGACGAGTGATCCTGGTCGACACCGGCCCTCTGGTGGCCACCCTCGCCGCCACCGACGCGAACCACGTGCGATGCACACGGTTCTTCGACAACTACTCCGGCGAACTGCTGGTCACCCCGTACGTGGTCACCGAGGTGTGTTACCTCGTTGAGCGCGACATGAGCAGCAAGGCCGAGGCCTCCTTCCTGCGGGCCGTCGCGGCCGGGGAGCTGCGTCAGACCGAGATCACCGACGCCGACCTCACGCGGATGGCCGAGCTCGTCGAGATCTACGCCGATTTCCCGCTCGGCGCAGCGGACGCTTCGGTGGTCGCCGTCGCCGAGCGGCTCGGCCTGACCGAGATCGCGACACTGGACCGCCGGCACTTCAGCGTCGTCCGGCCTCGGCACATCGCCGCCTTCCGGCTGCTGCCCGACTGACGGAGCGGCGCCGCCGAATCCCGCGCGAGGTTCGGCGGCCCTCGGGTCCCCCCGTGCTTCAGTGGCCCGCCGACCCCAGGTGGACCGTGACCAGGCCGGTGGTGATCAGGGCGAGGCCGGCGAAGGTGGTGGGGGACGGGACCTCGTGGCGGACGGTGAGGGCGGTCAGGACGGTGCCGACGGTGCCGATGCCGGTGAAGACGGCGTAGCCGGTGCCGACCGGGAGGTCCTGGAGGGCGCGGGAGAGCAGGTAGACCGCGCCCAGCATGAGGGCGAGGCACAGGGCGCTCTGCGGGAGGCGGGTGAATCCGCGGGTCGGTTCGATCGACTGCGCCCAGGCGACCTCCACCACCCCCGCGAGCAGCAGCCAGAGCCACGGCACGGCGCTCAGTCCTCCCTCGGGATGCGGTGGCCGACCAGCTTGGTGCCGAGTTCGCCGGCCCGGTGCAGCGCGTCGGCCAGCGACTCGCGGTGCTGTCCGAGCCGCCCGGCCAGGGCGGGGTCGACGAGGGAGTTGACCAGTTCGGCGGCGATCACCTCGGCGTCCTCGACCGCGTAGTGGCCGCGGAAGAAGTCGGTCAGGTAGCGGCCGTGGTGGTCGTAGGGCTCGCGCGGGGTGCCCGGGCCGTAGGCGCCGCCGCGGGCGGCGACCACCACGAACTTGCGCGGCGCGAGCACCATCCGGGGGAAGGTGACCTGGTCGATCCAGGCCTTGAGCGCGGACGGGATGCCGTAGTTGTACATCGGCGCGCCGACCAGGACGGCGTCGGCCGCGAGGAGTTCGTCGAGCAGCGGCCGCACCACGGCCCAGGCCGCGCGTTCCTGGTCGGTGCGGACCGCCTCGGGGTAGCGGGCGGTGTCGGTGATCTCCTCGCGCTGGAGGGTGTCGCAGATCCGGGTCCAGCCCTCGCGGACGGGCGGGACGGGGTCGGCGGCGAGGTCGCGGTGGGTGACTTCGCCGCCGCCGGCGCGCCAGGCGTCGGCGAAGGCGGCGCCGAGGCGACGGGTGAAGGAGTCGGTGCGCGCGCTGCTGTCGAGGTGCAGGAGGTGGGACACGGTGAACCCCCGGGGCGGTCTGGGCGGGACGAGGCCGCCGAATTAAGCGGACATAATGTCCACTTGGCGACGCGCCCAACGATAAAGGGAAGCGGACAGTGTGTCCACTTCCCTTGGGCCTGCCTTCGCTCTACCGTTGCTCCCCATGACGACCGAGCTCCCCCTGGCCGACGGCCCGCCGCCCCGCGAACGGGCCGACGCCGCCCGCAACCGGGCCAAGGTGCTGGCCGCCGCCGAGCGGCTCTTCGCGACCGGCGACCCGGCCGCCGTCACCATGGACGACATCGCCCGGGCCGCCGGCATCGGCCGCGGCACGCTCTACCGCCGCTACCCCGACCGCGCCTCGATCGCCCGCGCGCTGCTCGACGAGCACGAACGCGCCCTGCAGGAACGGCTCCTGCGCGGCGACCCGCCGCTCGGCCCCGGCGACCCGGCCACCGGAACGGGCCCCCGCCCGGCGGAGCGGCTGGCCGCCTTCTACGCGGCGATGGTCGAACTGCTGGAGACCCACGTCCACCTGGTGCTCGGCGCCGAGACCGGCGAGGCGCGCTACCGGACCGGCGCCCACACCTTCTGGCGGCTGCACGTCGCCCACCTGGTGCGAGAGGCCGGCCGGCCGGACCCGGAGGTCCTGGCCGACCAGCTGCTCGCCCCGCTCGCCCCCGAGCTGTTCCGCCACCAGCGGGAGCGCGGCGTCACACCGAAACGGATCACGGCCGGCCTCGCCGCCCTGGCCCACGGCGCCCTGGGCCAGGGCACCCTGGCTCACGGCACCCTGGGCCGGGACGCCGCGGACCAGGGCTGAGCACAGGTCAAGCAGGCAGGTGCCAGACCTGGTTGGCGGCGCCGTTGCAGTCCCAGATCACGATCCGGCTCCCGTTGGTGGTGGAGTACGCGTACTGGTCCAGGCAGCGACCGGACATCGGGTTGAACAGCGAGCCGTCGGCCCGGGGCCGCCACTGCTGGGCGCCGCCGCCGTTGCAGTCGTAGAGCTGGACCGGGGTGCCCATGTCGGTCACGCCGCCCTGGATGTCCAGGCACTTGCCGAGCGCGCGGACGGTGCCGTCGACGGCGACCTTCCAGGTCTGGGCGGTGTTGCCGAGGCAGTCCCAGATCTGCACCGGGGTGCCGTTGGCGGGGTTGCCGTCCTTCACCCCGACGCACTTGCTTCCGTAGCCGGTGATCGGTCCGACCGGACCCGCCGGGGCGGTCGGACCGAACACAATGATCGCCCGCCAAGGGCTCGACCCACCGAGGCACAAAGCCGTGCTGGTGGTGTTGCCGGTGACCAGGGACGTCCAAGCCTGCGTGTAGACGATCTCCTCGAGGAACCAGTCGTACCTTGTACAGGTCCCCGCGATGCCCCAGGTCTGCAGCGGGTCGATGCCCGTACAGGTGGCGGAGAAGCCCCCGGGGATGGGGGCGAGGGGGCAGTTGTCGGCGGCCGAGCCGGCGACGGCGGCGGGTGCCCCGGCGCCCGGGTCGGTCACGGCGGCGTGGGCGGCGGGCGCGGTCAGCGCGGCGGCTGCCGCGAGCAGGGCGGTGGCGAACATGGCGGCGATACGACGCACGGTGAAGCTCCCGGAGGTGGCGAGGAGGGGGACGGTCCGGTGCGGAACGCGGATCAGGCGGGGGCGTGCCAGAGCTGGTTGGCGGTGCCGTTGAAGTCCCAGAGCTGCGCGATCGCACCGTTGGCGGTGTCGTAGCCCCGGACGTCCAGGACCCGGCCTGACTTCACGTTGACGATCGCGCCGTCGGGCCGCACCCGCCACTGCTGGCTGACGGCGCCGTTGCACTCCCACATCTGCACCGGCGTGCCGTTGCCGGTCGCGCCGCCCTGCGGGTCCAGGCACAGGCCGACGGCGCGGACGGTACCGTCCGAGGCGACCCGCCAGGTCTGGTTGACGTTGCCGAGGCAGTCCCACATCTGGACGGGGGTGCCGTTGCGGGAGGTACCGCCGCGCACGTCCAGGCACTTGTTCACATAGCCGGTGAGCTGGCCGGTCGGGCCGGCCGGCGGGGTGGGGCCGAACGTGATGCCGAGCGACCACGGGAGCGACGTGCCGCCGCACCCGGCGATGGTGCTGGTGTTGCCGGCGACCCAGCCGAGGTTGTACATCGGCGAGATGATCGGGATCCCGGGGTTGTTCATGTCGTAGGTCGCGCAGGACCCGCCGAGCATCCAGGTCTGCATGGGGTCGATGCCCGAGCAGGTGCCGCGATAGTTACCGCCGTCGGGGGTGACGGAGCAGTTGTCGGCCGGGCTCGCGGCCTGCGTGGCCGGCGCGCCCTCGACAGCGGTGGCGGTGGCAGCCGGGGCGGTGACCGCGGCGGCTCCGGCGAGCAGGGCGGTGGCGAGCACGGCGAAGGTACGACGCATCGGGAAGGTCCTTCCGCAGACGGTGAACCGGTCGACCCGCCGACCGGGAACCGTGATGACGGTGTAACCGGTTGTGCGGACAGCGTGAAGCCTCGGGGGATGTACGGTCACGGTCAACATCACGGGGAGGCGATCGCGCCAACGGTCCGCCCACGGACGGGCGCTGGTACGAACGGATGCGCGGGAGCGGTCGCAGGCCGGGGCCCCGGACGATCCGTCCGGAACCCACCGGGCCCCGCGGCGGCCGCCTCTCGCCCGTCGCCCGCTCGCCGCGGCCAACCGGCCGCCGTCACCGCGGATCCGCGGCCTTCCCCCGGAAGCACACATGCGAACGGCCCGGCTCCCCCGCTGGAGGGGAGCCGGGCGTCAGGGCCGGGTCGGTCAGTCGCCCTGGCGGCGCTGGCGGCCGCTGCCGTAGTTGGAGCCGGACTTGGAGCCGCTGCCCGGCTTCGCCCGACCGGAGGAGCGGCCGATGAAGCCGGCCGCCTGGCGCGACGCGCCGCCGCCCTGCCCGCCGCCCGCGGCGCCGGTGCGCTGCTTGGGCCGGGGCCGGCGCGGGTTGCCGTTCATGTCGACGTCGGTCGGCAGCCCGGAGCGCTTGCCGGCGCGTCGGCGCGGGGAGCCGTTCTGCCCGGCGCTCGCGCCCTCCCCGCCGGCCTGGGCCGGCGCGGCCGGGGCGGGCACGGCCACGGTGATCGGCACACCGCTCGGGGTGCGGGCACCGGTGATCCGGCTGAGCTCGACGTCGCCCGGGCGGATCTTCGTGGTGGTGGGGCGGATCCCGGCCACCGTCAGCAGCCGGCTGACCTCGCGCCGCTGGTCCGGCAGGACGAGCGTGACGACGGTGCCGGACTCCCCGGCCCGGGCGGTACGGCCGCCGCGGTGCAGGTAGTCCTTGTGGTCGATCGGCGGATCGACGTTGACGACCAGGTCGAGGCCGTCGATGTGGATGCCGCGGGCGGCGACGTTGGTGGCGATCAGCGCGGTGACGTGGCCGTCGCGGAACTGGTCGAGCACCCGGTTGCGCTGCGGCTGGGACTTGCCGCCGTGCAGGGCCGCGGCCTTCACCCCGCTGGCCAGCAGCTGCTTGGCGAGCCGGTCCGCGCCGTGCTTGGTGTGCACGAACATGATCACGCGACCCTCGCGGGAGGCGATGTGGGCGGTGGTGGACGCCTTGTCCGCCGGGTCCAGCTGGAGCAGGTGGTGGTCCATGGTGGTGACCGCGCCGGCCGAGGGGTCCACGGAGTGGGTCACCGGGTCGGTCAGGAAGCGCTTGACCAGCCGGTCGACGTTGCGGTCCAGGGTGGCGGAGAAGAGCATCCGCTGCCCGCCCTCGGCGACCTGCTCCAGCAGCTTGCTGACCTGCGGCAGGAAGCCCATGTCGGCCATCTGGTCGGCCTCGTCGAGCACGGTGATCGCGACATCGGAGAGGTTGACGTCGCCGCGCCCGATCAGGTCGTCCAGTCGGCCGGGGGTGGCGACCAGGACCTCGGCGCCGCGTCGCACCGCGTTGGCCTGCCGGGTGATCGACATGCCGCCGACGACGGTGACGATCCGCAGGTTGACGGCGGTGGCGTACGGGGTGAGGGCCTCGGTGACCTGCTGGGCCAGCTCGCGGGTGGGCGTCAGCACCAGCGCCAGCGGGTGCCGGGCGTCGGCCCGGCGGCCGGCGGTGCGCGCGAGCAGCGACAGGCCGAAGGCGAGGGTCTTGCCGGAGCCGGTGCGGCCCCGGCCGAGCACGTCACGCCCGGCGATCGAGTCGGGGAGGGTGGCGGACTGGATCGGGAACGGCTCGGTGACGCCCTGGCGGGTCAGCGTGCTCAGGATGGCCTTGGGGAGTTCCAGCTCGGCGAAGCTCGCCGCCGGCGGACGGGCCGGGGTGCCCTCGACCACGGTGAACTCGGCGGACTCGGCGACCCGGGGGGCGTTCCGGCGCGGCGGCCGGGAGGAGGCGTCGGTGCGCGGGGCACCCGTACGAGGGGCACCGGTACGCGGGGCGCCACCGGTGCGCGGGGCGCCGGTGCGGGGCTTGCGGGAACGACCGCCGTCGCGGTGCGGCTGGGCAGGGGTGGTCACAGGATCTCCATCCAGAGCATGACAGCCCCCGGTGAGGGGCTGGTCCGGCCGTCGGAAAGGAGTTCGCCGCCCCGGCCGTTCGGCGGCATGAACGAGGGCCCGCACCGTGCGGTGCGGGCCCTCGCTACGCGAAATCGTGCGTCAGCGGAGGCTGACGTCAGCCGATGACGCGGATGTTCTCGGCCTGCGGGCCCTTCTGGCCCTGGGTGACGTCGAACTCGACCTTCTGGCCCTCGAGCAGCTCACGGAAACCCTGAGCGGTGATGTTCGAGTAGTGGGCGAACACGTCGGGGCCGCCAGTCTCCTGCTCGATGAAGCCGAAGCCCTTTTCGCTGTTGAACCACTTCACGGTGCCGGTAGCCATAACCGTCTCCTCTAACTGGGGCATCGGAGCCCACACCTCGTGGACCCCAAGTAGCCGCGATCCCCATCCGGAGGCTGAAACACCGGACAAAACAAATGCGCCTGTTGGTTGGTACCAGCAGGCGCACACATACGTTCATGGGAACCAAAACTGCAACTGATACGACTCTAGCACGTCCGCACCCCGATTGACCGGGGAGTTTCTGCCACACAGATCACGTTTGCCGGATCGGCGGAACGGGCAAACGGCGCCCGCCGTGAGGCGGGCGCCGTCCGTGTCGCTACCGGCGGTGCGGGGCGGTCAGCGCCGCCCGGCCGACTCCGGCAGACCGTGGGCGCCGTGCGCGCCCGCCGGCACGGCCCCGTCGCCGTGGCCCACGGTGGAGTCGCCACCGTGGCCCGGCCACCAGGCCGCCTTGCCGACCAGCGCGGTGAGCGCCGGGGTGAAGAACATCGCCATCACGAAGGCCGCCAGGGCGATGCCGAAGGCCATGCCGAAGCCGAACTCCAGCATGAAGATGTTGCCCGCGAGCATGAAGGTCGCGAACGACACCGCCAGGATGAAGCCGGCCGCCGCGACGGTCGGGCCGCCGTGGCGCACCGCCTCGCGGGCCGCCTCGCGCGGGTTGCGGCCCGCCCGGGCCTCTTCCCGCAGTCGGGCGATGATCAGGATGTTGTAGTCGGTACCGATCGCCACCACGAAGAGGTAGATGAGGATCGGCAGCATGAACATCATGCCGTGCTCGCCCTTGATGTTCTGGAACAACAGGGTCGAGGAGCCGAGGGTCGCGGTGAAGCCGAGGCCCACCGAGGCCATCAGGTACCAGGGGGCGACCACGCTGCGCAGCTGGAGGGCCAGGATCAGCAGGATCAGCAGACCCGCTATCGGGAACACCAGCTTGTAGTCGTGGGACATCGCCAGGTTGATGTCCTTGTAGATCGCGGTGATGCCGCCGACCTTCGCGTCGGTGCCGGAGGGCGCCTCGGCGTGGGCGACCTTGCGCAGGTCGGTGACCGTGTCGATCGCGTCGTTGCTGGACGGCTCGTGCTTGAGCAGGACGGTGAAGTCCGCCGTCGCGCCGTCCTTGCTGAGCTGCGGCGTCGCGGTGGCCTCGGAGACGCCGGGGACGGCGCCGAGCTTGGCGGCGTAGCCGGCGAACGCGCTCTGGTCGAGCTTCGCCCCGCCGTCGCCCGTCAGGTAGACGTGCGTCGGGTCCGCGGCACCGGCCGAGAAGCCGTTGACCAGCTTGTCCTGGACGACCATCGACTCCGCGGTCTTGGGCATGGAGCTGCCCGCGAGGTCGAAGGTGCCGTTGTAGCCGAGGGCGCCGGCGGTCAGGGCCAGCAGCACACCGCCGGAGGCGACGGCCACCAGGGCCGGCCGCTTCTCGACCACGCGGCCGAGGGCGGCGAACCGGGCGTCGCTCGGCTCGCGCATCCACTTCTTGCCGGGCCAGAACACGCCGCGGGCCGGGATGACCGTGAGCACCGCCGGGACCAGGGTGAGCGAGGAGAGGGCGGTGACGACGACCGCGATGGCCAGTGCCGGGCCGAGCGCCTTGAACATGCCGAGGCTGGAGAGGATCAGCACCGCGAAGGCGACGGTGACCGCGCCGGCCGCGGAGGCGATGGCCTCGCCGACCCGGCCGACGGCGTTGGCCACGGCCTCCTGCCGGGTGTCGCCCGCCCGCAGCCGCTCGCGGTAGCGGAAGGCGAGGAACAGGAAGTAGTCGGTGCCGACACCGAGGACGACGACGATGAGGATCGCCGACAGCACCGGGGTGGACTTCAGGTCGAACGCCTTGGTGGCGTAGGCGATCAGACCGTTCGCGGTCGGCATCGCGATCATCAGCGAGAGCAGCACCGGCAGGAGGCCGGCCAGCACGCTGCGGAAGATCAGGCCGACGATGATCGCGACCAGGACGACACTGCTGATGCCGATGACGGCGTCGGCCGCGCCGGAGGACTCCTGCTGGTCCAGCTGCTGGGCGGCCTGGCCGCCGAGCTGGTACTTCAGGTCGGTACCCTCGGCGAGCTTCTTGCCCTCGTCACGGACCGTCTTGGCGACCTCCCCGAACTTCTCCGAGTTCTGGGTGGCCTTGTCGATGGCGACCGGCGCCAGCGCGTACTTGCCGTCCTTGGAGGTCGTCTGGTCGCTGACCGGGACGATCTGCTCGACGTGCTCGATCTTCTTGTCGGTGAGGCCCTGGACGATCTTCGCCACGGCGGCCTTGTCGGCGGCCGTCAGCGGGGCGCCGTCGTTGCGCTCGAACAGGGCGAGCGCGGACGGCGTGAAGTTCGCCGGGAACGCCTTCTCCTGCAGCTGCGCGGCCTGGATGGACTCGTAGTGCTTGGGAAGGAATGCGGCCTCGTCGGTCTGGGCCGTGATCTTCGGGGCCGAGACGGCGATGGCGATCATCGCGACGACCCACGCCGCGATCACCCACCAGGCGCGACGGACGACGAAATGTCCTAGTCGGTGGAACATGCTCGTGATGCCTCCTGGGCATGGTTCACCGCAGCCCTCGGGGGACGGGACGTCGGGCGACGGATCGGATCGGCCCGACCTGTGCGGGGCACAGCTCTAGCCGGTCGGCAGGTAAGTACTCGGAGGGACTCATCCTACGGTCACTTGCTAGCCGACCGGCAAGCAGTTTTCCCCGTGACCCCGTTGCCGCAGTGCGACCCCCTCGGGGACGCCGCGAAGTGCCCCCGAGCCATTTTCGCGTGCGGAGGACCGGTTTGACCTCGTACTCGGGGTGGAGACGGCTCCCCCTCAAGGTGGAGCTTCCTCCCCTGCCCCCAGGAGGAGATATCAGGGTTGCTTGGTAGGGAAAACCCCACCCCGACCCCCGGGAAGACCACAGGGCCCACTCCCCCGCCAGCCGGATACCCCGTCAGCACCCGCTTCCCTACTGTCGATCACGACGCCGGACCGCACCCCGGCGCCCGACTCCGGCGGCCCACCGCCGCCGTACCACCGGCCCGCGCCCGCCACCGGCGCCGGCCGCTCTCCCAGGGGGAACCGTGAAGACCAAGCCCGGCATAGCCGCCGCCATGGGCGCCTGGAGCGCCCGGCACAGAAAGACCGCCGTCTTCGGCTGGCTGCTGTTCGTCGTCCTCGCCAGCCTGCTCGGCGGCCTGCACGGCAGCACCCGGGTCGACGAGGCGGAGGCGATGCCCGGCCAGGTCTCCCGGGCCGCCGAGATCCTCGACCGGGCCGGACTCAAGTCCCCCGCCACCGAGACCGTCCTCGTCCAGAGCACCGACCTGACCGCCGACGCCCCCGGCTTCCGCACCGTCGTCGACCAGGTGCTGGCCGGGGTCAACGGCACCGGCAGGGCCGCCGACGTCCGCTCCCCCTACGACACCGGGGCCGTCTCCGCCGACCGCCGCTCCGCGCTCGTCCAGCTCACCGTGAAGGGCGACCACGAGGAGGCCACCGCGAACGTCGGCGCCGTGGTCGACGCCGTCGCCGCCGTCCAGAAGCAGCACCCCGGCCTCACCGTGGTGGAACTCGGCGACGCCAGCTCCGGCAAGTGGATGGACGAGCAGTTCGCCGACGACTTCGCCCGCGCCGAGTGGACGGCCGTCCCGCTCGCCCTCGGCATCCTGCTGGTCGCCTTCGGCGCGCTGGTCGCCGCCGTGCTGCCCGTCCTGCTCGCGCTCACCGCCTTCGTCGCGGCCGGCGGACTCGTCGCCCTCAGCAGCGGAATCCTGCACACCAGCAACAGCGCCAGCTCGGTGATGCTGCTGGTCGGCCTCGCCGTCGGCGTCGACTACTGCCTCTTCTACCTGCGCCGCGAACGCGAGGAGCGGGCCGCCGGACGCGACCTCGACACCTCGCTGCGGATCGCCGCCGCCACCAGCGGCCGGGCCGTACTGGTCTCCGGCGTCACCGTGGTGATCGCCATGGCCGGCATGTTCCTCACCGGCATCGCCGAGTTCAAGGCCATGGCGTACGCCACCATCCTGGTCGTCGTCACCGCCGTGCTCGGCTCGCTCACCGTGCTGCCTGCCCTGCTCTCGATGCTCGGCGACCGGGTCGACAAGGGCCGGGTGCCCCTCCTCCGCCGGCTGCGCCGCCCCGACGCCGCCACCGGCGGCCGGTTCTGGAACGCCGTGCTCACCCCGGTGCTGCGCCGCCCGCTGGCCGCCGCCGCCCTGTCCGGCGCCGTCCTGATCGGCCTGGCCGCGCCGCTGCTCACCATGCACACCGCCAACCTGACCTTCCAGCAGCAGCTGCCGAAGGGCAACGAGCTGGTCGCCGTCTCGCAGAAGATCGAGGCGGCCTTCCCCGGCAGCCCCGCGCCCGCCTCGGTGGTGATCAAGGCCCTCGACATCGACTCCCCCGCGATGACCGCCGCGATCGCCGACCTCAGGGCCCGCGCGCTGGCCTCCGGCCGGATGCACGGACCGGTCGACGTCACCGTCCACCCCGAGCAGAACGTCGCCACCGTCGACATCCCGCTCAACGGCAGCGGCAACGACGCGGTCAGCAACGCCGCCCTGCGCACCCTGCGCGAGGACCTGGTGCCCGCCACCGTGCTCGCGGTGCCCGGCACCGAGGCCCCGGTCACCGGCCGCACCGCCGGCTCCTACGACTTCAACGCCAAGATGACCGGATCGATGCCGCTGGTCTTCGCCTTCGTGGTGGCCTTCGCCTTCCTGCTCATGCTCACCTCCTTCCGCTCGCCGGCCGTCGCCGGCACCGCCGTGGTGCTCAACCTGCTCTCGGTCGGCGCCGCGTACGGGGTGCTGACCCTCGTCTTCCAGCACGGCGTCGGGGCCTCGCTGCTCGGCACCGAGGGGGTCGGCGCGGTCGAGTCCTGGGTGCCGCTGTTCCTCTTCGTGATCCTCTTCGGCCTCTCGATGGACTACCACGTGTTCGTGGTCTCCCGGATCAAGGAGGGCCGCGACCGAGGCCTGCCCACCCGGGCCGCGATCGCCCACGGCATCCGCTCCACGGCCGGGGTGGTCACCAGCGCGGCCGTGATCATGGTGGCGGTCTTCGCGGTCTTCGGCACCCTCTCCATGCAGGCCATGAAGCAGATGGGCATCGGTCTCGCGGTCGCGGTGCTGATCGATGCGACGATCATCCGCGCGGTGCTGCTGCCCTCGGTGATGACCCTGCTCGACGAGCGCAACTGGTACCTGCCGCGCTGGCTCGCCTGGCTGCCCGACTTCTCCCACACCGAGAGCGTCCCGCCGCTCGGGACCGGCGCCCCGCTCGCGACGGCCGCCGCCACCGCCGAACCGCACGCCCCGCAGGCCCGGCACCGCCGGATCGGGGTCTGACACTTCCCCACCGGGCCCCCGGGCCCGCAGACCCCGGACAACCGCCGGGCCCCGCGTCGCGCGGGGCCCGGCACCCGTTTGCCAGAATGATCGCCCACCCCCACCCGGCTGTCACGAAGGAAACCGACACCCTCATGCTCCCCTTCGACGAGGGGCGGGCGCGGCTGCTGCTCGCCCGTGCCTGCGAGTCCGCCGGCCTGCCCGACCCCGCCGACGCCCGGCTGCTCGCCCTCGGCGAGAACGCCGTCTTCGACCTCGGCGACCCGGCCGTGGTCGCCAAGGTCGGCCGGGCACCCGAACTGCACGACCGGGCCCGCCGTGAACTCGCCGTCGCCGACTGGCTGGCCGGCCACGACGTCCCGGTGGTCCGCCCGTACGACGCCGTGCCCGCCGGGCCGCGGCTCGCCGACGGCCACCCGGTGACCTTCTGGCACCGGCTCGCCCCCGCCGAGCGGCCCGCCCGCCCGGTGGACCTCGCCCCGCTGCTGCACGCCGTGCACCGGCTGCCCGACCCGCCGTTCGCCCTCGGCCGCCGCGACCTGCTCGCCCCCGTCGAACGCTGGCTCGCCTCCGCCGAGGGCCACGTCGACCCGGCCGACGTCGACTTCCTGCGCGACCGCCGGAACTCCTTCGCCGCCGCGGCGGCCGAGCTCGTCCCGCACCTGCCGACCGGGGTGATCCACGGCGACGCGCTGCCGCGCAACGTGCACGTCGGTCCGGACGGGCCCGTCCTGCTCGACCTGGAGTTCGTCGCGCACGACCTGCGCGAGCACGACCTGGTGGTGCTCGCGCTCAGCCACGACCGGTACGGCGTGCCGGACGAGGACTACCGGGAGTTCACCGGGGCGTACGGCTGGGACGTGCGCGAGTGGCCCGGCTTCGCGGCACTGCGCGGGGCCAGGGAGACGGCCAGCGCCTCCTGGGTCGCCCAGCAGGCACCGGGCAACCCGGCGGCACTGGCCGAGTTCCGGCGCCGGGTGGACTCGCTGCGGACGGGCGCCACCGAGGTCCGCTGGTACCCGTTCTGACCGCGCACCGGGCGGCCCGGTGGCTGCCTGGTACGGGCGGCCCGGTGCCGGCGGCCCGGTACGGGGGGCTCCATGCGGACAGCTCGGCGCCGACGGCTCAGCGCAGGGGCCAGCGGGGGTCTATCACCGCCTCGGGGTCCTTGGCCCGGCGGAGCCAGGCCTGGAGGTCCTCGGCCCAGGCCCGGTGCCAGTCGATCTGACGGGCGTGGAGTTCGGCCACGGGGACGGCGCCGACCTGGTCGGGGTAGCGCTCGGCGAGGGCGACCGCGACCCGGACGGCGGCGAGGGCGTCACTGCCCGCCTCGTGGGCGTCGGTCAGCTCGACCCCGTACACCTCGCAGACCCGCTGCAGGGTCCGGGAGCCCTTGCGGTACTTGTCCACCGCGCGGTCGATCACCAAGGCGTCCAGCACCGGCACGACCGGCCCGCCGAGCCGCTCGGCCAGCGCCGGCAGCCCGTGCCGGCGCAGCTCGGCGTCGAGCATCGAGAGGTCGAACGGGGCGTTGAACGCCACCACCGCCCGCCCCTCGGCGAGCCGCGCGCACAGCGCGCCGGCTATCTCGTCCACCGCCTCCTTGGCGGGCCGCCCCTTGGCCCGCGCCAGGTCGTCCCCGATCCCGTGGATCGCCGCCGCCTCGGCGGGGATCGGCACCCCCGGGTCGAGCAGCCACCCGGTGGCATCCAGCCGGCGGTCCCCGACGGTGTCCACGAGGGCGGCCGTGACAATCCGGTCCACGGCCGGGTCGGTACCCGTGGTCTCCAGGTCGAAGCCGACCAGTGGCTGCTGCCACCAGCTCATAGGAATGCGTCCTTCCGTCCTCCACTCGAACAGCCCCCATCATCACCCGCCCCTCCGACAGTCCGGCCCCTGGGTCCGTCCTCGGCCCCCGTCCGCGCTGCGCCGCCGGGGGCGCGGGTGCCCCGGTCCCCCGGGTCAGGCCGGGGCGAGGAGGCTGCGGCCGAGCCAGTCGGCGGCGTCCTGGACGCCGGGGAGGACGTAGAAGTAGCCGCCGCCGGTGGGGCGGAGGAAGCGGGCGAGCGGTTCGTCGATCAGCCGGGTCTGGACGGTCTCGAACTGGCGGCGGATGTCGCGCTGGTAGCAGCAGAAGGCGAGGCCGAGTTCGGGGACGCCGCCCGCGTCGAGGCCCCGGTCGTAGTTGAAGGCGCGGCGCAGGACGCGGTCGGCGCGGGTGGCGTCGGTGCGGGGGTTGGCGAGCCGGATGTGGGAGTCGAGGGCGATCACGGCGCCGTTCGGGTCCTGGGTGTAGTCGGGGGTGTCGCCCTCCTTGGTGCGGCCGAGCGGGGCGCCGTCGGCCTTGCGGCGGCCGATGATCCGCTCCTGCTCGCGCAGGGGCAGTTCGTCCCACCGGACGACCAGGGTGCGGATGGCGCGGATCACCTGGTAGGTGCCGCCGACGGCCCAGGCCGGTCCGCCGGCGTCCGGGCCGACCCAGACCAGGGCGTCCATCTGCTGGGCGGAGCCGGTGTCGGGGTTCTGGATGCCGTCCTTGAAGCCGAGCAGGTTGCGGGCGGCGCCGGCGGGGCGGGCGCGGTTCTGGTAGCCGTCGAGCTGCCAGCGCGGGCTGAGCGACCGGCTGGTGGCGCGCAGCAGGTCGCGGATCGCGTGCTGGACGGTGTCCCGGCTGGTGGCGCAGACCTGGAGGGAGAGGTCGCCGTGGCACTCGGCGGGGCGCAGGCCGTCGTTGGGGAAGGTGCGCATCGCGGTGAGCCCGGCCGGGCGGGCGTCGGCGAGACCGTAGCGGGCGTCGAAGAGGGAGGCGCCGACGCCGACGGTGACGGTGAGGTCGTCGGTGGGCAGGGCGGCGGGGCCGAGGGTGCCGCTGTCGGCGGGTGCGGCGCCGGGGCCGAGGTCGGGCGGGGTGCCGCCGTCGGTGAGGAAGCGGATCCGGTCGGTCAGGGTGCGCAGCAGGGCGGCCAGTGCGGTGCGGTCGTTCACGTGGACGTCGAGGGCGAGGAAGGTGCCGTAGCCGGGGGGCGGGTTGAGGATGCCGGCCTGGTGGACGCCGTGGAAGGGGATCCGCCCGGCGGTGGCGCGCGGGGCGGCGGGGGCGGCCGGGGCGGCGGCGCCGAGGGTGAGGGCCCCGACGGCGCCGGCGCCGAGCGCGGTGCGGACGAAGGCGCGGCGCGAGGCGCCGGGGGTGCCGGGCTCGGTCGTGTGCTGACTGGTCAACGGCGGGGCCTTCCGGGGCGGCGGAGCACGAGGGGGAGGCGGGCCCGGGACCGGGCCGCTGATCATGGAATCGACGCTAGCAACGCCTGCCCCGGCCCGCCTGCGCTCGCCGCCCGGAAGGGGGAGCCGCGCAGGCCCTACCGGCGGAAGGCGAAGCCGCCCCGGACGAGGTGGAGGCCGGCGTCGGTCGGGGCCTGGCAGGCGGTGGCGACCGGCGGGGCGGTCGGCTGCGCCGGGACCCCGCTCCAGCCGACCCGCAGCCGCCCCTGCTCGTCGTGGCGGAGGCCGAGGGCCACCTCGGGGTGCCAGTCGCCCGGGAACGGCGGCACCGGGTCCAGGGCCGGGCCGGCGGTGTAGGTCACCGAGTCGACGGAGCCGGTGAGGACGACGGTCCCGTCCCGCTCGGTCAGGCAGTCGACCCGGATCTCGGCCCGGGCGGTGAACTCCCGGTCGGTGTCCCGGTCGAAGACGTGCTGGATGGTGGCGTGCCCCCGGCCCCCGGTGGACGGGCGCCCGGTGGCGTGGGCGTCCACGGCCAGGGTGATCAGCTGGCTGGGCTCGGGGACCGGCCCGAACAGGTCGAGCCTGGCCCAGCCGTGCAGGCTCGCGCTCGACCGACCGGTGCCCGAGAACGCCGGAGCGGACCCCGGGGCGGACCCCGGGGCGGACGTCCCGTCAGCGGCCCGGGCGGACGCCGGGGCCGACGTCCCGTCAGCGGCCGGGGCGGACGCCGGAGCGGCGGCGGCGAAGGTCGGGGTGGCGAGCACCAGGGCGCTCGCCGTCACGACGCCCAGCAGGAGTGTGCGCATGGTCGGACCTCGTTCCTCGGAAGGTGCCGGGGCCGTTCCCGGCCCGGTGCTTCCAAGGTGCCCGCCCCGCCCCCCGCGCCGCTTCGGCCCCGGGGAGGGGACGCCTCCCCCACGAGGGGGAGCCGACTCGGGGTGCCGAACGGCAGCCGCTCAGGACACCGGACGGCAGCCGCTCAGGACACCGGGCGGGAGTCCGCCCAGATGCCCTCGAACTCCTCGCGGTAGACCTCCAGCAGTCCGGGGTCGGTGCCGCCCGGCTCCTGGCCGGCGCCGCCGCGCAGGACCAGGGCGGGCGATTCCATGCCCCGGGCGCGGCGCAGGTACGGCTGGACGACGCCGAGGTCCCGGGTCTGCCGCCGGCCGCCGGGGGCCGTCGCACCCGCCGGCGTGCCCTCGACCAGGTAGGCGGTGAACCTCGGGGTCTCGTCGAACACCCGGATCTCGAAGCCGCCCTGGTCGCGCAGCGCGGCCCGGACCCGGCGGACGTGCAGGATGTTCATCTGGATGGCGCGGCCCAGCTCGCCGCGTCCGAGCCCGAGTTCGCGCTCGCGGCGGCGGACGGCGCTGCTGGCCGGGTTGAGGAAGAGCAGCCGGACCCGGCAGCCCTCGGTGGCGAGCCGGACCAGCCGCTTGCCGGTGTAGTTCTGGCAGAGCATGCCGAGGCCGATGCCGAGCGCATCGAGCCGCCGGGCGCCGTCGAGGAGGTCCTCGACCGGCAGGTCGCGCTGGAGCCGGACCCGGTCGGGGTGGACGGCGACGACGTCCGCGTACCGGCCGGCGACCAGCGACTCGACCACGTCCGCGGGCACCGCCCCGGTGCCGCCGTCGAGCAGGGCGAGCAACCGGGCGGCGGCCCGTTCGGCCTGGGCGAGGACGGTCGGGGTGAGGACGCGGTTGCGGGAGACGACGTGCCGGGCGACCTCCAGCTCGTCGAGGGCCAGCTCGATCTCCCGGCGGTCGGCCAGGTACGGCTCGAAGCAGGGCCAGTGCTGGACCATCAGTTCGCGCAGCTGCGGCAGGGTGAGGAAGACCAGCGGGTCGTCGTCGGCCGGGTCGAGCAGGTAGCCCTTGCGGCGGCTGACCTCGCGGACGGCGCCGGCCCGGTGCGCCCACTCCTCGCCGGCCGGGCCGGCCGCGGCGGTGACCCAGTCCTCGCCGTGGGCGGGCGCGTAGATCGGGTGCAGCACCTCGTCGACGAGCGAGCGGAGCCGCTGCTCGACCAGGTTGAGCCAGACGTAGGCGCGACCGGAGAGCCTGACCCGCTGGTAGGCGTCCTCCCACTCGGCGCCTGACCAGGCGAGCGCGGGGACCTCCACCGGCCCGCCCTGGGCGGGGACGAGCGAGCGCCCGCCGGTCAGGGCGGGGCGCATGACCACCGTCGGCGCCTCGCTGCGGGCGCCGCCACGGTCGGGGCCGCCGGGCCCACCGCCACGACCGCCGGCGGGGAACACCATGCGCACCTCACCTGGTTCCTGTCGTGAGCCGGCCGGGGCCGCTCCGAGCTGTCTGCCTGTCCGTCTGTCCGTCTGTCCATCTGCCTGCTTGTCCGCCTGCCGTCCGACCGGTCGGACGGCCGGCCGGCGTACCGGGCGACCGGGCGGCGCACCGCCGACGCACCGCCGGTTCGCTGACGGTTCGCCTGATGGATCGCCACGAGTACCGAACAGCCGGACGATCAAGGGTACTGCCCGCCGCGAACCGCCCGCAGCCGGTTGGGGCGGGCGGCGGCCGGGCCGCCGGGCCCCCCGAGCGTCCCACCCGCCCCGCCCGCCACGAAAGCCTCGCGACAAAAGCCCCGCGACCGCCCGCGACGGCCCATGGCGACGCGCGGACACCCGTTCGGGCGAATACGGCACAAATGGCCCCGCCCTCGGGCGAAGCGTCGGGGAGTATGCGGACTGTGCCGCCGTGTGCCGTGGGTCACGGTGCCCGAGCGGCGCATGCCCGGCCGCCCGGCCGGGAAGAGAGTGCCCCCGAGGTCCGGGCCCGACCACCGGACTTCATATCAGTTCCCCTTCTAAGCAGGGAAGTTGAGGAACCATGCAGGTCTGGCCAGGGACCGCCTACCCCCTCGGTGCCACCTACGACGGGGCCGGCACCAACTTCGCCGTGTTCTCGGAGAGCGCCGACCGGATCGAGCTCTGCCTGCTCGACGAGGACGGTTCGGAGTCCTCCGTCGAACTGCGCGAGACGGACGCCTTCGTCCGGCACGCCTACCTCCCGGGCGTCCAGCCGGGCCAGCGCTACGGATTCCGCGTGCACGGCCCCTACAACCCGGGCCTCGGCCAGCGGCACAACAGCGCCAAACTGCTGCTGGACCCGTACGCCAAGGCGATGAGCGGGCACATCGACTGGGACGAGTCCGTCTACGGCTACCACTTCGGCGCCCCCGAGCGCCGCAACGACCTCGACTCGGCCCCGCACACCATGCACTCGGTGGTGATCAATCCGTACTTCGACTGGGGCACCGACCGGCCGCCCCGCACCGACTACCACCGCACGGTGCTCTACGAGGCCCATGTGAAGGGCCTGACCAAGCTGCACCCGGGGATCCCCGAGGAGATCCGCGGCACCTACGCGGGCGTCGCCCACCCGGCCGTGATCGAGCACCTCGCCAAGCTCGGCGTCACCGCGATCGAGCTGATGCCGGTGCACCAGTTCGTCCGCGACCACCGGCTGCGGGACCTCGGGCTGGCCAACTACTGGGGCTACAACACCATCGGCTTCTTCGCCCCGCACTCCTCCTACTCCTCCACCGGCGACCGGGGCCAGCAGGTGCAGGAGTTCAAGTCGATGGTGAAGGCGCTGCACGCGGCCGGCATCGAGGTCATCCTCGACGTGGTCTACAACCACACCGCCGAGGGCAACCACCTCGGGCCGACGCTCTCCCTGCGCGGCCTGGACAACGTCTCCTACTACCGGCTCGCCCGGGACCAGCGGTTCTACGAGGACACCACCGGCACCGGCAACAGCCTGCTGATGCGCAGCCCGCACGTGCTCCAGCTGATCATGGACTCGCTGCGCTACTGGGTCACCGAGATGCACGTCGACGGCTTCCGCTTCGACCTCGCCGCCACCCTGGCCCGGCAGTTCCACGAGGTGGACCGGCTGTCCTCGTTCTTCGACCTGGTCCAGCAGGACCCGGTGGTCTCCCAGGCCAAGCTGATCGCCGAACCCTGGGACCTCGGCGAGGGCGGCTACCAGGTCGGCAACTTCCCGCCGCTGTGGACGGAGTGGAACGGCATGTACCGGGACACCGTCCGCGACCTGTGGCGCGGCGAGAACGCCACCCTCGCCGAGTTCGGCTCCCGGCTCACCGGCTCCTCCGACCTCTACCAGGACGACGGCCGCCGCCCGATCGCCTCGATCAACTTCGTCACCTGCCACGACGGCTTCACCCTGCGCGACCTGGTCTCCTACAACGACAAGCACAACGAGGCCAACGGCGAGAACAACCGGGACGGCGAATCCTTCAACCGCTCCTGGAACTGCGGGGTCGAGGGCCCCAGCGAGGACCCGGGCACCGAGGAGCTGCGGGCCCGCCAGCAGCGCAACTTCCTCGCCACCCTGATGCTCTCCCAGGGCGTGCCGATGATCGCCCACGGCGACGAGCTCGGCCGCACCCAGCAGGGCAACAACAACGCCTACTGCCAGGACAACCCGCTCACCTGGGTGCACTGGCCGACGGGCGACGGGCCGGACGCCCGGCTGCTGGAGTTCACCCAGGGCATGGTCTGGCTGCGGCGCGACCACCCGGTGTTCCGCCGCCGCCGCTTCTTCCACGGCCGCCCGGTCCCGGGGCGGCCCACCGGGGAGGGCGGCGGCGCCGGCCCGTACGAGGACCTCACCGACATCGCCTGGTTCACCCCCGCCGGGGAGGAGATGACCAAGCGCAACTGGGGTGCCAGCTACGCCAAGTCGCTCACCGTCTTCCTCAACGGCTACGCCATCTCGGAGCCGGACCGGCGCGGCGGGCGGATCGTCGACGACTCCTTCCTGCTGATGTTCAACGCGCACTTCGAGCCGCTGGAGTTCACCGTGCCGGCCGGGCACGGGCAGGAGTGGCAGGTCGTGGTGGACACCGCGCAGGCCCGGCTGCCCGCGCCGGGGACGGGCGCGGTGGTCAAGGCCGGGGACGCGCTCCGGCTCGTCGACCGCTCGCTGATGGTGCTGCAGCGCCCCGCCTGAGCACCCGGGCGCCCGCGGTGTGCCGGTGGGCCGACGGCCCTTGCGCATCCGTCGCCGCACGGGCCACCGTGGTCCCCGGGGAGGCCGGAGCCTGCCCGGGGACCGGACCGAGGGGCGGCGCGGCGATGGCGGGCGATCGGACGACCACGACGGAGTTCCTGCTCGGGACGCTGCTCTCCCTCCCGGGCCGGGTCGCGGACGCGACGATCCGGCGCCCGCCCCCCGACCGGTGGGTGCTCGCACGTACCCGCACCCCCGAGGCGGAGGCGGCGCGGGCCGCCGAACACGCCCTGGTCGAGGGACTGGTCGAACGACTCGGGGAGGTCGACGGGGTCACCCTCGTCGTCGCCCAGGTGGACGACCGCCGGGTCACCCCCGGACTCGGGCTCGACCCGGGCCGCCGCCTGGAGCTGGTCTGCCGGCTCGCCGCGACCGCCTACTTCGCCACCGCGCTGGACCCGCCGGAGCTGCTGCGCCGGATCGGCGCGGCCGCCGTCGCCGACTGGGGCACCGGGGCGTACGCCGACCCCCGGACGGCGCACCCGCCCGGCTCGGTCGCCGCCGCGCTGGCGTACTACCGGGACGGCGGCCGCCACCCGGACGGGTCGCCGCGGGAGCACCCCGCACTGTTCGCGCCGGGGGTCCCGGGGGCGCGCCTGACCTGGGACGAGCCGGGCCGGACGCCGGTCGCGGAGCCCAGCCCGACCATGTTCAACAGCTCGTTCGCCCAGTACGCGGACGACCCGGCCGCCGCCGAGGCGGTGCGGGCCGCCCGGGCCGAGTACGGCCGGATCCTCTGCCTCGGCCGGTCCGGGGCCGGCGGGCCGCAGCGTCCCGGCTACTTCACGGTGCCCCGGGGACGGCGCCGCCGCGGCCACTGAGCGTCCACGCAGCCCCCAGTACCCGGACCGGCCCCGTGCCGCCCACGACCCGCCCCGCTCACCTGTTCGGTCCAGCAACGGGTCTTGCCCCCGCGTCCCGCCGGGTAGGCATGGAGGCATGACCCACGCCGCCGAGCCCGCGCAGTCCCGCCCGGCCGCCGCCCCCGCCGCCGTGCCGTCGGCCACCTACCGCCTCCAGCTCCAGCCCGGCTTCACCCTGCGCGACGCCACCGCCGCCGTCCCCTACCTGGCCGCCCTCGGCGTCTCCCACCTGCACCTCTCCCCGCTGCTGGCCGCCGCACCCGGCTCCACCCACGGCTACGACACCGTCGACCACGGCCGGATATCCGAGCAGCTCGGCGGCGAGGAGGCCCTGCGGGCGCTGGCCGCCGAGGCGCACCGGCACCACCTGCGGCTGATCGCCGACGTCGTGCCCAACCACATGGCGGTCCCCGTCCCCGAGCACCTCAACCGGCCGCTCTGGGAGGTACTGCGGGACGGCCCCGACTCGCCGTACGCGGACTGGTTCGACATCGACTGGACCGCCCAGCCGGGCCCGGTGGACGCCCCCGGACGCGGCCGGGTGCTGCTGCCCCTGCTCGGCGACCGGCTCGGCGCCGTCCTCGACCAGCTGGCCGTCGACGGCGACACCCTCCGCTACCACGACCACGTGCTGCCGCTGCGCCCCGGCACCGAGACGCTGCCGCTGCCCGAGCTGCTCGGCCGGCAGTGGTACCGCCCGGCCTGGTGGCGGCTGGCCCGCACCGAGCTGAACTACCGGCGGTTCTTCACCGTCAACGAGCTGATCGCCGTCCGGGTCGAGCGTCCCGAGGTGTTCGAGGCCACCCACGGCGTGCTGCTGCGGCTGCACCGCGAAGGCGTGCTGGACGGCTTCCGGATCGACCACCCGGACGGGCTCGCCGACCCGCGCGGCTACCTGGAGCGGCTGGCCGCGGCCACCGGCGGGGCCTACACGGTGGTCGAGAAGATCCTCACCGGCGACGAGCGGCTGCCCGCCGACTGGCCCTGCGCCGGCACCACCGGGTACGACGCGCTGCGCCGGATCGACGGCGTGCTCACCGACCACGCGGGCGCCTGCCGGCTGGCCGGGGCGTACGAGGCGTTCCTCGCCGACGACGCCCCCGCCGATCCGGACCGCGGCGAGCCCTGCGCCGACCCGCATCCGGCGCTGGCCGCCGCCCGGCGGGGGCGGGCCGACATGACCGGGCCCGGCGGCGAGCTGTCCGCCGAGCTGGAGCGGCTGGTCCGGCTGGCCGTCCGGCTCGGCGCGGCCCACCCGGCGCACGCCGACCACCCGCCGGAGCGGCTGCGCGCCGCACTGGGCCGGCTGCTGACCGGCTACCCCGCGTACCGGCCCTACGTCCGCCCCGGGGAGCCCCTGCCGGAGTCCTCCGCCGAGCAGCTGCGCGCCGCCCGCGCGGCCGACGAGGGACCCACCGACGCCACCGACCGGTTCGTCGCCGAGCTCGCGGCGGGCGCGCTCGGGCGCGGGCCCGAGCAGGACGAGTTCGCCGTCCGGTTCGGGCAGACCGCCGCCGCGGTGGCCGCCAAGGGCGTCGAGGACACCGCCTTCTACCGCTGGAACGCGCTGCTGAGCCTCAACGAGGTCGGCGGCGAGCCCGCCCGGCCCGGGGTGCGGCCGGAGGACTTCCACGCCTGGTGCCACTACGTCGAACGGCACTGGCCGCACACCATGACGGCGCTCTCCACCCACGACACCAAGCGCAGCGCCGACGCCCGGGCCCGGCTGGCGGTGCTCGCCGAGCAGCCCCGGGAGTGGGCCGCCGAGGCGGCGGCCTGGTCGACGGCGGCCGGGCGCGGCCCGGGTCCCGGCTCCGGCTCCGGCTCCGCTGCCGGCTCGGGCCACGGCTCCGCTGCCGGCTCGGGCCACGACCCGGACAGCGACTGGCTGCTCTGGCAGACCCTGGTCGCCGGCTGGCCGCTCTCCCCGGAACGGCTGGTCGCCGCCGTGCTCAAGGCGGCCCGCGAGGCGAAGCTGCGCACCTCCTGGACCACCCAGGACGTCCGCTTCGAACGCGCCCTCGCCGACCGCGTCCACGGCGTCTTCGGCAACCCCGGGCTGCTGCCCCGGATCGAGGGGTACGTCGCCGGGCTCGCCCCGTACGCCCGCTCGAACACGCTCGCCGCCGCCCTGCTGCACCTCACCGTGCCCGGGGTGCCGGACCTCTACCAGGGCAGCGAGGAGCCGCTCTACACCCTGGTCGACCCGGACAACCGGCGCCCGGTCGACCTCGGCGCGCTGGCCGTACGGCTCACCGACTCGTCGACCGCCCGCCCCGGCGACCTGGCCCGGGAGAAGCTGCACCTCACCACCACCGCCCTGCACCTGCGCCGCACCCGGGAGTTGGGCGCCCACCACCCGCTCGCCGCCGTCGGCCCGGCCGCCGGCCACCTGCTCGCCTTCGGACGCGGCCCGGATGTCCTCACCGCCGTCACCCGGCTGCCGTACCGGCTCGCCCGGACCGGCGGCTGGCACGACACCGTGCTGCACCTGCCCGACGGACCGGGCTGGACGGACGAACTGACGGGCCGTCACCTCCCTTCCGGTCCGGTCCCGGTGGGCGATCTGCTGGCCGGCGACCGGCCGGTGGTCCTGCTGACCAGGAGGGGCACGTCATGAGGCACCAGGCCGGGAGGGGCACGTCATGAGGTACCAGGTCTGGGCCCCGAACGCCGCCGACCGGGTCGAGGTGGCGGTCGACGGCGCGCACCACCCGCTGGCCCGGGACGCCGTCCGCGCCGGGTGGTGGCAGGGCGAGGCACCCGCCGGGGACTACGCGTTCGTACTGGACGGCGGGCGCCCGCTGCCGGACCCGCGCTCGCCCCGGCAGCCGCACGGCCCGGACGGCCCCAGCCGGGCCGTCGACCACGCCGCGTTCAACTGGTCGCACACCGGCTGGCGCGGCCGCCCGCTGCCCGGCGCGGTGCTGTACGAGCTGCACATCGGCACCTTCACGCCCGCCGGAACCTTCGACGCCGCCGCCGAACGACTGGACCACCTGGTCGAACTGGGCGTCGACTTCGTCGAGCTGATGCCCGTCTGCCCGTTCCCCGGCAAGCACGGCTGGGGGTACGACGGCGTGTCGCTGTGGGCCGTGCACGAGCCCTACGGCGGCCCCGAGGGCCTCAAGCGCTTCGTCGACGCCGCCCACCGCAAGGGCCTCGGCGTCGTCCTCGACGTGGTGCACAACCACCTCGGCCCGGCCGGCAACCACCTGCCCGCCTTCGGCCCCTACTTCACCGACCGGCACCACACCCCGTGGGGCTCGGCGGTCAACCTGGACGCGCCCGGCTCCGACGAGGTGCGCGCCTATCTGATCGGCAGCGCGCTCGGCTGGCTGCGCGACTACCGGATGGACGGCCTGCGGCTGGACGCCGTGCACGCCCTGGCCGACGACCGGGCGGTGCACTTCCTGGAGGAACTCGCCACCGAGGTCGACCGGTTGGCGGTGGCGACCAACCGCCCGCTGTTCCTGGTCGCCGAGTCCGACCTGAACGACCCCCGCACCACCACGCCCCGCGAGGCCGGCGGGCAGGGGCTCGCCGCCCAGTGGAGCGACGACTTCCACCACGCCCTGCACTGCGCCCTGACCGGCGAGTCCCAGGGCTACTACGGGGACTTCGCCGCCGCGCCGCTCGCCGCCGTGGCCCGGACCCTCACCCGGGGCTGGTTCCACGACGGCGGCTGGTCCTCGTTCCGCGGCCGCCACCACGGCCGCCCGTTCCCGCCCGCCCACGGCCACCGGCTGCTCGGCTACCTCCAGACCCACGACCAGATCGGCAACCGGGCGCTCGGCGACCGGATCTCCACCAGCCTCTCCCCCGGCCGGCTCGCCTGCGGGGCCGCGCTGGTGCTCACCTCGCCGTTCACCCCGATGCTGTTCATGGGCGAGGAGTGGGGCGCGGCCACGCCCTGGCAGTACTTCACCGACCACACCGACGCGAACCTCGCCGAGGCCGTCCGCCGGGGCCGGCGGCGGGAGTTCACCGAGCACGGCTGGGCGGCGGACTCGGTGCCGGACCCGCAGGAGCCGGCCACCGTGCTGCGCTCGGTGCTCGACTGGACCGAGCCCCGGCGCGGACCGCACCGGGCGCTGCTGGAGTGGACCAGGACGCTGATCCGGCTGCGGCGGGAGCACCCGGAGCTGACCGATCCCGATCTGGCGGCCGTCCGGGTCGAGTTCGACGAGGAGGCCGGCTGGCTGGTAGCGCACCGGGGGCCGTACCGGGTGGCGGTGAACCTGGGGCGGGCGCCGGCCTCGGTGCCGGCGGCCGGCGAAGTGGTGGCCGCGTTCGGCGGGCACCGCCGCTCCGGGGACCGGCTGACCCTCGATCCGGACTCGGTCGCGGTGGTCCGCCGCTGACGGCCGTCGGCCGGTCGGTCGTCGGCCGGTCGGTCGGTCGCCGGCCGGTTGTCGACTGGTCGTCGCTACTTCAGGAAGCCGTCGATCCGCTCCCGCAGTCCGTGCGCGTCCAGTCCGTACGCCGCCAGGTGCTCGGGGATCGATCCGTACTGCCGGTGCTCCGCCTGCGGCACACCGAGGGCCAGCACCCGGTGCGGCCGGTCGGCGAGTGCCTCGTGCGCCGCGTTGGCGGAGGTGCCGACCAGGTACGGCTCGACCAGCACCACGTCCGCCCGCTGCCCGGTGGCGGCCCGCAGCGCGGCGCCGTCGAAGGGCCGGACGGTGGCCGCGTACAGCACGGTGACGTCCAGGTTGGCGGTCGCGGCGAGGACGGCGTCCAGCATCGGGCCGACCGCGACCACCGCGCCCCGGCCGCCCTCGCGGACGACCGTGAACCGGCCCGGCTCGACGTTCACCGCCGCCTCGTTCTGGTGCGCGGACAGCCGGACGTACACCTTGCGGTCACCGTCGGCCACCGCGTGCCGCAGCAGCCGCTCCGCCTCGTCCGGGTGGCCGGGCACGTGCACCGTCCAGTCGGGCAGGGTGTCCAGCAGGGCGACGTCGCCCGGCGCCATGTGGGTGCGGCCACCGGCCGGCCAGTCGTAGGAGCCTGCCGCGCTCACCAGCACCGCGCCGACATCCTGGTGGTTGAGGTCCAGTTTGACCTGCTCGAACGGCCGCTCGATCAGGAAGCTGGCGAAGGTGTGGGCGATCGGCCGCATCCTGGTCAGCGCCAGTCCGGCGGTGGCGCCGATCAGCAGCTGCTCGCGGATGCCGACGTTGACCAGCCGGTCCGGGTGCCGCTCGGCGGCCTTCTGGAAGCCCGCGGCGCTGATGTCCGCGAGGACGAGGGCGAGCCGGGGGTCCTCGTCCAGCAGGCCGGAGGTGACCTCGATGAAGCGGTCGCGCATGGTGTCCATGGATGTTCGGGCCCTTTCCGGCTCAGGAGTTCTTCGGTTCAGGACTTGTTCGGTCCAGGAGTTCTTCGGTTCACGAGTTCTTCGGTTCGACGCGGGCGACCACGACCCGCGGCCGGCCCGGGTGCCCGGCGGTGTACGCCGCGTACAGGGCCTCGTGGTCGCGGCCGTCCACGGTCTCCGCCGACCAGCCCTCGGCGGCGAAGCGCGCCGCGATGCCGCCGCGCCAGCCGTGCGTGGCGGAGGAGTTGTCGATCACCAGGGCGTGCAGCCGGTCCAGGCCGTAGGCCCCGGCGAAGGCCACCGCCTCGTGGTTGGAGCCCTCGTCGAACTCCGCGTCGCCGAGCAGCACCCAGACCGCCGGGTCGTGCAGGCCCTGGGCGCGCAGGCCGAGCGCGGTGCCGACCCCGATCGGCAGCCCGTGCCCGAGCGAGCCCGAGCTGATCTCCACCCCGGGGACCAGCAGCCGGTCCGGGTGGTGGCCGAGCGGCGAGTCGTAGGCGCCGAAGCTGGGCAGCACCTCCGGGTCGATGAAGCCCTTGGCCGCCAGCACCGCGTAGTACGCCATCGGGCCGTGGCCCTTGGAGAGCAGGAAGCGGTCCCGGTCCTGGGCCTGCGCCGTCTCCGGGGTGACCCGCAGGATCCGGTCGTAGAGCACCCACAGGGCGTCCAGGGTGGAGGTCGCGGCCGGGCCGTGCTTCTCGTCGCCGGTCATCAGCGCCATCAGGTGCGGCAGTTCGCCGAAACCGGAGGCAGTGGTTCTGGTGCGGTTCGTCATGCCTCCGATGCTGCAACCTGAAGTCGGCTTCAAGTCAAGCGCTACAGTGTCACCCATGATCGCCAACCGGCCGGGCCGCCACGACCTGCTCACCATCGGCCAGCTCTCCGAGCGGAGCGGCCTCGCCACCTCCGCGCTGCGCTACTACGAGCGACTGGAGCTGATCCACGCCACCCGCACCACCGGCAACCAGCGCCGCTACACCCGCGGCACCCTGCGCCGGATCGCCTTCGTCCGCGCCGCCCAGCGGGTCGGGCTGTCCCTGGACGAGGCCAAGGTCGCCCTCGACCGCCTCCCCGAGCACCGCGCTCCCAGCGGCACCGAGTGGGACGGCGTCGCCCAGTCCTGGCAGAGCCGGATCGACGAGCAGATCGCCGAACTGGAGCGGCTCAAGGCCAAGCTCACCGGCTGCATCGGCTGCGGCTGCCTCTCGCTCACCCGCTGCGGGCTCTACAACGCCGCCGACCGCGCGGGCGCGGCCGGCCCCGGCGCCCGCTACCTGCTCACCCGCGATCCGGCCACCGGCCCGGAGTCCGCCGGCGACGGCTTCACGGAGTGACCGCGCGGCCCGGACGAAGCCCGTTCGGACGCTGCTGGTGAGCACACGACCTGACCGCGTGTGACTGTGAGACCGCGCGGGAGAGACTCTCCCCGCGGACCCTCAAGGAGCTTTGATGAACCGCTTTGCCAAGGCGTCGGTCACCGCCCTGATCTCGCTCACCCTGAGCCTGGGAACGATCGCCACCGCCACCTCCCCGGCCGTGGCGGCCTCCCCCGACGTGTGCGGCGGGGCCATCAGTGACTACACCGGCCTCAACAGCGTCGATGTGCCCTTCACCGGTACCGCCACCAACGGCGCCACGAGCCGCCAGTTCACCATCATTCCCCAGATGGCCAAGAGCCCGCTGGTCAAGACGGAACTGGTCACGGCCTCCAACGACGTGTACGCGATCGTGAACTTCGAGCTGGGCGTGAACGACCTCGGTCAGGGCACCATCTACTTCGCGGTCTTCGGCGGCACCGGCTACAGCACCGGCATCCGGTGCGAGAGCGGCACCCGGGTCACCAAGATCACCGGCTTCCTCCACGTCCCGGACTCCGAGAGTCTGCTGGAGTTCAACGTCAGCCGCGCCTGACCCCCCGGGCGACCCGGACTGACGGCGCACAGCCGTCCGGGCGCTTTCCACAGGAAGACGTCGAAGCCCTCCCCGCCGGTCGAGGCGCGGGGAGGGCTTTTCGCCTGCCCGGTCGTTCGGGCGGTCGGCAGACCCGGTCCACGGGCCTCCCGGCGCGCCCGCCGTGACGGCCGTGCGGCGGGCCCTAGCGTGGGCAGGTCGCCGCAGGTAGCGAGGCTGGAGCAGCTGATGAACCACCGTTCTTCCCGTTCTTTCCGTTCTTCCCGTTCGTGCAGGACCGCCCTCGCCGCCGCTGCGGCGGCCTGGCTGCTGCTCGGGGCCGCCGGCTGTTCGAGCGGCGGGGGCGGGGGTGGTTCCTCCGCTTCTTCCCCGGTGGCCTCCTCCCCGGCCGCCTCCTCCCCGGTGGCCTCCTCCCCCGTCGGCTCCTCGCAGGCCACGTCCTCCACGCCGGCCGGGGCGGTGACCGTGACGATCAAGGACTTCAAGTTCGGCCCCGCCACCCTCACCGTGGCCCCGGGCACCGCGATCACCGTCACCAACCAGGACTCCGCCGGCCACACCCTCACCGCCATCGCCCCCCACGCCGGGGCGTTCGACACCGGCCTGCTGGAACAAGGCAAATCGGCGACGATCACCGCCCCGACCGCCCCCGGCTCGTACCCGTTCCACTGCGACGTCCACCCGACCATGACGGGCACCCTCGTCGTCCAGTGACCGTTCGTGCCGGACCCACCGCCTGGCCTCCGGCGCCTGCTCCGAGTCGCCCGCCCACCCGCCCGCGAAGCGAGCGCGCCGCCGCCCCCTGAGCCTGGGCGGCGGCACGCGGTTCACGGCGTCACGGGGTGTAGCTGACCCAGCCCTGCTTCGGGGTGGTGTTCGGCGGGCAGTACACGCGGACGTTCAGGAAGGTGGTGTACGGGCCGACGGTCCGGGTGGAGTTGTCGGAGCAGCTGATGTTCACCCACCACTTGGTGGTGCCCGTGGCCGAGCAGGAGATGTTGTAGTACCACTGTGTGCCGTCCTGGCCGAACGACCCGGTGCTGCAGTTGATGCTGTCGAGCCGGGTCGGCGAGCTGGTCTGCGCACTGGCGGCCGGCGCCGTGACGACCGCGGCCGCGGCGACGCCGGCCAGCAGACAGCCGGCCAGGCTGATCCTCTTGGTGTTCCTGCGCACGATGGTTCCGTCCTCGTTGTCGGTGGTGACAAAACGCGCCGCTGAAACCCGCGGCCGGGACGTGCCTCGGCGAAATATAGGGAGGGAGTGTGAAGTTCCGCATATGACAGCGGAATTGTCGCCAGGACCGCTGTGCGCTGCCGGTTCGTCCGCGCCGTGCGGAACGCCCGGCGCGTTCCGAGCCTGACGGGTCACCCGGTTCGCCGAGGCCGTGCACCAACCACCGGCCCATCGGCCGGAATCCGCCGTTCCCCGGGAGCGGCCCGGCCCTACGGCGCGATCTCCGCCCAGACGATCTTCCCCACGCCGTCACGCGGGCAGCAACCCCAGCGCTGGGACAGCAACTTGACGAGCGCCAGGCCCCGCCCGGACTCGTCCTCCCCGGAGGCGGCTCTCAGCACCGTCCCCCGCTCACCGCGCGCGTCGTGCACCTCGATCCGCAGCCGCCGCCGGTCGACGTCGAGCACGAGCTGAACCCGGCGCCCCATCGGCGTGCCGTGCAGGACGGCGTTGGTCACCAGCTCACTGACGAGCAACTGCCCCGCATCGGCGAACCGTTCACCCCCCGGCGCATCGGTGAGCAGCTTGTCGAGGAGTCGGCGGGCCTCGCCGGGCGAGCGCCGGCTGCGCGGGAGCCAGGTCGAGAGCGAGGCGGAGGGGGAGGGAAAGGGAGAGGGGGAGGGGGAGGAGTTGCAGGAGGACATGGCGGATTCACCTTCCACGTGCAGGGAGTTGAAGGCATGGGGATGCCCGGCATCCGCCCACTTGATCACTCAGACGATCCGGACGGTCACGTGATGTAGTGTGCACCTCGCAGCTGATTGTGCGCAAGCGCATCCAACCTGCAATTGCAGTCTCTGCCATCATGGTTGAGGCTCGAAGAGGGGTGGCAGACTATGCAAGGACCCGAACAGGCAGGGAGTGTGACCGGTGAGCAGTCCGACCGTGTTGCGGCGTAGGCTCGGCAGCGAACTCGGCAAGTTGCGTGCGTCTCGCGACTTGAGCGCCAAGGACGTGGCCGCCGCCCTCGGTTGGTCCGCCTCCAAGCTGAGTCGCATCGAGAGTGGCCTCGTGTCACTACAAGAGCGCGATGCGACGAAGCTGTTGACGCACTACGGCGTTACTTCACCCGAAGAGGTGAAGCAGTTCCTGAAACTCACAAGGCAGAGCCGGCAACAGGGCTGGTGGCACGCCTACGGCGACGCCCTGCCCGATCGATTTCGCGCTTACGTCGGCTTCGAGACCGACGCCACGAAGATCGTGACATTCCAGTGCGAGGCCGTGCCCGGCCTGCTCCAGACGGAGGGCTACGCGCGGCACATCATCCGCGCGATGAATCCGACGGAGTCGGCCGAAGGCGTGGAACTCAAGCTCGCGCTTCGCATGGAGCGGCAGCACATCCTCGATCGCCCCAACCCGCCCCAGATCTGGGCGATCCTCGGCGAGGCCGCCATTCGACGGCCCGTCGGCGGCGAACTCGTCATGGCAGAGCAGTTGAATCACATCGCGGCCATGGCCGAAGAGCGCCCCAACATCACCGTGCAGGTGCTTCCGTTCTCAGCAGGCGCCCACGCTGCCATGGGGTCGTCCTTCTCGATCTTCGCCTTCAGTGACATCCCGAGCAGCGTGGTCTACTGCGAGACGATCAGCAGCAAGACCTACATCGAGCAGCAGTCCGAGATTGCCCGCCACGAGGACGTCTTCCATCGACTCATGGCGTCTTCAGCTCAACCCGAGAAGTCGATCTCCTGGTTGAGGCAGGTCGCAGAGGAGTACAGCAAGTGAATCGTGAATTCCGTGGCGCCCGATGGCGCAAGAGCACCTACAGCATCGCCGACGGTGACTGCATCGAGGTCGCCGACGGGCTGTCGGACATAGTTCCCGTCCGTGACAGCAAAGACCCTCACGGTCCCACCCTCGCCTTCACCGCCACCGCCTGGACGTCCTTCCTCGCCGCCATCCACACCGGCGAGCTGCCCACCAGCTGACACGGAAAACGCCCTCCCCGGAGATTGAGGCGCCGGGGAGGGCATTTTTCATTTCCGTACTAGCCGGACTTTCCGATCAGGAGGCGATTACCCGACCGGAATCCAGGTCAACGGCCGCCGCCACGGCGAGGGTTCGTTCACCCCGCACCTGTGACGGCCGCGACAACGACGTCGGCCAGCTCCTCGAGGGACCGGCCGTCGCCCGCGTCCAGCGGCTCCGACCCGAGCGCGGCCGGCTCGGCGAGCAGCAGGTCCTGGTAACGCACCGACCTGGCCAGGAACTTGTCCATCAGGTACCGGCCGTCCGGGGTCGCCTCCGGGTAGCGCCCGGCCGTCCGGATCCGGGTACGCAGGACGGCCTCGTCGGCCCGCAGCCAGTGGGCGGAGACCCGGCCGCCGGAGCCCCGCGCGCCGGTCAGCCGCGCCACCTCGGGCGGCCACAGCGCCGAGCCCTCCAGGACGAGGCCCGCTCCCCCGCCCTCCGCGACCAGTTGCCCGATCCGGGGCCGCAGCCGCGCGTAGTGCTCCCGCACCGAGGCGACCAACTCCTCGACGGTGAGGGTCCGGTAGTGCTCGGCCACGTGCGGGGGCACCTCCCACCCCGGCACCGGCCACGGTCGGCCGGGGTGCCGCGCCAGCGTGTCCGTCGACCGGTACGCGAAGCCGAGCCGGTCCGCCACCAGACGGGCGAGCGTCGACTTCCCGGTGTTCGACGTCCCGCCGATCAGCACCACCCGCACACCGTCGTCCGCCATGCGACCGACCCTATCCACCGGCCCCGGCCCGCGCACCGGAAGTCGGACCCGCCGACTTCCGGTGCGCGGCGGAGTGCTTGGAGAACGCCGACCGGAGCGGCAGCCCGACCGCGAGCACCGCCAGGGCGACCATCGCCACTCCCGTCCCGGCCAGCGTCGCGCGGGCGCCGAGGGCCGCCGTCAGCGGACCGCCGAGGGCCGCGCCCGCCGGGCCCGCCGTCAGCACCAGGGACGCGCGCAGGGCGAGCACGGAGGTGAGGACGGGCGCCGGGGCGAGCTCCTGGAACCGGCCGACCACCAGCGCGCTGTACGGGCCGTACACCAGCCCGGCCACGGCGAACCCCGTGACCGACAGCGCGGCCGGGCCCGGCAGGGCGAACGACATCATCGCGAGACCGTGCCCGGCGACGATCCCGGGCAGCACCCACCGCACCGCCCTCCTGCTCAGCACGCCGAGGCCCAGCGCGCCCAGCACCGCCCCGACCCCGAACGCCACCCAGTAGAGGCCCAGCAGACCGGGGCCGGCCGCCAGTTCCTCCCCGACGAACAGCGGCAGGGCGACCTCGACCGGACCGTAGAACAGGTTGAAGAACCAGGTCAGCACCAGCAGGCCGAGCAGCTCCGGGCGGGTCCGCAGCACCCGCAGGCCCTCGCCGCGCCGCACCGGCCCCTCCGACCGGTCCCCCGCCGAGGCGGCGGCACCACCGGAGAGCGGGACCGAGGCCGGGCCCGGGAGCGGGACCGCCGACAGCCGCCCCGCGCCCACCGCCAGCACCAGGAACGACACCGCGTCCAGCCCGATCACCCAGGCCGGCGCGACCACCACCGCCAGCACCCCCGCCAGCGCCGGTCCGGCGATCATCGCCACCCAGGCGCTCGTGCTGAGCAGCGCGTTCGCCGCCTGCCGCCGCTCGGCCGGGATCACCTCGGCCACCAGCGCGTACCTGGCGCTCGCGCCCCACGCGTGCAGCAGCGAGGACCCGGCCAGCAGCACCAGCAGCAGCCCGGGTCCGAGCAGGCCGAACGCCCACCCGACCGGGATCCCGCCGAGGAAAAGCCCACGCGTCCACGCGTCCGCCCGGATCAGCCGCCGCGCGGGCAGTCCGCGCAGCCGCCGGCCGAACAGCAGCGCACCGAGCGCGCCGGGCAGGACGTAGGCGGCGACGGCCGCCCCGACGAACAGCCCGGCCCGCCCGGGCGGGGCCAGTCCCAGCGCGAGCCACGGCACGGCGACGGCGCTCATGCCGTCGCCGAGGTCGGACACCGCGAGCGCGGGGAGCAGCCGGCGGAACGGGCCGGGGGCGAACAGCGGACGGTAGGCCGGGGGAAGCCGACGGAGCAGCGGCGCGGATGAGGTCATGCGGGCCAGGCAAGCGGTTCACGCGCGCTTGAAGTCAAGCGGAACCGGGGACGGGGGCGGACGTGCAGGATGTCGGTATCGGGGAGCTGGCCCGGCAGACCGGTCTGCGGCCCTCCGCGCTGCGGTACTACGAGAGCCTCGGGCTGCTGCCCGCCGCCCGCCGCGAGGGCGGCCGCCGGGTCTGGCCGGCGGCCACGCTGCGCCGGGTCGCCCTGATCCGGATGTCCCAGCGGGCGGGCTTCACGCTGGCCGAGATCCGGGGGCTGCTGGACACGTCCACCACGCGCGGCACCACCCGCCAGTGGCGCGCCCTGGCCGAACGCAAGCTCCCCGAGCTCGACCGCGTCGTCCGGCAGACCCAGCAGCTCCGGGACGCCGTCGCGGCCTGCCTCGCCTGCGGCTGCATGAACTTCGCCGACTGCGAACTCCTCTCCGCCGGTGCGGCCGACGGCGGCTGAGGGTGGCTCGGAACGCGGGCGGCACGGCCTCCGGAACGTGATCGACATGTGATCCGGCGGCCTGTCCGGCGGGCTCCGGCGACCCTCCCGAACGCCCCTTCCCGGGCCTGCGGGACGGCGCGGCCGGTCGTCCGCCCCAGGGTCCGGGGGCCACGGCGGGGACCGTCCGACCGGGGCCGCAGCAGGGCCCAACGGCCTTTTCGGCGAAGGGAATCGGGGGTGAAAGAACGTCCGCGTACTTCTAGGCTGGGCGTATTCCACCCCACCGAAAGGCCCGCCCTTGAACCGCGCCATCCGCTCCGTCGACGACGTCCTCGACCTGCTCGACGGGCTCTTCCGACCCGAGGCGGACCGCTGGACCGACCACGCCGCCGACTGGTGGGACGACTTCTACGCCGACCGGGCCTCGGGGCGGCCGTTCTTCGTCGACAAGCCGGACGAGAACCTCGCCGCGCGGCTCGACGGCGGCCTGCTGCCGCCCGGCGCGCGGGTGCTGGACCTCGGCTGCGGGGCGGGCCGCAACGCCGTGCACCTCGCCTCGCTCGGCTTCGAGGTGGATGCCGTCGACCTCTCCGCGACCGCCCTCGCCTGGGCGCGCGAACGCGCGGAGGCGGCGGGCGTCGCCCCGCGCTTCCACCACGGCAACATTTTCAGCACCGAACTCCCCCTCCCCCAGTACGACCTGGTGTACGACTCGGGCTGTCTGCACCACCTCCCGCCGCACCGCCGGATCAGCTACCTGGCGCTGCTGGAACGCGTCCTCGCGCCGGGCGGGTACTTCGGACTGACCTGCTTCGCGGCCGGCGGGATGGGCTCGGAGCTGCCGGACGCCGCGCTGTACCGCAACGGCCGGCTGGACGGCGGACTGGCCTTCGCGCCGGACGAACTCCGCTGGATCTTCGCCGGGTTCGACGAGCTGGAGATCCGCCCGATGGTCCCGCAGGAGCCCGCGTCCCCGCTCTTCGGCCTGCCGGTGCTGCTCACCGCCCTGTTCCGCAGGCCGCTCGCCGA
>NZ_JAXCLC010000063.1:0-54631 GCF_034043715.1 Kitasatospora purpeofusca | reverse complement strand
GCGACCTCTGGGTTATGAGCCCAGCGAGCTACCGAGCTGCTCCACCCCGCGTCGGTGAACACGACCTTACGCACTCGGCCGGTGGAAAGCGAATCGGTTGTTCCCGCACGTCTGGGTTCCACGGCTGCGTCAGCACTGTCGGTCGATCTCCAGCAACTGGTCAGCAACCTTCCGGGCCGCGTTGGCAACGCCTGCGGTCGATCATGATCAGCCCCTGGATCTTCTCGAGCATCCGGTCTCGTGGGCGGGGCGGTACCAGTGGTGATGGACGAGGGGCTCGACGGAAAGCATTGCTGCGCCCGCCACTGCGCCGACCAGGAGGGAGGCCCAGCCGCCACCGTTGAGGAGCGCGCCGAGGCATGCGGCGGCGATGGCCAAGGGGCGTAGGAGGGTGAGCGGGCCGAGTCCGATGACCATGGCGAGGGTGCTGGCGCGGAACGGCAGGAGAAAGTAGGCGGCGAGCGAGAGGAGGACCGCGGTGGCGTAGAGGGTGAGCGGGAGCAGGTAGCCCAAGCCGCCGGCGGTCAGCGCGGCGTAGGCGCGCTGCGGGTCGGCGGCGGTGAGCAGCTGGAGGACGGCGGTCACTGCGGGGCCGAGCAACAGGACGGTCCCGACGGCCAGTCCGCGCAGGGCGGCGCGCGTGTTGGCCCGATGCTTGCGGATGCGGGCGTCGTAGCCGGCATAGGCGCGGAAACCGCTGAATGCCGCGTCGACTGCGCCGAGTACCGCCAGTGGCAGGGCGGGCGTCATGGGGCGGCCGGTGCGAGCTGCTCGGGGCCCAGGAGCCGGCGGGAGGAGCGGCCAAGGGCCTGGCGCAGGGGTGCTTCCAGGTGCGGGCGCAGGCCGAGGACCGGGCGCAGGGTGGTGCAGAAGGGGTTGGCGACGCGTCGGGGCTCGTAGAGCAGTGGCCGCATGCCCGAGGCTGCGGCGGTCCGCAGCAGGGTCTCGTCGCTGTGGGCCCGCCGGGCGGAGGCGACGCCGTCGTGTCGGCCCAGCGGGTGGCGCATCCGGGCGCGGTGGAACATCCACGCGCCGATGGGGGCGAGGCCGGTCGCGGCGATGTCGTAGTGACAGAACGCCAGGGCAGGGGAGGCTCCCTGGGCTGCGAAGAAGTCCGTCAGCGCCGGCTCGGGGAAGTGGTGCAGCACACCAGTGGACACGTACACGGTGGCGGCCTCCGGCAGCGCGAAGGCGTCGCCGTGGACGAAGCGGCAGCGCAGTTCCTCGTCCCGGGCCAAACGCCCTGCCTCGCCGACCAGCGCCGCGTCGAGGTCGACCCCCAGCAGCTCGACGTCCGGAGCAAGGGCGCCGGTGGCCGCCAGCCAACGGACCAGGTAGCCCAGCCCGCAACCGATGTCGACCAGGCGATACGGCCCCGGCACACCTGAGGCCCGGATCGCGGTGAACAGCGGGCGGAGCAGGTGGACGAGGCGCTCGCCGATGCGCAGTTCCTCGCTCAGGCGCTGCAGCTCGGTGTGCACGCTGATCAGCAGCCGGTCCACGGCGACCCCGTCCAGTACTCCGTCCTGGTCGGCGGGCAGCTCCGCCACGATCCTGGCGGCCCGCCGGTCGCCGTGCGCGTGCAGCCGTTCGACGACCTCGGCACGCCGAACCGGCAGCCGTCGTCCGGTGGCCGGGTCGACTGCGGTGATCAGGTCAGAGATCTCAAGCGGAGGCACACGGAGCACTCTACGGCGCTGCTACGGGGCTCTCTTTCCCACCGAGCCCGGCCGCCGTGCCAAGCAGCGGCCTCCTCTCAACGCCCCTCCACGGACACGTTTCGAGTGGTGCACGCCGCTCTGTACCCTGCGGAGCAGTTTCCGGAGTACGCCGACAGTCCCACCGCAGATCAGCCACGGTCCCGTCCTGTTTCAGGTTCCGGGAATGACGAAGGCCCGGAGGACGGATCCTCCGGGCCTTCGTTGCTACTGAGTAGCGGGGACAGGATTTGAACCTGCGACCTCTGGGTTATGAGCCCAGCGAGCTACCGAGCTGCTCCACCCCGCGTCGGTAAACACGACCTTACGCACTCGGCCGGTGGAAAGCGAATCGGTTGTTCCCGCACGGTCCGCCCCGGCGGCGCTCGTCCCTCTGCGTGCGGGCAGGACCGGCGGGCCGAGTGGGGCGGGCGGGTCCGCGCCGGCCGCCCCACTCGGTACGAATCCGGTGTGGAATTCGGCGCGCAACTCCCGGGGAGAATCTCCCGATTGTCCGATCCGGCCGCTGTGATCACGTGATGATCACCTGTCCGCCGATGCCCCGACGCCCGCCGTACCGCACGGTCCAGTCCAATTTCCCTCCGTACACAGCCGGTGTGCCCAGCCGGCCGGCCCCCGCGTACGGAAGGCAGTCCAGTCCATGGCCCGCACAGACCAGCAGCCCTCGCCCGACCGGCGGTTGACCGAGGCCGCCGCCCGGCTCGGCCTCGGCCGTCGCCGTTTCCTGACGGTCGCCTCGGCGGCCGCCGCGCTCGCGTTCACCACCGAACTGCCGAGCGCCCACGCCGCCGACGCCGAACTCGCGCCCCGCACCCTGACCGAGAACCCGTTCACCCTCGGCGTCGCCTCCGGTGACGCGCTCGGCGACGCGGTGGTGCTCTGGACCCGCCTCGCGCCCCGCCCGCTGGAGCCCGGCAGCGGCCTGCCGCCGGCCGGACTGGTCAGGGTGGACTGGGAGGTCGCCCGGGACGAGCGCTTCCGCAAGGTCGCCCGGCGCGGCACCGCCAGGGCCCACGCCGAGTTCGACTGGTCGGTGCACGTGGACGTCGACGGCCTCGACCAGGACCGGGTGTACTGGTACCGCTTCCGGGCGGGCGCCTGGACCAGCCCGGTCGGCCGGACCCGCACCGCCCCGGCCCGCAACCGCCACATCGACCGGGTCCGCTTCGGCCTGGTCTCCTGCCAGGCCTACGAGGACGGCTACTTCACCGCGTACAAGCACCTCGCGGAGGAGGACCTCGACGCCGTCTTCCATGTCGGCGACTACATCTACGAGTACGGGATCGACGCCGCCGGCGGCGACCGCAAGTACACCGACCGCACCCTGCCGTCGCTGTTCGCCCACGAGACCACCACCCTGGCGGACTACCGCCTGCGCTACTCCCTCTACAAGAACGACCCCGACCTCCAGGCCGCGCACGCCGCCTTCCCCTGGTACGTCACCTGGGACGACCACGAGGTGGAGAACAACTACGCGGCCGGCATCCCCGAGAAGGGCCAGTCCCCGGAGGCCTTCGTCGCCCGCCGTGCCGCCGCCACCCGGGCGTACTGGGAGAACATGCCGCTGCGGATGCCGCAGCCGAACGCCACCGAACTCAAGCTGTACCGCCGCCACCACTACGGCCGGCTGGCGCAGTTCGACATCCTCGACACCCGCCAGTACCGCTCCGACCAGGCCAACGGCGACGGCTGGCAGTTCCCCACCGCGGAGTCGGCGGACCCGCGCCGCACCCTGATGGGCGCCACCCAGGAGCGCTGGCTGCTGGACGGCTTCCGCAGCTCCCGCGCGGTGTGGAACGTGGTGCCGCAGCAGGTGGTGCTCTCCCGACGCAAGAACACCACCGCCGAGGTCTCCAAGCTGTCCATGGACGCCTGGGACGGCTACCCGGCCGCCCGCGAACGGCTGTTGGCCGGAGTGGAGGACATCGGCGTCGAGAACCTCGTCGTCCTCACCGGGGACGTGCACGTCGCCTACGCGATGGACGTCAAGCGCGACTTCGACGACCCGGACTCGCGGACCGTCGGCGTGGAGATCGTCGGCACCTCGATCGCCAGCGACGGGGACGGCGCGGAGCACCCGGGCAACTGGGCCACCCTGACCGCCGCCAACCCGCACCTGAAGTTCTACGACGGGCGGCGCGGCTACACCGCGATCACGCTCGACGAGGAACACGCCCGCGCCGACTACCGGGTGGTCTCGCACATCACCCGCCCCGGCGGCACGGTGTCCACCGCCGCCTCCTTCGTCAGCGAGGCGTACAACCCGGGTCTCCAGCGCGCCTGACGCCTTCCGGTCCCGTCCCGTCCTGCTCCGCTCCGCCCCGAGCCACCGGCCCGGTCGTACCGTTCCCCGATGCGGTACGCCCGGGCCGGTCCCGTTCCGCCGTCCTTCTTCGACCATCCCGCCCCGTGCGGCCGCTCCCGCCCCGTGCGGCCGCTCCCGCCCCGAGTGGCCGCTCCCGCGCCGAACCGCCACATCTCCGGAGGGTTCGTGGGCGATGCGGAGGTGTCGTGAACCTGTGGTGATCGGCCGTTGATCGGTCGTAGAGCCGGGCCGTGGACCATCGGCGCCAGGGGATAGCCGGTCCGACGGTCACCACCGTCCGGCGCCGCCCTCGGGCCCCGCCTCGCGGGGGGCGCGGGCCCCTGGTCCCCGGTACTTGGCCAACCCACGGAAGGCGGACGGAGCATGGACGGCGGTCACACCCTGCAGTCGACGGCGGGCTTCGGCGAGCTGCTCAGGATCCGGCGCGAGCGCATCGGCCTCACCCAGCAGGTGCTCGCCGACCACGCGACACTGAGCGTCCGGGCGATCCGCGACATGGAGAGCGGGCGGGTCCAGCGCCCCCGGCAGGAGACGGTCCGGCTGCTCGCCGACGCGCTGCGGCTGGAGGGCCGCAGCCGCTCGGTGTTCGAGGCGGCCGCGCGCCGCCAGGCGCTCGCCGAGGAGCCGCGCGAGGAGCCGACCGCGCCGCCGGTCGCGCGGGGTGCGATCGTCGGCCGCGAGCCGGAGATCGACGTGCTCACCGAGGCCCTCGCCGTGCACGGCGACCGGCTGGTGACGGTGGCCGGCCTCGGCGGGGTCGGCAAGACCCGACTGGTGCTGGAGGTGGCCCGCCGGCTGCACCTGACCGCCCGCTGGTCGGTGCGCTGGATCGACTGGGCCCGCCAGCCCGGGATGGGCCCCGAGCGCCGGGCCGACCTGGTCGGGGCGATCGGCGCCCGCCCGACCCTGCTGGTCCTGGACGGCGCCGACGCCGGGGTGGAGGCCGCCCTGCTGGACGAGCTGTTCCAGCGCTGCCCCGGTCTCAGTGTGCTGATCACCGCCCGGGTCGCGCAGCCGCTGCCCGGCGGGCAGGTGGTCCCGCTCGCCCCGCTGCCCACCCCCGGACCTGAACTCGACCACGACCCGGCCGCGCTGGCCGAGGTGGGCGCCGTCCGGCTGCTGCTGTCGCACCTGCGGCGGCTGCGCCCCGGGTACCGGCTGGAACCGGAGGAGGCGCCCGCGGTGGCCGCGCTCTGCCGGCAGTTGGACGGCCTGCCCGGCGCCCTGGAGCTGGCCGCCGGCTGGTCGACGGTGCTCTCGCCGCGCCAGCTGGTGGCGCGGATGGCGGACGGGCCGTTCCACCTGGGGCCGCCGCCGGCCGGCTTCGGCGGGCGCGGGGGCGTGGGCGAGGCGTTGGACGCGGCGGTGGACCGGTTGACGCTGGGCCAGCGCGACCTGCTGGAGCGGCTGGCGGCCGAGCCGGGGGACTGGTCCGGGGAGGACGCCGTCGAGCTGAGCGGACGGCCGCCGCAGGAGTCGCTGGCCGCCGTGCACGAACTGCTGGCCAGCGGGCTGATCCGCAGCGTGCCGGCCCGGGACGGCGTCCGCTTTACCGTGCTGAACCTCTGCCGCCGGCTGTTCGGCGGCGCCGGGGCGTACCCGGTGCTGGCCGCGGCGGGCTGAACCGCCGGGCGGCCGGGCACCGCCGAGTGGCGAGGCGCCGCCCGGTCCCGATACTGCCCGTCACTTGCCGGACGAGCTGCCGGTCCGCCCGCCGGATCCTGCCTAGCGTTCTGCTCAGGCCGGGCGAGCCGGTCGCCGGCGCCGCCCGGCCGGGACTCCCACCACCCACCGACTACAGAGGGTTTGCGCCGTGAACCAGTTGGAGCCGCAGCGCGGAGAGGCCGAACCGGCCGGTCTGGACGTCGTCGTGACGACCATGGCCTCGGACTCGCACACCTGGAACCTGGTCTTCCTGCAGCTGCTGCTGGAGGAGCTCGGCCACCGGGTCACCAACCTCGGTGCCTGTGTGCCGGACGAGCTGCTGGTCTCCGAGTGCCGCCGGACCGGGCCCGACCTGATCGTGCTGAGCAGCGTCAACGGTCACGGCTACCACGATGGCCTGCGGGTGATCCCGGCGCTCCGCGCCTGCCCCGAACTGGCCGCCACCCCGGTGGTGATCGGCGGCAAGCTCGGCATCGCCGGCTCCGGCGACCCGGACCGGCAGCGGTCGCTGCTCGCGGCCGGGTACGACGGGGTGTTCGAGGAGGGGCGCTCGGTCGCCGACTTCCGCTCCTTCCTGGGCGCACTGCCCGCCCCCGCCGGGCGGGTACTGCGCGCCGACCGTGCGCTGCCCACCGCCCCCAGGACCCTGCCCGCCGCCGCCGCCCCCAGAACCCTGCCCGCCGCCACCGCCTCCGGGGTGCTGCGATGAGCGGCCTCGCCACCGCGCCGCGCGGGGACGCCCCCGCCACCCCCGGCTTCGGCGCCTTCGTCGCCCGCGCCCGGGCCGCCGGGACCCTGGTGGTCCAGCCCCGGATGGGCATGGCCGACCCGCTGCGGATGCGCGACGGCCTGCTCGCCACCCGGGGCGCCGCCGCCACCACGGTCGGCACCATCACCCTGGACAGCTACACCCGCACCGGGGACCTCGCCGCCGCCCGGAGCGCGCTCACCGAGGGCGTCGGCCTCAACGGCTACCCGATCGCCAGCCACCCGGCGGACGTCACCCGGGCGGTGCTGCGCGGGATCGCGGACGCCCGCTTCCCGGTGCAGGTCCGGCACGGTTCGGCGATGCCCGAGCACATCATCAGGGCGCTGCTCGCGGTCGGCCTGGACGCGACCGAGGGCGGCCCGGTCTCCTACTGCCTGCCGTACAGCCGCACCCCGCTGAGCGAGGCGGTGGCCTGCTGGCGGCGCAGCTGCGAACTCCTCGCCGCTCTGAGGGAGTTCGGCGCCGAGCCGCATCTGGAGACCTTCGGCGGCTGTCTGATGGGGCAGCTCTGCCCGCCCAGTCTGCTGATCGCGGTCAGCGTGCTGGAGGCGCTGTTCTTCCGCCAGCACGGGCTGCGCAGCATCTCGCTCAGCTACGCCCAGCAGCCGGACCGGGGGCAGGACGAGGAGGCGCTCACGGTGCTCGGCCGGCTCGCGGACGAGCTGCTGCCCGACGTCGACCGGCACCTCGTCCTCTACGCCTACATGGGCGTGTTCCCGCGCACCCCCGGCGGGGCCCGGCTGCTGCTGGAGGACGCGGCCCGGCTGGCGGTGCGCACCGGCGCGGCCCGGCTGATCGTGAAGACGACGGCCGAGGCGCACCGGATCCCGACCGTCGGCGAGAACGTGACGGCGCTGGAGACGGCCGCCGCTGCCGCCGCCGCGGAGCGCCTGCGCCCGCCGCTCACCGCCGTCCCGGACACCGGCATCGAGGCCGAGGCACGGGCGCTGATCGGCGCGGTGCTGGAGCTGGACACCGACATCGGCCGGGCCCTGGTCCGCGCCTTCGCGGCCGGCTACCTGGACGTGCCCTACTGCCTGCACCCCGACAACGCGGGCCGGGCCCGCAGCTCGCTCGGGCCGGACGGGCGGCTGCACTGGTCGAACGTCGGCTCGATGCCGATCGCCGGCCTGTCCGGCGGCCCGCGACCGCCGATTCTCGGCTCCGCCGACCTGCTCGGCGCGCTCTCCCACGTCCAGTGGAGCTACGACAGTCGCGCCGCCGAGACCCCGGACCTCGACCGATCACCCGCCGCACCACGAGAGTTGGGACACACCACGCCATGACCACCGACGGGCCCACCCCCGCGACCGGCGCCACGACGCTCCCCGAGCCCGGCCGCCACCTGACCTCCCCGACCACCCGGGCCGCCCTGCGGATCCAGCACCAGCTGCTGTTCGCCGCCCGCGAGTTCCTGCGCGGCCGGGGCTTCACCGAGCTGCTCCCGCCGGTCATCGGCCCGGTCACCGACCCGGGCTCGCGCGGCTCCAAGCAGGTCGACATCGACTTCTACGGCCACCGCTACAAGCTGATGACCAGCGCGATCCTCTACAAGCAGGCTTCGCTGCTGGCCTTCGACAAGATCTTCTGCATCGCGCCGAACGTCCGGCTGGAGCCGCTGGAGACCGCTGGGACCAACCGCCACCTGGTGGAGTTCCACCAGCTGGACGTGGAGGTGGCGGGTGCCACCCGGGACGACGTGGTGCGGCTGCTGGAGGAGCTGGTGGCGCACGTCGTCGGCAGCGCGGTCCGCGAGCTGCCCAAGGAGTTCGCCGAACTCGGCCGCGACACCGACGCGTTCGCCGAGCTGCTGAAGGGCTCCTTCGGCCGGATGCGGCACGCCGAGGCGGTGGCGGAGCTCCAGGGCCTCGGCCACCCGCAGAGCCCGGACGCCGAACTCGACTGGGCCGGTGAGGCGCTGCTCTCCGCCCGGCGCGACCGGCCGTTCTTCGTCACCGACTACCCCAAGGGCTCGCGCGGCTTCTACGACCGGGAGAACCCGGAGGACCCGGGCCTGCTGCGGAACTTCGACCTGATCGCGGCCGAGGGCTTCGGCGAGCTGTGCAGCGGCAGCCAGCGCACCAACGACTACGCCGAGATCATCACCCGGATGCGCGAGACCGGCGAGAACCCGCAGAAGTACCGCTGGTACCTGGACCTGGTCCGCGAGGGTGTGCCCGCCAGTGCCGGCTTCGGCATCGGGGTGGAGCGGCTGACCCGCTACGTCGCCGGGCTGGACGCGGTCTGGCAGGCCAGCGCCTTCCCGAAGCTGGCGGGAGTGGTGTCGCCGTGAGCGGACGCAGCGGTCGGAGTGGCCGGACGGGGGCGGGCGCATGAGCGACCTCTCGGCACCCGGCTTCCCGGAGGAGCAGGTCCGGCACCGGGCCAGGGCCGGGACGGCCGCCGCCTTCCCGCCGCCCGGCAGCTACGGGCAGGTGCTGCTCGGCGCCGAGCGGCCGCCGGCCGGACAACTGGGCCCGGACACTGGGGACGCGCTCGACGCCCTGCGGATCGTGCCGCCGGTGTTCGTGCCGCAGCGCCTCGCCCGGCTGATCGACCTGGGCCGCGAACCGGACTACCGGGACGTCGAACTCAACACCACGATAGGCGGGTTCAGCTCCGCCCTGCCGGTGTACGTGTCCGCGACCGGCTCCACCCGGGCGGCCGGTGGCGACATCGGCCTGGCGCTGAGCCGGCAGGCGGGCGCGCTCGGTCTGCCGATGGTGATCGGCGAGAACGTCGTCCCGGTGAACGGCTACGGCCGGCTCGGCGAGGCCGCCGACCGGGCCCTGCTCGGCCGGCTGCGCGCCTACGCCGCGGAACTCCCGGACGGGCTGGGCGGGGTGGCCGTCCAGCAGTCCACCGAGGATGCCGACGCCGAGGTGTGGAACCTCGTCCACAGCGACCCGGCGGCCCTGCCGCTGCTCGAATCCGGGCGCCTGGCCTTCGAGTTGAAGGTCGGCCAGGGCGCCAAGCCGGGGCTCGGCGGGATGACGGTGCTGGACGCCGCGGACGCCGAACGGCTCGGCGACCGCTACGGCATCGACCCGGTCTTCGGCGACGACGGCCGGGTGCTGCGCGCCAGTACGCCCGGCACCTTCACGGCCGAGATCCTGCGCCAGCAGGTCCGGCTGATGCGCAACAACTTCCCCCGGGCCCGGATCTGGGTGAAGCTGCACCCCGGCCGGGACGTCGCCGAGGCCGCCCGGGTGGCCGCCGAGGCGGGGGCGGACGCCGTCACCGTGGACGGCGCGGAGGGCGGCACCGGCTGGGCGCCGGGCGTCTTCCCGGCCCAGGTCGGCCTGCCGCTGGCGGAGTGCCTGCGCCGGCTGGCCGCCGCCGGGCCGCCGCCCTGCCTGCTGGTCTCGGGGCGGATGTGGGAGGGCGGCCGGGCGGTCAAGAGCCTGGCGCTGGGTGCCCGCGCGGTCGGCCTGGGCCGGGCGGCCCTGCTCGCCGTCGCCGAGGACCCGGAGGACGGGCTGATCCGCTTCGCCGACTGCCTGGCCCTGGAGCTGCGGCTGCTGATCAGCGCGCTCGGGAAGTACACGCCGGGCGCGCTGGAGCGCGCGGACGTGTGGTCCCCGGAATTCCCGTAGGAATTCCCGCCCCCCTTTCCTCCGCTTCGCCCCCACCTCGAACTCGCCTCGCCCTCGCCTCACCGACAATCGCAGACCGTATTCCCGCGAGCCCGTCGCGGCGCCTCCGTGCGCCCCGACGGGCCGTCTGCGTCTGCGGCAACTCCGGCCCAGCAAGCGGCAGTTCAAACTGCCGATGGTCTTCCGGGGATTCTGCCGATCGGCCCCGGAAGGCGCGCCTATCGTCGAGACCACTGCCCGCAGCGTCGTTAAATTCATCGGGGTTGGATGATGGAATCTCGCGGTTTCCCCTTCATATCCGTCGCGCGCCGGTTCCCGGACCGACCGGCCGTCCGGCTCGGCGGGCGGACCGTCCGCTACCGGGAGCTGGACGAGCTGAGCGGTGCCCTCGCCGCCCGGATCGCCCCCGGCCGCACGGTCGCCGTCACCGGCCGCGACCGGCTCGACCACCTGGTCGGCCTGCTCGCCGCGCTCCGCGCCGGTGCCACCTACCTGCCGCTGGACCGGGAGGCCCCGGAGGAGCGCAACCGCTGGATCCGCGAGGACGCCGGCGCCACCCTCGCCCTCACCGACGGCGAGCTGACCGACGAGCTGACCGGAGAACCGGTAGGAAAGCTGACCGGAGAGCTGATCGGCGAGCCGGCCGGCCCACGCACGGCTGACCTGCCCGACGAGCCGCCCGCCACCGCCGGCTACCTCGTCTACACCTCCGGCACCACCGGCCGCCCCAAGGGCGTGCACGTCCCGCTCGCCGCCCTCACCGGCCACCTGGCCGCCGCCGTCGAGCGCTTCGGCCTCACCCACGAGGACGTGGTGCTGCACCTCGCCCGCCCCACCGTCGACGTCGCCGTGGAACAGGTGCTCACCGCTCTCTCCGTAGGCGCCTGCCTGGTCGTCCCGGAGCGGCAACTGCTCGCCCCCGACGCCCTGCTGGACCTGCTGGACACCGAGGGCGTCACCGTCGCCAACCTGCCCGCCGGCTACTTCCAGGAGGTCGTACCGGCCGTGCGCGACCGGGGCCGCGAGCGGGCGCCCCGCACCCTGCGGCTGATGGTCTCCGGCAGCGACCGGCTCCACCCCGACGCCGCCGCCACCTGGTGGGACGCCACCGGGGTGCCGCTGCTCAACGCCTACGGCCCGACCGAGACGGTCGTCACCGCCACCACCCACCGGCTGGCCGGTCCCACCGAGCAGGGCGCCGGGTCCGTCCCGATCGGCACCCCGCTCGGTGACCGCCGCGCCTATCTGCTGGACGACCGGCTGCGGCCCGTCACCGCTCCCGGTGCGGCAGGCGAGCTCTACCTCGGCGGCCCGCTGCTCGCCTCCGGCTACCACGGCCGACCCGGCCAGACGGCCGGCCGCTTCGTCGCCGACCCCTTCGCGCCCGAGCCGGGCGCCCGGATGTACCGCACCGGCGACGTCGTCCGGCGCGCGGCCCCGGACGCCCCGCTGGAGTTCGTCGGCCGCGCCGACCACCAGGTGAAGATCCGCGGCTTCCGGGTCGAGCCCGGCGAGATCGAACAGGTCCTGGCCGCCCACCCGGACGTGGTCGGCGCCGTGGTGGTCGCCCACGAGGGCCGGCTCGCCGCCTACGTCACCGGCGCGGCGCCGGACCAGGGCGCGCTCCGCGCCCACCTGGCCCAGCGGCTGCCCGAGCACATGGTCCCGGCCACCGTCACCGTGCTGGACGCCTTCCCGCTGACCGCCGGCGGCAAGGTCGACCGCGCCGCCCTGCCCGAGCCGCAGGCCGAGCAGCCCGCCGCCGCCCCCGCCGGGCGCCCGCTGCGCACCCCCGCCGAACAACTGATCGCCGCCGTCTGGGCGGACGTCCTGGGGGTGCCCGAGGTCGGCGCCGAGGACAACTTCTTCCACCTGGGCGGTGATTCGCTCACCGCCGTACGGGTGGTCGGCCGGGTCTTCGACGCCTTCGGCATGATCTCCCCGTACGCCATCTTCGACGCCCCGACGCTGGCCGGGTTCGCCGCCGCCGTCACCGCCTCCGCCGCCGCCTCCGCGGGCGGCGAGCGCCCGCCGCTGACCCGGGCCGGCGCCACCTCGGCGCCGCTGTCCAAGTACCAGCGCGGGCTGTGGTTCCTCGACCGGATGAACCCCGACGCGCCGACCTACAACGTGCCCTGGGTGTTCCGCTTCGCCGGCCCGGTCGACCCGGAGCGGCTGCACCGGGCGCTGGCGGGCGTGGTGGCCCGGCACGAGGCGCTGCGCACCACCTTCGAGCTGACCGAGGACGGCCCCCGGCAGGTGGTCCGCCCCGCCGCCGAGGTGCCGTTCACCGTCACCGACACCGAGGCCGGACGGGTGGACGCGCTGGTCGCCGAGGCCGCGCTCGTCCCCTTCGACCTGGAGACCGGCCCGCTGCTGCGCGCCCACCTCTACCGCACCGGCGACACCGCCACCCTGCTGCTGCTCTGCCACCACATCGTCTGGGACGAGGGGTCGCTGCCCGTGCTGGAGGGCGAACTCGCCGCCCTGTACGAGGAGTCGGCCACCGGCCGTCCGGCCGCCCTGCCCGAGCCGGCGGTCCAGTACGCCGACCACAGTGCCTGGCAGTACCGGGACCAGGAGACCGCCGAGCGCCAACTCGCCCACTGGCGCGAGCACCTGGCCGGCGCCCCGACGGAGCCGGTGCTGCCGACCGACCACCCCCGGCCCGAGGTCCAGGAGTTCCGCGGCGACTTCCACCGCTTCGCCATGCCGCGCCCGGTCGCCGAGGCCGTCCGCGCGCTGGCCCGCAGCGAGGACGCCACCCCGTTCATGGTGCTGGTGGCCGCCCTCGCGCTGACCCTGCACCGCCGGACCGGACAGCGCGACCTCGTCCTCGGCTCCCCGGTCAGCGTCCGGGGCCGGTCCGAACTCGACGCCCTGATCGGCTACTTCGTCAACCTGCTGCCGCTGCGGGTACGGCTCGACGAGGGCGTGGACTTCCGCGGGCTGGTCCGGCACGTCCGCGAGGTGGCGATCGCCGGCTACCGCCACCAGGAGGCGCCGTTCGACGACATCGCGGCGAGCGTCCTGGAGGAGCGCCCGGACGACCGGGCCGAGAACCGCAACCCGCTCTGCCAGGTGCTGCTGGAGCTGCACCCGCTGGACTCCCGCCCGCTGACCGTCGGCGGCATCGAGGTGACCCGGGAGCTGTACTCCAACCCGGTCTCCCGGTTCGACCTGTCGATCTCCGTCGACGACCGGGGCACCGACTTCACCGGCCGGTTCGAGTACGACTCCGACCTGTTCGACGCCGCCACCATGGCGGAGCTGTGCGACGCCTGGCTGGGCACCCTCGCCACCGCCGTGGGGACGCCCGTGCACGCCCTGGTCGAGGCCCGGGCCGCCGACGCCCCGCAGGCCCTCGCCCTGGTCTCCGGCGAGCAGCGGCTCTCCTACGGCGAGCTGAACACCCGGGCCAACCGGCTCGCCCACCACCTGGCCGAGTCCGGCACCGGCCGCGGCGACACCGTCGCCGTCCTGGTCGAGCGCGGCCCGGACCTGGTGGTGGCGCTGCTGGCCGCGCTCAAGACCGGCGCCGCCTACACCCTGCTCGACCCGGACTTCCCGGCCGAGCGGCTGGCCGGGGCGGTCGCCGACAGCGCCGCCGCGCTGCTGGTCACCCACCGGCACGCGAGCCCGCCGTTCCCGGTCGGGCGCCACCTCGACCTGGACGCGCAGGCCGCCGCGATCGCCGCCCGCCCCGATCACGACCCGGGCGTGCCGGTCGGCGGCGAGGACCTCGCCTGCGTGATGTTCACCTCCGGCTCCACCGGCCGCCCCAAGGGCGTCGCCGTGCCGCACCGCGCGCTCACCGCCACCTACCTCGGCCAGGACTACGCCCGCTTCGGCCCCGACGAGGTGTGGCTGCAGTGCTCCCCGGTGTCCTGGGACGCCTTCGCCCTGGAGCTGTACGGCGCCCTGGCCTTCGGCGGGGTGTGCGTGCTCCAGCCCGGCCAGCGGCCCGACCCGCAGGCGATCGCCGAGCTCACCCGCCGCCACGGCGTCACCCAGCTCCAGCTGTCCGCCAGCCTGTTCAACTTCCTGCTGGAGGAGTTCCCGGCGACGTACGACGACCTCAAGGTGGCCTTCACGGCCGGTGAGCGGGCCTCGGTCACCCATGTCGGCAAGGCGCTCGACCAGTATCCGGGGCTGGTGGTCGCCAACGGCTACGGCCCGGTGGAGAGCCTCGGCCTGACCACCTGCCACCGCGCCACCGCCGAGGACGCCGCCGGCGCCGCGATCCCGATCGGCCGCCCGCTGCACGGCAAGGCGGTGCACATCCTGGACGAGCGGCTCGAACCCGTCCCCGACGGCACCACCGGCGAGCTGTACGCGGCCGGCGGCGGCCTCGCCCACGGCTACCTCGGCCGCCCGGCCCTGACCGCCGAACGCTTCGTCGCCGCCCCCTTCGGCGCCCCCGGCGAACGCCTCTACCGCACCGGCGACCTCGGCCACCGGCGGCCGGACGGGCTGCTGGAGATCACCGGCCGGATCGACGACCAGGTGAAGATCCGCGGCTTCCGGGTCGAGCCCGGGGAGATCGAGGATGCGCTGACCCGCCACCCCGCCGTCCGGGAGGCCGCCGTCACCGTGCACGAGCCCACCCCGGGCGACCACCGGCTCGCCGCCTACGTCACCCTCGACCCCGAGGCCGGCCCGACCGGACCAACCGGGCAGACCGGACGGACCGGACCGACCGGCCCGACCGGCCCGGAGGCACTGCTCGACCACCTGGCGGCGCTGCTGCCCGAGCACATGGTGCCCGCGACCGTCGACGTGCTGGACGCGCTGCCGCTCAACCCCAACGGCAAGGTCGACCGCAAGGCGCTGCCCGCGCCCGCCGAGCGCCGCGCCGAAGCCCCGGCCGACCCGCTCACCCCCGGCCAGCGGCTGGTGGCCGACGCCGTGCGGGCCGTCCTGGAACTGCCGGGCGACCTCGGCCCGGACGACAACTTCTTCCGGATCGGCGGCAATTCGCTGGCCGCCGTGCGGGTCGCCATGCGGCTCTCGCAGGAGACCGGCACCAAGGTCCCGCCGCACGTGGTGTTCCGCGGCCGCACCGTGGGCGCCATCGCCGAACGGCTGGCCTCGTGATGACGGGCCGCCCCGACACCGCTCGCACCGAAGGGAACGAGGCCGTGCACCCGTCCGACACCCCGGCCGCCGACACCGCCGCCACTGCCGACGCCGTGAGGACCGCGCCCGCCTCCGGCCTCCAGCGCGGCCTCTGGTTCCTCGACCGCCTCGACCCCGGCGCCGTCACCTACACCACCCCCTGGACGTACGAGGTCACCGGCCCGCTCGACCTCGACCTGCTGGCCCGGGCCCTGGACGCCGTCACCGCCCGGCACGAGGTGCTGCGCACCACCTTCGCCCTGCACCCCGACGGCCCCCGCCAGCACGTCCACCCCGGGCTCGCCGTCCCGCTCGCCGTCACCGACCTGCGCACCCTGCCGCAGGGAGAACGCAACGCCCGCGCCGAGGAGTTGATCGCCGAACGGGCCGCCGAGCCGTTCGACCTCGCGGCCGGCCCGCTGCTGCGCGCCGAGGCGCTCCGGCTCGCCGACGAGCGCACCACCCTGCTGTTCGTCGTCCACCACATCATCTGGGACGGCTGGTCGGCCGATCTCTTCGAGCGTGAACTCACCGAGCACTACCGGGCGTTGATCGAGGGCCGGACCGCAGAGGCGCCCGCCCTCGGTACCCAGTACGCGGACTGGGCGGAGGAGGAGCGGCACACCTCCTACGAGGAGCACCTGGCGTACTGGAAGGACCGCCTGGACGGCGCCCCGACCCTGCTCGACCTGCCCGGCGACCGCCCCCGGCCGGCCGAGCGCGGGGAGCGCGGCGGCACCGAGCACTTCGGCCTCGCCCCCGGCAGCGCCGCCCGGGTCCGGGCGCTGGCCGAACAGGAGGGCGTCACCCCCTTCACCGTCCAGCTCGCCGTCTTCGCCCTGCTGCTGAACCGCTGGACCGGCGCCGACGACCTGCTCGTCGGCACCCCCGTCACCATCCGCAACCGCCCCGAACTCGCCGACCTGCTCGGCTACTTCGTCAACCTGCTGCCCCTGCGGATCCGGCTCGCCCCCGACGCGGGCTTCCGCGGGCTGCTGGCCGACATCCAGGACGGCGCCTTCGACGCCTTCGGCTACCTCGACCTGCCCTTCGACCAGTTGGTGGACCACCTCGGCACCGCCCGCACCCCGCAGCACCCGCCGCTGGTCCAGGTGGTGTTCGGCGCCCACAGCGAGGACAACACCCCGCTCGCCCTCGGCCCGGCCGCCGCCCGCCGCACCGTCCGCGCCAACGGCACCAGCAAGTTCGACCTCACCTGGTCGGTCTTCGAACCCGTCGGCGACGGTGGCGGGGAGATGCGCGGCGAGGCCGAGTACAACGGCGACCTGTTCGACCCCGGCACCGTCCGCCGGCTGGCCGCCGACTACGCGGCCCTGCTGGACGCCGCCCTCGCCGACCCGGACGCCACCGTGCTGCGGCTCACCGCCGCCCCCGCCGCCGCCCCCGCCGCAGGGGCCCGGCCCCGCCCCGCCCGCCTCGACGACGGCCACTGCCTGCACCACCTCTTCGAACGGGCCGCCGACGCGCACGGCGACCGCCCGGCCGTCGACAACGGGCGGGAACGCCTTGACTACGCCGAACTCGACCGCCGCGCCAACCGGCTGGCGCACACCTTGACCGAACGCGGCGTCCGCCCCGGCGACCGGGTCGGCCTGCTGCTGGAACGCACCGCCGCCGTGCCGGTCGCGATCCTCGCCGTCCTCAAGACCGGCGCCGCCTACGTGCCGGTCGACCTCACCGCCCCCGCCGACCGGGCCGCCCTGGTCTTCGCCGACACCGCCGTGCGGGCCGTCCTCACCGACCGCCCCGACCGGGCCCCCGACGGCCCCTGGCAGACCCTCGACCTCACCCCCGGCAGCGCCGGCGCCGCCGAGGTCGCCGCCCGCCCCGACACCCGCCCGCCCGCCGTCGGCCGCCCCGGCGACCTCGCCTACCTGATCTTCACCTCGGGCTCCACCGGCCGCCCCAAGGGCGTCGCCGTCGCCCACGAGCACGTCAGCCGGCTGCTGGACTCCGGCCGCGAGCACTTCGGCTTCGGCCCGGACACCACCTGGACGCTCTTCCACAGCTACGCCTTCGACTGGACCGTCTGGGAACTCTGGGGCGCGCTGCTGCACGGCGCCCGGCTGCTCGTCGTCCCCTACCTGACCAGCCGCTCGCCCGAGGAGTTCACCGAACTCCTCGACACCGAGCGGGTCACCCACCTCTGCCTCACCCCGTCCGCGCTGCGCCAGCTCGAACCGGCCCTGCGCCGCCGCCCCCGCGCCCTCCCCGCCCTGCGCTGGATCATGCTCGGCGGCGAGGCACTCGACCCGGGCGTGGTCCAGCGCTGGCACGACCTCGACCCGCTGCCGCCCGCCCGGCTGTGCAACCTGTACGGCATCACCGAGACCACCGTGCACGTCACGATCCACGACGTGGCCGAGGGCGGCGCCGGCTTCGAACGCAGCCTGATCGGCGAGCCGATGCCGCACCTGACCGCCGCCGTCCTGGACGACTGGCTGCGGCCCTGCCCGCCCGGGGTGCCCGGCGAGCTGTACATCGGCGGCGGCAGCCTCGCCCACGGCTACTGGGGGCGCCCCGGCCTCACCGCCGGCCGCTTCGTCGCCGACCCGGCCGGACCGCCCGGCGCCCGCCTCTACCGCACCGGCGACGTCGCCCGGCGGCTGCCGGACGGCGGCCTCGAATACGTCGGCCGCGCCGACTTCCAGGTCAAACTGCGCGGCTTCCGGATCGAACTCGGCGAGATCGAGAACGCCCTCGCCGCCCATCCCGAGGTCGACGCCTGCGTGGTGACCGTCCACGAGGACCGGCTCGCCGCCTACGTCACCGGCCGCGCCCCGGCGGACGTCCACGAGTTCCTCGGCCGCTCGCTGCCCGCCTACATGGTCCCGGCGAGCGTCACCGTGCTGGACGCGCTGCCGCTGACCGTCAACGGCAAGGTCGACCGGGCCGCGCTGCCCGCCCCCGGCCGCGCCGCGCCCACCCGGGCCGGCCGGCACGTCGAGGCCCGCAGCCCGGAGGAGGAGCTGTTCGCCGCCGTCTGGACGGAGGTGCTCGGGGTGTCCGGGATCGGCGTCCACGACGACTTCTTCCACCTCGGCGGCGACTCGATCCGGGCCGTCCAACTGGCCGGCGCCCTGCACGACCGGGGCTGGCAGGTCACGCTGCGGGACGTCTTCAACGCGCCCACCGTCGCCGCCCTGCTCCCGCTCGCCCGGCCCGTCGAGGCCGACCCCGGCGCCGACCCGCCGTTCGCGCTGATCGACGAGGAGGACCGCGCGGAGCTGCCGCCCGGGATCGTCGACGCCTACCCCATGGTGTCCATGCAGCTGTCGATGGTCTTCCACATGGAGGTCGCCGGCGGCACCGACAGCTACCACAACGTCAACTCCTACCGGATCAGCGGCGACCTCGACGAGACCGCGTTCCGCCGCTCGGTCAACGAGGCGATGGCCCGCCACGCCGTGCTGCGCACCGGCCTCGACCTGTCCGGCTACGGCGAACCGCTCCAACTGGTGCACGGCACCCTGCCCGCCCCGGTCGAGTTCGCCGACCTGCGCGACCGGCCCGGGACGGAACAGGACCCGGAGGTCCGCGCCGTCTTCGAGGACCACCGCGACCGGCCGTTCGACCTCGCCGAACCCCCGCTGTTCCGGATCACCGTGCAGCGGCTCGCCGACCGGGCCTTCCAGCTCACCGTCTCCGAGCACCACGCGATCCTGGACGGCTGGAGCTTCACCTCTCTGCTCACCGAGATCCTCGAACGGCACACCGCGCTCACCGCCGACCCGGCCACCGCCCCCGCCCCGCCGCCGCGCACCGCCTTCCGCGACTTCGTGGCCGTCGAACGCGCGGCCACCACCGACCGGGACTCGCTCGCGTACTGGCACCGGCGGCTCGACGGCGCCACCGGCCAGCTCTGGCCGGGCAGTGAGGACGTCCACGAGCTGCCGCGCACCGTGGAACGGGTGCTCCCCGACGCGCCGGGGCAGCTGCGCGCCGTCGCCGACGCGCTCTGCGTCCCGGTCAAGTCCGTCGCGCTCGCCGCCCACCTGTACGCCCTCGCCCGGATCACCGGACGGCGGCGGGTCACCACCGGGCTGGCGATGAACGGCCGGCTCGAACGGCTCGGCGGCACCGAGGTCTACGGGCTCTTCCTCAACACCGTGCCGCTGGTCGCCGAACCGGGCGAGGACCTCGCGGCACTGGTGCGGCACGTGCACCGGGAGGAGCTGGACATGATGCCGCACCGCCGGGTGCCGTTCGCCCGGCTGGCCCGGATGATGGCCGACACCGCGCTCGACAGCCAGTTCGGCTACCTGCGCTTCCACGCCCTGGGCCGGCTCAGCGCGGCCCGGATCGAGGACGGCCGGATCGGCAGCGAACCCACCTACCGGCACGAGCCCAACAGCTTCACCTTCGGCGCCTCGCTGATCCAGGACCCGGCCTCGCAGCGGGTGCTGCTCGCGGTGGACCACCAGCGGGCGCTGGTGGACGACGCCACGGCGGAGGAGTTCATCGACACCTACACCGGCGCCCTGGCCCGGCTCGCCCGGGAGGTCTGACCGGGTTCGTCGACGAGGGGTGGCGCCGGTGCCCGACCGCGGGCAGCTGTCCGGTGCCCGGCCCCACCCCTCCCTGCCCCCTCGCCGCGTGCCCCTCTGACTTCGCACCACCGCTGGACCCGCTGAACCTGCACCGCCGCCCCTGTCCGACCTCATCGAGATCGAGGAGTACCCCGCCGTGACCACCTTCGCCGATCCGGCCGCCACCACCCCCGCCGCTCCCGGGGCCGCCGCTCCCGGGGCCCAAGCCCCCGCCGCTCCCGCCGACCTGCTGGCCCGGCTGCGCGCCGCCGTCGCCGCCCACCCGGCGCGGACCGCCGTGCACGCCGCCGACGGCAGCCTCGACTTCGCCGCCCTGGACCGCCGCACCGCCGCCCTCGCCGCCGCCCTCCGGGCCCGCGGCGTGCGCCGCGGCGACAAGGTCGGCGTCCACCTCGCCCGCACCCTGGACCTGCCGGTCGCGCTGCTCGCCGTCTGGCGGGCCGGCGCCGCGTACGTCCCGCTCGACCCGGCCTACCCGGCCGAGCGGATCACCTTCATGGCCGCCGACGCCCGGCTCGCCGCCGTGGTCAGCGCCGAGGCGGCCCCGCCCGTCCCGGCCGGTGTCCCGGTGCTCCGCCCCGACGCCGCCGCTCCTGTCGAGGAGACCGACGCCGCCGCCTTCGCCCCGGACCCGCTGGACTCCGCCTACGTCATCTACACCTCCGGTTCCACCGGCCGCCCCAAGGGCGTCGAGGTGCCGCACGGCGCCGTCGCCGACCTCGCGGCCGGCCTGGAGCAGGCCGGCGCCTACCGGCCCGGGCCGTCCGTCGTCGCCTGGAACGCCAGCGTCTCCTTCGACGCCTCCGTCCAGCAGTGGATCCGGATCTGCCGGGGCGACACCCTGGTGGTCGTCGACGACGCCCGGCGCGCCGACCCGGCCCGGCTGGCCGCGCTGCTCGCCGAGCACGCCGTCACCGACTTCGACCTGACGCCGTCGCACTGGCAACTGCTGCGCGAGCAGCTGACCGGCGCCGCCGTGCCGCGCCTGTTCATGGGCGGCGAGCCCGTCCCCGGCGGCACCTGGCGCGAACTCGCGGACGGCGGCATCGACGCCTTCAACCTGTACGGGCCGACCGAGTGCACGGTCGACGCGATCACCGCCCGGATCACCGGCCCCGGCCCGCACCTGGGCGAGCCGCTGCCCGGCGTGCGCGTCCACCTGCTGGACGAGCGGCTGCGGCCGGTCACCGGGACCGGCACGGTCGGCGAGCTGTACCTCGCCGGGCCCGGCCTCGCGCACGGCTACGCCGGACAGCCGGGGCTGACCGCCGGCCGCTTCGTCGCCGACCCGTTCGCGACCGCGCCCGGCGCCCGGATGTACCGCACCGGCGACCAGGCCCGCCGCTCCGCCGAGGGCCTGCTCGAGTACGTCGGCCGGGTCGACCGCCAGGTCAAGCTGCGCGGCTTCCGGATCGAACTCGGCGAGGTCGAGCACGCGCTGGCGGCGCTGGACGGCGTCACGGCCGCCGCGGTGACCGTGCACGAGCCCGCCCCCGGCGACACCCGCCTGGCCGCGTACGTGACCGGGACGGCCGCCGCGCCCGCCGCGTTGCTGGCCGAACTGCGCCGCACCCTGCCCGCGCACCTGGTGCCGGCCACCGTGACCGTACTGGCGGCGATGCCGCTCACCCCGAACGGCAAGGTCGACCACCGGGCGCTGCCGGTCCCGGCCGCCGAGGCGGCGCCGGAGGCGACCGGCGGGGGAGTGGCGGAGCAGGTCGCCGAGGTGTGGCGGACCGTGCTCGGCGTCCCCGAGGTGCTGCCCGCCGACGACTTCCTCTCGCTCGGCGGCCACTCGCTCGCCGCGCTGCGGGTCGTGCACCTGCTGCGCCGCAAGCTGAACGTCGAACTCCAGCTCCGGCACCTGCTGGACGCCGCCGACCTGGCCGCGTTCACCGAGGCCGTGCTGCGCGCCGCCGAGGCCGGCCCTGCCGCCGCCCGCCCGGCCCTCACCGCCCGCCGCCCGGCCGTCCGATGAACCCGACGACCCCCGGCGCTGCCCCGCGCCCGCCGCTGACCGCGCGCCCGCGCCCGGCCGCCGCCTCGCTGCCCACCACCCCGCTGCGCGCCACCCCGCCCGTCCGCCGCGCCCCTGCCACCGCCCCGGCCGTCACTCCCGCCCGCGCCGCCACCGCCACCCGCCCGCGGATCGAGGGCGACTGGTTCCTCCTCCCCGCGCCCCGACCCGACGCCCCCGTCCGGCTGTTCTGCTTCCCGCACGCCGGCGGCGACGCCACCGCCTTCACCCCGCTGGCCCGGGCCCTCGCCCCCGCCGCCGAGGTCTGGGCGCTGCGCCCGCCGGCCCGCGGCGGTCGCAGCCGCGACCCGATGCCCGCCGACTTCGCCGCGCTGGCGGCCGAGGTCGCCGCGGCGATCGCCCCGCACCTCGCCCCCGGCCGCCGGGCCGCGTTCTACGGCCAGAGCTTCGGCGCCCTGCTCGCCTACGAGGTGGCCCGGGCGCTGCCCGCCGACCGCCGCGCCGGGCTCGTGGTGGTGGCCGGGGCGCCCAGCCCGGCCGAGTGGAGCGAGCGGGAGTCCAAGGACCTCGACGCGGCCCGACTCCTGCGCCTCACCGGCCTGGAGGAGCTGGTCAGCGCCGATCCCGAGCTGGTGGAACTCGCCCTCGCCGGTATCCGCACCGACCTCGCGGTCAGCGCCACCTACCGCCACCGCCCGCACCCGCCGCTCGCCTCCGCCCTGTGCGCGCTGGCCGGGGCCGACGACCCGATGCTCGCCACCACCGACCTCTCCGGCTGGGCCGCCCACACCCGGGGCGCCTTCGAGCAACTGGTCCTGCCCGGCGGGCACCTGCTCGCCACCGTCGACCGGCCCGGCCCGGTCGACCTCCTGACCTCCCTGCTCTCCGGCCGCGCGGCGGCCGACCCCACGTCCAGCACCGCCAGTGCCACCGCCACCGCCACCGAGGAGCAGCCGTCATGGTGACCACCACCTCCGTCGATCTCACCGACCCCGCCCTGTGGGCGCACCCCGATACCCCCGCCCTGGTCGCCGAGCTGCGCCGCGAGGCGCCCGTCCACCGCACCGAGAGCCTGGACGACGGCCCGATCTGGTCGGTGATGACCTACAAGGAGTCGGCCGACGTCCTGCGCAACGCGGCCGTGTTCAGCTCCGAGTCCGGTTCGCTGCTGGGCGCCGGGGTCGGCAACGTCCCGGTCGGCTCGGGCCGGATGATGGCCCTCACCGACCCGCCCAAGCACCGCGAACTGCGGGCGCCCGCCAACCCGTTCTTCTCCAAGGGCGGCGTGCGCGGAGCCTCCCGCTCGATCGCCGAGCGGGCCGGCGAGCTCTTCGACCGGGCCGTGGAGCAGGGCGAGGCCGACCTCGTCGACGTGGTCTCCGCACTGCCGCTGGCCGTCATGTGCGACCTGCTGGACGTCCCGGAGAAGGACCGCGACATGATGGTCCGGGTCTGCGACGTGGCCTTCCTGGGCGCCACCCCGGAGGAACGGCGGGCCGGGCACCAGCAGTTGATCCCCTACCTGATGCACCAGGTGATGCTGCGGCGGACCGACCCCAGGGACGACCTCATCTCGATGATGGCCACCTACAAGGTCAACGGGCGGCTGATGCCGGTCGAGGACGTCGTGCTCAACCTGGACAACATCGTCGTCGGCGGCGTCCAGACGGTCCGCCACACCGCCGCGATGGGCCTGCACACCCTGGTCCACCGGCCGGACCTCTGGCAGGCGCTGCAGCGCGGCGAGGTGGACATGGACTCCGCCGTGGACGAGCTGCTGCGCTGGACCTCGGTCGGGCTGCACACGCTGCGCACCGCGACCCGGGACATCGAGCTGGCGGGGCGGCAGATCCGCCGCGGCGACCGGGTCGCGGTCTGGGTGTGGTCGGCGGACCGGGACCCGGAGGCGTTCGAGGCGCCGGAGGAGATCCGGCTCGACCGCTCGCCCAACAAGCACCTGGCGCTGGGCCTGGGCGCCCACTACTGCATCGGCGCGCCGCTGGCGAAGGCCGAGCTGAGCGCGCTGTTCTCGGCGGCGCTGGAGCGGGCGGCGACGATCGAACCGGCCGGTCCGGTCGAGTACAACCGCTCGATCATCAACTTCGGCCTGGACCGCTTCCCGGTCCGGCTGACCCCGCGCTGACCTGCGCCGGGAGCGCCCCGAACGCCCCTCACCGACCACCCCCGTTCCATCCCCGCGCCACCCCCGTTCCACCCCCGTACCCACCCCGTGCGCCCGAGGCCCGCGCAGGAGGACGGCAGTCCAGGAACTGCCGCTCACCTGCCGGGCCTTGTGCCGCTTCCGGCCCCGGCCCGCACCTACCTTCGAATCACACCGCACCGCGCCACCACCTCACCGAGGAGAGCACCGTGAGCAACCCGTTCGAGGACGACAACGCCGGCTACCTGGTCCTGGTCAACGACGAGAACCAGCACTCGCTGTGGCCGGTCTGGATCGACGTGCCGGCCGGCTGGACCACCGTCCACGGCGAGGCGCCCCGCCAGGAGTGCCTGGAGTGGATCGAGACCAACTGGACCGACATCCGCCCGGCCTCGCTGGTCGCCGGCCTCGACCGCCGGTGAGCGCCGCCATGGTGACCTGGGAGCTGAACCCCGGCCGACCGGCCCTCCTCCGAGTCCCGGCCGTCGCCGACCTCGCCGAGGGCTGCGCCTGGCTGCGCGAGCACGAGGCCGAGCTGACCGCCGCGCTGCACGAGCACGGCACGGTCTTCCTGCGCGGACTGCCGGTCGCGGCCACCGAGGACGTCGCCGCCGTCCGGGACGTGCTGATCCCCGAGCCCACCCCGTACCGGGAGAAGGCCACCCCGCGCAGCGACTTCGGCAACGGCGTGTTCTCGTCCACCGACCTGGCGGCCGCCCTGCCGATCCGGATGCACAACGAGAACAGCTACACCCTGACCTTCCCCGGCCGGCTGCTGTTCGCCTGCCTGGTCGCCCCGGAGGAGGGCGGCGCCACCCCGACCGCGGACGTCCGCAAGGTCCTCGCCGGGCTGCCGCCGCACCTGGCCGAGCGCGGCCGGAGCTCCGGCTGGACGCTCGGCCGCAGCTACTCGGAGTACGTCTCGCTGCCGTGGCGGACCGCCTTCGGCACCGAGGAGCCCGCCGAGGTGGAGCGGTACTGCCGGGAGAACGGCATCACCTGGGAGTGGCTGGAGGACGGCACGCTCCGCACCGACCAGCTGCGGCCGGCCACCATCCGCCACCCGCACACCGGCGAGGAGGTCTGGTTCAACCACCTGGCCTTCTGGAACGAGTGGTCGCTGGACCCGGACATCCGGGAGGCCATGGTCGAGGAGTTCGGCCCGGACGGCCTGCCGTTCAACACCGGCTTCGGTGACGGCGAGCCGGTCACCCGCGAGGACGTCGAGGCGCTGAACGCCGCCTACGAGGCCGCCACCGTGCGGGAGACCTGGCAGGTCGGCGACGTGATGCTGGTCGACAACGTGCTCTGCGCGCACGGCCGCGACCCGTACCGCGGCGACCGGAAGATCGCCGTCGCGATGGGCCGCCCGGTCGACGTCCTCGACTGCGAGCCGTCCGTCCTCCCGACCACCGCCGTCGCTGCGTGACGGCGCCCCCCACCACATGCCCGTGACGTGAGCAGAGGAAGCACCGTGATCCCGGTTTCGTACGCACAACAGCGTCTCTGGCTGATCGACCAGATCGAAGGGCCGACCGCGCTCTACAACCTGCCGTTCGCGGTCCGCCTGCGCGGTGCGCTCGACCTCGACGCGCTGCGCGCCGCGACGGCGGACGTGGTGGCCCGGCACGAGGCCCTGCGCACGGTGTTCCCGGTGGACGGCCAGGGCGTGCCGGTGCAGCACATCCTGCCGTCGGCGGAGGCGGGAACCGCCTTCACGACGGTCGAGTGCGCGCCGGCCGACTACGCGGCCCTCCGGGACCGGGCCGCCGCCCACACCTTCGACCTGAGTGCCGAAACGCCCATCCGGGTCACGGTCTTCTCGCTCACCCCGACCGGGGGGGAAACGGAAACCCCCGAGCACGTGCTGCTCGTCGTGCTCCACCACATCGCCGGTGACGGCTGGTCGCTCGGCCCGCTGCTGCGCGACCTCGCCGCCGCCTACACCGCCCGCCTCGCCGGCGCCGAACCGGACTGGGAGCCGCTGCCGGTCCAGTACGCCGACTACGCCCTGTGGCAGCGCGAGCTGCTCGGCGAGGAGTTCGACCCGCACAGCCTGATGAGTCGTCAACTCGACCACTGGCGAGGCGTCCTGGCCGGCCTGCCGGAGGAGCTGGAGCTGCCGGCGGACCGCCCCCGGCCGTCCGTGCCCACCGGCGCCGCCGACGCCGTCCCGTTCACCCTCGGCCCCGAACTGCACACCGCGCTGGCCGAGTTGGCCCGCCGCCACCGGGCCACCCTGTTCGCCGTCCTCCAGGCCGGTCTGGCCGCGCTGTTCACCCGGCTCGGCGCCGGCACCGACATCCCGCTCGGGACCGGTGTGGCCGGCCGCTCCGACGAGGCCCTGAACGACCTGGTCGGCTTCTTCGTCAACACCCTGGTGCTGCGCACCGACACGTCGGGCGACCCGTCCTTCGCCGAACTCCTGGGCCGGGTCCGGGAAACCCAGCTGGACGCCTTCGCCCAGCAGGACGTGCCGTTCGAGCGGCTGGTCGAGGAGGTCAACCCGGCCCGCGCGCTCGGCCGCCACCCGCTGTTCCAGACCCTGCTGGTGCTCCAGAACCACGAGGAGGGCGAACTCGGCCTGCCCGGGCTGGAGTCGGCGCCCGAACCGCTGGGTCTGCGGGTCGCCAAGTTCGACCTCAACATCGGCGTCACCGAGCGGCACACCGAGGACGGCACCCCGGCCGGGCTCGAGGGCTCGGTCGAGTACGCGGCCGACCTGTACGACCGGGCCACCGTCGACGGGCTGTTCGCACGCTTCGGCCGGCTGCTGGCCGCCGCGGCCGCCGACCCCGGGGCGCCGATCGGCACCCTGGACATCCTCGCCCCCGAGGAGCGTGCCCGCCTCGCCGAGGACTGGAACGCCACCGCCGCACCGGTGCGCACCGGTTCGCTGCCCGAGCTGTTCGCGGCACAGGCCGCCCGCACCCCGGACGCGGTCGCCCTCGCCCACGACGGCGGCGAGGTCGGCTACGCCGAACTCGACGCCCGGGCCAACCGGCTCGCCCACCACCTGATCGCCGCCGGCGTCGGCCCGGAGTCCCCGGTCGCGCTGCTGATGGAGCGCTCGGTGGACCTGGTCGTCGCCACCCTCGCCGTGCTCAAGGCCGGCGGCTGCTACGTGCCGATGCACGCGAGCCTGCCGCCCGAGCGGATGACCGCGCTGCTCGCCGACACCGCCGCGCCCGTGCTCGTCACCGACCGCGCCGAACCCGGCTTCGCCCACGACGCCGTCGTGGTCCGCCCCGGCGACGAGGCGGGGGCGCCCGACCACGACCCCGGCGTGCCCGTCCACCCGGACCGGCTCGCCTATGTGATGTTCACCTCCGGCTCCACCGGCACCCCCAAGGGCGTCGCCGTCCGCCACCGCGACGTGGTCGACCTCGCCGACGACCGGCGCTGGCGCGACGGCCGGCACGAGCGGATCCTGCTGCACTCCCCGCACGCCTTCGACGCCGCCACCTACGAGCTGTGGACGCCGCTGCTGCACGGCGGCACCGTCGTCGTCGCCCCGCCCGGCACCATGGACGCGGCCGCCCTGCACGCCGTCGCCACCCGGCACGGCGTCACCGCGGTCTTCCTCACCAAGGCGCTGTTCGACCTCATCGCCGAGCAGGCCCCGGAGACCTTCCGCGCCCTGCGGACGGTCTGCACCGGCGGCGAGGCGGCCTCCGGCACCCTGCTGCGCCGGGTCCTGGAGCACTGCCCCGAGCTGTTGCTCGCCCACGTCTACGGGCCCACCGAGGCGACCACCTTCGCCACCCACCACCACCTCCGCCCGGCCGACCTGGACGGCGCCCGGGCCCCGATCGGCGGCCCGCTGGACAACATGCGCGCCCACGTCCTGGACGCCCGCCTCCAGCCGGTGCCGCCCGGCGTGCCCGGCGAGCTGTACATCGCCGGGGCCGGCCTGGCCCGCGGCTACTGGCGCCGGGCCGCGCTGACCGCCGAGCGCTTCGTCGCCGACCCGCACGACCCGTACGACCCGCACGACCCGGATGCCCAGGCCGGGAGGCCGGGAGGCCGGATGTACCGCACCGGCGACCTGGTGCGCCGCCGGGCCGACGGCGCGATCGAGTTCCTCGGCCGGATCGACGGCCAGGTCAAGCTGCGCGGCTTCCGGATCGAACTCGGCGAGATCGAGGCCGTGCTCTCCCGCCACCCCGCCGTCCGCCAGGTCATCGTGGTCGCCCGCGAGGACCGCCCCGGCGACACCCGGCTGACCGGCTACTGCGCCGTGACGGCCGAGGCCCTCGACGGGCGGCCCGCGCTCGCCGCCGAGCTGAAGGAGTTCGCCGCCGCCGGCCTGCCCGGCTACATGGTGCCCTCCGCCGTGGTGGTGCTGCCCGCGCTGCCGCTGAACGCCAACGGCAAGGTCGACCGGCGCGCCCTGCCCGCCCCCGAACTCGGCGCCGACCCGGCCGGCCGCGCCCCGCGCGACGAGCGCGAGCGGGCCCTGTGCGCGCTGTTCGGCGAGATCCTCGGCATCGGGGACATCACCGTCGACGACGACTTCTTCGCCCTCGGCGGCCACTCGCTGCTCGCCACCCGCCTGGTCGGCCGGGTCCGCGCCGACCTCGGCGCCGAACTCGCCATCGGCGACCTCTTCCGGGCCCCGACCGTCGCCGCCCTCGCCGCCCGGCTCGCCGACGGCCCGGCCCGCCCGGCCCTGCTCCCCGAGGAGCGCCCCGAACACCTGCCGGTGTCCTTCGCCCAGCGCCGCCTGTGGTTCCTCGGCAAGGCCGAGGGCCCCGCCGCCACCTACAACGTCACCCTCGCCCTGCGGCTGTCCGGCCCGCTCGACACCGCCGCCCTGGAACGCGCCCTCGGCGACGTGGTCGCCCGGCACGAGTCGCTGCGCACCGTCTTCACCGAACTCGACGGCGTGCCGCACCAGCGGGTCCTCGACGGCCCGCCCGGACCGCTGCTCACCGTCACCGACCGTCCGGCGCAGGACCTCGTCGGCCACCTCTTCGACCTGGCCGAGGACATCCCGCTGCACGCCTACCTGTGCCCCGAGGGGCCCGGGGAGCACGTGCTCACCCTGGTGCTGCACCACATCGCCGGCGACGGCTGGTCGCTGCGCCCGCTGTTCCGCGACCTCGCCGCGGCCTACACCGCCCACCGCGACGGCACCGCCCCCGAGCCGCGTCCACTGCCCGTCCAGTACGCCGACTACACCCTCTGGCAGTACCGGCTGCTCGGCGACGACACCGACCCGCGCTCCCTGCTGGGCCGTCAGCTCGACCACTGGCGCCAGGCCCTGGCCGGCCTGCCGGACGAGCTGCCGCTGCCGCTGGACCGCCCCCGCCCGCCGGTGCCCACCCACCGCGGCGACGTCGTCGAGCTGGACCTCGACGCCGCCCTGCACGCCCGGCTCGCCGAGCTGGCCGGCCGGCACGGCGTCACCCTGTTCATGGTGCTCCAGGCCGCCTGGGCCACCCTGCTGCACCGCTTCGGCGCCGGGGACGACATCCCGATCGGCACCCCGCTGGCGGGCCGGCTCGACCCCGCCCTGGACGACCTGGTCGGCTTCTTCGCCAACACCCTGGTGCTGCGCACCGACCTGAGCGGCTCGCCCCGTTTCACCGAGCTGCTGGCCCGGGTCCGGGAGGCCGACCTGGCCGCCTACGCCCACCAGGACGTGCCGTTCGAGCGGCTGGTCGAGGAACTCAACCCGGCCCGCACGCTGGCCCGGCACCCGCTGTTCCAGGTGATGATCGCCTTCGACAACACCACCGGCGGCGGCCCCGAGTTCCCCGGCACCCGCGCCTCCTACGAGCCGCTGGGCCTGCCCACCACCCCCTTCGACCTGACCCTCAACCTGTCCGAGCGCCACCACCCGGACGGCTCCCCGGCCGGCCTCTCCGGCGGCCTGGAGTTCGCCGTCGACCTGTTCGACCGGAGCACCGCCGAGCGGCTCGCCGCCGCACTGGCCGCTCTGCTCGACCAGGTCGCCGAGCAGCCCGGCCGCCCCGTCGCCGAGCTGGACGTGCTCGGCGTCGAGGGCCGCGCGGACCTCGCCCGCTGGCACGACACCGCCCGCCCCGGCGGCGAGCAGCTCGTCCCGGCCGCGTTCGCCGCCCAGGCGGCCGCCACCCCGGACGCCACCGCCCTGGTCTTCGGCGAGCAGCGGCTGAGCTACGCCGAGCTGAACGCCCGCGCCAACCGGCTCGCCCACGGCCTGGCCGGCGCCGGGATCGGCCCCGAGCAGCTGGTCGCACTCGCGGTGCCCCGCTCCGCCGAGTCGATCGTCGCCCTGCTCGCCGTGCTCAAGGCCGGCGCCGCCTACCTGCCGCTGGACGCCGACTACCCGCGCGACCGGCTGGTGGGCATGCTCGCCGACGCCCGCCCGGCCGCCGTGCTCAGCACCGACGCCTGGCCGCTGCCCGAGGTGCTGGCCGGCCACACCGTCCTGCCCGCCGACGCCGCGCCCTGGGCGGAACAGCCCGCCGGGGAACCGGAGGTCGAACTCGGCCCCGAGCACGCCGCCTACGTCATCCACACCTCCGGCTCCACCGGCCGCCCCAAGGGCGTCGTGGTCCGCCACGGCGGCCTCGCCAACCTGCTGGCCTTCCACCGCGCCGGGACCCTCGCCCCCGCCCGACAGGCCCACCCCGGACGGCGGTTCGCCTTCGCCGCGACCGCCTCGCTGTCCTTCGACACCTCGCTCGAAGCGGTGCTCTGGATGGTCGCCGGCCAGGAGCTGCACCTGCTCGACGACGACCTGCGCCGCGACGCGGCCGGCATCGTCGGCTACCTGGCCCGCACCGGCGCCGACACCCTCGACGTCACCCCCGCGCTGGCCGAACGGCTGGTCGAGGAGGGGCTGCTCACCGTCGCCCCGCCCGCCGTGCTGATGATCGGCGGCGAAGCCTGCGGCCAGCAGCTCTGGACCACCCTGAGCGCCGCGCCGGACACCGTCGTGTTCAACCTCTACGGGCCGACCGAGTGCACCGTCGACGCCCTGCACCACCGCCTGGACGGCGCCGTCGCCCGCCCGGTGATCGGCCGCCCGCTGTCCAACCTGCGCGCCCACCTGCTGGACGCCCGGCTGCGCCCGGTGCCGGTCGGTGTGCCCGGCGAGCTGTACCTGAGCGGTCCCGGCCTGGCCCGCGGCTACCTCGGCCGCCCGGCGCTGAGCGCCGAACGCTTCGTCGCCGACCCGTACGACACCGGCGCCCGGATGTACCGCACCGGGGACCTCGCCCGGCGCCGCGCCGACGGCACCGTGGAGTTCCTCGGCCGCACCGACCACCAGGTCAAGGTGCGCGGCTTCCGGATCGAACCCGGCGAGATCGAGGCCGTCCTGACCGCCCACCCCGGGGTGGTGCAGGCCGCCGTCCTGCCGCACCGGGACGGCACCGCCGGCACCCGGCTGGTCGCCCACCTGGCCGTCGCGGCCGGCGCCGACCCCGCCGCGCTCGACCTCGCCTCGGTGCGCGCCCACGTCGCCGCCGCCCTGCCCGACTACATGGTCCCGGCGGCCTTCACCGCCCTGGCCGCGCTGCCGCTCAACGTCAACGGCAAGCTCGACCGGGCCGCCCTGCCCGCCCCCGACTTCACCGCCGCCGCCGGAGCCGGCCGGGCCGCCCGCACCCCGCGCGAGGAGATCCTCTGCGGCCTCCTCGGCGAGGTCCTCGGCGTGCCGGAGGTGTCGATCGACGACGACTTCTTCGCCCTCGGCGGCCACTCGCTGCTCGCCACCAAGCTGCTCAGCCGGGTCCGCGCCACCCTCGGCGCCGAACTCGGCATCCGGGACGTCTTCGAGGCCCCGACCGTGGCCGGCCTGGTCGAGCGCCTCGACGGCGCGGACACCCGCCCGGCGCTGACCGCCGGGGCCCGCCCCGAGCGGCTGCCGCTCTCCCCGGCGCAGCGCCGGCTCTGGCTGATCGACCGGATGGAGGGCCCGTCCGCGCTCTACAACATGCCGTTCGCGCTGCGCCTCACCGGCCTGCTCGACCGGGACGCGCTCACCGCCGCCCTGGCCGACCTGGTCGCCCGGCACGAGAGCCTGCGCACCGTGGTCGCCGAGCACGAGGGCGAGCCCTACCAGCGGATCCTGGCCCCGGCCGAGGCCGCCGTGCCGGTCGAACTCCTGGACTGCGCCCCGGAGTCCGTCGGGGCCGAGGTCGACCGCGCGGGCCGCCGCCCGTTCGACCTGGCGGCCGAGCCGCCGGTGCGGGTCACCCTGCTCCGGGTGTCGGAGTACGAGCACGTCCTCGTCGTCGCGCTGCACCACATCGCCGGTGACGGCTGGTCGATGGGGCCGCTGCTGCGCGACCTCACCGAGGCCTACAGCCTGCGCCTCGGCGGCGAGCAGCCGGTGCTCGAACCGCTCGCCGTCCAGTACGCGGACTACGCGCTCTGGCAGCGCGAGCTGCTCGGCGACGAGGCCGACCCGGAGAGCCTGGTCTCCCGCCAACTCGCTTACTGGCGCGAGGCGCTGGCCGAACTGCCGGAGGAGATCGCGCTGCCGGCGGACCGCCCCCGGCGGGCCGGCAGCTCCCACCGCGGCGACCGGGTCGCGCTGCCGATCGACGCCGGGCTCCACGCCGGACTGGTCGCGCTGTCCCGCGAGCACCGGGTGACGATGTTCATGACCCTCCAGGCCGGTCTGGCCGCGCTGCTCACCCGGCTCGGCGCGGGCACGGACGTGCCGATCGGCTCGGTGGTCGCGGGCCGCACGGACGAGGCGCTGGACGAGCTGGTCGGGTTCTTCGTCAACACCCTGGTGCTGCGCACCGACACCTCGGGGGACCCGGCGTTCGCCGAACTCCTCGCCCGGGTCCGGGAGACCGGCCTCGGCGCCTACGCCCACCAGGACGTGCCGTTCGAGCGGCTGGTCGAGGAGCTCAACCCGGCCCGCTCGCTGGCCCGGCACCCGCTGTTCCAGGTCGCGATGGTGCTCCAGTCCGCCGGGGAGGGGGAGTTGGAGCTGCCCGGCCTGGAGGTCGAGGCGCTGCCCTCGGACACCGGGGTCGCCAAGTTCGACCTCAATGTCACCCTGGAGGAGTTCTTCGGCCCGGACGGCGCGCCCGCCGGACTGGACTGCGCGATCGACTACGCCACCGACCTGTTCGACCGGGAGACGGTGGAGGCGATCGCGGCCCGCTTCGGTCGGCTGCTGGCCGCCGTCGTGGCGGACCCGGCGGCGCCGATCGGCCGGGTGGAGCTGCTGGACGGCGCCGAGCGCGCCGCCCTGCTCGCCCCCGCCGCCGCCCTGCCCGCCGACCTCCCGCTCGTCCCCGCCGCGTTCGCCGCCCAGGTGGCCGCGACCCCGGCCGCCACCGCCCTGGTCTTCGGCGGACTCCGGCTCAGCTACGCCGAGTTGGACGCCCGGGCGAACCGGCTCGCGCACGGCCTGCTGGCCTCCGGCATCGGCCCGGAGTCCGTTGTCGCACTCGCCCTGCCCCGCTCGGCGGAGACGGTCGTCGCCCAGCTCGCCGTACTCAAGGCGGGCGCGGCCTTCCTGCCGCTGGACGCCGAGTACCCGCTGGAGCGCACCGCCCACATGCTGGCCGACGCCCGCCCGGCGGCCGTGCTCAGCACCGACGCCTGGCCGCTGCCCCAGGCACTGGCGGGCCTGACCGTCCTGCCCGCCGACGCCGGCGCCTGGTCGGAGCAGCCCGCCGGGGCCCCGCCGCTGCGGATCGGGGCGGCCCACGCCGCCTACGTCATCTACACCTCCGGCTCCACCGGCCGGCCCAAGGGCGTGGTGGTGAGCCACGGTTCGATCGCCGGCCTGCTGGCCGCCCACCGGGCCGAGACCTTCGGCGAGCCCGAGCGCGTCCACGGCCGGCTGCGCGCCGCGCTGACCGCCTCGCTCTGCTTCGACGCCTCCTGGAACAGCCTGCTCTGGATGGTCGCCGGCCACGAGCTCCACCTCGTCGGCGACGACCTGCGCCGTGACCCGACCGCCCTGGTCCGGCACATCCGAACCACCGGCATCGACGCCCTCAACCTCACCCCGACCTATGCCGAGCAACTCCTCGCCGAAGGTCTGCTGGACAGCGCCGCCCGCGAGGGCACGGCGCCCCGGGTGGTCCTGCTGGGCGGCGAGGCGATCGGCCAGGCCCTGTGGACCCGGCTGCGCGAGGCGCCGCACACCACCGGTCACAACCTCTACGGTCCCACCGAGGCCACCGTCGACACCCTGCTCCAGTCCTACGCGGACTCCGAGCGCCCCTCCCTGGGGCACACCGTGCCCGGCACCCACGCCCACGTCCTGGACGAGCACCTGGGCCCCGTCCCCGTGGGTGTGCCCGGGGAGCTTTACCTGGGCGGTCACAGCCTGGCCCGCGGCTACCTCGGCCGTGCCGCGCTCACCGCGGAACGGTTCGTCGCGGACCCCTTCCGGGCCGGTGAGCGGATGTACCGCACCGGCGACCTGGTCCGGCGCACCCGTGACGGCGGCATCGACTACCTCGGCCGCACCGACCACCAGGTCAAGGTGCGCGGCTTCCGGATCGAGCTCGGCGAGATCGAGCAGGTCCTGGTCCGCCACGCCGCTGTCCGGCAGGCCGTGGTCACCCTGCACGAGGGCGCCGACGGTGACCGGCGCCTGGTCGCCCACTGCGCCACCCCCACCGGGGCGAGCCCCGAACTCGCCCTGGAACTGCGCCGGTTCGCGGCCGAGACGCTTCCGGGCCACATGGTGCCGGCCGCCGTCGTCCCGCTCGCCGCGCTGCCGCTGACCGGCAGCGGGAAGGTCGACCGGCGGGCCCTGCCCGCCCCCGACTTCGCCCTGTTCGCCGGCGGCCGCGCGGCCCGCACCGCGCGTGAGGAACTGCTCTGCGGCCTCTTCGGTGACGTCCTCGGCCTCGACCGGGTCTCCGTCGACGACGACTTCTTCGCCCTCGGCGGCCACTCCCTGCTCGCCATGAAGCTGGCCGGCCGGGTGCGCTCGGTGCTCGGCGCCGAACTCGGCATCCGGGACGTGTTCGAGGCCCCGACCGTGGCCGGCCTGGTCCAGCGTCTGGACGGCGGCGCCGACGCCCGCCCGGCGCTGACCGCCGGGGCGCGCCCCGAGCGGCTGCCGCTCTCCTTCGCCCAGCGGCGGCTGTGGCTGATCGACCGGATGGAGGGCCCGAGCGCCCTCTACAACCTGCCGCTCGCCCTGCGCCTCGGCGGCCCCTTGGACCCGGTCACGCTCGCCGCCGCTCTGGGCGACCTGGTCGCCCGGCACGAGAGCCTGCGCACCGTGGTCGCCGAGCACGAGGGCGAGCCGTACCAGCGGATCGTCCCGGCCGACCGGGCCCGGGTCCCGCTCGACCACCGCACCGCGGCACCGTCCGACCCGGCGGCGGCCGTCGCCGCCTGCGCGGAGGTCCCCTTCGACCTCGCCGCGGACCTGCCGATCCGCGCCCACCTCATGCCTGCCGGGCCCGGGACGGACGAGCACCTGCTGGTCCTCGTCCTGCACCACATCGCCGGCGACGGCTGGTCGATGGACCCGCTGCTGCGCGACCTCGCCGCCGCCTACGCCGCCCGCCGCGACGGCACCGCGCCCGACTGGCGCCGGCTGCCCGTCCAGTACGCCGACTACACGCTCTGGCAGCGCGGACTGCTCGGCGACGAGGCCGACCCGGAAAGCCCGGCCGCCCGTCAACTCGCCTACTGGCGCGAGGCACTGGCCGGACTGCCGGAGGAGATCGCGCTGCCGGTCGACCGCCCCCGGCGGACCGGCACCGGCCACCGCGGCGACCGCGTCGTCCTCCCGCTCGGCGCCAACCTGCACCGCGCGCTCACCGCGGTCGCCCGCGAGCACCGGGTCACGATGTTCATGACCCTGCAGGCGGGGCTCGCCGCGCTGCTCACCCGGCTCGGCGCGGGCACGGACGTGCCGATCGGCTCGGTGGTGGCCGGGCGTTCGGACGAGGCGCTGGACGACCTGGTCGGCTTCTTCGTCAACACCCTGGTGCTGCGCACCGACACGGCCGGCGACCCGACCTTCACCGATCTGCTGTCGCGGGTCCGGGAGGCCCAGCTCGACGCGCACGCCCACCAGGACGTGCCGTTCGAGCGGCTGGTCGAGGAGCTCAACCCGGCCCGCTCACTGGCCCGCCACCCACTGTTCCAGGTGATGCTGCTGCTCCAGGGCGGCACCCCGGGCGCCGCCGGGAGCGGGGACGCGCCGCTCGACCTGGCCGGACTGCCCGCCGCCGTCGAACCGGTCGGAGGCTACGCCGCCAAGTTCGACCTGTCCGTCGGCATGGGCGAGTCCTTCGACGCCGACGGCGCGCCCGCCGGCCTGGAGTGCGCGATCGACTACGCCACCGACCTGTTCGACCGGGAGTCGGTCGAGGCGATCGCCGTCCGCTTCGGCCGCCTGCTGGCCGAGGTCGCGGCGCGACCCGGCCGGCCGATCGGCAGCGCCGACCTGCTGGACGACCCCGAGCGCTCCGCGCTCCTGGCGCCCCCGGCTCCGCTGTCCGCCGAGGTGCCGCTGCTGCCCGCCGCCTTCGCGGCGCAGGCGGCGCGCACCCCGGGGGCGACCGCTCTCGTCCACGGTGCCGTCCGGCTCGACTACGCGGAGCTGGACGCCCGCGCCGAGCGGCTGGCCGCCCGGCTGCGCGCGGCGGGCGCGGGCCCGGACACGGTGGTCGCGCTGGCCCTGCCCCGCTCGGTCGGGACGGTGGTGGCCCTGCTCGCCGTCCTCAAGGCCGGTGCGGCCTCGCTCCCGCTGGACCCGGAGTACCCCGCGGACCGGACGGCGGCGATGCTCGCCGACGCCGCCCCCGCCCTCGTCCTGACCGACGACGGCTGGCCGCTGCCGGAGCTGCTCGCCGGCCTGCCGACCCTCCCGGTGCACTCCGCGGTTCCAGCCGCCCCGGTCGCCCCGGCCGCGGCGCCCCCGGCCGCCCCCGACCGGGCCCACGCCGCCTACGTGATCTACACCTCCGGCTCGACCGGCCGCCCGAAGGGCGTGGTGGTGAGCCACGGGTCGATCGCCGCGCTGCTGGCCCACCACCGGGCCGACACCTTCGGCGAGGCCGGGGACGCCCCCGGCCGGCTGAGGGCGGCCCTGACCGCCTCGCTCTGCTTCGACGCCTCCTGGGACAGCCTGCTCTGGATGATCGCGGGTCACGAACTCCACCTCGTCGGGGACGACCTGCGCCGCGACGCCGCCGCCCTGGTCCGCTACATCCGCACCGCTCGCGTCGACGTCCTCAACCTCACCCCCGGGTACGCCGAGCAACTCGTCGCGGAGGGCCTGCTGGACGGCGACACCGCCCCGCGCCGGATCCTCCTCGGCGGAGAGGCGGTCGGCCAGGCCCTGTGGACCCGGCTGCGCGAGGCCCCCCGCACCACGGCGCACAACCTGTACGGCCCCACCGAGTCCACCGTCGACGCCCTCACCCACCCCTTCTCCGCGTCCGACCGGCCGGGCCTCGGCCGCCCCGTCCTCGGCACCGCCGCCTACGTGCTCGACGAGCGGCTGACGCCCGTGCCGGCCGGTGTCCCCGGGGAGCTGTACCTGTCCGGCGCGGGCCTCGCCCGCGGCTATCTCGGCCGTGCCGCGCTCACCGCGGAACGGTTCGTCGCGGACCCCTTCCGGGCCGGTGAGCGGATGTACCGCACCGGCGACCTGGTCCGGCGCACCCGCGACGGCGGCGTCGACTACCTCGGCCGCACCGACCACCAGGTCAAGATCCGCGGCTTCCGGATCGAGCTCGGCGAGATCGAGCACGTGCTCACCCGCCACCCCGCGGTCCTCGCCGCCACCGTGACGGCCCGTGCGGACGGCCCCGGCGGCCCCCGCCTGGTCGCCTACGTGGTGGCCGCCGCCGGCGCCGCTCCGCCCGACCCGACGGCGCTGCGCGCCTTCGTGGCCGAGTCGCTGCCCGGCTACATGGTCCCGGCCGCGGTCGTCCCGGTCGACGCCTTCCCGCTGACCGGCAGCGGCAAGGTCGACCGCCGGGCCCTGCCCGCCCCCGACCTCACCGCCTCGGCCCTCGGCCGCGCGCCCCGGACCCCGGGCGAGGAGGTGCTCTGCCGACTCTTCGCCGAGGTCCTCGGCGTCACCGGTGTCACCGTCGACGACGGCTTCTTCGACCTGGGAGGTCATTCGCTGCTCGCGATGAGGCTTCTCGGCCGCATCCGTGCCGTCCTCGGCGCCGACCTCGGGATGCGGGACGTCTTCGAGGCTCCCACCGCGGCCGGTCTCGCCCGCCGCCTGGACACCGCCGAGGAGCCCGCCGGCCGGGAGCGGTCGGACGCCCTGGACGTCCTGCTCCCGCTGCGCGCGGGCGGCGGCAGGGCCCCGCTGTTCTGCGTCCACCCCGCCGCCGGCATCAGCTGGGTCTACTCGGGCCTGCTGCGCCACCTCGACCCCGACCGCCCGGTCTACGGCCTCCAGGCCCGCGGCCTGCGCGGCGGCTCCCCGGCGGCCGTCTCCGAGATCGCCGCGGACTACGTGCGGGAGATCCGCGCCGTCCGGCCGCAGGGCCCCTACCACCTGCTCGGCTGGTCGTTCGGCGCGGTGGTCGCCCAGGAGATGGCCGTCCAGCTCCAGGCGGCGGGCCAGGAGGTCGCCCTGCTGGCGCTCCTGGACGGCCTACCGGCCGGACACGCGGCCTCGCACCGGTCCGCCCCGCCGTCCGACGACCCGGTCGAGACCCTCGCCGAGCTGCTCGCCTCGCTCGGCTACGACCCGGCCGACGGACGCGGCCAGGCCGACCTGACCGCCCTGCTCGGCGACGCCGCCGGCCTGCTGCCGGACGTCTTCGAGCACCACCGCAAGCTGATGGCCGAGCATGTGCCCGGCCACTACCGGGGGGCGGCCGTCTTCGTCGGCGCCACCGCCGACAAGCCCGCCGACTGGCCCTACGAGGCCGCCTGGGCCCCGTACTTCTCCGGCGGGATCGCCGCCCACCGGATCGACTGCGCGCACGGCGCCCTGACCCGACCCGAGCCCCTCGCACGGATCGCCGCCGTGCTGGCCGAGACGCTGGAGAGTGACCCGCGATGACCACGAGTACCGTCCCGGTCGAACCGCCCGCAGTGGACGACGGGCCCCGCCGCGGCCGCTGGGGCCTCTGGGCCCAGGGTGACTTCCGCAGGCTCTGGATCGGTGAGACGACCAGCGGCCTGGGCACCGCCGTCGGCAATGTCGCCCTCGCCCTGGTGGCGGTGGTCACCCTGAACGCCTCGCCGTTCATGGTCGGCGTGCTGACCGCCTCCGCGTGGGTCCCGTGGCTGTTCCTCGGCCTGCTGGCCGGCGCCTGGGTGGACCGCTGGCCCCGGTTGAAGGTGATGCTGGTCTGCGACCTGCTGCTGCTGGTGCTGTTCGGCAGCGTGCCGGTGGCCGGCTGGTTCGACGCGCTGACGATGGCCCAGCTGATCGTGGTCGCCCTGCTGGCCGGCGCGGTGAAGGTGTTCTTCTCCACCGCGTACGGCGCCGTGCTGCCCACCCTGGTCGCCAAGGCCGACCTGCTGGAGGCCAACGTCAAGCTGCGCTCCGGGGACTCCGCGGCGGAGATCGCCGGCCCCGGCCTGGCCGGCCTGCTCTCCCAGGTCTTCGGCGCGGCCAGCGGGCTGCTGGCCGACGCGGTCACCTACCTGGTGTCGGCGGTCTGCCTGGGCGGCATCAAGGTGCAGGAGACGCCGCCGCCGAGGTCCGCGCGGCGCGGGCTCCGCCGCGAGATCGGCGAGGGCGTGCGCTTCCTGGCCGGGGATCCGTTCCTGCGCAACCTCGCCCTGTTCGGCGCGGTCGGCAACCTCGGCCTCAACGGCATCCAGGCCGTGCAGACGGTCTTCCTGGTCCGCGACGTCGGGGTCTCGTCCGGCGGCATCGGCGCCGTGTTCGCGGTGGTGTCGGTCGGCGGCCTGGCCGGGGCCGCCCTGGCCGGGCGGATCGCCCGCCGCTTCGGCACCGCCCGCGGGCTGCTGCTCTGCGAGCTGGTCGCCGCGCCGTTCATCCTGCTGCTGCCGCTGGCCGGCTCCCGGCTGCCGCTCGCGGCGAGCGCGGTCGCCTGGTCGGTCGCGGTCTGCGGGGTGATCGCCGGCAACGTCCTGGCCGGCAGCTTCTACCAGTCCTACTGCCCGCCCGCGATGATCGGCCGGATCCGGGCCAGCGCCTCGACCGTCAACTTCAGCGCCATCCCGGTCGGCGCCCTGCTCGGCGGCTGGCTGGGCGAGGTGCTCGGCGCCCGCACCACCATCTGGATCATGGCGGGGGTGCTGCTCTCGGCCGGTGCCGTGCTGCTGGCCGGCCCGCTGCGGGCCCGCCGGGACTTCCCCGAGCGTCCGGCCGCCGCCTGACCGCCCGCCTGACCGCCCGCCCGGCACCCCGCCCGGCACCCTCGTCCGTACCGCCCGCCCGGCACCCCGTCCGTACCGCCCGCCCTCGCCTCCGGAGCCCCGCCATGACCCGCACCGCCCGCCCGCGCCGCTACCTGATGTGCCGTCCGACCCACTTCGACGTCAGCTACGCCATCAACCCCTGGATGGACCCGGCCAAGCCGGTCGACACCGCCCTCGCCGTCGCCCAGTGGGAGCGGCTGTACGAGCTGTACCTCGAACTCGGCCACCAGGTCGACCTGATCGACCCGATCCCGGGCCTGCCGGACATGGTGTACGCGGCGAACGGCGCCACCGTGGTGGACGGGCGGGTGCTCGGCGCCCGGTTCCGCAACACCGAGCGCGCCGCCGAGGGCCCGGCGTACCTGGACTGGTTCCGGGCCCAGGGGTTCGCCACCCACGACCCGGCGCACGTCAACGAGGGCGAGGGGGACCTGCTGCTGACCGACCGCTACCTGCTGGCCGGCCGGGGCTTCCGCAGCGTCTCCGCCGGGCACGCCGAGGCGCAGGAGTTCCTCGGCCGCCCGGTGGTCGGGCTGGACCTGGTCGACCCGCGCTTCTACCACCTGGACACCGCGCTCAGCGTGCTCGACGGCGACCGGATCATGTACTACCCGGGGGCGTTCTCGGCCGGCAGCCGGGCGGTGCTGGCCCGGCTGTTCCCGGACGCGGTGCTGGTGGCGGAGGAGGACGCGGCGGCGTTCGGCCTCAACGCGGCCAGCGACGGGCTGAACGTGGTGCTGCCGGAGCCGGCCACCGGGGTGGCGGCCCGGCTGCGGGAGCAGGGCTTCCGTCCGATCGGGGTGGACCTCTCCGAGCTGCTCAAGGGCGGCGGCAGCGTGAAGTGCTGCACCCTGGAGATCCGCGAGGCGGCCTGACCGGCGGCCTGACGGCGGCCGGGGGACTCCCCGGTCGGCTCCCCGGTCAACTCACCGATCAACGACGGTGATCGACGCACGGTGCTCGTGCGTCGATCTGCCGTTGAACGCCCCTTGCCATGCTGATCACGTCAGCCCGGGGAAGCCCCCGGGAGTGCCGGGGAGAACCCGGACAACTCCTTCCCGCCAGGGAAGACGACCCAGGGAGCAGTCATGGCGAAGAACTCGACGATCGGCACCGCCCGGATCCGTCTGGCCGTCGCGGGCCTCGGCCTCGGCACCCTGCTCGCCCTCGGCGTGGCCGGCACCGCGATGGCGGACGGCGCCGACGGCCCCGCCCAGGGCGGCACCACCGCGCCGACCGCCACCCCGACCCCGACCGCCACGCCGACCAACGGCAACGGCCACGGGGACTGGAACAGCACCGGCTCCTGAGCCCCGGCCCGACCGCCAGGATCCGCCGAACCAGGGTGATCCGCCGAAGCACCGTGAGCTGCTGAAGAACCGCGAGCAGAACCGTTTCTGCCGCCCCGTCACACCGCCCCGATCAGGGATCCACCAGCGCGAACGCCGGCTCCGCGAGCAGCCCCGCCACCTCGGCGGCCTCCGGCAGCCCCAGCCGCCGGAAGATCGCGTGGGCCTCCCGCAGCCGCGCCCCCGCCTCGGCCCCGCGCCCGAGGTCCGCCAGCGCGCAGCCGAGCACCACCAGCGCCTGCGCCTGGTCCCGCTCCGCCCCCAGCTCCTCGCAGAGCCGCAGCGCCTGCTCCGCGTGGTCGAGCGCCTCGTCCGCCCGGCCCAGCTCGCGCAGACTGTCCGCCAGCCGGTAGCGCGCGTGCGCGGCGCGGTCCCGCAGACCGGCGGCCACCGAGACCGTCAGGCACTCGCCGAACCAGGTCACCGCCTCCTCGTGCCGCCCCAGCGCGTGGTGCGCCAGCCCAAGCACGTACAGCGTGTACGCCCGGCCCGGGTCGTCCTGCCGGGTCCGCAACTCGGCCAGCGCCTCGTGGCAGATCGTCACCGCCTCGTCGGCCCGTCCGCTGCGCACCCGTGCCAGCGCCGCGTTCACCGTGGTCATCAGCGCGCCGGAGCGGTGCCCGAGCCGGTTGGCCAGCAGCAGCGCCTCGTCGTAGTGGTCCACGGCCTCGTCGTAGCGGCTCAGGAACTGGCAGATCAGCCCGAGGTCGTTCAGCGCCTGCCGCAGGATCACCGAGTCCCCGGCCGCCCGCGCGGCCTCCACCGCCCGCCGGGACGCCTCCTCGGCCGCGTCCAGCCGGGTGGCGGCCAGCGCGACGTTGCCGCGCAGGAAGTGCGCCCGCCCCTCCGCCCGGACGTCGCCGTGCCGGGCCGCGGCCTCGGCCAGCGCGTCGGCGGTCGCCGCGAGCTGACGGCTCGGCGGGGTGAGCACGAACGGGGTGAGCGCGATCAGCAGATCGGTCGCGGCGCGCAGTGCCGCGCCGAGCCCGGCCGCCGGGTCGGCGGCGACCTGGGCCGCCAGCGCGACCGCGCCCGCCCGCTCGGCCGTCGCCCACTCGCGGGCTGCCTCCCGGCCGGACAGCGGGACGCCGGGGGAGTGGGCCGGGCCGAGCGCGCCCGCGGCCGGATCGCCCGGCACGGCGTGCTGGAACGCGCTGCACGCGGTGGCCAGCAGATGGTCGAGCAGCCGGTCCCGGGCGGCGACGGCCTCCCCGCCGCCGTGGTCGGCCCCGTCGTCCCCACCATTGCCACTACCGCTACTGCTGCCCGCCCCGCCCGCGCCGTCCGGACCGGGGCCCAGGGCCGGTCGTCGCCGGGCGAACGCGCGGAGCAGGTCGTGGTACCGGTACCGGCCGGGGAACGGCGATTCCACCATCGCCACGTCCACCAGCGCCTCCAGCAGGTCCTCGGCGTCGTACTCGTCGAGGTCCAGCAGCGCGGCGGCGGCCGACAGGCCGATGTCGGGCCCGTCCACCGAGGCGACCAGCCGGAACGCCCGGGCCTGGTCGGCGGTCAGCTGGCGGTAGCTCAGTTCGAAGGCCGCCGCCACCGCGAGGTCCCCGATCCGCAGCTCGTCGAACCGCCGCCGCTCCACCTGGAGGCGGCGGCTGAGCGTCTCCACCGTCCAGCCCGGCCGGGCGGCCAGCCGGGCCGCCACGATCCGCACCGCCAGCGGCAGGTGCCCGCAGGCCACCACCAGCTCGCGGGCCGCCGCCGGTTCGGCCGCCAGCCGCTCCGCGCCGATGGTGCGGCCGAGCAGGTCGAGCGCCTCCTCCGGCTGGAACACGTCCAGATCGACCTGGACCGTCGCCGGCAGCCCGGCCGGGCGGGTGCGGCCGGTGGTCAGCACCGCGCAGCCGACCGCCCCGGGCAGCAGCGGCCGGATCTGCGCCGCGTCCTTGGCGTTGTCCAGGACGAGCAGCAGCCGCCGGCCGTCCACCACCGAGCGGAACAGCGCGGAGCGCGCGTCCAGCCCGTCCGGCACCGCGTCCGCCGGGACGCCGAGCGCCACCAGGAAGCCGCTCAGCACCGCCTCCGGATCGGCCGGGACCCGGTCCGAGCCGCGCAGGTCCACGTACAGCTGGCCGTCCGGGTAGCCGTCCCTGACCCGGTGCGCCACGTGCAGCGCCAGCGCGGTCTTGCCGACCCCGCCCATGCCGACCACGGTCGCGACCACCAGCGCCCGCGGCTGCCCGGTGGCCCCGCCCTCCGCGTCCGGCGCGGCGGCGGCCAGGGCCGCGTGCAGCACCCGGACCGGGGCCGTGCGCCCGGTGAAGTCGGCGGCGTCCGGCGGCAGCTGCGCGGGCCGCGGCGGGGCGCCCGCCGGCCGGGCACCGCGCCCGGCCACCGTCGCCCCGTCGCCCGGGTCCTCGGCCACGCCGGTGCGGCCCGCCGCCCCGTCGGCGTCCGCCCGTTCGGCGCGGGGGCTGCCCGGCCCGGCGCCGGACGCCCCGCCCGGAGCGGAGGACGGCCCGCCTGCGGCGGGGCCCGGCGGCTGCGGCGCGGCCAGCGTCGCGTCGCCCTCCAGGATCCGCCGGTGCAACTGCGCCAGCTCGGCCCCGGGACCGACCCCCAGTTCGGTCAGGAACAGCTGCCGGACGCCGCGGAACACCGCCAGCGCGTCCGCCTGCCGCCCGGCCTGGTACAGCGCCCGCATCAGCAGCCCGTAGGCGCGCTCGTGCAGCGGGTGCTCGGTGGTGAGCGAGGTCAGCTCGGGAATGCACCGCGAGTAGCGGCCGAGTGCCAGGTCCAGGCCGATCCGCTCCTCCAGCAGGGTCAGCCGCAGCTCCTCCATACGCTGCCGGTGCCGCTCCGCGAACGGCCCGGGGATCCCCGCCAGCGGCTCGCCCTGCCAGAGCTCCAGCGCCTGGTTGAGCAGGTCGCGGGCGCGCAGGGGGTCGGCCCCGGCGGTCCGCTCCGCCTCGGCGGCCAGCGCCTCCGCCTGCTCCGCGTCCACCGCGAGTTTGGGCAGGACGAGCCGGTACCCGTCCCCCATCGACATCAGGACGCTGCCCGCGGCCTTCTCGCCGGGGTGCTCCTCGTCGGCCGCCACGGCGTCCAGGACCTTCCGCCACCGCCACGCGTACGTCCGCACGGTGGTCATCGCCGCCCCCGGCGGCTCCTCGCCCCACAGTGCCGCGATCAGGTCCGTGGCGCTGGCCGAGTGGCCGGGCCTCAGTAGCAGTACGGCCAGCATGGCCTGCTGCTGTGGGCTGCCCACCTTGAGCGCCGTCGCGCCGCGGTGAGCCCGCATCAGACCCAGTACGGAAAAACGGAGATCGCTCATACTGCCCCCTGCTGCCCCAAGGACAGTGCCCGCCCCGTTCGTGCACATGTCAGATGTTGTGTGAGTTGTGAACCACAAGGTCGAGCCCGGTGTCGAGACCCCGTTGAGCCTGCGGTGACCGGGCGTTGAACCCCACCGGCAAGAATCACCCTGCCGGGGCCCTCCGGAGACGGTCCGGTCCGCGCCCCCCTTCACCTCCCGCGACCGGGTACCCCCTGTGCCCGGTCGTGATCGCCCCCGCCCTCGGCCGTCGGCGGCGTGGGGCGCCATGACCATACCTTCGGAGGCGGACGTCCGTGAACACCGCTCTGCTGTACCACCTGCTCGACGTCGACCCGGCCGACGGGCCGGCCGAACTGCTCCACCGCGCCCGCGGCAGCCGTCACCTGCCCCACCTCGTGCTCTCCGCCCTGGCCCGCGAGGACGTCCGGATGGGCGAGCCCGCCCGCGCCGAACTGCGCCGCGCCCGCGCCCGCGCCGACCGCTACGCCGGCCTCGCCCTCGACCTGGCCCGGTCCACCGGCGTCCGCGCCATCCACGGCCTCCCGCTGGCCGGCTACTACCCCGCCGACCTGCTGCGGCCCCAGGCCGCGCTCGACCTGGTCGCCCCCGGCGAGGCCGCGCTCTGGCAGGCCGTCGTCCGCCTGGTCACCGACCACCCGGTGGAGACCATCGACGTCACCCTGCTCGGCGACCGCCCGCACCACACCGCCGTCACCCTCCGCTGGCCCGCCGAGGACCCGCTGCTCGACCCCTGGTTCCGGGTCCGCCTGGCCACCGCCGCCCTGCCCGGCGACTGCGCCACCGTGCCGGTCCGGCCCTACCTGGTCGCCGACGACCACGTCGAATGCCTCATCGCGCTCGCCGAGGCCCAACTGCGGCACGGGCGGCACCCCGACGCCGGGAAACCGCCCGCCGGCCCCGACCCGCTCACCCTGCTCGACCTCTCCTGTCTCACCGACCAGCCCTTCGAACCCGCCGAGACCGCCGCCGTCCTGGCCGCCTACCGCCTCGCCCCCGAGGCCGCCGCCCTGCTCGACCTCGCCGCCCCGCTGCTGCCGCTCGGCACCCTGGCCGCCGTCCGCACCGCCCTCACCCCCGAACTCGCCCCCGAGCGCCGCCGCCGCGCCGAGGCCGCCGCCACCCCCCGACTGCCCGTCCGGCACGGCAGCCTGCTGCGCCGCACCGTCATCCGCCACAGCTGGGACGAGGCCCGGCTGCTGGGCGCCGGCGACTCCCACGACGGCGGCGCGCTGCTGCTCACCCCCGTCGCCGACTACCTGCTCGGCGCCCCCGACGCGGCCCCCACCCTCGCCGACCGCAGCACCGCGCTGGACGCCCTGCACCACTGGGACACCCGCTGCTGACGGTGTGTAGTGTCATCGGCTCCGTCCGGTCCGCCGTTCGCCCCCGACCTGCACGGACCTTCCGCCGTTCCACCCGCGCGGCCGCGTCGCGCCCCCTACTGTCGACCCACTGGCACGCGGGGGACGACTTCCGAGGGGGCACACCGTGCACATCTACTGCGACCGCTGCGGGTTCGAGCGGGACTACACCGGAGCGCGCAACCAGGACGGCATGCCCTGCGCCGTCTGCGGCCTCGGCCGTATGCGCAACGGGCGGCCGGCCCGGGGCTTCACGATCGGCGCCGACTTCCGGCCGGTTCCGCGCGACATGGTGGTACCGGACTACCGGGCGGTCCGCTCCGGCAACCTGTCCACCGTGAGCGACTTCAACTACTTCGCGGGCATCCAGGGCAGCGCCTACCAGGGCTTCGTCCAGCAGCACACCAGCTACGTCGGCGCGTTCACCAACCTCCTGGTGCCGGAATCGGAGCAGTTCGCCTGGCTCACCCCGTACACCGGCAACAAGCACAACCGGACCCACTTCACCCAACTCGCGCTCGCCCGGGTCGCGCAGGCCAAGTTCGTCGACAACAAGGGCCGACTGCCCCGGCTGATCGAGCCGTTCGTCGGCTCGGGACAGATCTTCCTCAACTCCGCCTGCTGGGGGAAGGCCTTCACCGGCGGCGTCCAGCTGTTCGCCTCGGTCCTCGCCGGGGACCTCAACCACTACGTCGTCGGCGGCTACTGGACGATGCGCCGGCTCGGCGCGCGCTTCGTCGACGAGTACCTGCGGATGGCGACCGTCTGGGACCGGCAACTGACCTCCAGCTTCGCCCGGTTGCTGCAGGAACTCCAGCAGGGCAAGGCCGCGCTGGCCCGCGCCGGGGACGACCCGGCGACGGCGATGGCGACCTGCTTCAAGTACATCTGGTTGGTCAACCGCTGCGTGCACGGCACCAAGCTGAGCCCCACCGGCGCCGTCGTCGCCACCTGCAAGGACCGCACGGCTGGCGAACTCGTCGCGCTGCGCAGCCAGGAGGAGGCCCGGCTCGGCGCGGTCCGGGACAAGGTGCTGGGCACCGCGTTCGACTTCGAGTGCCGCGACTTCCGCCGCACCTGCGAGCTGGCCGAGCCGGGCGACATCGTCTTCATGGACTGCCCGTTCCCGGACTTCAGCAACGGACTGGTGCCCGCCGACGCGGTGTCGCCGGAGACGGCCGACTCCAGGACCGCGAACACCTACGGCACGGGGGACGACGGCGCGGAGTTCCAGAAAACCATCGTCGACGTCGCCCGGGAACTCTCCCGGGACGGCGTCACCGTCCTGCTCTGCAACTTCGCCAACCCCGGCCTGGTGCACGCCTACCAGCGGCTGGTGGCCAACGGGGTGGCGGCCGGGGACCTCAAGTACCACACCTTCACCTACCGGTCGCCCGCGACCACCGGCGAGGCGTACCAGCTCACCGTCGTACCCGGCGCCGGGAACCGCGCCGTGACGGCCGCGCCGCGGCAGATCCTCGCCGACTGGCACCAGCACGGCGGCGACGACGTGCTCGGCGGCGAGTTCTTCGCGCGGCGGGAGGTGCTCGACGAGACCGAGATGGACTTCCAGCTCCAGTACGACGCGCAGGAGAGCCGCCGCGAGGAGCGGGACGGCGACTTCGACCCCCAGTAGGGCCCGACTCGTCTGGACAGGTGTCCAGGTATGCTGGACACCTGTCCATGAGCGAAGGAGGCCGACCGTGCGTACGGCCGCGAACGTCCTGGTGGCCCTGGTGGCCGCCCTGCACCTGTACATCCTGGTCCTGGAGATGTTCCTGTGGCAGCGGCGGCCCGGCCGGGAGCTGTCCGGTTTCGACGCCGGACTCGCCCGGACGACGGCCCCGCTGGCCGCCAACCAGGGGCTCTACAACGGCTTCCTCGCCGCCGGACTGGTCTGGGGCCTGATCGCCGGCGGCTCGACCGCGACCGGCTTCCAGGCCCAGGTCTTCTTCCTGTCCTGCGTGGTCGTCGCGGGCGTGTTCGGCGCCGCCACCGCCAACCGGCGGATCCTGTTCGCCCAGGCCCTGCCCGGCGCGCTGGCCCTAGGCGCCGTCCTGGCCGCCCGATGAGCCCGGACCGCGCGCCGGCCCGTGACACCGAGGACCCCCGGGCCGCCCGCACCAGGGCCCGACTGCGGCAGGCCCTGCTGGAGGAGTGCGCCGAGCAGCCGCTGAGCGCGACCGGCGTCGCCGCCGTGGTCCGCCGCGCCGGGGTCGGCCGGGCCACCTTCTACCTGCACTACGCCGACCTCGAGGCCCTCGCCGTCGACGCCTGCGCCGACGTGGTGCGCGAGGCCGTCGACGCCCTGCACGCCTGGCGCGGCCTCCCCGACCCGGCCACCCCGCCGCCCGCCCTGGCCGCCTTCCTCGCCGCCCTGCTCCCGCACGCCGACCTCTACCGCTCCCTGCTCGCCCCGGGCGGCAGCGGCCCCCTCGGCCAGGTACTCCACCGCGAACTCCGCGAACGCAGCCGCACCGAACGCACCCTCGCCGGCGCCCCGCAGCCCGAACTGGTCGCCTCCATGGTGGCCGGCGCCTTCACCGCCCTCCTCGCCGACTGGCTCCACGGCGCCGTCGAAGCCACCCCCGACGACCTCGCCGCCCGCGTCTGGCGCCTCCTGATCTCCCTCCACCGCACCCCGGGCCTGTGACCCGGAAACCCGCACGCCCGGGGCACCGGGGCCCGTCGGTCTTGAGCCTGTGCCGTGCCGTCGCGACGCCGTCCTACGGGTGGTACAGCCCACGGGCGCGGGCGGAGTCGACGGGCCCGTCCTGGCGCAGGTGCAGGAAGTAATCCAGCTGCCAGGCCTGCGAGCTGCCGGCCTGGCGGTTGGCGGTCGTCACCCAGGGCGGGTAGACGCGGAAGGCCCGTTTCCCACCGGCGCCGTTCGTCGACACGACACCGTGCCGGCGGAGCGCGTCCACGGGAAAGACGAACTGGCCGAAGTGGTGACGGTCACGGGTGCTGACGACGACGAGGTCGATGGCGTCCGTGCTGTCGAAGGGCTGGATCGGCCCGCCCGGCGACCTCTTCCACACGGTCACGAACTGTCCGACCTTGGTGGGCGTCGTCCTGGCCGCGCGGAACCGGACGGCGAGGCCGTCGAGGGTGAACGCGTGGGCGGCGTAGGCGGCACTCTCGGCCTCGGGAACCGGCTGCGAGCAGACGAACCCGCAGGGGTCGTAGACGAGCGCCTTCGCCGCGAGGAGGTCGCTGTCGACCGGGACGCCGTCCGACCACGGTTCGAGAGGGTGGGGCCCGATCACGAGGCCGCCTCGGCGTCCGAGGCCGGGGCCGTGACCGGGACCGGACAGGGCTGAGGGACGGTCGGGGCCCGGTGGGACGGGTTCCAGAGGCGGTCGGCCTCGCCGCGGGCGAGGTGGGCCTCGTAGATCCGCACCTTGTCCCGCATCACCTCCAGCGTTCCCTGGAGTTCCCGGACCTGTGCCTCCACATGGTCCTGGTGCCGGCGCAGCAGGGCGAGCCGTTCGCGTTCATTACCCGGGCCCTGGCGGGCCAGCTCGATGTACTGGCGGATCTCCGCCAGGGACATCCCGGAGGAACGCAGCCTGGTGCAGATCGCCAGCCACTCCAGGTCCTCCTCGTGGTAGACCCGGCGGCCGTTGGACAGCCGGCGTACCGGGTTGGCGAACAGGCCCTCCCGCTCGTAGAAGCGCAGCGCGTGCACGCTGAGCCCGCTGCGCTGCGCCACCTCACCGATGCTCAGGTCCATCAGCGTTCCCCCTCGTACTGTTGTTGATCTAGACCCGACTCTAGGACCTAGCGTCGGGCCGTCAGCGCATCGGGGCACACAGGGCCACAGGCGCATCGGCCCAAGCCCATCGGCCCACAGGCCCACAGGCCCACAGGCCCACAGGCCCACCGGAACGGGGAGAAGAATGAGTATCTGGTTTGTCACCGGGGCATCGCGGGGGCTCGGCGCGGCGATCGTCCGCGAGGCGCTGGACCGGGGGCACGGCGTGATCGCCACCGCGAGGGACTCGTCGGCCGTGCTCGATGCGTACCCGGACACGCCGGACGGCCTGCTCGCGGTGGACGCGGACGTGACCGAACCGGGGCAGCTGGCCATCGCGGTGGAGGCCGGCCTGGCCCGGTTCGGCCGGATCGACGTCGTCGTCAACAACGCCGGTTACGGCCTCGTCGGCGCCGTCGAGGAGACCTCGGACCGGGCCGCCCGGGACCTGTTCGACGTGAACGTGTTCGGCGTGCTCAACACCCTGCGGGCGACGCTGCCGACCCTGCGCGACCAGCGGTCCGGGCACGTCCTGAACATCGGCTCCGTCGGCGGGTTCGCCACCGCACCGGCGACGGGCCTGTACGGCGCGTCGAAGTTCGCCCTCGAAGGCATCTCCGAGGCACTGCACGGCGAACTGGCCCCGCTCGGGATCCGGGTGACGATCGTCGAGCCGGGCGGCTTCCGCACGGACTTCCTGGGCGGCTCCAGCCTGCGGACCGAGCCGGCCTCGATCGCCGACTACGCCGAGGGCGCGGGACCGGTGCGCGAGGCGCTGGTCCGCTACGACGGCCACCAGCCGGGCGACCCGGCCAAGGCCGCCAGGGCCGTGGTCGACCTCGCCGGGGCCGCCGAGCCGCCGCTGCGCCTCCAGTTGGGCGCGGACGCGGTCGAGCGCGTCGAGGCGAAGCTGGAGCTGGTGCGGCGCGAACTCGACCGGTGGCGGGACGTCGCGCTCTCCACCTCCGCCTGACGGCCGCCGTCCGAGCCCCGCGCGCCCCCGCACCGGGCCCGGCACGTGACAGCGGACCGCGCGCAGTCCTCCCGCGCGATCCGCTCCCACCTGTTGGCCGTCCCACCGGCGCTCGCCCCCGGAACCTACCGGGGGTCAGCGGCAGAGGGCCGTGTCGACCGCGTCGGTCAGCCGCTTGCCGGTGGGCGCGTCCGGGACGGTGGTGACGGTGATGTTCACGGCCCGGCCGTCCTCCGTGACGCCGCCCCGGGTCCGGTAGCCCGGGGAGGTGCCGCCGTGGCCCCAGACGAGACCGCCGCAGGTCAGCGGCCTGCTCTGGAGCCCCAGGCCGTAGCGGACCCCGTCGCCCAGGAGTTCCGCGGGAACGGTGGTGCGCATCTGGGCGAGCTGGGCGGCGGGCAGCAGCCAGCCGCCCAGCAGCGCGCCGTAGAAGCTGTTGAGGTCGGTGTTGGTGGACACGACCGCCCCCGCGGCCCAGGCCATCGAGGCGTCCATCGCGGTGTAGTCGACCAGCGGCGCGTCCGGGGCGGTGCGCAGGTAGCCGTGCGGATGGGGCTCGTGGACGGCGGTGTCCCCGGCGGCCGGGACATAGGTGTGGCGCAGGCCGATCCGGTCGATGACGCGCTTGGTGACCTCCTCGCCGTACGGGCGGCCGGTGACCTTCTGGATCAGCAGGCCGGCCACCAGGTAGTTGGTGTTGCTGTACTCCCAGCCGGTCCCGGCGGCGAAGCGCGCCTTCTGGGCCAGGGCCCCGTCGAGGAGTTCGCGCGGCTCGGAGTAGCGGTACTGGATGGCGGTGAAGTCGGCCAGCGCGGGGGCGTCCATGTAGTCGGGCAGGCCGCTGGTGTGCTGGAGCAACTGGCGGACCGTGATGTGCCGGCCGTCGAAGCCGTCGCCGCGCAGGAGACCCGGCAGGTAGGTGTCGACGGCCGTGTCGAGGCCGATCCTGCCCTCGGCGACCAGTTGCAGGACGACGACGGCGACGAAGGCCTTGGTGTTGCTGCCGGCCCGGATCTGTCCGTCGACCGGGACCCGGGCCCCGGTGGCCAGGTCGCCGACGCCGGCGGTGTAGGTACGGCTGCGGCCGTCGCGGCCCTTGACCGTGGCGAGGGCGGCGGGCATCCCGTCCTCCTGCACCAGCGCGTCGAGGCGCTGCTGCACGCCGTCCGGGCGCGGTGCGGCGGAGGCCGGGGCCGGGGTGAAGGCGGACAGGGCGAGGCCGGCGGCGGCCGTGGCCGTCATGGCGTACCGCACGAGGCGGATGGGGTGTGCCCTGCGCTGCGGGGCGTGTTGGTTCATCGGGGCTCCACTGCTGGAAAGCGGAAGGGAAGAGGGGAAGCGGTGGCTGCCCGGGGATCAGCGGCAGAGCGCCTCGTCCACCGCCCGGTCCACGCGCTTCGCGGTGTCACCGTCCGGGATGGTGGTCACGGCGAGGCTCACGGCGCGACCGTCGTCGGTGGTGCCGCCGGCGGTCTCGTAGCCCGGGATCGTCCCGCCGTGCCCCCAGGCGACGCCGCCGCAGGAGAGCGGGCGGCTCACCAGGCCGAGTCCGTAGCCGGCTCCGGCGCCGATCCCCTCGGCGGGGACGGTGGTGCGCATCTGGGCGAGCTGGGCCGCGGGCAGCAGCCGGCCGCCGAGCAGCGCGCCGTAGAACCGGGTGACGTCCGTGTTGGTCGAGACCATCGCACCGGCCGCCCAGCCCCAGGACGGGTCCAGCTCCGTGTAGTCGCGCAGCGACCCGTCCTCGGCGCGCTGGTAGCCCTTGGGGTGGGCCTCGTGGATCGTCATGTCCCCGGGGGCGGGGAAGTAGGTGTGACGCAGGCCGATCCGGTCGATGACGCGCTTGGTGATCTCCTCGCCGAGCGGGCGTCCGGTGACCTTCTGGACGATCATGCCCGCCAGCAGGTAGCCGGTGTTGTTGTACTCCCACTGGTCGCCGGGCGCGAAGTGGGCCTTCTGGGCCAGCGCGGCGTCGAGGAGTTCACGCGGCTCGTAGTAGCGCTTCGGGTCGTTGAGGACAGTGTCGCGGTCCACATACTCGGGCAGGCCGCTGGTGTGCTGGAGCAGCTGGCGGACCGTGATGTTCCGGCCGTCGATGCCCTCGCCGCGCACCAGGCCGGGCAGGTAGTCGTCCACCTTCGCTTCCAGGCCGACCTTGCCCTCGGCGACCAGCTGCAGGACCACGACGGCGGTGAAGACCTTGGTGTTGCTGCCGATCCGCACCTGTCCGTCGACCGGCACCCTGGCCTTGGTGGCCGCGTTGCCGACGCCGGCCGTGTAGGTGCGGGTGCGGCCGTCGCGGCCCTTGACGGTGGCGAGGGCGGCGGGCATCCCGTCCGCCTTCACCAGCGCGTCGAGGCGCTGCTGCACGACGTCCGCCCGCGGGGCGGCGGAGGCCGTGCCCGGCGCCAGGACGCCGGCCACCACGGCGGCGGCGGCCACCGCGGTCACGGCCGCGGCCATCCCGCGCCGACCAGCGCGGAGGCGGGTCGGAAGGTGCTGCTGCGGTGCGTGCTGCGGTGCGTGCTCGTTCACGGGAAAGCCCCTCTGGGTAGGCGCCGGAGCTCTTCTCGGCGCCCTCCAAGAGGACCATCCGACGGCCCGTCAATCCGTCGGCGCAGGGGACGAGACCGCACCGGGAACGTGCTCCGGGTCGGCGCCGAGCACGGGACCGTACTCCCGGGGCCGTCCGGCGGGACACCCCGGTTTTGCTCGCCCGGCGTCGCCCGCCCGGCCCGACCCGGAACGCGCACCGCTAGGCGGTCGCCCCGTGGATCCGGGTCAGCAGGGCCATCAGCTGCTTCCGCTCGTCCGCGGTGAGCGGCGCCAGCAGTTCGGCGTTGGCGGCTTCGGCCAGGGCGCCGCAGCGGGTGAGGACGGCGGCGCCCGCCGGGGTGACGGTGACGGCGTTCTTGCGGCGGTCGGAGGGGTGGGGGCTGCGCAGGACGAGGCCCTCGTCCTGGAGGTGGTTGAGGATGCCGACCATGTCCTTGGGGTCGACGGACAGCCGGCGGCCCAGGTCGGCCTGGGTGACGGGCCCGTACTCGGCCGTCGCGGCCAGGACCGCGTGCTGCATGAGTTTCAGCCCCTGCGCGGCGATCGCGTCGGCGACCATCCCCCGGCCGCGCGCCGCGACCCGGCCGACGAGCCACGTCGGCAGGGACTGGATGTGCTGGAGCGGCGAGGCGGGGTCCGGGTCCGAGACTGGGTCCGGGGCTGGGGTCAGGTCCGAGGTCATGGGCTCAGCCTATCCACCAAACCGTTGGACAACCCAATGACATTCGCTCTATCGTTGGGGAATCCAATGAGTTCGGACGGGGAGGTCCTGTGCTGCGCATTCGCCATGAGGTCGACGGCGGACCCGAGGTGCTGTTCGCCGAGGAGGCCGACCGGCCCGAGCCGGGGGCCGGGGAGGTCCTGGTCCGGGTCGAGGCGGTCGGGGTGACCCTGCCCATGGTGCGCAAGCTGCGGGGGAGCGGCGAGCCGGTCCCGCTCGGCGGCGAGGTCGCCGGGGAGGTCGTCGCACTGGGCGCGGGAGTCGCCGGCTTCGGCGTCGGGGACCGCGTCACCGGGCTGTGCTTCACCGGTGCCTACGCCGAGTTCGCGGTCCTGAGCGGCGCCATGGCGTCCCGCATCCCGGACGGGGGGGGCGCCGGGGGTGGGGGCGC
>NZ_JAXCLC010000062.1:0-54836 GCF_034043715.1 Kitasatospora purpeofusca | reverse complement strand
GGCCCGCCCCCGGCCCCGGGGGGGGGCCGCTCCTCCGCTTTTCCGGATGTCGGCTGATCGGAAGCCCCAACAGCCCAATTCGTTGCTCCCTTCCGGCGAATATTCATCCTGGATCGGGTGAGGTCCAATTCCGCCCGAATTGATTCCTGTCTTGCCCGCGCGGTTTCGCGGAAGTTTGCAGTTCGGATGTGTACGGTGTGCTTCGAGTTCCGGACAGTGAGGGACGACGGGAGGGCATGGGCGTGGTGGTGGTGACCGAGGTGCTGGCCGACGAACTGCCTGCCGAGGCGGTCGAGGAGGCCAAGGCGCGCGCGGCGACCCTGCTGCTCGCGTTCCGGCACGGCAACCAGCTCGCGTTCGACCACGCGCTGGACCGGCTGCTGGACGAGCACGTCGAGCGCGAGGTGGCCACGCTGCTCACCTGGATCGCCGCCGAGGCGGTCCGCAAGGCCTACGCGCCCGAGGTGGGCGACCGGGTGCTGCGGACGATGGCCCGGCGGGCCCCGCGCGACACCGGCGCGGTACTCGTCGACGAGGACGGCGCGGACGCGGCCCGGCTGATCGAGGCGGTCGCGGCCGGCGAGGTGGCGCAGGTCCGGGACCTGGTCGCCGCCACCCCCGACACCACCTTCCTGCTCGGCGGGCTGCTCCAGGGCGTGGCGATGATGCTGCCGCTGCTGCCGGAGGGGGAGCTGGCCGAGATCACCGCCGAGCTGCGCCGCCGGCACGGCGGGGCGCCCGCGGGCGTGCCGGAGGCCCGGGCCGGGGTCTGACCAGCTCCGGGCCTCCGGGCCTTCGGGCCCGCTGGGGGGCGGGTCCGCGCGCCGGTTAGGGCATCGCGTGCAGGTGCGAGCCGACGGTGGAGGCGATGCCGCCGCCGGCCTTGGCGTCCCAGTTGGTCGACCAGGTCATGGCCCCGCCGATCCCGGGCCACTTGGTGTCGGGCTTGAAGCTGCCGCAGTTGGTGCCGGCGGCCAGGCAGTCCAGCGCGTTGTTGACCACGGCCGGGCTGACGTAGCCGCCGCCGGCCGCGCTGGTGGAGGCCGGCACGCCGAGTCCGACCTGGTCGGGCCGCAGCCCGCCCTTGAGCTGGATGCAGGCCAGGCCGGTCAGGAAGTTGACGGTGCCCTGGGAGTAGACCTGCCCGTCGCAGCCCAGCATCGCGCCGGAGTTGTAGTACTGCATATTGACGATGGTGAGGATGTCCTTCACGTTCAGCGCCAGCTTGAAGTACTCCGCGCCGGTCGACTGCATGTCGATGGTCTGCGGCGCCATGGTGAGCGTGAAGCCCGAGCCGGCCCTGGCCGCCAGGGTGTGCAGTGCCTGGCCCATCCAGGTGGAGCTGACGCCGTTCTCCAGGTCGATGTCGACGCCGTCGAAGCCGTAGGTCTGCATCAGCGACCAGGCGCTGTTGGCGAAGTTGGTGGCGGAGGCCGAGCTGTTGACGGACACCGTGCCCTTCTCGCCGCCGACCGACAGGATCACCTTCTTGCCGGCCGCCTTCTTGGCCGCGATGTCGGCCTTGAACTGCGCCTCGGTGTAGCCGCCGAGCCGCGAGGAGAGCGTCGGGTCCAGGGCGAAGCCCAGGCCCCCGGGCGTGCCGGTGGCCTCGGCGAAGGAGACCGCGACGATGTCGTAGGCGGCCGGCACGTCACTGATCCGCTGCACGGTGGCGCCGTTGTCGAAGTTCTGCCAGTAGCCGGTGAGCAGGTGCCTGGCCGGCGGCCGGGGCGTGGTGGCGGTGGGGGAGGGCGTGGTGGTGTCGGTGGGCGACGGGCCGACGGTGCCGGTCGGGGTGGGGCTGGTCGCGGTGGGGGAGGGCTTGGGGTCGCCCGGGCCGAGCAGGGACACGTCGTCGGCGAGGAAGGCCGGTTGCCCGTACCAGCCGTGCAGGTAGACGGTGACGCTGGTGGTGGCGGCCCCGGTGGTGAAGGTGGCGCCGAGTTTGGACCAGCCGGTGCCGCCGGGGGTCCAGGTGCTCGGATCGGTGCCGCCGGTGCCGCGGGCGCCGAGGTAGACGTACGAGCCCTGGACCCAGCTGCTCAGCGTGTACGTCGAGGAGGGTCTGACCGTGACGGTCTGGGTGCACTCGCCGGTGGCGCTGCCGCTCGGGGTGGAGCGCAGTGCGCCGGAGCCGGAGTGGACGGTGGTGGTCTCCGGTGTGCCGGCCGCGCAGGTCCAGCCGTTGAGGCGGTCGGCGTCCTCGAAGCCGCCGTTGGTGACGAGTTCGACGTCGGTGGGGGCGGCGTGGGCGCCGGCGCCGCCGGCGAGGACCAGGCCGCCGAGGCCGAGGGCGAGGGCGGTGGCGCCGGCGAGCAGCGGGTGGACGGCGCGCGGGCGCCGGTGTGAGGCAGGTGGCATGGCTCCATCTCCGGTGGGGGAGGCCGGCGGTCCTCGTGGGGGAGGGCCGTCCGGGTGTCGACGGATCTGTGTGCGGGAGCTACCGACAACACAAGTCCCTGTCGGGGGAGGAGACTTGCCTTCACAAGGTGGAGTAGACCAATTCCGCTGTCAAGAGGGCCGTCGGCCGGGCGGCCCCGGCGGGTCAGGCGGCCTGCGCCGCCGTGGCGGCCCCGTGGGCGAGCCGGGCGGTCAGGTCGGCGATCCGGGCGGAGGCCAGGCCGTCCCCGTACGGGCTGGGGGTGTCCGCGAGCCGGGCGAGCCGTTCCGGGGTGTCGGCGAGCCAGGTGCGGGCGAGTCCGCCGAGTTCGGCACCGGGCGCCACCAGCGCGGCGAAGCCGGTCTCGACGGCCTCGGGCCGTTCGGTGGAGCGGCGCACGACCAGCAGCGGGCGGCCGAGTACGGTGCACTCCTCCTGCACCCCGCCGGAGTCGGAGACCAGCAGTGCGGCGTGCCGGGCGAGGCCCAGGAAGTCGGCGTAGCCGACCGGTCCGGTCACCGTGAGCCGGGCGAGCAGGCCGTCCAGGGCGAAGCGCTCGACGGCGGCCCGGGTGCGCGGGTGCATCGGGAACAGCACCGGCGTGCCGGCCCGGGCGATCCGGTCGAGTTCGGCGAGGACGTCGCCGAGCGCCTCGGCGGTGTCGGTGTTCTCCGGCCGGTGCACGGTGGCGAGGACGTAGCCGTCCGCGGCGAGGCCGTGCCGGGCGAGCAGGCCGGCCCGCACTCCGGCGCCGGGCAGCGAGCGGCGGACCACCTCGACGACGGTGTTGCCGGTGAGCGCGATCCGCTGCTCGTCGAGGGACTCGGCGCGCAGGTTGGCGGCGTTGTCGGGGGTGGCGGCGCACAGCAGGTCGGAGACGTGGTCGACCATCACCCGGTTGTGCTCCTCGGGCATCGCCCGGTCGAAGCTGCGCAGTCCGGCCTCGACGTGGACGAGCGGGATCTCCCGGGCGTTGGCGGCGAGGGCGCCGGCCAGGGTGGCGTTGGTGTCGCCCTGGACGACGACGGCGGCCGGGCGGTCCTCGGCGAACGCGGCGTCGAGCTGGCCGAGGGACTGGGCGATCTGGCCGGCCCGGGGGCGCCCGCCGACGCCGGTGAGCAGTTCGGGGCGGGGCAGGCCGAGGTCGCGCAGGAACCGGCCGGACATCGCCTCGTCCCAGTGCTGGCCGGTGTGGACCAGCCGGGTGGCGGGGCCGAGTTCGTGGATCAGCGGGGCGAGCTTGACCAGCTCGGGGCGGGTGCCGAGGACGACGGCGACGCTGCCGGGGGCGAGCGTGCGGGCGGCGGACCGGGCGCCGGACCGGGGGGCGGGGCACAGGCTCATGGCGGGACGGCTCCGGGGTCTGGGGGCTGGGCGGCTGGGCAGCCGGGCGGCGGCGGAGGAGGGGAGGGGAGGACGGTGGCGACGCGGCCGGGTCAGGACTCCAGGGCGGTGGGGGCGCCGACGGCGACCTTCTCGGCGTTGCGCCGGGTCTTGGCCCAGCCGTTGCGGCCGAGCAGTATCCGGACGGCGGCCCGGGTGGCGACCACGAACAGGTGGTAGGCGTAGAGCCAGACCAGGACACCCCAGAGCAGGCCGGTGAGCCGGCTCCGGTCGGGGTGGACGAGCCGGCGGTAGGTCGGGCCCCAGAGGACCATCGGCAGGGTGGCGAGCACGAAGGCGACCGCCATCCAGGGGCCGTAGGTCAGCTGGAAGTCGGCGGTCTCCTCGGGGAAGAGCGCCAGCCCGGCGCCGGTGATGGCGAGCGACAGCGGGGTGAGGACGACCAGCAGGACGCAGACCACCGGCTGGAGGAAGGTGTACAGCACCTCGGCCTTGCCGGCGGGCCGGTAGTGCGGCGAGCGCAGCACCCGGCCGGTGTAGCGCAGGCACTGCATGTTGCCCTGGGCCCAGCGGGTGCGCTGGGTGAGGAAGCGGCGCCAGGAGACCAGGGCCTCCTGGGAGACGCTGGTCTCGGTGACATGGGTGAGCCGCCAGCCGGCCAGCCGCAGGTCGAGGCCGGACTCGTAGTCCTCCAGCAGGGCGCGCTCGGGCCAGGGGCGGCCGTCGCGGCCCTCCTCGGCGGTGAGCGAGTCGAGGGCGGTGAGCCGGACGAACTGGCCGTTGCCGCCGAGGCCGACGCTGCCGGTGCGGCGGCGCAGCAGCTGCATGCCGGCGTTGTTGGCCCGGAACTCGACGTCCTGCATCCGGATCAGGGCGCGGGCGAGGGCGTTGGCGAGCCGGCCCCGGCCGGCCAGCGGGCGCGGGTCCTCGGCGTTGCGCATCCGGACGCCGATCTGCACGGCGCCGGTGTCGGGGCGGCCCATCGCGTGCTCGTTGCCGACCTGTTCGAGGGTGCCGGGGTCGAGCTGCCCGTCGGCGTCGACGACGCCGAGGACGACCCTGGAGCGGTCGGTGCCGGGCGGCAGCGAGGCGGAGATCTCCCGGTACGCGGCGTTGAGGGCGGCGCCCTTGCCGATCCGGGCGTGCGGGCGGCGGCGCTGGACGAGGTGGACCAGGGCGTCGTGCCCGGCGGCGGCCAGCACCAGGTCGCGGGTGGCGTCCTCGCTGTCGTCGTCGATCACCCAGAGGTGGGCGGCGGGGGCGACGGCGCGCAGTCCGGCCAGGGTCTGGGCGATCACCGCCTCCTCGTCCCGGCAGGGGACCATCAGGTGCCACTGGAAGGCGGCGGGGTCTCCGGGGAGGGCCGGGCGGTTGCGCCGGAAGGCGTTCCGGGAGCCGGCCCAGTAGGCCAGGAAGCGGCCGAAGACCAGGACCATGTAGACCACGAGGGCCAGCGAGATCAGCCCGGCGAGCTGGACGAAACCGTCCCGCCGCAGCTCGAAGAACTGGCGCAGGGCGTCGGGCATGGCGCGATGCTCCTCATGATCAAAGGTGTTTTGTCTCCCTGGGCTGCGAATCAATGCTTCATTGCGGTCTGATGTCGCCAAAGCGATAGTAAACGCGGATATCGGTCAACTCGGGCAAAGTGGTGGTTCTCACCCCGTGGGGGAAGCCGCCCCGCGCTCCGTAGACTGTGGACGTGAGCGACAAGGCCGACCCGAACCCGTACACCCTCCGCCCCGCCGACGGCAGCCCCGCCGACGCCCTGCGCGCCGTCGAGGTGGAACTCTCCGAGCGCTGGCCGGAGAACAAGCTGGAGCCCTCGCTCGACCGGATCGAGGCGCTGATGGACATCCTGGGCCAGCCCCAGCGGTCCTTCCCCTCCATCCACATCACCGGCACCAACGGCAAGACCTCCACCGCCCGGATGATCGAGCAGCTGTTCAACGCCTTCGAGCTCCGCACCGGCCGCTACACCAGCCCGCACGTGGAGAGCGTCACCGAGCGGATCAGCCTGGACGGCGCCCCGATCAGCCCCGAGCGGTTCGTCGAGGTCTACCGCGACATCGAGCCCTACGTGCGGATGGTCGACGAGCGCGAGCCGGTCGCGATGTCCTTCTTCGAGGTGCTCACCGGCATGGCCTACGCGGCCTTCGCCGACGCGCCGGTGGACGTCGCCGTGGTCGAGGTCGGCATGGGCGGCTCCTGGGACGCCACCAACGTCATCGACGCCGGGGTCGCCGTGATCACCCCGATCGGCCTCGACCACACCGACAAGCTTGGGGAGACCACCGGCGAGATCGCCGTCGAGAAGTCCGGGATCATCAAGGCCGACGCCATCGCGGTCGTCGCCCAGCAGCAGCTCGACGCCGCCCAGACCATCCTGCGGCGCGCGGTCGAGGTGGACGCCACGGTCGCCCGCGAGGGCATGGAGTTCGGCGTCGTCCGCCGCGAACTCGCGATCGGCGGCCAGCTGGTGACGCTGCGCGGGATCGGCGGCGAGGAGTACGAGGACGTCTTCCTGCCGCTGCACGGCGAGCACCAGGCCCAGAACGCGGCCCTCGCGCTGGCCGCCGTCGAGGCGTTCTTCGGCGTCGGCGGCGCCCGCGGCGGGAAGCTCGACACCGACAAGGTCCGCCAGGCGTTCTCCGGCATCAGCTCCCCGGGCCGGCTGGAGGTCGTCCGGCGCAGCCCCACCATCCTGCTCGACGCCGCCCACAACCCGCACGGCGCCCACGCCGCCGCCGCCGCCATCGGCGAGTCCTTCGGCTTCACCCGGCTGGTCGGCGTGATCGGCACCAGCGGCGACAAGGACGTGGCCGGCCTGCTGGAGGCCTTCGAGCCGCTCCTCGCCGAGGTCGTGATCACCCAGAACTCCACCCACCGCGCGATGGACGTGGACGCCCTGGCCGCCCTCGCGGTCGAGATCTTCGGCGAGGACCGGGTCCAGGTCGAGCCCCGGCTGGACGACGCCATCACCGCCGCCGTCACCCTGGCCGAGGAGGAGGGCGACCTCGGCGGCGCCGGAGTGCTGGTCACCGGATCGGTCATCACGGTGGGCGAGGCCCGCCTGCTGCTCAGGAGGAAGTGACGATGAGGACGCTCTGCTCCTCGACGCTGATCGGCGAGGCCCTCGTGGTGCTCTTCGCGGCCCTGGTCGCGATGCAGCTCACGGACGTCTCGCACGGCGCCCTGTGGACGGTCAGCGGTATCGCCATGGTGCTGTGCGTCCTGCTCTGCGGCATGATCACCCGCCCCGGCGCGGTGGCCGTCGGGTGGGCGCTGCAGCTCGGGCTGATCGCCAGCGGCTTCGTGGTGCCGACCATGTTCGTGCTCGGCGCGATCTTCGCCGGCCTCTGGTGGTGCTCGGTGCGCTACGGCCGGAGGATCGACGAGATCAAGGCCGCCCGGACCGCCGCCGCAGCGGCCTGAGACGGCTCCGGACCGGCTCCGGACCGGCTCCGGACCGGGGCCGAACCGGGTCCGAACCCGGGCCCGGACCCGGTCCGAACCCGGGCCCGGACCGGGTCCGGGGCGTTCGCTCACGCAAGGTAACCTCTGCGGTAGTCGCACGGCGCACGCGGAATCGCGCGTGCGTGCCGATCCGTGTGCGCGCCGATTCCCGCGTGCGCGCCGAACCCGATTTCCCAGGAGACGCCCCGTGTCCCAGCGCACTCTCGTCCTGCTCAAGCCCGACGCCGTCAAGCGCGGCCTGGTCGGCGAGATCATCAGCCGGATCGAGCGCAAGGCCGGCTGGCGGCTCGCCGCCGCCGAGCTGCGCACCTTCGACCGGGCGACGCTGGAGCACCACTACGCGGAGCACGTCGGCCGCCCGTTCTACGAGCCGCTGCTGGAGTTCATGACCTCCGGCCCGTCGATCGCCCTGATCGTCGAGGGCGAGGAGGTCGTCGCCGGCATCCGCATGCTGGCCGGCGCCACCAACCCGCTGGAGGCCGGGGCCGGCACCATCCGCGGCGACTACGCGACCATCACCCGCGAGAACCTGATCCACGCCTCCGACTCGGTCGAGTCCGCCGAGCGCGAGATCAAGATCTTCTTCCCCGCCCACGCCTGACCGCGCGGGCACCGGGACCTTCGGGACGCCCCGGCCGGGACCATTGGCCCGGCCGGGGCATTCTTATCGGGAAATAGGGAACCAGGCCCTCCGACACGGCGTCCCAATGCCCTGAGAAGCGATCAGGCCCCGGACAATGGACGGCGTGCCCCAGGTCGACGCCCGTGCCGAACGGCGTGACTACGATGGACGCGACTCAAGGGCCCGGTAAGGCAGCTCAGCTGGTCGCCGCCCGTCTGCGGGCGCCCACACCCTCCACCCCACATGACTCCGAGCCCGGGAAGGCACCCACACCCCATGGCGAGCAACCTGTCGTTCATCGGCCGCGACCTGGCGATCGACCTCGGAACTGCCAACACGCTGGTGTACGTCAGGGGCAAGGGGATCGTTCTCAACGAGCCGTCCGTGGTCGCGGTCAACACCAACACCGGGGGCATCCTCGCCGTCGGCTCCGAGGCCAAGAAGATGATCGGGCGCACCCCCGGCAACATCGTGGCCATCCGCCCCCTCAAGGACGGCGTGATCGCCGACTTCGAGATCACCGAGCGGATGCTGCGCTACTTCATCCTCAAGGTGCACCGCCGCCGCTTCCTCGCCCGCCCCCGGGTCGTCGTCTGCGTCCCCTCCGGCATCACCGGCGTCGAGCGCCGCGCGGTCATCGAAGCCTCCCTCCAGGCCGGCTGCCGCCAGGTGCACATCATCGAGGAGCCGATGGCCGCCGCGATCGGCGCCGGCCTCCCGGTCCACGAGCCCACCGGCAACATGGTCGTCGACATCGGCGGCGGCACCACCGAGGTCGCCGTCATCTCGCTCGGCGGCATCGTCACCGCGCAGTCCATCCGGGTCGCCGGCGACGAGCTGGACAACGCCATCGTCCAGCACATCAAGAAGGAGTACTCGCTGCTCCTCGGCGAGCGCAGCGCCGAGCAGATCAAGATGAGCATCGGCTCCGCCTTCGGCCTCGAGGGCGAGAAGGACGAGCACGCCGAGATCCGCGGCCGAGACCTCGTCAGCGGCCTGCCCAAGACCGTCGTCATCTCCGCCGCCGAGGTCCGCGAGGCCATCGACGAGCCGGTCAACTCGATCATCGACGCCGTCAAGACCACCCTCGACCAGTGCCCGCCCGAGCTGGCCGGCGACGTCATGGACCGGGGCATCGTGCTCACCGGCGGCGGCGCCCTGCTCCGCGGCCTGGACGAGCGGCTGCGCCGGGAGACCGGCATGCCGATCCACATCGCCGAGAACCCGCTGGACTCCGTCGCGCTCGGCTCCGGCAAGTGCGTCGAGGAGTTCGAGGCGCTCCAGCAGGTACTCGACGCCGCGCCGCGCCGTTAGCAGAACAGACGGCGGAACAGACAGCGGAACAGACGGCAGGACAGAAACACCAGCCGAACCGACGGGTCCCCGCCCGGGTCCACAGCCCGGGCCGGCGGACCAGGGGCACGAAGGGGCAGTACCAGCACCGTGAGGGACACACGAGAGAGCCGGCTGCTGCTCATCCTGCTGGTGGCCATCGCGTTCGCACTGATCACCGTCGACATCAAGGGCGGTGAGAGCTCCCCGCTCGGCGGCGCCCGGCGCGCCGCCGCCACCGTCCTCGGCCCGGTCGAACGCGGTGCCGCCAGCGCGGTCGACCCGGTCGCCGACACCGTCCGCGCCTTCCGCGACGCGGCCTCCAACAGCGGCCGCACCGACCAGCTCGCCCGCGAGAACACCGAACTGCGGCAGAAACTGGCCTCCTCCGACATGGCGGGCGGGCGCACCAAGCAGCTCGACGACCTGCTGCGCACCGCCGGCGCCGGCGGCTACACCGTCAAGGCCGCCCAGACCATCGCGATCGGCCCGGCCCAGGGCTTCTCCTGGACCATCACCATCGACGCGGGCAGCGACGACGGCCTCACCCGCGACATGACCGTCGTCAACGGCCAGGGCCTGGTCGGCCGGATCACCACCGTCGCCCCCACCACCGCCACCGTGCTGCTCGCCTCCGACCCCGGCTTCACCGCCGGCACCCGGCTGGAGGGCACCGGCGAGATCGGCTTCGCCGCCGGCGGCGGCACCAGCGCCATGAAGGTCTCCCTGCTCAACGGCAAGGCCCAGGTCAAGGAGGGCGACCGGCTGGTCACCTTCGGCTCGCAGAGCGGCCGCCCGTTCGTCCCCGGCGTCCCGGTCGGCCGCGTCGTCGAGGTCGAGGCCACCCCCGGACAGCTCACCAAGACCGTCCTGGTCGAGCCCTTCGTCCAGTTCACCCGGCTGGACCTGATCGGCGTCGTCGTCGTCCCGCCCCGCACCGACCCGCGCGACGCCGTCCTGCCGCCCGCGCCGCCCGCCCAGGGCCAGGCCCCGGCCGGCCCGGCCGCGCCGGCCGCCGCCGTCCCGCCCGCCAAGCCCACTGGGGGGAACTGAGCCATGCGCCTCGCCCGCATCCCCGTCTCCGCGATCCTCATCCTGCTCGGACTGCTGCTCCAGGTCAGCGTCTTCGGCCGGCTGCAACTGCCCGGCGCCACCCCGGACATACTGCTGCTCGTCGTCGTCGGCCTCGCCCTGGTCTACGGACCCACCGGCGGCTGCCTGGTCGGCTTCGCGGCCGGCCTGCTGGCCGACCTCGCCCCGCCCTCGGACCACGCCATCGGCCGCTACGCACTGGTGCTCTGCCTGATGGGCTACGCCGCCGGGCTGCTGCGCCCCGAGCACGGCCGCCAGCGCTCGGTCTCCAGCGCGCTGCTCGTCGTCGCCGGCGCCGCGATCGCCTCCACCCTGCTCTACGCGATGGTCGGCGCCCTCGTCGGCGACACCGTCGCCCGGCACGTCGGACTCGGCCAGCTCGTCGTCACCGCCCTGCTCTACGACCTGCTGCTCGCACCCTTCGTGGTGCCCGCCGTGATGCTGGTCGCCCGCCGCTTCGGCAAGGATCCGCTGTCGGTCGCCGAGGACGACGAGGGCGGACCCGGCCTCGGCAGCCTGACCCGCTACCGCACCACCCGCGAGCCCACGGCCGGTCCGGCCTACCGCAAGAAGCGCCTGCTCGGCGCGGGAAAGCGCCCGTAGCCCGGCCCCGACCAGCCTGCCCGCACTGTTCAGTTTTGGAGCGCACGAGACGTGAGCAACATCCCCGAGACCGGCCGTACCCGGCGGGTGACGATCCGTCTGGTGGTGCTGCAGATCCTGGTGGTCTCGCTGCTCGCCACCCTCGGCGGACGGCTCTGGTACCTGCAGATCCGCAACGCCAGCGTCTACACCGCCAAGGCGACCGGCAACCACATCCGCGAGGTCGTCGAACCGGCCGTCCGCGGCGAGATCCTGGACGCCTCCGGCCGCATCCTCGCCGGGAACGAGACCAAGCTGGTCGTCTCGGTCAGCCGCACCTCGCTGCTCCAGCAGAAGGACGCCGGCAAGGCGGTGCTGACCCGGCTCGCCGAGGTGCTCGGGATGCCCGCCAAGGACGTCCAGGAGAAGGTCCGGCTCTGCGACGCCAAGACGCCGCAGCCCTGCTGGAACGGTTCTCCCTACCAGCCGATCCCGGTCACCAAGGAGGCGACCACCCAGCAGGCGATGCAGATAATGGAACGCCGCGAGGACTTCCCCGGGATCACCGCCCAGCCCACCGCCGTGCGCCACTACACCGGCGCCGAGGGGGCCAACCTCGCCCAGGTGCTCGGCTACCTCTCGCCGGTCACCGACGACGAGGTCTCCAAGACCGCCGACAAGGCCGGCCTCGACCGCTACCTGCCGGCGGACCAGATCGGCCGGGCCGGACTGGAGTCCGTCTACGACCGCGACCTGCGCGGCACCGCCGGCGTCACCAAGCTGGAGGTGGACAACCTCGGCCGGGTCATCGGCACCGCCGACCAGGCCGCCCCGCAGACCGGCAACAACCTGGTGACCAGCATCGACGCCAGGGTGCAGAAGGTCGTCGAGGACAACCTGGCGCAGGCGATGAGCGAGGCCCGCAAGACCTTCGACAAGGTCACCAACCGCAACTACGAGGCCGACTCCGGCGCCGCCGTCGTGATGGACGTGCACACCGGGCGGATCGTCGCGATGGCCAGCGCCCCCACCTACGACCCCAACCTGTGGCAGGGCGGCATCAGCGGCAAGGACTACCAGGCGCTGACCAGCAAGGAAACCAACTTCCCGCTGCTGAACCGGGCCATACAGGGTCAGTCCGCCCCCGGCTCGACCTTCAAGGTCATCTCCACCACCGCCGCCGTCCAGGCCGGCTACTCGCTCGACGGCCGCTACGACTGCCCGAAGAGCATGACCATCGGCGGCCGCGAGTTCAAGAACTTCGAGAGCGAGAGCTTCGGGGCGATCTCCCTGGAGCGCGCCCTGGAGGTCTCCTGCGACACCGTCTTCTACGGCCTGGCGTACGACCAGTGGATGAAGGACGGCGGCATCAAGCCGAAGAAGGACCCTGGCGACTGGTTCTTCAAGACCGCCCACCAGTTCGGCCTCGGCGCCAAGACCGGCATCGACCTGCCCAGCGAGGTGCCCGGCCGGGTCCCCGACCGGCAGTGGAAGCAGTCCTTCTACGACAACAACAAGGACGCCTGGTGCAAGCAGGCGGAGAAGGGCGGCAACACCTTCTCCGACCAGATCGCCCGGGAGAACTGCGTCGACGGCTACCAGATGCGCGCCGGTGACGCCGTCAACTTCGCGATCGGCCAGGGCGACACCCTGGTCACCCCGGTCCAGATGGCCCGGATCTACTCGGCGCTCGCCAACGGCGGCACCTTCTACCGGCCCACCGTCGCCAAGGCCGTGATAAGCCCGGGCGGGGATCTCGTCCGCGAGATCGCCCCGCACGAGGACGGCCGGCTGCCCGGCGACCAGAAGCTGCTCGGCTACATCGACCAGGCCACCGCGGGCGTCGTCACCGGCGGTACCGCCGCCTGGAAGTTCACCGGCGCGGGCTGGCCCCAGGGCAAGATCGAGCTGCACGCCAAGACCGGCACCGCCGAGGTCGAGGGCAAGCAGACCACCTCGTGGCTGACCACCTACAGCCGCGACTACGCGGTCGTGATGACGATAAGCCAGGGCGGCACCGGCTCCGGTGGGTCCGGCGATGCCATCCGCCGGATCTACCAGTCCCTGTACGGCGTCGACGACAAGGGCAACATCGACCAGGGCAAGGCGCTGCTGCCGAAGCCGCAGGCCGAACTGCCGAAGTTCAACCCGGACGGCACCGCGATCATCAAGCCGGCGTCCTTCGACGCCTCGGCCGGCTCGGCTGCTCCGGCCGGTTCTGTCGTCCCTGCCGTGTCTGCGGTCTCCGCCGGGTCTGCCGTGTCTGCCGACTCTGCCGTCTCCGCCGTCCCGGTCGGCGACCCCGGGGTGACCGGTGGCTCGCCGCGGGTCTTCCTGGACCCGGACCGGTCCGGCGGCACCCCGGTGCCGGTCGCGGCCGCCGTGGCCGCCGTCGAACCCACCCGCTCCACCACCGGAAGGGGCCGGGCATGACCTCCTACGGTTCGTACCGCCAGCTTCGGCTCGCCCCGCAGCGCGGCGGGGTGCCCAAGTCGCTGGCCAAGGACTCCCCGCTGTGGCGGATCGACTGGATACTGCTGCTGGCCGCGGCCGTCCTGTCGCTGGGCAGCTCGCTGCTGGTCTGGTCGGCCACCCGGGGGCGCGACTCCCTCACCCACGGCGACCCGCAGTACTTCCTGTTCCGGCACCTGACCAACGTCATGGTCGGGGCCGTGCTGTGCGCGGTGGTGATAGCGATAGGGAGCCGTCGGTTCCGTACCGTGGTGCCCTTCCTGTACGCCGGTGTGATCCTGCTCCTGATGGCCACCCTGAGCCCGCTCGGCTCGACCATCAACGGCCAGCACTCCTGGATCCAGCTGGGCGGCGGCTTCTCCGTGCAGCCGGCCGAGTTCGCCAAGCTGGCGATCGTGCTCGCCATGGCGCTGGTGATGTCCGACCAGGTGGACGCCGGGGAGCGGGAGTTCCCGGCGAACAAGGCGGTGTTCCGGGCGCTGGTCTGGGCGACCCTGCCGATGGCGATCGTGATGCTGATGCCGGACGCCGGCTCGGTGATGGTGATGGCCGTCATCGTGCTGGGCATCCTGCTCGCCTCCGGCGCGGCCAACCGCTGGGTGTTCGGGCTGATCCTGGCGGGCGTCGGCGGCTGCGTCGCGATCTGGAAGCTCGGAGTGCTGAGCAAGTACCAGATCGACCGGTTCGCGGCCTTCGCCAACCCGGCGCTCGACCCGTCCGGTGTCGGCTACAACACCGCGCAGGCCCGGATCGCGATCGGCTCCGGCGGACTGACCGGCAAGGGGCTGTTCCACGGCACCCAGACCACCGGGCAGTTCGTGCCGGAGCAGCAGACCGACTTCGTCTTCACGGTCGCCGGCGAGGAGCTGGGCTTCCTCGGCGCGACGGCGATCATCGTGCTGCTGGGCGTGGTGCTCTGGCGGGGCTGCCGGATCGCCCGCCACGCCACCGACCTGTACGGCACGATCGTGGCGGCCGGGGTGGTCGCCTGGTTCGCCTTCCAGGGCTTCGAGAACATAGGGATGTGCCTGGGCATCATGCCGGTGGCCGGCATCCCGCTGCCGTTCGTCTCCTACGGAGGATCGTCGATGTTCTCCACCTGGGTGGCGATCGGACTGCTCCAGGCGGTGCAGAGCCAACGGCCGATAGCGGCCTGAGTGGGCTGAGCGTGTACGGCGAGGGCCGGTCGGGGAATCCCCCGACCGGCCCTCGCCGCAGGTCCGGGCCTCAGGGCAGCAGCAGGTCGGCGGCGCCGAGCACCGCCCGGGTCTGGTGGGCGACCTGGGTCTCGACCGGGACCCAGCGGGCGCCGAGCCGCTGCAGGCCCTCCAGGCTCGCCGCCGCCACCCCCCGGGCCCGCGCCCGGGCCGCGTCCGCCGCCGGGCCGCCGCTGTCCGCGAGCAGCCGCAGCAGCATCGCGGCGATCCGCAGCGGCAGCCGCTCGGCGACGATCCGGGCGGTGGTCACCCGGGACACCGACAGCGGCGCCGCCGACCAGTTAGCCAGCCAGTCGTCCACCACCGGCGGGCAGACCGCCAGATTGAACTCGACCGAGCGCAGCAGCGGCCCGTACGCCACCCCCGCGTGCGTCGGCACCTGCGGCAGCAGGGCGGTCAGCTCCGCCACCCGGGACCGCAGCCGGTCCGCGCAGGCCGCCACGGCGGCGGCGACGTCCGGGGCCGGACGGTGGTCGCCGACCGCGTCGACGGCCCACATCGGGACCTCCAGTACGGCCGTCGTCCCGCCGTGGCGCCCCGCGTACGCCCAGGTGGACAGCTCGGGACGGTCCGGCAGGGGCTGCCGGCTCCGGCCCGGCGGCGGCATCAGATAGGTGCCGGGGGCCGGGCTGGCCCAGCCGAGCGCGTCGTAGGAGTCCACGTCCAGCGGGATGCCGCCGCGGGCCGCCGATCGGGCGAAGCGCCCGGCCAGGGCCGGCAGCGGACGGGTGAGCTGGACGAACGCGCCGCCGAAGTCCACGCCGTGCAGCGAGCACTGGAGCACCGGGCGCAGCTCGTCGATCAGCCCGGTCAGCACCCGGCTCTCCGGCATCGGGGCGAGCGGCCCGTCCGGGTGCGGCAGCAGCTCGGGCTGCTCGTGGAAGGCGGGCCGGAAGAAGTGCTCGTAGTGCCGGGCCGCGGTGAGCGGCCCGTTCAGCCAGCCCTCGTTCAGCGCGGCGCCGTCCGGGTCCAGGCAGAGCAGGACGTGCCAGCCGACCCCGGGGCGGGGCGGCTGTGCCAGCGCGTGCTCGGCCAGCCGGACGGCGGCGGCCAGGCCGACCGGCTCGTTCGGGTGCGGGCCGCCGACCACGAGGACGGTGTGCTCGCCGTCGTCCACCGAGAGCAGCATCAGCGGGCGTCCGGCGCGGGAGCGGCCCACCTCGCTCACCCGGCAGCGGCCGGGGTGGCGGCGGGCCAGCCCGCGGGCCGCGGCGATCGCCCGGGCCACGGTCGGGTAGCTCTCGGTGTCGTTGCACGGGCTGTCGATCCGGCGCGTCCGCCGGCCCGTGTCGGTCATGGCTCTCCTGTCCTCGGGGGCGGGCGGGTCGGCGCGGTCGGGGGCCTGGGCCGGGAGTCCGGCGCGGGGTCGCGCCGGGCGGCCCGGCACGGCCGGTGCGCGCACGGCCAACTCCCTTGTCCCGGGGGCGCACAGGACCCTCCGGTGGAGCCTTGCCAGTACCGCACGCGGCCTCCGAGCGTGTCAACAGTCGCCGGGGCCCCGTGGTGGGGCCGCGTTCACGTGCCGGAACCTGTCCGTACACCCGTCGGCACGGGCGGTCGCGAGGCCCGCGGCCGGTCCCGGAGCGAGGGCGCCCGGGCCGGGGAACACGGCGGTTCGGCTACTCTTGAGGGTCACCCCTCCCAGCCGTCGCCGTGCTGAGCGCGCGGCGGTTCCGAACGTCGTAAGGGTTCCTGGTACTCATGACTGTCGAATCGGTCTTCCCACGCCTGGAGGCTCTCCTCCCGCACGTCCAGAAGCCGATCCAGTACGTCGGCGGCGAGCTCAACTCGACCGTCAAGGACTGGGACGCCTGCGACGTCCGCTGGGCGCTCATGTACCCCGACGCCTACGAGGTGGGTCTGCCCAACCAGGGCGTCATGATCCTCTACGAGGTGCTCAACGAGCAGGAGGGCGTCCTCGCCGAGCGCACCTACAGTGTGTGGCCGGACCTCGAGGCGCTGATGCGCGAGCACGGTGTGCCCCAGTTCACCGTGGACGCCCACCGGCCGGTGAAGGAGTTCGACGTGTTCGGGCTCTCCTTCTCCACCGAGCTCGGCTACACCAACATGCTGACCGCGCTCGAACTGGCCGGCATCCCGCTGGAGGCCCGGAACCGCACCGAGGACCACCCGGTCGTGCTGGCCGGCGGCCACGCCGCGTTCAACCCCGAGCCGATCGCGGACTTCATCGACTGCGCGGTGATCGGTGACGGCGAGCAGGCCGTGCTCGACATCACCAGGATCGTCCGGGAGTGGAAGGCCGAGGGCCGCCCGGGCGGCCGCGACGAGCTGCTGCTGCGGCTGGCCCGCACCGGCGGCGTGTACGTGCCGAGGTTCTACGACGTCGAGTACCTCCCGGACGGCCGGATCGGCCGGGTCGTGCCGAACGCCCCCGGCGTGCCGTGGCGGGTCTCCAAGCACACCGTGATGGACCTCGACGAGTGGCCCTACCCCAAGCAGCCGCTCGTCCCGCTCGCGGAGACCGTGCACGAGCGGATGTCCGTGGAGATCTTCCGCGGCTGCACCCGCGGCTGCCGCTTCTGCCAGGCCGGCATGATCACGCGCCCCGTGCGGGAGCGAAGCATCACCGGCATCGGCGAGATGGTCGAGCGCGGACTCAAGGCCACCGGCTTCGAGGAGGTCGGCCTGCTGTCGCTGTCCTCCGCCGACCACACCGAGATCGGTGAGATCGCCAAGGGCCTGGCCGACCGCTACGCGGAGGACAAGGTCGGCCTCTCCCTGCCGTCCACCCGTGTCGACGCCTTCAACATCGACCTCGCCAACGAGCTGAGCCGCAACGGCCGCCGCTCCGGCCTCACCTTCGCCCCCGAGGGCGGCAGCGAGCGCATGCGCAAGGTGATCAACAAGATGGTGTCGGAGGAGGACCTCATCCGCACCGTCGCCACCGCGTACGGCAACGGCTGGCGCCAGGTGAAGCTGTACTTCATGTGCGGCCTGCCCACCGAGACCGACGAGGACGTGCTCCAGATCGGCGAGATGGCGAAGAACGTCATCCAGAAGGGCCGCGAGGTCACCGGCCAGAACGACATCCGCTGCACCGTCTCCATCGGCGGCTTCGTGCCCAAGCCGCACACCCCGTTCCAGTGGGCCCCGCAGCTGTCCGCCGAGGCCACCGACGCCCGCCTGGCCAAGCTGCGCGACTCGATCCGCGGTGACCGCAAGTACGGCAAGAACATCGGCTACCGCTACCACGACGGCAAGCCCGGCATCGTCGAGGGCCTGCTCTCCCGCGGCGACCGCCGGGTCGGCGCGATCATCCGCGCGGTCTACGAGGACGGCGGCCGCTTCGACGGCTGGCGCGAGCACTTCTCCTACGACCGCTGGATGGCCTCCGCCGAGAAGGGCCTGGCCGGCACCGGCGTCGACGTCGACTGGTACACCACCCGCGAGCGCGGCTACGAGGAGGTCCTGCCCTGGGACCACCTGGACAGCGGCCTCGACAAGGACTGGCTGTGGGAGGACTGGCAGGACGCCCTGGAGGAGGTCGAGGTCGACGACTGCCGCTGGACGCCGTGCTTCGACTGCGGCGTGTGTCCCCAGATGGATACGGCCATACAAATCGGCCCCACGGGCAAGAAGATGCTCCCGCTGACGGTCGTCGGCGGCCCTGGCCAGCAGAAGTAGGCAGCGACGTGAGTGACACGGTGAGCGAGCTGTGTGACTTACTTCACAGCCTCCCGGAGGGTGAGCGGGAGCTCGTCCTGGGCGCACTTGGTCTGACGCGCGCCCCGGACGGGCCCACCCCGACCCCCGGCAAGGCCCGGCAAGGCGGCCGGAGGACCCCTCTGCCCGCCGCCCGGAGTGCCCCGGGCATCGAGACCTCGATCGAGTGGATCTGAGGCACTGGAGCGACGCACAGAGCCCTCCCCGAATCTCTCGGGGAGGGCTCATGCGCTTGCTGGGGGTGTTGCCCGCCTTCGGGTGACGGCTGACTGTCGTCAGCTAATCCCTATGAGTGACAGGTGGGCGGTGGCCGACTCGGACAGGCTGTCCAGGAGGGCCTTGCCCTTCTCGGCCGTGCCGAGCGACGGGCGGCCGATGATGCCGTTCCGGGTGTAGCCGGCCATGCCCAGGGTCAGGAGATGCGGACGCTCCGGGGCGTCGTGGTCGTCGCCCGCGACGCCGTCCCGGACGAGTTCGGGGGCGCCGTGGAGCAGCAGGGAGACCTCCAGCTCGCCGCCGTGCATGTCCTCGGCGCTGCTGCTCTCCAGGCCGGCGGCTTCGCGGGCCCGGTGCCAGTCCTCGCGGACCGGGAACAGGGCGAGGCGCGGGCCCTCGGTGTTGGCCTCCTGGACCACGTTGGAGAGCACGTAGTTCCCGCCGTGCCCGTTCACGATCAGGAGGCCGGGAACGCCGGACGCCCGGAGGGACTTCCAGATGTCGTTGATCACGGCGTAGAGCGTGGCGGCGCTGATGCTGACGGTGCCGGGCATGTGTGCGTGCTCGTGGGAGCAGGACAGCGTGATCGGCGGCAGGAGGAACAGGTCGTGGTCGGTGGCGATCCGCTGGGCGATCAGGCTGGCGACGACGGTGTCCGTGGTCAGGGGCAGGTGGTCGCCGTGCTGCTCGAAGCTGCCGACCGGCAGTACGGCGATCCTGGCGCCGCGTCGGCGTTCGTCTGCGGAGGTGGCGGCCGTGATCAGTGCGTCCATGAGCCCAGCCTCTCCCATCGGGCCGTCAGCGGTCGAGAGGGCTCCCGTTGCTCATCAGGGTCAAGCGGCCGATGAACGTGGCGACTTCAGGTACGGCGCTCCAACGCTGGAGGGCCCGGCCTGCGGCGGACAGTTCGGACATCGCGCGGGCCGACTCGGTGTCGACGGCGATCGACAGCGCGCGGTCGGCTGCGGCGGCCGCCTGCTCGGGTTCACCGGAGACCGCGTAGGCGCGCGCCAGCCGGGAGAGGTAGACACCCTGGTCGTTGCGGTAGATCGGCGGGAGGATTCGGAGCTCCGCCTCGAACATGCCCACGGCCGTGTGCGGGTCGCCGAGCTCGATCAGGCAGTTCGCCCGCTGCATCTCGATGTAGGTCGGTGTGCAGTAGGCGAGATCAAGAGCGTCGTCGGCATGCGAGTCGTCCGGTGAGGCGGCGACCTCGTGGGCCTCGTCGAACTTCTCCTGGGCGAAGCGCGGGTTGCCCAGGAGCACGTGGCCTTGGGCCTCCTGTTGCGCAGCGAGTGCCCGGATCCGGTGTGTCGCCCCGACCGACCGTTGGGCAGCACGGGCAAGGCTGACGGCCTTCTGGCCGTTGCGTTGGGCGGTGGCCTGGTTGCTCTTCCGGAAGAGCACGTAGGCGGCCATCACATCGTCGTCGGCCTCCTGCGCCCACTCCATGGCGCGGTCCGACCAGTACAGGGCCCGGTCAAAGTTCCCGAGGTCCTGGTTCAGCCAGCCCAGGAACTCCGCGGTGCGGGCGCCGATGGTGAGGAGTTCGTCCCGGGCGCGGCCCTCGGCGTCCTGCTGGAGACGGTCGAGCAGTTGGACGTGGCGCGTGACCGCGTCGAGCGCGTGGCGGGAGCCGAGCAGGTTCGCGGACTTGTAGTGACCGGGCATCGCGCAACGCAGATGGCTGACGAAGAGTTCGGGGTCGATCGGAGCGCTGAGGCCCCGCGCGCCGGGGGACGACTCCGGCGGGCGCCGCCGGGGCTGCGGGACAAGTCCCGCCCGCTCCCACGGCCGGTCGGACAGGCCGAGCAGGCGCCCCGGGATGTGGAGTCCGTCGGCGATCCGCTCGATGAGATCGATCTTCTCGATCTTGCGTTTCCCGGAAATGACCTCGCCGACCCGGCTCGGTGTCATGTCGCAGGCGCGAGCGATGAGTGACGGGTAGATCCCCGCCAGCTTGAGCAGCCGGAAGACGGAGGCGAAGTCGCGTCTTCGACAGGCGGCGATCATCTCGGGGTGGGAGAGCAGACCTGCGGGCAGCCGGTCCGGTACGCGAGCCTCGGTCACCACTGCCCCCGCTGTCGATCATCAGCCACCGCAAGCAAGTTGATTGCCTGTGAGTTTACCCACACTGGGTAATCAGCTTGGGTACGAAGTCTGCACTCCCGCTCGGCAGCCTGGGGTCAAGGGTCGGAACGTCCAGGTTCGGGCCGTCCATTGGGACATCGGGAGGCGGTGTACGTGATCAGCTCGGGAAACCCCCAAGACGGCCCCGAACCCTACAGGCCGGCCGACGGCATAACCGCGTTCGAGACGACGCTCACGCGGCACAGGCGATCCGCGCAGGTCGCCAGGAGCCACTTGCGTGAGTTCCTGCAGAGCGTTCCGGGCGGCAGGGCCCTCGCGGGGGACGGTCAGCTGGTGCTCGGCGAGCTGGTGGCCAACGCGGTGGTGCACGCGCGGGTGTCGCCTGGACGTGAGATCGCCGTCCGGTTCGAGGTGGTGTGCGACCACCTGCGGATCGAGGTCCACGACGCGAGCAGCGAGAAGCCCGCGATCCGGCGCACCGCTGACCCGGAGGACATGTCGGGGCGCGGGCTGTACCTGGTCGAGGCCCTGTCCCTCGAATGGGGTTACGGGCCCCGGCCCGAAGGCATCGGAAAGATCGTCTGGGCTCTGGTGAGCCCGAAGGGCGGTGCGGAATGAGCCGGCGTTCCGGGGTTTCGTCGCGGTGCTTCTACTGCGGCGCGGGGCTGGGGAAGGCGTTGATCCGAAGCATCGTGGTGAACGGCCGGACGGTCAGTGTCCACCGGTGGCACCCGCGTCGTGCGGGGGAGGTGGCGGGGAGATGACCACACCTGAAGAGCATGGTGGATCGGGGCTGGAAGCGGGATCCCTGTACCCGTTCCCGGTGATCGCGGAAGTCCGGGGCATCGCCGCGCCCGCGTGCTTCAGCAAGCTGACGGACGCGATGGCCGCGCTGCTGCGGACGCTCGCTGTGCTTCCACTGAGCCCGGACCAGCACGGCTACTTCGCCGAGCTGTTCGGACCGTCGGAGGCGCAGGCGGTCGGGCAGCGGCTCGCGACGCAGGGAGAGGTGCGGGCCCTGGCCTTCCTCGACCTGACCCCGACCCTGGTCCGCCTGTACCCCGCTGGCCCCGGGGCGGCTCGGTGATCCGGCACGTGCGGGCCTGGCGGGAGCGGGACACGACGTGGTGGCTGCTGGATGGCCAGTTCTCCTGGCCCATTCGGGCAGTCTCGCCCGGGCGCCGAGCCGCGCATCGCGACGTCATGGCGTGGTGCGACGAGCCCGACTTCACAGACAGCCAGCGAGCGCAGTTGATGCGGCGAATCCGGCGGGAGGAGACGGGCCGCGACGATCCGCTGATCGGCCTGACCGAGGCGGAACTCTTCCGGCGGATCTTCGCCTGCGACGAGCCGGGACGGGACCGCACATGACCTGATCAAGAACAACCGAACACGTGCCGGACCACCCCGGAACCTTGGCGGGAGAGGGGTGGTCCGGTGGGTCGGAACCCGATGCCGATGGTATCGGGCTCCTCGGCATGTCAGTGCACGGATGGCCCGGTTCGGTTCTTGACCAGGGGAGTTGAAGAACAGTTGGACGGGGACGACGACTTCGGTGCGGAGTTGGCGGCGAGCCTCGACCCTGACTCGTGGGTGTGGCTGCCGGGCGTGGACTACGCGGCCGGCTGGCGGGTGGCGAGGCAGACCGCGGACGAGCTGAACTCGCTCTTGGTTGCGTGTGGCGTGGACCGTGGGCAGCTGCGGGCCATCGCCGACACCGACGCTCAGGGCGGTGCGCTGGTCCGCTTGGAAGGCGTTCTGGACGGGTGGATGAGCCTCAAGGAACTGCTCTGCCTCGCGGCCGACGTCCGTGGCGAGGCAACGTGAAAGCGCCAGCGTGGGCATGGTGCTCGCGCTGGCGCTTCCTGCTGGCTTGTTCGCCACCCGGGGTGATCCGGTCGTCATCTGCCCTGCTACTAGCCTCGGGCTTTCACGGAGGCTGCTGTCCGATGGATGATCAGAAAAGAGAAAAGTGCTCCTGACCTGCAACGATGGGACTTGTCTAGGGTCCAGTCAGCTGCGTGGAAAGAAGCACTTCTCAGGTGAACACTACCGGGTCGTACCCGCGTGTCCGTGTCGAGGGCAACGGTCGTGGGGTCGTCTCCCAGGCCGGCGCCGTGCTGCTGGTCGAGACCGCTCGCAAGGCAGGGCTGGACGCGGCGATATCGACGGCATTGGCGCCGTGGTGCAAGGCTCGGGCGGTCCATGATCCGGGCAAGGTCGTGCTGGACGTCGCGCTCGCGGTGGCCCTCGGCGGGGACTGTCTGGCCGATGTCGCGATGCTGCGGGCCGAGCCCGCCGTGTTCGGTCCGGTGGCCTCCGACCCGACCGTCTCGCGCCTGGTCGACACCCTCGCAGGGGCAGGGTCCCGCGCACTGGGGGCGATCCGGCGGGCACGGGCCGAAGTCCGCGAGCGGGTCTGGCGGTTGGCCGGCGACGCGGCCCCGGACACAGGCGGCGAGGTGATCGTGGACATCGACGGCGTGCTGGTCCTCGCGCACTCCGAGAAGCAGGACGCGGCCAAGACCTGGAAGAGGACGTTCGGCCATCACCCGCTGTTCGCGTTCGTCGACCACGGCCCAAGCGGCTCCGGAGAGCCGGTCGCCGGTCTGCTGCGGCCGGGGAACGCGGGCAGCAACACGGCCGCCGACCACATCGAAGCGGCCCGCCTGGCACTGGCCCAGCTGCCGAAGAAGTACCGGCGCGGACGCCGAACCCTGATCCGCACCGACTCCGCCGGCGGCACCCACGACTTCCTCGACTGGCTCACCGCACGCGGCCGATGGCTGTCCTACTCGGTCGGGATGACCATCACCGATGCCATCCACCAGGCCGTGCTGAAGATACCGGCCTCGGCCTGGACCCCGGCCGTCGAACCCGGCGGCGAGGTCCGCGACGGCGCCTGGGTCGCCGAACTCGCCGGCGACGTCCTCACCGGCTGGCCGAAGGGGATGCGGCTGATCGTCCGCAAGGAACGGCCGCACCCCGGCGCGCAGTTGCGCTTCACCGACGCCGACGGCATGCGCCTGACCTGCTTCGCCACCAACACCACCCACGCCCCGATCGCGCACCTGGAGCTGCGGCACCGCCGGCGCGCCCGCGCCGAGGACCGTATCCGTGCCGCCCGCGACACCGGCCTGCGCAACCTGCCCCTCCACCAGGTCGCTCAGAACCAGGTCTGGCTGGAGATCGTCCAGCTCGCGCTCGACCTGCTTGCCTGGATGCCCATGCTCGCGCTGACCGGGACCGCTCGTCGGTGGGAGCCCAAGCGCCTGCGGCTGCGGCTGTTCTCCGCCGCCGCCCAGCTCGTCACCACCGGCCGCCGCCACTACCTCCGCCTGGCCCGCCACTGGCCCTGGACCGACACGATCACCAGCGCGTTCGCCCGCCTGCACGCCCTGCCGGACCCCGGCTGACCAGCGACAACGTCCCATCCCGACGAGCAGTGGACCACTTCCGGAGTCGTGGAACCCGGCGCCCACCCGACGCGCCAGTCGGGCCCTCACCATACCCATCGGCCGAAACACCCAGCTCAGCCAAGCAGAAACGGCCCGCCAGCAGAGCTGACGAGCCGTCATGCAAGATCGAGGCTAGCCCCAGCTGTTAGCCCACCGACAACCACCACCTGTTGCCTGATCCGGCATGTGTGTGGCGCCAATAGCTATGGGGTTACCGCGCGGAGCGGTCAGCGGGGTGGCTTGAGACCGGGCTGCTTGTTCCGGGCCGGCCGAGGCTGCATTCTGCCGAGGAGTAGTGAAACCACGACGCTTGCAGCTGACAGAGCCGCCGGAAGGAGCTCGACTGGGGCCTTGAGTACGATCACCACAACGAACCGTGCGGCTGGCCAGAACCCGGGTGCCGGAGTTGACACGCGACCCTTGGAGAAGGAAAGACTCACGTTGGTACCTCCATGGAGTACTAGGCCCACCGTGCCGCTTCGGTTAGCCGCCATGCGCGGCACGGTGGGTTGCTTCGTCTGCTCAGCGAACGTAGCAGCGGACGACTCCGAGGCAGTCTGGCTTCGAGGAGCCGCCGAAAAGTCTCGGATAGCTGGCGTGAGAAGTCATCGCACTGCGTGACCTCCTCACAGTTCCTCATGGTTTCTCAGGGTTCCTCACGGTCCCGGTCGGACTACAGGCTCGCTCAGCTTCACTACATGGCCGACTACTCTACGTAGTGACGGAAGTTGGCTGGTTCTGTTGCATGGACCACTCATGGAGGATGGGCGCGGGTAGCTGGAGCTTTCCCGCGTTGGAGACGAGCGGGTCGTTGATGCCAGTGACATCTGCTTTGTAAGCCTTGACGTGCCACAGTTGCGGCTGGCCTGGTTTGCTCCTGCCCCAGTCTCGACACAGCCGGTTGCCTCTTGATGCCCCTGATTGACCGCCACGTACCACTCGATCTGGCACGACTGCGGCATGGCGATCAGCTATCGACGACCTGCGGGTACACCGGCACAGGTCTCAAGCGGATCGGACAGGCGGTGTGACTAGTTCCGCCAGACACGCCTTGGGCGGCCTGACCGCACCCATCCGCTCGCCGGTCGTGCCCAACCCCCGCCGTCGGGAGTACGGCCGCCGAGGCCGCAGCGACGCCCACTCGCTGGCCATCAGTTCTCGGGGGTGGCGCCACCAGAGCCCAAGCGACATCCTGCATCCACACGGGTGTATCCCATCAGAGCCCCAGTTGGATAACGTTGGCAGCCACTGTCAGCCCAGAGCGAGACGCGGATGCCGGGGATTGGGGGCCGACGCATGGCATATAGGCGCCCGGTATACGCATACCTGGATTTGGCATGGCGGAGGCTCTACGGAGGCCATGGGCAGTCCGAAATACCAGACATCATCAACCTCGACGACATATTCTCGTCTTGGTATGACTTTCGCCGCCTCGTCATCTCGGGCCTTGAGAGTGGATTCGTAGGTCCGGACTATGTCGAGATCATCGATCTCCCGAAGAATTTTGTCGCCGTTCGCCCCATCGCCCGTCTTTCTGTTCAAGATCGGCTCGTCTATGATGCTCTCGTCTTCTCCATCGCTCACCTGATTGAGAATCAACTCCACCCGAGCGTCTTTAGTGCCAGGTGGGGAAATCAAGGGAAAGAATTTTGGAGCCCTGTCAATTCGTGGGTAGCCATGCAGAAGCACGGCGCGCAGATGATGGGAAAGTCACCCTTCCAGCTCGCGCGAACTGACGTCGTGTCCTTCTATGAGCACATTGACATCAGCACGCTGGAGATCGACCTGCAGTCGATCGGGGCAAGCCCGTGGATAACGGAACGACTAGTTCGATACTTGACGATGTTCCAGTCATCCAGCCATGCATGGGGAATTCCGCAGGGGCCGGACGCATCGGGAATTCTTGCCAATATCTATCTACTTCCAATCGACGAATACGTCCACCGGGCGGGAATGCACTATCTCCGTTACTCGGACGACATGATGGTTTTCGACACAGAAAGCGAGTCTCTGAGAAACGTAATACTGGAGATCAACTCAATCCTCCGCTCTCGCAGACTCACGATGTCTTCTACCAAGACCGCAATTTACGACCACAGTGACGCATTTAGCCAGCTTGAAGACCTGGAAAAGGATGCGGTGAACTACGGCCTCGACGTCGGCGAAGAGGGTGCCGGGGAGAGACTTTTCAAGATCTTCACGGAAGCGGTCACGGGGACACCAAAGGATCGCGACATCAAGTTCTCCCTTTTTCGAATGGGGAATCTAGGCGACGATCGTGCTCTCCCGTGGGTCATGGGGAACCTGAAGGGGAACCATCACCTTGCCAGCCAACTTCTGAGATACCTGGAAAAATTTCCAGCGCAGATCAAAGGAATCGAGAGCACGTTTCATTCAATCCTTCAAGAGGTATCTGGGAATCGATACGATCACCTTGAACAGCGCATATTTCAGGCTGCAACTCGGCAGCAGATTCGCTCGGCGAACCTCCGAGACGTGGCATGGGGCGTACTGGAGGATAAAAACAAGACAAGCCTCCCACGAGAGTTTGCGGCTCGCTATATCGGGCGGGTAAGCTCCGTCGCCGATGGCCAGCTCCTCCGGCGGAGATTTGAGGATGAGCCCGACGCAAATGTGCGACGCGCATTGCTCGTAGCCATGTATGAGTCTCGCTCATTCTCTCGAAGACTCCTCCAGAGCCTCGCGACATCCAGTTCCCAGCTGTCGTGGGTGAGCCGCTACCTACTCAAGGATCCACTGGTTCCGTTGCCTCGCTAGGAGACATATGGTCCGCCTCGTCACTTACCTGCTTCTTGCGATCACAACCGGAGCAGCCAGCTTCTTCATTGGGAATTCGACCGTGGTCAGCATGACCACCGGATTTGCAATCGGGATGCTTATCCCCGCCATGGACGAGATCGGCAAAAACTGGAATCATCTTCGACACATTTGGTATTCACTGCGGTATCGCAACCAATCAATCCGAGTGTCAACCTCCTACTTGTTTCGGATTTTTATCGATGGGAAATACCTTCTAATTCGCGGCAAGCGATACCCCACTCAATTTCAGCCAGTGGGTGGTGTGCACAAGGTCTCGCATCAGGGAAGCTCATCGCTCGCCGCAATGGGTGTCACGGGTGACGACCTGATTCCCATCGACCCTGAGAGTGACGGCGACATCAGAGTCAGGGTCCCCGGGCGCAATATAGTTTCCTTCTTCAACTGGTTCGACTCTCGCGAAGGTCGTGAAGACTCGCCATGGAGAGAGTTCCAAGAAGAGCTCATTGCCAGCAATGTTTTGCCTGCGGCGGATTTCCCGCACATCATGCATAACTACATCCGCCGTGATGTGGATAAGATCCGATACAGTGCCTATGCCGATTCACTTGAGGTGCTAGTTGCTGATATCTACGAGCTCATCCCAAATCGCGCGCAGGAAGATGCACTGCGCCAGCTGATGTCTCAAGGTCATCCCGATATTCAGTGGGTAGCGGCGCAGCAAATTCGTAGGCGCGGTGCGGTTCCAGGGCAGCCGCAATCCGTGGAAATTGCTGCTCATGCGCAGCGAGTCTTGTAACCCCACCGGGGCGCCCGCTGTCGCTATATACCGCTTGATCGTGGCGGCCGCTCTGGAGATCGATTGTGATTCGTTGCTGGCGCGGCACGCGGGCGGTGGAGCGGTTTTGGCCGGTGTCCTGTCTGGTCTGGGGTCGAGCATGATCGGGGGGCCGTAAGCTGCTGCGGCTCGGTCAGGGCTTTTGGGCCTGACCGCAGTTTGGCCGAGTGGCCCCCCGGTCTTGCTCGACGCGGGTCCCGGGCCTGAGAGGTGGGTAAAACCGCGGAGCCGCCCGGCATCAGCCGTCGCGCGGCAGCCGGCGGGGCGGGGGCGCTTCTCTGTGGGCGGGCCAGGCGCCCGGCCCGGAACGGCCGCAAGGCCGCATGCCCGGCCGGGGCGGCTGGGGCCGCCCCCTTGAGTAAGTAGAGAAGGTTTGCGACAGGGTCAGCGGGCGGCCTTGGCGGGCTGGGCCTCGATGGCGTAGGTGAGGGCGGCGGTTTCGGCGCCGAGGCGGGTCTCTTCGAGGATGAGGGGGCGGCCGGTGGCCTGGTCGTAGGTGGTGCGGTGGGTGACCAGGAGGACGGCGGCTTCGGAGAGCTTCAGGGCCTCGCGCTCGTCGGGCTGGGGGATGCGGGCGGTGACCCTTTCGCGCCAGGCGATGTCGTGGCCGGCGGCGGCGAGTGTTGCGTACGCCTCGGCCGGGGTCGCGGCGGGCTGCTGGGCGAGAGGGGTGGCCTCGATGCGTTCCATGGGGAGCAGCAGGCGGTGAAGGGCGCGACCGCCGCCGGTGGGGTCGGTCAGCAGGCGGTCGCAGCCGAGCATGAGTTCGTCCTGGTCCATCTCCAGCAGTGGTGCGGTGATCGCGTCGGTGCGGGTCCGGTAGGCGGTGGGCTCCTCGGCGTGGCCGAACCAGGCGTCGGTGGGCGTCGAGTAGGTGTTGCCCTGGGTGGTGACCGTCCGGTTCAGGGTGCCGGTCGGGCCGTGGACGGTGGGGCGGACGAAGGTGCCGCGGCCTTGCTTCACGTCCAGCTGGCCCTCGCTGCGGAGCGCGGCGACGGCGAGCCTGACGGTCGGTCGGGAGACTCCGTACTTCTCGGCGAGGTCGGTCTCCGTGGGCAACTGCGTGCCGGGTGGCCACTCCCCGGCGGCGATGGACTGTCGCATCGCCGCCGCTACCTGCTTGTGCAGTGCCTCGTTGCGGATGATCGCCATGGTGTTGACCCCTTGTGCGGGCGCCGGGGGTAGGGGCCCGCCTCGTGTCGCGTCGATTTCGAGAGTTCGGCTGTGGTCATTTGCCCAGCTCGGGTCGCATGTCTAGGTCTGTCGTCAGTCAGTAGCCGTTAAACGTAAGCATGAATCGCTTGCGTCAGGGCGTCAAGGAAGGGCGTCATCTCGACATTAAAGGTAAGTACGTTTGACGACTTACGTCATGCGGCCTTTGATGTCGGAGGAGTGTGCGCTCATGCAGTCCATTCCCGTTGATGGAACCCGGCTCGGCACGATGACCTGCATCGTTGCCCCCGAGGTGCGGATCGCGAACCGCGAGACCGGGGAGGTGCGGAAGGACCGGGAGGGGCAGACCGTCTACACGGTCGGGGTCGCGGTCCGGCAGGACGGCCGGCGGGCCTCGATCGTCGAGATCAGCGTGTCCGGTGAACCGGTCGGTGTGACCGAAGGCGTGCGGGTGCAGGTCACCGGGCTGACCGCCTTCTCGTGGGCGATGGGGGACCGGCACGGCCTGTCCTTCCGTGCGGCCGACGCCATCACCCCCGTCCCCGCGTCGGCTCCGGTGGCCTCCCGGAAGGGCGGCGACGCCTGATGAGCGGTGCGACGCGGGTGAAGCTGCGCGGTCTGCTGCGCGAACTCGGGGATCTGGCCGAAGAGGTCGACCCGTTCGGCCAGGACGACGACGGTGCCCTGCTCTTCGACCACATCGCCGTCCTCGCCACCAAGGCCATCGGCCAGGCGCGCGACCTGGAGACCGAGGCCCACAACACGGTCGTGGAGAACAGGGGACGGCGGTGATCGTGCTCCAGCTCCTCTGGGTGACGCTGCTGGCGGTGGTGCTGATCCTGCTCAGCGCGGCTCCGGGCATGCGGCGCAACCACCCCTACGTGTGGTGGCGCCTGCTCGGCTATCCGGTCGCGGTCGTGCGGATCCGGGTGACGTGGCGTCGCCTGACCACGAACCTCGGCCTCGCGGTGGCCAAGCGCGCGGGGCGGGCGCTGATCGGGGACATGGTCGTTCGCGGCGACCCGCTGCGGCCGGTCCCGCCCCGCCTGGGCATCCCGAAGTTGAAGCGGGGCGGTCTCGACGTCGCGGTGCGGCTCCACCCGGGACAGGTGCCGGAGCACTTCGTCTCCGCCGTGGAAGCCCTCACGCACACCTGGCGGGTCCACGCGGTCCGGGTCGTGTCGGACGAGCGCGGGTTCGTGACCCTGTCCGCGCTCGCCTGGGACCCGCTCCGCGCACCCGTCGTGCCGTACCAGCTGAAGCAGCGTGTGCTGCGGGCGGTGGTCGGCCTGTTGGAGGACGGCCGGGCCTGGGTGGTCGACTTCCGGCGGGCACCGCACTGGCTGATCGTCGGCGCGACCCGTTCCGGCAAGTCCACCCTGATCGCCTCGCTGGTGAAGGAACTCGCCCCGCAGCGAGTCGCCCTCTTCGGCATCGACCTCAAGGGCGGCATGGAACTGTCGCTCTTCGAGGACCGGCTGTCGGCGCTGGCGTCCACCCGGGCGGAGGCTTCGCGGCTCCTGGCTGAGCTGGTGGCCGAGACCGAGGCCCGGATGCGGTTGTGCCGCTCGGTCGGGGCGCGCTCGGTCTGGGATCTGCCGGCCAAGCTCCGCAAGATGCCCGTCGTCCTGATCGTGGACGAGGTCGCGGAGCTGGACCTGGTCGCGACCAGGGACGACAAGGCGGAGGTCGGGGAGATCTCCACCAACCTGCTCCGGCTCGCCCAGCTCGGCGCGGCCCTCGGGGTCCACCTGGTCATCGCCGGACAGCGGGTCGGTTCGGACCTCGGCCCCGGCGTCACCGCCCTGCGCGCCCAGCTGGCCGGACGCGTCTGCCACCGGGTGAGCGATCCGGGGACGGCGGAGATGGCGCTCGGCGACCTCAGCAAGGACGCCCTCGAAGCCGCGCAGCGGATCACCCTCGCCGAACAGGGCGTCGCCATCACCGCCGACACCGACGGCCGATGGACCAGGGCCCGCTCCATCCACGTCACTCCCGACCAGGCCCGCCGCGCGGCCAGGAAGTACGCCCGGCTCGCGCCGACCTGGCCGGGCCTCCAGCGGGCGGACGAGCCGAGCGAAGGGGTCCACGTCTGATGGACATGACCGCCGTGCTGATCGCCTTCCTCGTCGTCGTCACCTACCTCCTGGTCCGTTCCGGCGAGCTGCGCCTCTGGCACGTCCTGCTCGTCGGCGTCCTCGGCATCCACCTCGACCGCGTCGGCTGGGCCGACCCCGTCGTCCGCGCCGTCACCTGGATCGTCCAGGGTCTCGCCCACACCGCCTGAAAGGCGTGATCACCGTGCCAGCCCACCCAACCTTCACCGGCGGCCCTGCCCTCGACCGCCGGACCGGCTCCATCCACCACCACGCCAGCCCCGGCCGGACCGTCGCAGCACTGGCCCGGCCGGGGCCCGGCGAACCCTGGCCCTGGAGACACCCGCCATGACCCGCAGCAACCCGTACAACGACCCCACCGCACGCCGCGCCTTCCTCGACCGGGAGGCGCGGCTGCGCCAACTGTCCGACGTAGAAAGGGACTTCGTCCGGCTCGGTGAGCTGCCCGATCTGAACCGCTGGTTGGAGCAGCTCCGCGCCACCGGCGGCTGCGCGGAACCGGTACACCTCATGGGGCACAGCACAACCCTCGACGCCGGGACCGGAGAGGTGCTGCGGCACTACTCGACCGAGGCCGACCCCGGTGGCCGGCTCTCGGTCCGCTGCCGGAACCGTCGGGCCTCGCGATGCGCCACCTGCTCACGCGAGCACAGCGGCGACACCTTCCACCTGGTCCGCTCCGGCCTCATCGGGGGCAAGGGCGTCCCCGACACGGTTCGGTCGCACCCACGGCTGTTCGTCACCCTGACCGCCCCGTCGTTCGGCCCGGTCCACCGCGCGGGGGAGTGCCACCGGGCCCGGCGCCGATGCTGCGAACACCGTGGTCGGCACGGCTGCGGTCGGCTCCACCCGAACACGGACCCGCTCGTCGGACAGCCGCTCTGTGCCGACTGCTACGACTACCCCAGGCATGTCCTGTGGAACGCCATGGCCCCCGCGCTCTGGAAGGCCTTCCGCGACAACCTCTACCACCACCTCGCCACCCGGGCGGGCGTCGGCCGGTCGGAGGTGCGCGCCCTGGTGCGGGTCTCCGCCGCGAAGGTCGCCGAGTACCAGAAGCGCGGTTCCGTCCACTTCCACGCGGTCGTCCGACTCGACGGCCCGGACGGTCCCGCTGCTCCGCCTCCTTCCTGGGCGACGGGGCCTCTCCTCCTGGAGACCGTCCGCTCGGCGGCTGCCGCCGTCGCGCTCCCGTATCCCGATACGGCGGCGCACAGCGGGGGACGGCTCCGCTTCGGCACCCAGCTCGACGCCCACCCCCTGGTAAAGGGGGACGGCGGGCGACTCACGGACGAGGCCGTGGCCGCCTACGTGGCCAAGTACACGAGCAAGGGCGTGGAAGCCGCCGGAGCGGTCGACCGCCGAATGGAGTCCCTGGCCGAGATCCGGGCCCTGTCCGTCACCCCACACGTCCGGGCCCTCATCGCCACCGCCTGGCGCCTCGGCGGCCTGCCCGAACTGCAACACCTCCGCCTACGGGCCTGGGCCCACATGCTCGGCTACCGGGGCCACTGCCTCACCAAGACGAGGGTCTTCTCCATTACATACGGGCAGCTCCGGGCCGCCCGCGCCGAGCACGCCCGCGGCCTGTACGCCGACTGGGGCAGCGCGACCGTGGTCGAGAGCGCATGGCGCTTCGCCGGAACCGGGCACACCCCGGCCGAAGCGCTCATCGCTGCCGGCATCGCCGAAGACCTCGCCACAACCCGGGAGGTCGCGCACGAAGACGCGGAAGGTTCAGGCCGGTCCGATGGGACATGGTGACCGGCGCGGTGCCCGTACCGCGAGGCTCCGTCGAGCGGGCCGGGACTCCGGGGCAGACGAAGGTACCGGTCATCAGGAGCGAGATCGTCATCGTCGACGACGACGGGAACGAGGAGCCGTACGACCCTGCCAAGCACTGACGACGCCAGCCCCCGGCCTCGACGACCGGGGGCAGCCGCATGACCAGCCGCTCGTGTCAGAGCTTGCTGGCGAAGTGGTCCTCCTTGACGATCAGCCGGTCCCGGTAGTCCTTGGGGATCATGAGGCGCAGCTTGATGGCGGGAGCCCGTTGACCCTTGACCTTGATTCGGGTGACCTCGCACCGGACGCCCACTCTCAGGAGGTCTGCGGCCATGGCCTCGGTTCCGCCTTCCTCCCACTGCTGCCGGAACGTCTTCCCGTTGGCCACGTTCACCCACCGGTCCTCGGTGCTCTCGGGGTCGATCTCTCCGAGTTCGGTGATCAGCCTGTCCAGCGTCTCCTCCGCCTGCTCACGCGTGAACCGGGTCTTGGAGTACCGGCCGCCGGGCTCCAGCTCCTTCATGTAGTAGGCGATGGACTCCTGGAGCTGCGCCACCTGGGCGCGTGCCTCCGCACCCCGCGCGTACTCGCGCACCTGCACGGGCTCGTCCCCGAGGACCGACAGCACGTCGACGACGAGCTTGGCGTTGATCGCGTCGGGGTTGGTGGCGCCCAAGCCCCCACCCTTGCAGCCCTGGCACCGCAGGTACTCGTACATCCGGTCCTTGACGCGGTTCCGCTGTTCGAGCATGTTCGTCTTGCAGTCGACGCAGATGAAGACCCCGAGGAACTTCGTGGCGCCACCGGGCCGACGCTGCGGCTGGCTCTTGCTGCGCTTGTCGAGATCCGCCTGGAGCTCGTTGAACTCCTCCTCGACGAAGACGGCCTCCGCGACCCGGATGGGCTTCCCGGCCTTGTCCAGGAGGAGCTTGGACCGGCGGGCACCGCCCTTCTTCTCCTCCTCGACCCGGTAGCCCATCAGGGCAGGGTTGCGGAGCTGGCGCAGGAGGGTCGTGGCCGTGAGGCCGTCGCTGACGAGGCCCGCGCGCTTCAGTAGCTTGACCATGCGGGTGGCGGAGATGCCTCGACGGGCCATGCGTCGGCACCAGTGCAGGGCCTTCTGCGCGTCGGGGTCGACAACGAGGACCACACTGCCGTTCTCGTCCTCGGCCGTGGTGTACCCGAAGGCAGGCTTGCCGACCAGCCAGGAGGACTGGGTCTTGGCGTAGTCCCAGAGGCTCGCGACCCGGGTGCTCGTGTTGGTGGCCTCGATCTCCGCGATCCCGCCGATGAGCGTGACCAGGATCTTGCCGACGACGGTGGTCAGGTCGATCGAGTCGTTCTTGGAGATCAGGTTCTTCCCGTACTTCAGCGCCCAGTCGATCATGGTGTTCAGGTCGGACAGCCGGCGGATGAACCGGTCGAGCTTCCAGAACAGGAGCACGTCGAACTCCGGAGCCCGGTTGTTCAGCCAGTCGCCCAGCTGCTTGCGCTTCCACGGCGGCACCTTCGTAGCGGACACGTTGAGGTCGCTGGCGACGCCGACCACGCGGCAGCCCCGGTTCAGGGCCTCGCGACGGAGGTCGAGCTCCTGGCGGACGGGAGAGGTGGTGTCCTCCGTCAGCACGGACAGCCGGACCGAGATCAGGGCCCGGGGCGCGTCCGTCGGAAGGGCGGCCTCGGCTCTCTTCAGCTCCCCGAGCAGGAGCAGATCAGCGGTGGTCCACTCGGCCTCGACCGTGTACGCCCTCTGCTGCGCCGCACGTGCCGTACGGGTGCGCTTCGCCATGACGGTGACCCCTTCGACGGTTTTGGAACCGCCTCCATTTAGCCCCAGATGGACACCAGCATCCAGATCGGCCCCACGGGCAAGAAGATGCTCCCGCTCACGGTGGTGAACAAGTAGTTCTTTCGCCTCGAAGCCCCCTCGGATATCTCCGAGGGGGCTTCGATCACTTCTAAAGGCTTGCGGCTCGGGTGGTGTCTATGGGAGGATATGTGTATACGTGAAGGGTGGTGTGTCATATGTCTAAGACGGTCATCGATATCGATGACGAGGCTCTGGCTCTGGCTGCCGAGGTGCTCGGAACGACCACCAAGAAGGACACGGTGAACGCGGCCCTGATCGAGATAGGGGCGCGGCGCCGCAGGGAGCTCGCACTGAAGGAACTCGTGCGGCTGGCTGGGGACGGCGCGTTCGACCGGACGCTGGAGCCGGACTTCAAGGACGAGGCGTGGCGGGGAAAGCAGGGTGGGGCCGAATGGGAGAGCAGGAAGATTTCCTGATCGATTCGTCTGCTGCGGCGCGACTGGTGACGCGGCCTGCGGCACTGGCGCTGTGGAGCGAGGCGCTGACCGGCGGGCGGGTCGGCATGTGCTCGGCGGTCGAGGCGGAGCTGCTCTACTCCGCCCGTTCGGCTGCTGAGATGCGGGCAATGTCGGTACAGCTCGACCGCCTGTACACCTGGTGGGTCACGCCGGACGATGTATGGCGCCGTGTCAGGGAACTCCGGTTCGCGCTGGCTGAGTCGGGAGCCCACCGCTCCGCAGGTGTGGTGGACCTGCTCCTGGCCGCAACCGCGCTGCACCACGGGCTGACCGTGCTGCACTACGACCGGGACTTCGAGACCGTCGCCAAGCACACCGGGCTGAAGACCCGGTGGCTGGCGGAGCCGGGATCGCTCGACTGAGGGCGGGGTCCAAGTGGGCAGGTGCGGAGCGAGGGGTGGGTGGGGGCGCGTACCCTTTGAGGTGCAAGAGTCCGGACAGTGGCGGGAAACCGCCGCCGCCGCGGACGCGGACCACTGACGAAGGACTGAGCGACCCTGGCACGCCGTACGCCCGATGGTCCGCCGCCCGCGCCGACGGTGCAGCGGATCCGTCTCCGCTACACCAAGCGCGGCCGGCTCCGCTTCACCAGCCACCGCGACTTCCAGCGCGCCTTCGAGCGGGCCCTGCGCCGCTCAGTGGTGCCGATGGCCTACTCGGCCGGCTTCACCCCGCACCCCAAGGTCTCCTACGCCAATGCCGCGCCGACCGGTGTGGCCAGTGAGGCGGAGTACCTCGAGATCGGCCTCGCGGCCCACCGGGACCCGGAGGAGCTGCGCGTCCAACTGGACGAGTCGCTGCCCGAGGGGCTGGACGTGATCGACGCGGTCGAGGTGCGGACGCCCAACTTCGTGGAGCGCCTGGAGGCCTCCGAGTGGCAGGTGCGGCTCGACGGCGTCGAGCCGCAGGAGGCGGCCCGCGCGGTCGCCCTGTTCCTCGCCGAGGAGCGGGTCGAGGTCGAACGCCTCACCAAGAACGGTCTGCGGGTCTTCGACGCGCGCGGGGCGGTGGCGGCTCTCGAGCTCCTCCCGCCGCAGGTCGACGGCGGTGCGGACGCGGAGGGCGAAGAGACCCGCGATGTTCGGACCGGGCATCCCTGTGCGATACTGCGCCTGGTAGTACGACACGCCACACCCGCCGTACGACCCGACGACGTGTTGTCCGGTCTCCGTGTGACGGCCGACCTGGCGCCGCCGGTCCCCGCAGAGGTGACCAGGCTGGCGCAGGGGCCGCTCGACGAGGGGACCGGCACGGTGACCGACCCGTTGGCGCTCGACCGCGCCGCGGCCCAGGCCGGCCCTCTGGCGGCCGGCGAGCCGCGCGCAACCGCGTCCGCCTAGCGGGCGGAGGCCGGATCCAGTTCCCCACTGGGCCCGCTGGTCCTCCAGGCCCCCGCTGCTCCCCAGGGGAGCGAGCGTCGTCGAAGCACAGGCCGGCCTCTTGCGGCCCGCCGACCCCGATGGTCGGTGGGCCCGAGGACCCCGTCCGGGAGCCACCCGGGGTTGGGGGACGGCGCAGCTTTGGGAAAACCTCAGAAGACTGGTCAGACCAGAAGACTTTCGACACCCCGCCGAGGGCGGGGCGCCGAGCGAGACTACGAGCCCCTGTGCGGCCTCGCGTCCGCGCGGCGGCACCGTGAGAGGGTCCGGGCCGAGCATCCTCGTGATGCCGGCCGGCCACCGGTGTCGTGCCGTGCGCGGATGAAGAGCCCGGGGGCCTGACGGGAGATCCACCCGCATGCTCGATAACACCGATCCGCAGCAGTCTGCGGCAACGGAACCGAACGACACCGCCGCGGCCGGCGGCGACAGCGCGTCCGCCGCGCCGCCGCGTCGGCGCCGTCGCGCCGTGTCCCGCCCGGCGGGAGCGCCGCAGGGCGCTGCCGCCGAGGCCGCCGAGACGGTCGTCCCGGCCGAGGCCGAGGGCACCCGTCCGGTCGAGGCGCCGGTCGCCGAGGACACCGCCGCCGAGTCGGCGGAGAAGCCGGTCCGGGCCCGCCGCACCCGTAAGCGGGCCGAGGCGCCCGCCGGAGCGCCCGAAGCCTCCGCGATCGTGGTCACCGCGCCGGAGGCCGAGCCGGCCCCGGCCCCGGCCGCCGCCGCGAAGGCGGAGAAGGCTCCGAGGGCCGAGAAGGCCGACAAGGCCGCGACGGAGCCGGCGGAGAAGCCCGTGCGGGCCCGTCGGACCCGGAAGAAGGCCGAGCCCGAGGCCGCCCCCGTGGCCGAGGCGCCCGCCCCCGTGGTCGAGGCGCCCGCCGCCGCGGCGGAGCCGGTGGCCGTGGAGGCCCCCGCCGTCGTGGAGGAGCCGGCCGCCCCGGCTCGCCGCCCCCGCCGTCGCCGGGTGGTCGAGGAGGCCGCCCCCGTGGTGGTCGAGGAGCCGGTGGCCGAGGAGCCCGCCGAGGAGCCCGCCGAGGAGCCGGTGGCCGAGGAGGCCCCGGTCGAGGAGCCGGTCGCCCCGGCGCCGGTCGTCGAGGCCGCCGAGCCGCCGCAGCGGGTGCGCCGTCGCGCGGTCCGCCCGTCCACCGCGATCTTCCAGGCCCCGGTCTTCCAGGAGCCCGCCCCCTTCGTCGCCCCGGCCACTCCGGCCACTCCTGCCACTCCGCCGGCGGCCCAGGCGGCACCGGCGGCTCCGGCCGCCCAGGCCCCCGCCGCCGCGCGGCCGGCCGCCGTCGAGGCGGAGTCCGCCGCAGCCGCGCCGCGCCGCGAGGAGGAGGAGTTCGAGTACAGCGGTGTCGGCCGCCGTCGCCGCACCTCGGTGCGGGTGCAGACCCCGGGCCGGGGAAGGCGCGCCGCCGCCGTGGAGCGGCAGGTTGAGCCCCCCGCCGCGAAGGCCCCCGCCGCGAAGGCGCCCGCCGTCAAGGCCCCGGCCGCCGTCAAGGCCCCCGTCGTGGTCGAGGCGCCCGCCGCCGTGGAGGCCCCGACCGTCGCCGCCCCCGCCACCGGCCCGGAGGCCGAGGACGAGTGGGAGGACGGCCGCCCGTCGCGCCGTCGCCGCCGGGGCGGTCGCCGCCGCCGTCGCGGTGAGGCCGAGGAGGGCGAGGTCGAGGCCCCCGAGGCCGAGCAGTCCGCCGTCGAGGAGCCGGCCGTCGTGGTCGTCGACGACGAGGACGACGAGGACGACGACGACCTGGCCGCCGGCCTGTCCTCCTCGCGCCGTCGCCGCCGCCGTCGCCGCCGCAGCGGTGAGGCCGGCGCCGTGGAGGTCGCCGAGACCACCGAGGACGGCGTCCGCACCGTGGTGAAGGTGCGCGAGCCGCGCCGCCGCTCCACCGAGCCGTCGTTCGACCCGGACGAGGTGCAGTCCATCAAGGGCTCCACCCGCCTGGAGGCCAAGAAGCAGCGCCGCCGCGAGGGCCGCGAGCTGGGCCGCCGCCGGGTGCCGATCATCACCGAGGCCGAGTTCCTGGCCCGCCGCGAGTCGGTCGAGCGCGTCATGGTGGTGCGTCAGAACGGCCAGCGCACCCAGATCGGCGTCCTCGAGGACGGCGTGCTCGTCGAGCACTACGTCAACAAGGAGCAGGCCACCTCGTACGTCGGCAACGTCTACCTGGGCAAGGTCCAGAACGTGCTGCCGTCGATGGAGGCCGCGTTCGTCGACATCGGCAAGGGCCGCAACGCGGTCCTGTACGCCGGTGAGGTCAACTTCGGCGCGCTGGGCGGCCACGGCGGCCCGCGCCGGATCGAGTCGGTGCTCAAGTCCGGCCAGTCCGTGCTGGTCCAGGTCTCCAAGGACCCGATCGGCCACAAGGGCGCCCGTCTGACCAGCCAGATCTCGCTGCCCGGCCGCTACCTGGTCTACGTGCCCGAGGGCTCGATGACCGGCATCTCCCGCAAGCTGCCGGAGAACGAGCGCGCCCGTCTGAAGCAGATCCTCAAGAAGATCGTCCCGGACGACGCGGGCGTCATCGTGCGCACCGCCGCCGAGGGCGCCTCCGAGGACGAGCTGACCCGCGACGTCCAGCGCCTCCAGCAGCAGTGGGAGGACATCCGGAAGAAGGCCGCCTCCGGCAACGCCCCGGCGCTGCTCTACGGCGAGCCGGACATGACCGTCCGGGTCGTCCGCGACATCTTCAACGAGGACTTCACCAAGGTCATCGTCTCCGGCAACGAGGCGTGGAGCACGATCCACGACTACGTCTCCAACGTGGCCCCGGACCTCGGCGGGCGGCTCCAGCGCTGGACCTCCGAGGTGGACGTCTTCGCCACCTACCGGATCGACGAGCAGCTGATGAAGGCGCTGGACCGCAAGGTCTGGCTGCCCAGCGGCGGCTCGCTGGTGATCGACCGCACCGAGGCGATGATCGTCGTCGACGTCAACACCGGGAAGTTCGTCGGCCAGGGCGGCAACCTGGAGGAGACGGTCACCCGGAACAACATCGAGGCGGCCGAGGAGATCGTGCGCCAGCTGCGGCTGCGCGACCTCGGCGGCATCATCGTGATCGACTTCATCGACATGGTCCTGGAGTCCAACCGCGACCTGGTGCTGCGCCGTCTGCTGGAGTGCCTGGGCCGGGACCGGACCAAGCACCAGGTGGCGGAGGTCACCTCGCTGGGCCTGGTCCAGATGACCCGCAAGCGGGTCGGCCAGGGCCTGCTGGAGTCCTTCTCCGAGCCCTGCGTGCACTGCAACGGCCGCGGCGTGATCGTCCACATGGAGCAGCCGAGCGCCCACTCCCACGCCCACACCGGTGGCGGCACGGCCGTCGTCGAGGCGGGTGCGGGCAGCGGCAAGCGCCGGCGCCGGGGCAAGGGCGGCGCCGGGGCCGAGGAGTCGCAGGCCGTCGAGGCGGCCGAGGCCGTTTCGGTCGAGGAGGCCTTCGAGGTCGCCGAGGACTTCGAGTTCGTCGAGTCCGCGCCGGTCCGCGAGGAGATCGAGGGCCAGCTGGCGATCGAGGTGCCGGGCGAGGCCGAGGCAGTGGCCGAGCCGGTCGCCGCCGCGCCGGTCGTCGTCGAGGTCACGGTGGAGGCTCCGGCCGCCGCCCCCACCGGACGGCCCCGCCGTCGGGCGGTCCGCAAGGCGACGGCTCCGGCCGGTGCGCCGGGCGGGGCGGAGATCGTGGTGCTGCAGGCCAAGGCCGAGGCGGCCCTGCAGTCGGCCCTGGCGGCCGTCTCCCCGGCGGCGCAGGCCCCGGTCGAGGAGGTCACGGCCGAGAAGCCGCAGGCCGAGCCGGCCGCGGTCGAGGAGGCTCCGGTCGAGGCAGTGACCGAGGCAGTGACCGCAGTGGCCGAGCCGACCGCCGTCGAGGCCCCGGAGGCCGCCGAGGCCGCTGCCGGGACCGAGACCGGTCCGGACGCGACCGAGGAGCCCGCCGAGGAGGCGCCGGCTCCGAAGAAGCGGGCGCCCCGCAAGGCCGCGGCCAAGAAGACCACCGCCGCCGTCAAGAAGACGGCGACGGCGGCGAAGAAGACCACCGCCCGCAAGACCGCCACCAAGCGGACGAGCGCGGCGGCCAAGAAGGCGGCGGCCGCCGAGGGTGATACGGCGGCCGAGTAGTGCCCGGTCCCGGGCGGACACCCTCCGCCCGGGACCCGTACGGGCCGGTTTGCTCCAGCGGCGACCGGCCCGTATTCTTGACCACTGGCGTGTCTACGCCTTGCTCCCGAGCACATCACCTCCCGGTCCTCGCAAGAGGACGACTCCCCGCGAGGGGGGACGGGGGAGGCCCCTGTGTCCGTACCCAGGTGGCTGGCATCGAGAGTTCCGACCGAGTTGGGAAAGTAGGTACCGCATGTACGCGATCGTTCGCGCAGGCGGCCGCCAGCACAAGGTTGCCGTCGGCGACGTGCTGGAGATCGACCGTATCGAGGCCAAGCCGGGTGACTCGGTGGAGCTCTCCACCATTCTGGTGGTCGACGGCGAGGCCGTCACCTCCGACCCGTGGGTGCTGGCCGGCGTGAAGGCTCACGCCGAGGTGGTCGACCAGACCAAGGGTGACAAGATCATCATCCTGCGCTACAAGAACAAGACGGGCTACCGTCGCCGTCAGGGTCACCGCCAGAAGCACACCGCGGTGCGCATCACCAGCATCGACTCGGTCAGCAAGTAAAGGGGATAGCGAAAAATGGCACACAAGAAGGGCGCAAGCTCTACTCGTAACGGCCGTGACTCGAACGCCCAGCGCCTCGGCGTGAAGCGCTTCGGCGGCCAGGTCGTCTCCGCCGGCGAGATCATCGTCCGCCAGCGCGGCACCCACTTCCACCCGGGTGCCGGTGTCGGCCGCGGTGGCGACGACACCCTGTTCGCGCTGACCGCCGGTGCTGTGCAGTTCGGCACCCGCCGCGGCCGCAAGGTCGTCAACATCGTGGCCGTCGAGGCCTGAGTCACACCAGACTCACAGTGAAGGGTGGGCCGGAATGTTCCGGCCCACCCTTCATGCTTTACAGGTAGAACACTGACTTCTTCGCACTGGAGGCACACCCATGACCACCTTCGTGGACCGCGTCGAACTTCATGTCGCCGCGGGCAACGGGGGCCACGGCTGCGCCTCCGTGCACCGCGAGAAGTTCAAGCCGCTCGGCGGCCCGGACGGCGGTAACGGCGGGGACGGCGGCAGTGTCGTCCTCACCGTCGACGCGCAGGTCACCACCCTGCTCGAATACCACCACTCGCCCAAGCGCAAGGCCACCAACGGCAAGCCCGGCGCCGGCGCCCACCGCACCGGTGCCCTCGGCCAGGACCTCGTCCTCTTCGTGCCGGACGGCACCGTCGTCCTGGACCGGGAGGGCAACGTACTCGCCGACCTGGTCGGCCACGGCACCAGCTTCGTCGCCGCCCAGGGCGGCCGGGGCGGCCTCGGCAACGCCGCGCTCTCCTCCGCCCGCCGCAAGGCGCCCGGCTTCGCGCTGCTCGGCGAGCCCGGCGAGGCCCGTGACATCGTCATGGAGCTCAAGTCCGTCGCCGACGTGGCCCTGGTCGGCTACCCGAGCGCCGGCAAGTCCTCGCTGATCTCCGTGCTCTCCGCCGCGAAGCCGAAGATCGCCGACTACCCGTTCACCACCCTGATCCCCAACCTCGGCGTGGTCACCGCAGGCGACACCGTCTACACCATCGCCGACGTCCCCGGGCTCATCCCCGGCGCCAGCCAGGGCCGCGGCCTCGGCCTGGAGTTCCTGCGCCACGTGGAGCGCTGCTCCGTCCTCGTCCACGTGCTGGACTGCGCCACCCTGGAGCCCGGCCGCGACCCGCTGACCGACCTGGAGACCATCGAGGCCGAGCTCGCCGAGTACGGCGGCCTCGATGACCGCCCGCGGCTGGTCGCCCTCAACAAGATCGACGTGCCGGACGGCCAGGACATCGCCGACCTGACCCGCGCCTCCTTGGAGGAGCGCGGCTACCGGGTCTTCGAGGTGTCGGCCGCCTCCCGCAAGGGCCTGCGCGAGTTCAGCTTCGCGATGGCGCAGATCGTCGGCGAGGCCCGCGCGGCCAAGCCGCTGGAGGAGTCCACCCGGATCGTGCTGCGGCCCACGGCCGTCGACGACGAGGGCTTCACCATCACCGAGGAGGACGGCACCTTCCGCATCCGCGGCGTCAAGCCGGAGCGCTGGGTCCGCCAGACCGACTTCTCCAACGACGAGGCCGTCGGCTACCTCGCCGACCGGCTGGCCCGCCTCGGCGTCGAGGACAAGCTGTGGAAGGTCGGCGCCCACGAGGGTGACACCGTCATCATCGGCCCGGACGAGAACGCCGTCGTCTTCGACTGGGAGCCGACCATGGCCGCCGGCGCCGAGATGCTCGGCCGTCGCGGCGAGGACCACCGCCTGGAGACCCAGCGCCCGGCCGTCGACCGCCGTCGCGAGAAGCAGAAGGGCCGGGACTCCGCCGAGGCCGAGTACCTCGCCTTCGAGGCGCTCTCCAGCGGCCGTCAGGACTCCATCGAGGGCGACGACGAGGAGCACTGAGTCCCCGTCCCGACCCGCCGCGAGCCCCTGCCGCCCCGTCAACGGGCGGCGGGGGCTCGCGTGTTGTCCGGCTGTTCCCGCCGCGCGCGGCGAAGGTGCCTCCCGGCCCGGGGCCGGGGAGCCGCGCGCCGTCCGGCGGCTGGAACGCGGTGCGGGCGGCCCGGCCCGATCGCGTAGATTGCGGGGGATACGGCCGGGCCGGGCTGGGCCCGCCGCCAGCGCACCACACCCGCCAGCGCACCACACCCGCCAGCGCACCACACCCGCCAGCGCACCACACCGGAAGGGCGAGACCCGAGATGAGCGAGGACGAACTGCGGGCGGAGGTGCTGACCGCCCGGCGCATCGTCGTCAAGGTCGGCTCCTCCTCACTCACCACCGCCGCCGGCGGCATCGACGCCGACCGGGTGGACGCCCTCGTCGACGCACTCGCCAAGGTCCGCAACCGCCCGGACGCCCCCGAGGTGGTGCTCGTCTCCTCCGGCGCCATCGCCGCCGGCCTCGCCCCGCTCGGCCTGGAGCGGCGGCCCAAGGACCTCGCCCGCCAGCAGGCCGCCGCCAGCGTCGGCCAGGGGCTGCTGATCGCCCGCTACACCGCCTCCTTCGCCCGCTACGGGCTGCGCGTCGGCCAGGTCCTGCTCACCGCCGAGGACGCCAGCCGGCGCGCCCACTACCGCAACGCCTACCGCACCCTGGACCAGCTGCTGGCGATGGGCGCGATGCCGGTCGTCAACGAGAACGACACCGTAGCCACCGCCGAAATCAAGTTCGGCGACAACGACCGGCTGGCCGCGCTCGTCGCCCACCTCGTCCGCGCCGACCTGCTCGTGCTGCTCTCCGACGTCGACGGCCTCTACGACGGCGACCCCAGCCGCCCCGGCAGCAGCCGGATCGCCCGGGTCGCCGGCCCGCACGACCTCGACGGCGTCGAGATCGGCAGCGCCGGCAAGGCGGGCGTCGGCACCGGCGGCATGGTCACCAAGGTCGAGGCCGCCCGGATCGCCACCGGCGCCGGCATCCCGGTCGTCCTCACCGCGGCCAGCCACGCCGCCGACGCGCTCGCCGGCCGCCCCACCGGCACCCTGTTCCTGCGCACCGGCAGCCGCTCCTCCGACCGGATGCTCTGGCTCGCCCACGCCAGCAGCCCGCGCGGCACCCTGCACCTCGACGCCGGGGCCGTCGAGGCCGTGGTCTCCGGCGGCGCCTCACTGCTGCCCGCCGGGGTCACCAGGGTCGACGGCGAGTTCGCCGCGGGCGATCCGGTGGACCTTCTTGCCGAAAACGGCCACATCGTGGCGCGCGGACTGGTCAACTTTGATGCGAGGGAGTTGCCCCGCCTGCTCGGCCGGTCCACCCGGGACCTGGCCCAGGAGTTCGGCGCCGCCTACGAGCGGGAGGTCGTCCACCGCGACGACCTGGTCGTCCTGCGCGGCTGACCCGCCGTCGGACCGCCGGGGAAAGGGGTGGCTCCGCGCGGGGAGCACGCCCGGCCACGGGCGAGGAGGGGCGCGGTCGGATCCGCGTCGGCCGGGGCCGGCGGGCACGACGACACGACATCGCCGAACAGGAGGCCGCCGGTGGAACGCAGGCGCGAGGCAGCGCTGACCGGAGGAACCGCGGGCCGACGGCTGACCAGCATCGACGGCGGCGGGGACGAGGGCCCCGGCGGACCGGCCGGTCCGCCGGAGGGTCCCGGCACGGTGCGCCGGCTCCCGACGGAGCGGAGCACCTCGGCCGAACCGCCCGCCGCGCCCGACCAGGCCAGGCTCTGGCACGTGGTGCTCAGCGTGGCCGGGCCGGTCACCCCGCTGACCGAGCTGCGGGCCGGGCTGGAGCGGCTGGCGCACGACCACTCGTTCTTCCTGACCGCCCGCTACGCCGCCGACCACGCCGAGATCCGCTACTGGGAGCAGGCCCGGGACCTGCACGACGCGGCGGCGATCGCGTTGCGGCTGTGGGGCGAGCACAAGGCGACGGCCAAGCTGCCGCCGTGGGAGATCGTCGGTCTCGAGGTGGTCGACCGGGCGACGTACCACAAGCGGGTCGCCGAGGGCTTCGCCGGCCCGCCCCCGCAGCTGGGCGGCGTCCACCCCTACTGAGGGCCGGGCTGCCCGGTCGGGCTGCCGGTCGGGTTGTCGGCCGGTTGGTCGGCCGGTCGGCCGGTCGGCCGGTCGGTGCTCGGCGCCCCGGCGGCGAGGCCGGGGCCGGGGAGCGGCAGGGGCCCGGAAACGTCGTCTCACCGGGCGAAACGGGGCGGGGGAGCGGCGACGGCCTCCACTACCCTGGGCGCATGAGCAGCGCCCCCGCCTCCGCCGACAGCCCCGTCCTCGCCGTAGCGCGCCGAGCCAGGGAGGCCGCCGCCGCGCTCGCCCCGCTGCCGCGCGCCGCGAAGGACGCCGCGCTGCGGGCGATCGCCGACGCCCTGGTCGCCCGCGCCGCCGAGATCACCGCCGCCAACGCCGAGGACGTCGACCGGGCCCGCGCGGCCGGCACCCCCGAGTCGGTGGTCGACCGGCTCACCCTCACCGAGGAGCGGATCGCCGCCATCGCCTCCGACGTCCGCGACGTGGCCGGCCTGCCCGACCCGGTCGGCGAGGTCGTCCGCGGCTACACCCTGCCGAACGGCCTGGACGTCCGTCAGGTCCGGGTGCCGCTCGGCGTGGTCGGCATCATCTACGAGGCCCGGCCCAACGTCACCGCCGACGCCGCCGCGCTCTGCCTGAAGTCCGGCAACGCCGTGCTGCTGCGCGGCTCGGCCTCCGCCTACCGCTCCAACACCGCCCTGGTCGCCGTGCTGCGCGACGCCGTCGCCGGGGCCGGGCTGCCGGCCGACGCGATCCAGCTCGTCCCCGGCGAGAGCCGGGAGTCCGTGCGGGAGCTGATGCGCGCCCGCGGCCTGGTCGACGTGCTCATCCCGCGCGGCGGCGCCTCGCTGATCCGCACCGTCGTCGAGGGCTCCACCGTCCCCGTCATCGAGACCGGCACCGGCAACTGCCACGTCTACGTGGACGCCGAGGCCGACCTCGCGATGGCCGTCGGCATCCTGCTCAACTCCAAGGCCCAGCGGGTCAGCGTCTGCAACGCCGCCGAGACCCTGCTCGTCCACCAGGACATCGCCGATGCCTTCCTGCCGCTCGCGCTCGCCGCGCTCGCCGCGGCCGGGGTCACCGTGCACGGCGACGAGGCGGTGCTCAAGGCCGCGGACGGCACCGGCGCCACCGTGCTGCCCGCCACCGACGAGGACTGGGAGGCCGAGTACCTGTCGTACGACATCGCGGCCGCCGTCGTCCCCTCGCTGGACGCCGCCGTCGCGCACATCCGCCGCTGGACCTCCGGCCACACCGAGGCCATCGTCACCACCTCGCAGACCGCCGCCCGCCGCTTCACCAAGCTCGTCGACTCGACCACGGTCGCCGTCAACGCCTCGACCCGGTTCACCGACGGCAGTGAGTTCGGCTTCGGCGCCGAGATCGGCATCTCCACCCAGAAGCTGCACGCCCGGGGCCCGATGGGCCTGCCCGAGCTGACCAGCACCAAGTACATCGTCACTGGTGACGGCCACGTCCGGGGCGAGGCGACGCAGACCGTGGGCGGCGCCGCCGAGGCCGGCTGAACCGCCCCCGCCCGGGGCCCGGCGACCCCGCCGTCACACGGGCGACGGACCAACTGGCCCGAGCCCCAGACAAATCGCCCGCCCGGTAATACGCTGAATCCGTGGCTGACGATGTGGGGGGCTTGCCGTACCCCGACGGTGCCGACCACGGTGGTGCGGACGACGAGTTCGCCACCGTGGTCTTCGACGAGGCGTTCGTCCGGTCCGCCGCCGTGCACGAGCCGACGGCCAAGGAGCGGCAGCTCGCCGCCGCCGAGGCCCGGCTCGAGCCGGACGCGGCCGTACCCGGCTGGGGCTTCGAACCCCCGGCCGTCGACGGACTGCCACTGGAGCTGCGCCCGTACCCGAGCCGGCTCGACGACGACCACCTCTATCCCGATCCGTGGTCCGGCCCCGGCCGGGCCACCGGACGGCGTTCGCGGCGCTGGCGCCCGGGCGGATTCGACCCGATCGGCGCCGGCCGCGGCCGGTACGTCGCCCAGCAGCGCTGGCACCGGCCGGTGGCCTGGGTGCTCGCCGTGATCATGGGCGTGAGCCTGGTCGCGGTGGCGGTCGCGGCGATCTACCAGGGCGTGGGCGGGGCCGGCGGTACCCCCCGGCGGCCCGAGTCCGGCAGCAGCAGTGCCGGGGTCGACCCGGTGCCGCCGCCGGCCGAGCCGTCGCTGGTGGTCACCGGCCCGGCGGGCTGAGCCACTGCCCGGCGGGCAGGTCGGTCCGGCGCGCCCCGGGGCGGCTGCCACCGGTCACGGAGAGCTTCCGGTGATCTGCCGCAGGACCCTCGTGGCGGGGCCGGGATGCGCCTTACCCTGGTGTCATGGGTGACCCGCGCGAGCCTCCTGAGGGTGCGCCCGACGGTGGTTCCGAGAACGAGGACGAGTACCGGTCCGTCGTGTTCGACGAATCGTTCGTCCGGGCTGCCCGGATCCAGGAGCTGTCCGCGCGCGAGCGGCTCTCCGGCTCCTTCGCCCGCGCCACCCGGCCCAAGGTCCGGCTGGGGCCGCTGGGCAGCGTGCCCCGGCAGGCGCTGGCCCTGCTGCTGGTGATCCTGCTGGCGTTCGGCGCCGCCGTGTACTTCGGCGTCACCTCGCCGACCCGGCCCACCGCCCGCCCCCAGGGCACCCAGCTGACCGTGAGCCTGGTGGCGCTGAGCCCGGCCTCGTCGGTCCGTCCGGTGGCCGACCCGGCGAACCCGTTCGTGGCCCTGCCTCCGGGTTACAGCGACGGCGCGGTCGGGCTGGGGACGCCCGCCGGGGCGGCCAGCGGCCACTTCTCCCGGATCGAGGTGACCAAGGCCCTCGACACCGTGCAGCGCTATCTGGTGGCCTCCTCGCTGTCGCCCGCCGTGCTGGTGCAGGGGGCGACCGCGGAGGTGCGGTCCTTCGTCACACCCGGTGAGCAGGCCCAGTTCGACGCGAGCCTGCTCCAGCCGACCGACGACCGGCACCACGCGCTGACCGGCTGGCTGGTCCGCTTCGACCCGGCGCAGGTCGCGCTGGCCGCCGACACCGTGAAGGTGGCCGGGGCGATGCGGATCGACGAGGCGGACAGCGGCACTCTGCGGATCACCACCGACCACACCTTCGTCTACGCGCTGAAGGCCGCCGGTGCGCCCGCCGGTGCGCCGGTCACCCTGGAGACCGTGCGGCGGCAGCTGACCTTCGAGTTCGACCGGGTCGACCTGGCGGCGGCGCAGCTGCGGTTGGTCGACTCGGTGCTGCAGGCGGGGCCGGCGCCGTGCGACGGCTCGCTGGCCGGGGTGGTGCAGCCGGTGCTGGCCGGGACGGATCCCGCCGCGCCGCCCAGTGGGCCGTCGGCGGTGGATCCGGGCAACCATGCCCGGCCGGCCTGGCAGGTGTGCGGGGTGCTGGCGGGCGGCTGAGTCCCTCGGCGGGGTCTGGCCAGCGGGGTCTGGCAGGCAGGATCTGGTCGGCAGGGTCTGGCCGGAGGGGTCTGGTCGGCAGGGTCTGGCCGGTGGGCGCGGCCCGGAACGGGGGCGGCCCCCGGTCGGGGTGACCGGGGGCCGCCGGAGGCTCGCCGCGGGGGCGGGGCCGGGCTCAGTTCGTGCCGGACCCGCCGTTGCTGCTGCCGCTTCCGTCGGTGCTGCCGGTGCCGTTGGTGTTGCCGTTGCCGTTGCCGTTGCCGTTGCCGTTGCCGTTGGCGCGGGCTCCGGTGAAGGTGTCGCGGAGCTTGCCGCCGACCGTCACCGCGCCGCCCGCGACATCGCGGATCAGGCCCATCAGCGGATCCTTGCTCTCCTTCACCGAGGTCGTGTAGTGGTCGGCCGCCGCCCGCCACTGGTCGCCGACCGAGGTGTTCGGGTCGTCGGTGCGGCGCGGGTAGGCGCCGGCCAGGATGGAGCGGTAGTCCTCGCTCTCGGCCCACTTCTTCAGCTGGGCGACCCGGACCACCGCGAACGGGTGGCTCTGCGGCAGCACCTGCAGCAGCTTGAGCACGCCGTCGCGCAGGTCGCCGGCCTTCTCGTACTCCTCGGCCTGCTCCAGGAAGGCGTCGACGTTCATCTCGGCCAGGTTGTGGCCGCCGGCCAGCTTCATCAGCGCCCGCATCGAGGCCTGGAGGTCCTGCCCGGCGAGCAGGCCGGCCCGGTCGCTGGAGAGCTCGGCCTTGCGGAACCACTCCTTGAGCGCGGTGACGATCGCCATGATCGCCAGACTGCCGAGCGGCACCCAGGCGATCCGGGCGGCGATGTTGGTGAGGATCATCAGCATCGTCCGGTAGACCGCGTGGCCGGACATGGCGTGACCGACCTCGTGGCCGATCACCGAGCGGAGCTCCTCCTCGTCCAGCAGCTCGACCAGGCCGCTGGTGACCACGATGACCGGCGTGTCGATGCCGATGCAGAACGCGTTGACCGTCGGGTCCTGACTGACGTAGAGGTCCGGCACCTTGTCGAGGTCGAGCACGTAGGCGGCGTCGCGCACCATGCTGTAGAGCTCGGGGAACTGCCGCTCGGAGGTCTTCACGGCGGTGGCCAGGAACATCAGCCGGATCGAGCGCTCGGAGACCAGGCCGGCGAGCTTCTTCAGCACGTCGTCGAAGCCGGTGAGCTTGCGCAGCGCGACGAGCGCGGAACGGTCCGCCGGGTGCTCCCAGGCCCGGGTGGAGATCTCCGGAAAGCGCTGACGGCGCCGGCTCGGGGTCTTCGCGATCGGGTCGGTCATGGTGTGAGTACCTCCTGTCGACGGTGGCCCCGGCACCCGGCCGGCCCCCGCTGGTCCTTCGCCTGTAACGACTGTCTGTCCAACGTCCGTGGTTGCGTACTCGTCCCCGCGGCCACCCTACGTGCCGCCGGGCGCCCGTTCGGGGCCGGCTCCGGCCCTCCGGGAGCGGGTCCCGGCCCGTCCGGGCGGCCGTCGGTGCGGCGCGGACGGTGTCCGCAGGGGCGGTGGGCGGCCCCGGCGTGAGGGCGGTTTACCCTGAATGCCCGGGGAAAGCCGGGCCACCTCCGGCCGCGGCACCGAGCAGTCCGAGGAGCCCGCCGATGTCCACCGCCGCCCTTGTCAGCCTGGCCGCCCCGATCTCCGGCGAGAACGGCCCCGGGATCTTCCTGCGGATCATCCTGATCGCCTCCTTCGTCGGTGTCGGCCTGCTCGCCTGGATCCTGCTGCGGGCCGGCCGCAACAGCTGACCGGGCCCGCGGCGGGGCGTGCCCGGCCGAGTGCTCACGGCGGTTCAGACGTGGTGGGCCGCCGAGCGGTTGCCTTGCAACCCCCCGTACGATGACGGGTGGGCCCTCACCGGCCCGCACGACACCCCTGTCCGTCATCCGAGCCGAGAAGGTCCCGCCGACCATGAGCACTGCCGCCGCACTCCCTGTCCTGAACCTTCTCGCCAACGAGAGCGAGGGGGGCAACCACGACAGCCTCAACCCGTACCTGACGGGTGGCGCCGCGTTCTTCGTCCTTCTGCTGCTGCTCTTCGTGACCACCCGCTTCAACCGGGACCGCTGACCCGGCCGACGGTGGCCCGGGGTGCGCAACCGCCCCCGGGACGCCCGGCACCCGGCCGTTCCCGCACCGTAACGGGCGTCGCGTAAGGTGTGGCGCCATGGGAGAGCAGACCGGGAGTCCCGGTGTACCGGCGCCGGTGAAGCGTCGTCTCGGCGTCATGGGTGGCACCTTCGACCCGATCCACCACGGGCACCTGGTCGCGGCCAGTGAGGTCGCCAGCGCGTTCCACCTGGACGAGGTGATCTTCGTCCCGACCGGGCAGCCCTGGCAGAAGACCGACCGCGAGGTCAGCCAGGCCGAGGACCGCTACCTGATGACGGTCATCGCGACCGCGGAGAACCCGCAGTTCTCGGTCAGCCGGATCGACATCGACCGCGAGGGACCGACCTACACCGTCGACACCCTGCGCGACCTGCGGGCGCTGCACCCGGACGCCGACCTCTTCTTCATCACCGGCGCCGACGCGCTCGCCCAGATCCTCTCCTGGCGCGACTCCGAGGAACTCTTCTCGCTCGCCCACTTCATCGGCTGCACCCGGCCGGGGCACACTCTGACGGACGCCGGGCTTCCGGTGGGCGGGGTCTCCCTGGTGGAGGTCCCGGCGCTGGCCATCTCCTCCACGGACTGCCGGGACCGGGTCGCCAAGGGCGAGCCGGTCTGGTACCTCGTCCCGGACGGCGTGGTCCGCTACATCGACAAGCGGGCGCTCTACGCGCCGCACCGGACCTGATCCCGGAGGGGCCGACGGATGAGCGAGCGCAGGGGACCGCAGGGGCAGCAGCCCGGGCAGCCGGACGACTGGCAGACCGGGCAGTACCAGCCGTACCAGCAGCAGGGCGGCTACGAGCAGCAGCAGTACGACCAGTACGAGCAGCCCGGGATCTATGACCCGTCGGGGCAGCACGGCCCTTCGGGTCAGTACGAACAGCACGAGCAGCACCAGCAGCAGCATCAGTACGACCAGTACGGGCAGCCGGCGCCGTCCGTGCCCTACGAGCAGGGCCAGTACGGCTACCAGGACCAGTACCAGCAGCAGGGCTACCAGCAGGGCTACGAACCGGGCTACGAGCAGGGTTACCAGCAGCCGCAGCAGCCGCAGCAGCCGCGGGAGCAGCCCGGCCAGTACGGGCAGCAGCCGGCCCAGGGGTACCAGCAGCAGGGCGGCTACGGCTACCAGGACCAGTACCAGCAGCAGGGGTACCAGCCCCAGCCGTACGAGCAGCCGCAGGCGCCCGCCCAGTCCCCGTCACTGGCACAGCCGCAGGCCCAGCCCCCGGCGCAGGCGTACGCGACCGCTCCGATGCCGGCCGTCGCCGAGCCGGAGCCGGCCGCGACCACGCCCGCCGCCCCGGCGGCCCCGCGGGCCCGGGTGCCGCGTCCCGCCGCCGGGCCGCCCGCCCCGGCCCGCCCCGAACCGCCGTCCGAGCAGGTCGGCGGCTCCCGCCAGACCCGGTCCAGGACCGCCGGCGGCGCCGAGGACGACTACGCCACCGGCGAGTTCACCTTCGTCGACGAGGAGGAGGCGGAGTCCGAGGACGTCATCGACTGGCTCAAGTTCGCCGAGTCCCGCAGCGAGGTGCGCGCCGAGCGCCGCCGCAGGCTCCGCAACCGGCTGGTCGGCCTCGTCGCGGTGGCCGCGGTCGCCGGTGCCGGCGCAGGAGGCTACCTCTGGTTCACCCGCGACAAGGGCGACGCCGCCACGGCCGCCGCCGGGCCGCGCCAGGTCAACGTCGTCCACCTGCGCGACCTCCAGGGCAAGGTCTCCAGCGCGCTGCTGGTCAACGACAGCGCCGGCAAGAAGGGCACCGTGCTGCTCCTGCCGGACACCCTGCGGCTGCCCGGCCCCGGCGACCCGCCGGTCACCACCGTCGGCCAGGCGATGGACTCCCTCGGCGCCTCCGGCACCCGGGACGGCCTGACCACCGTGCTCGGCGCCCCCGTCGCCGGCACCTGGCGGCTCGACACCCCCTACCTGGAACTGCTGGTCACCCAGCTCGGCGGCGTCCGGGTGGACACCGACGCCGAGGTCCACGAGGGCGGCCGGCCCGACGGCAAGGTGCTCGCCGCCGCCGGCAAGAACACCCTGCTCGGCGGGAAGGCCGCGGTCGGCTACGCCACCCTGCAGAACGCCGGCGAGAGCCGGGACGCCCAACTCGCCCGCTTCGGCCAGGTGATGGACGCGGTGGTGCGCACGATGCCGGTCGTGTTCAAGGACGCCAAGGACGATGTGCACCGGATGAACGCGGTGCTCGACCCCTCCCTGCCCGAGGACGCGCTCGCCGGAGTGCTCGCCCAGCTCGCCCAGCAGTCGAAGAGCGGGCAGTTCGGCACCGCCGCGCTGACCGTCAAGCCGGACGGCTCGCTGGACGAGGCCACCGCCGGCAAGCAGGTCAAGGACGTGCTCGGCGGCACCGTGAAGTCCGCGACCAGCGCCGACGCGCCCGCCCGGGTCTCCGTCCAGGACGCCTCCGGCAACGACCAGGCGGCGGCAGCCGCCCAGGTCCAGGTGGTCAACGCGGGCCTCACCTTCGTCCCCGGCGGGGCCAAGGCCGCGCCGCAGGCCGCCAGTGAGATCCGCTACACCGACGACGCCCGGCAGGCCGCCGCGAAGTCCCTCGCGACCAGCCTCAACCTGCCGGAGACGGCGGTGAAGAAGGTCGCCGACGCCCAGAACGCCGACCTGGTCGTGGTGGTCGGTAAGGACTACGCGCCGCCCAAGGCCCCGTAGCCCCGGCCGCCCGACGGGGCGCCCCGCGTCCGCGCGGCCCGCGCCCCGTCGGCCCTCGGCCCGGCGGTCAGTCGGCCCCTCGGCCCGGCGGTCCCGGAAAACGGTTCCGGGGCCGCCGGGGCGGCGTGAGATCCTGGAAGGCGATCCCCGCGCCCCGTGCGCCGGGCGACCCCAAGCAGCCGAGCCGGAAGTACATCGTGACCGTCACTGAGCACAGCCAGGAACTCATCAACGTCGCCGCCCAGGCGGCGGCCGACAAGCTGGCCCACAACATCGTCGCGTTCGACGTCAGCGAGGTGCTGTCGATCACCGACGCCTTCCTGATCGCCTCCGCGAGCAACGACCGCCAGGTCCGTGCCATCGCCGAGGAGATCGAGGACCAGCTGCGCGAGAAGCTGGACATCAAGCCGGTGCGCCGCGAGGGCGAGCGCGAGGGCCGCTGGGTCCTGCTCGACTACCTCGACATCGTCGTGCACGTCCAGCACTCGGAGGAGCGCTCCTTCTACTCGCTGGACCGCCTCTGGAAGGACTGCCCGGAGCTGCCGCTGCCGGAGGACGCCATCGCCTCCCGCAACCGCCCCGAGGCCCACGCCGACGCGGCCGGCAACGCCCAGGCACCGGTCGAGCAGGCCCCGGCGGACGACTTCGGCGCCGAGGACTACAGCTGAGCCGGGAGGCGCGGGGTCCGCGCATCGTCTTCTGGCGACACGGCCAGACCTCCTGGAACCTCGAGTCGCGCTTCCAGGGCACCACGGACATCGAGCTGACCGAGGAGGGCGTGCTGCAGGCGCAGCGGGCCGCCCGGTTGCTCTCCGGCCTGCGGCCGGACCTGCTGGTCTCCTCCGACCTCTCGCGGGCCCGCCGTACCGCCGACGAGCTGGCCAAGGTGACCGGCCTGGACGTGCAGCACCACGAGGGCCTGCGCGAGACCTATGCCGGTACCTGGCAGGGGCTGACCAACGCGGAGATCCGCGAGCGCTTCCCGGGGGAGTTCGCGGCCTGGTCGCAGGGCGAACCCGTCCGGCGCGGCGGCGGCGAACTCGCGACCGAGGTCGCGGACCGCGCGGTGCCGGTGGTGCTCGACGCGGTCGGCAAGCTGCCCGAGAACGGCACGCTGGTGGTGGTCAGCCACGGCGGGACCATCCGCACCGTGCTGGGGCGGATGCTCGGCCTGGAGCCGGAGCTGTGGGAGTGCTTCGGCGGGCTGTCGAACTGCTGCTGGTCCGTGCTGGGCCTCGGCGCGCGGGGCTGGCGGCTGCTGGAGCACAACGCCGGCACCCTGCCGCAGCCGGTTATCGGCGACGACACCTGAGCGGTCCGGACACCGTCCGGACGGTGTCCGGGTGGTGCCCGGGCGCGGTCCGGACGGTGTCCGGGCGATGTCCGTGACGTGCCGCGGCGGTGTCCGCGGCGGTGTCCGTGGTGAGGGTGTGGAGCGGGGCCGGGAAGGGCGGATTTCGCAGTTCCGGGTCCGACCGGTTAGAGTTTTCCTCGTTCGCACGGAGGGAACGCGGCCCGGAAGGGAAGCGGGAAATCCGGACGACGAGGGGCTGTAGCTCAGTTGGTAGAGCGCTTGCATGGCATGCAAGAGGTCCGGGGTTCAATTCCCCGTAGCTCCACTCCGCACCCGGAGTGCCCTCAGGAGT
>NZ_JAXCLC010000061.1:0-55473 GCF_034043715.1 Kitasatospora purpeofusca | reverse complement strand
ACCACTCACACGGCCGGTGCGAACCCGCGAACCCCCCGGGCCGTTCCAGTTTCCGCAGGCTGCTTCTGTCGCCCCGACTCCCGCCTCCGGGATGCCCCGCCGTGAAGACCCAGGACGTCTCCCCTCAGGTGTGACGGTCCAAATGGGCTCTCCAGGCAGGCGCTAGCGTGAACCGGACGACGTCCGCGAACAGAGGAAGAGCACCCCGTGACGCAGCACAGCAGCGAGCCGTTCCGCCTGATCGTGACCGGCGGCGGGACCGGCGGTCACACGTACCCGGCCCTGACCGCGGTCCGGACCCTCCAGGCTCGGCTCGCCGCGGCGGGCCGAGCGCTGGAGGTGCTGTGGGTCGGCGTCGACGGTGGCCTGGAGAACCGCGTCGCCGCCGGCGAGGGCATCCCATTTCGCGCGGTCGCCACGGGCAAGGTCCGGCGCTCGTCCAACCCCCTCAAGCTCGTGTCGCCCGCGAACGTGCGCGACATGAGCCGCGTCCCGCTCGGCGTGGCCCAGGCCCGCGCGATCGTCGCCGGCTTCCGGCCGGACGTCGTCCTCGCCACCGGCGGGTACGTGGCGGTGCCGGTCGGTCTGGCGGCGAAGATGTGCCGCAGGCCGCTGGTCGTTCACGAGCAGACTGTGCGACTCGGGCTGGCGAACCGGTCGCTCGCGCGCGCGGCCACCAGGTTCGCGGTCTCCTCAGAGGCCACCCTCGAACTTCTGCCGGAGTCGGTGCGCGGCACCACGGTGGTGACGGGCAACCCGGTCCGGCCCGAGGTGCTGGCCGGCCACGCCCGGAAGGCAGTCGACGCACTCGGCCTGCACTCCTTCGCCTCCGGACTGCCGACCGTGTACGTGACCGGCGGCGCCCAGGGCTCGCAGCAGATCAACGAACTGGTGCGGGACACCCTTCCGTGGCTCCTCTCGCGGGCGAACGTGATCCATCAGTGCGGGCCCGCGAACCTCGACGCCCTCAGCGCGACGGTGAACGCCCTGCGGCCGGACCTGGCCGCCCGCTACCACCTGACCGGATACGTCGGCCCCGAGCTCCCCGACGTGCTGGCGCTGGCCGATGTCGTCCTGTCCCGCAGCGGCGCCGGAACGATCGCCGAACTCACCGCCCTGGGCAAGGCCGCCGTGCTTGTGCCGCTCGCGACATCGGCCGGCAACGAACAGGCCCAGAACGCGATGCACCTGCAGCGGCGACGCGCAGCGGTGGCGCTGACCGGAGAGGTCGACGCCACCATGCTGCAAGGCGCGATCGAGCCGCTCCTCACCGACCCCGGGCTGCGGGGACAGATCGCCTACCAGGCTCGGCAGATGGGCCGCCCCGACGCTGCCGAGCGACTGGTCGACGTGCTGCTTTCCGCCGCCTCCGCCTGATCAGCAGGCCCGGGGCGTCGGCCTCCGATGTGCAGGGCTGTTGCCAAGGCATACGGTCAGGGTCATGCGCATCACGGTCCTCCTGCCGAGGTGAGGGCCTGTTCGAGCGAGTTCACCACGCGGTCGATGTCGGTTTCGGTGAGGTGCTGGTGGAACGGCAGGCTCAGGATCTCCGTGCTGACCTTCTCGGTGACCGGCAGCGGCCGGTGCCAGGGCTTGAAGGCTGCCTGCAGGTGGTTGGGCGGGTAGTGCACGCCCACCGCGATGCCCAGGGTCTTCATCAGCCGGAACACGTCCTCGCGGTGCGGCACCCGGACCACGCACAGGTGCGGCACCGTGCGGGTCACGTCCACGTCCACCAGCTCCACCGCCGGGATGTCGCGCAGCGCGTCACGGTAGGCGACCCACAGCTCCCGCCGGGTCGTCTCCGTCTCGGCGAAGCGGCGCAGCTGCGCGAGGCCGATGGCGGCGTTGATGGAGGACATCTGGTAGCGCAGGCCGAAACCCTCCACGCTGTAGCTGGTGGTGGCCTGGCGTTCGGCCTGGGACTGCACTACACCGAGCATCCGCACGCCGCGCAGGAAGTCGGCCTCGCCGGGGTTGCGCGGGATGACCATGCCGCCCTGACCGCAGGTGAGGTTCTTGATAGGCCCGAACGAGAAGCACGTCAGGGCTCCGGTCGCGCCGACGCGCCGGTGGTTCAGGTGCGAGCCGAAGGCGTGCGCCGCGTCCTCGATGACGGCGATGCCGCGCTCTTGGAGGGTGTCGTAGGCCGCGCCCAGATCCACGGCCCGGCCGCCGTACAGCACCGGCAGCACTGCTTGAGTGCGGTCGGTCACGGCGGCCATGACCGTGGCGGCCTCCACGCACAGGGTGTCGGGGTTGACCTCGACGAAGCGGGGGACCGCGTCCACGGCGCGGATGGCCTGGATGGTGGCGCAGAACGTCATGGACGGAACGATCACCTCGTCGCCCGCGCCGACGCCGGCGGCCAGCAGGGCGCAGTGCAGGGCGGCCGTGCCGGAGGCGGTGGCGACGGCGTCCGGGGCACCGAGGAAGCGGGCGACCTCCTGCTCGAACTGTTCGGTGACGGCGGTGTGCCCGTACTGGCCGTCAGCCAGGACGCGCCCCACGGCCTCCAGTTCCGTCCCGTACAGGTACGGGCCGGCGTTGTGTGCGGCGTCGGGCCGCGGCGGGGTGGTCACGATGCCTCCCGGGTCGGTCGGATGATCGGTCGGAGCAGTGAGGTGGCCTTGTCCAGGGCCTCGGACACATCTGCGGGCGACGGTCCGGCGGCGGTGATCATGCCGATCTTGTGGCCGGACTGGTCGTGCGGGTGCACAGGGTCTCCGGGCTGGGCGTACAGCTCGATGCCTGTGACACCGGGGACGTTGCGGGCTTCGTCGACCCCCTCCCAGGTGGCGAGTTCGCCTTCCACGTCGAGGGGGGAGCCGAGCAGTTCCACCCCGGCGTGCGCGTTGCGTGTCGGCCTCAGATAGGCGTCGAACGGTTCACCGAGCGCGAGTGCGATGAGCGCGCCCACGACGTTGACGCCGTAGGCGGCCTCGTGCAGGCGCGGGATGCTGTCCCCGCTCAGGCGCGGGTTGGCTTCGACGATGCGGCCCTGGCCGTCCTCGCCAAGGACAAGGTCGAAGTTCGCGGGCCCGTCGACGATGCCCAGCGCGGCGCACAGCCGGACGGCGATGTCCTCAAGGTGGCGGTGCTCCTGCGGGGAGAGTTGCGCCGTGCCGATGCGCCGGACGACGCTCCTGCCGGCCACAAGGTGCTGGTCCTTGATGCAGGTCATTACCGGCGTGCCGTCGCGGAGGAAGAGGTCGATGGTCAGCTGGCGGCCGTGGACGTACTCCTCGACGAGGACGGTGCCGGAGGCGGAGTAGGCGCGCGCACGGGCGATGGCGGCGGGGAGACTGTCTGAGTGAGTGACGCGGGTGACACCCTTGCTGCCCGATCCGTCCACCGGCTTGAGCATGAGCGGGAAACGCAACTCTGCCGCCATCGCGGCGACCTCGCCCGGGTCGTCTGACGCGGCCCATCCGTACCCGGCGACACCGCAGGACGCGACGACCCTGTGAAAGGCGGCCTTGTCGAGACCCGCCAAGGCCGCCTCCGGGTATACGTAGGTCATGCCGTAGCGCAGGCCCAGGACACGCCAGGTGAGCAGCGCGGCGTCGCTCGCACCGGCCACGATCCCGACGGGCCGAGTGTCGCCCAGTGCTTCGGCGATGGCATCCGCGTTCCGGGTGGAGACCTTCATGGCCGCATCGGCGAAGGGGAACGCGGGGGCGTCCGGCCGCATATCGACAGCGATGGTCGGGATTCCTCGGCGTCCCGCCTCCTGGTAGAGAGGGATGTGCTCCTCCGACGCGCCGAGCACGAGCAGCGCGTTCTGTGGCAGCTGGTCACCGGACACGGTCACGCTCCGGGCTCGGGGCCGTGATGTGGACGGTGGGTACCGGGGGTTGCGGGTTGCGGGCCTGCGGGGCCCAGCGGTCCGGGTGGTGCTGGTACCAGGCGACGGTCTCGGCGAGACCGTCATCGAGAGAGCGGCACGGCCGGTAGCCGAGCTTCTCGGCCTTGGTGCAGTCCATCGAGTACCGCAGGTCGTTCGCGGTCCGATCCGGGACGTAGACCACGCGGCTCCAGTCCGCGTCGCAGGCGCGCAGCAGTAGCGCCGTGAGCTCTCGGTTCGTCAGATCCGTGCCGAGGCCCAGGTTGTAGGCCTCGCCGGGCATGCCGTCGCGCAGCACGAGCTCGACGCCGGCGCAGTTGTCCTCGACGTGCAGCCAGTTCCGCACGTGCTGTCCCTGCCCGTGAACGGTGACCTTGTCGCCCCGCATCAGGGCGGAGATGAACCGGGGGATGACCTTCTCCGGGTGCTGGCCGGGCCCGTAGTTGTTCGAGGAGCGGGTGACGCACACCGGCAGCCCGAACGTGACCGCGTACGACAGGGCGACCAGGTCCGACGCGGCCTTGCTCGCGGCGTAGGGGACCGTCGGGCGCAGCGGCGCGTCCTCGGCCGCGGCACCGTCCTGGAGCGGCCCGTAGACCTCGTCGGTGGACACGTGGACGAACTTGGACACCTCGGCCTTGGCCGCGGCCTCCAGGAGCCGCTGGGTGCCCAGCACGTTCGTCGCCGCGAACGCCCCGGCGTCGGCGAAACTGTTGTCGACGTGGGACTCGGCGGCGAAGTGAACGACCGCGGTGTGTCGGGCCATCAGGTCGGTGACGAGCGTGGTGTCGAGGATGTTCCCGTGGACGAACGTGAGCTTCGGCGAGTCGAGCGCCGCGCCCAGATTGTCTGGGTTACCCGCGTACGTGAGGGCGTCGAGGACGGTGATCCGCTCAACATCGTCGGCGGCGAGCATCCGCTTGACGAAGTGGGATCCGATGAAACCGGCGCCGCCGGTGACGAACAGCTGGCGCATGCGCGTCTCCATTCCGGGGGACGGCCGCCCTGCCCTGTCGCGAGGAGCGGTCCGACCGGCTTCCAGAACACTCCTGGAAGGGGGGTGCCCGGCAGGCACACAGAGGGGGCCCACAAATCACAGAAGCGGTAACGAAGTTGCTGCCTGCGGCTCTACCCTCGAAGCCCGGCCACCGGCAGGCAGGAGACCCCTCATGGCGCCGGCACCACGCAGGACCCGCGAACCGAACCACCGCCTCGGCGCGCTCCTGGCCGCGAGCGGCCGCAGCCGCAAGGGCCTCGCGCAGCGGGTGAACGAGCTCTCCGCGCAGCGCGGTCAGCCGCGCGCATACACCCATACGAGTGTCGGCAACTGGGTGGACAAGGGCATGATCCCCGACGCCCCGGCGCCCGAGCTCATCGCCGTTGCGCTGGGAGAACGCCTCGGACGGCCTGTCACCCTCAGGGAGATGGGCATGGCTGGCCTCCCCGCTGACCCGGCCGCGGTGGGGTTGGATTTCCCCAGAGACCCCGGCGAGGCCGTGCGCAACGCCGCGAACTTCTGGAGCACCGTGCACCGACGCGACTTCATCGGCGGCGCGTTCGCCGTCGCTGCCTACACCACCCCGGTCACCCGCTGGCTGGTCCAGCCCTCCGCGCCGCTCCCTGGGCACCGCGGCAGCCTCCAGGTCGGCCGCGCGGACCTGGAGGAGCTGTGGCAGGCCGCGAGCGAGGCCCGCTCCTGGGACTCGAAGTACGGCGGCGGCAGCTGGCGCTCCAGCAGCGTCGCGGACTGCCTCCGGAACCGCGCGAGCCCGTTGCTGGTCGGCACCTACCCGGAGAAGATCGGCGCCGAGCTGTACTGCGTGACCGCCGAGCTCGCCCGGGTCGTCGGCTGGGCGGCGCTGGACATGGGCCAGCACGACGCCGCGCAGCGGCACTTCATCCAGGCCCTCGCGCTCGCCCGCGCGGCCGGCGACACCGAGGTCGGCAGCCACGTGATGTCCACGATGGCGCTGCAGGCCATGCTGCGCGGCTACCCGGGCGAGGCCATCGACATGGTCCAGGGCGGCTACGAGCGCGCGAAGGGGTCGGCGAGCCCACGGGTGCTGGCGTTCGCGAAGATGGTCGAGGCCCGGGCACACGGCCGGTCACGGGACCCGCGGGCGGCGTCGCGCGCCCTGTCGGAGGCGGAGACGCTCCTCGGCCGCGCACGGCCCGGCGACGATCCGGAGTGGATCAGCTACATGAGCCGTACCCGGCTCGCATCGGATGCGGTCGAGGTGTGGCGGGATCTCGGCAACCCCAAGGCGGCGTTCACGTGGAACCGGCACGCCGACGCGATGCCCGAGGGCTCGTTCGCCCGCTCGGTCGGGCTGCGCCTCACGGTGCTCGGGACGGTGCACCTGCAGGGCGGCAGCCTTGAGGAAGGCGTCGCGATGGGGCACCGGGCGGTCGACATCCTCGCGCGGGTGCAGTCGACGCGGGCGCGGGACTACGTGCGGGACTACACGACGGAGTTGCAGCGCTGGCCGAAGGAGCCGACGGTTCGGAGCCTGCTGCAGCGGGCACGCACGGAGCTGGCCATGGCCGGCTGAGCGGCCAGGCACGCCGACCTGAGGTCAGCCGGTCCAGATGGTGTCGCTGGCCGGACTCCACCAGCTGCCGCGGGCGATGGTCCAAGCCGTGTGCCTGGTCCCCGCGCAGCAGATGCGCCTGTGGGATCGTGCCGCGGCGAGAGTGCTCACCTGCTGGCGGCTACGGCACCGAGTCTCCTACAACCCGGTCGTTCCCATACCTGAGTACCCGTACTCAGGTCGACTCTGCCGGGGACCTCGGTACTCGACTGATGATCGAGCCGCCGCTCATGGCTCGATCCTCCGGGCGTACACGCCCTCGCCGATGGGCCGGAAGCCGTGCCGCTCCCACGCGCGCCGAAGCTTCTCCATCGCCTCCTCGTCCGGCCGCCGCACCTCCGGATCGTCCGACGCGTACGAGCACGGTTCGTCCGGCCCGTGATCGTGGATCGGTGCCGGATAGCACACGGCCACCGTGCCGGGGACGGCCAGGCGGCGCAGCGCGGTGACGGTCAGGCGCATCCCGACTCCCGTGCCGCGCCAGGTTTCCGTGACACGGACGGACTCCAGCAGGAGTAACAGCACGGGGCTCAGCGCGGACACCGCCGGAGCGAGGCTGCCGTCCTCGCCGAAGATCACCCGGGGGATGCGGTCGAGGAGGCCGGGATCGTCCTCCAGGGCGGCACGGGGGTTCGGCGTGACGCCGGGGATGACACGGGTGATCTCGGCGGTGCCGATCTTCTCGTCGGGAACGTAGAACTTCGCTGTCCACCGCTCCGCGCGCCCGGTCCACGTCTCGTCCGCGAACTGCCGCATGGCGTAGGAGATGTGGAGCCGATCGGGGTCCATGGGTCGCTCCTTCGAGAGGGTGGACCCCCGCCGCCAGGCGCGGCGGGGGCCCACCACTGTGTCGGCCGACTACTTCGCGTCGGGGGTGGGACGCTCCGGCGCGGGCTTGCCCGCGTGCTTCGGCGGGTCGTTCGGTGCTACTGAGAAACCACGCTGAGTGTGCCGGGTTGTGCGCGAGGAAGCCGACGACAGTCTCGGCCTCGAAGGGCCCAGCAGCGAAGCCCGATCGGCTCGACGGCCGCGGGTGCGCCGGGGCGACGGCCCGGTTACCAGGTGACGAGCAGCTCGTCGAGGCTGTAGAGGGTGAGTTCGGTGCTGAACGGCAGCTGGTCCAGGGGCAGGACCAGCTTCAGGTCCGGGATGCGGCGGAACAGGGTCTCGTAGGCGATGCCCATCTCGGCGCGGGAGAGTTCTGCCCCGATGCACTTGTGCGGGCCGTGTCCGAAGCCGAGGTGCCGTCCGGCCCGGCGGGTGATGTCGAAGGTGTCGGGGTCGGAGAAGACGTCGGCGTCGCGGTTCGCCGAGTCGAGCTGGACCAGGACCCCCTCGCCCGCCCGGATCTCCTGGCCGCCGAGGGTGAGGTCCGCCAGTGCCGAGCGCTGGCGGCCGTTGACCGAGACCGTCGCGTACCGCAGCGTCTCCTCGACCGTGGAGGCGAGCAGCTCGGGGCCCGGGTCGGCCTTCAGCAGCGCGAGTTGCTCCGGGTGGAGGAGAAGTGCGAGCACCCCGAACTCGATCATGTACGAGCTGGGTCCCCAGCCCGCGAAGAAGAGCACCTGGATGGTGGAGACCGCCTTGGCGCGGGTCAGCCCGTCGGTCGTGGTGTACGTGGCGAGCAGCCTGCTCACCATGTCGTCGGCCGGCTCGCGCATCCGCAGGTCCACCAGGTGCTCGAAGTAGTCGTTCAGGTCCTGGAACGCCTCGCCGCCGGTCTCCTTCGACACCCGGCGCGAACCGATCCGGCGACTGCCGGCCTGGAGCAGGGGCCGGTCGGCCGGCGGCACGCCGAGCAGTTCGCCGATGGTGTGGGTGGCGACCGGGAGGGACAGCGATTCGTACAGGTCGCACGGCCTGGTGCCGGCGAGCATGCCGTCGATCGCCTCGTCCACGATCCGCTGGATGGCCGGGCGGGCCTCGCGGGCCTTGCGGGCGGTGAACTCCTTCACCAGCAGGCGTCGTTCGATCAGGTGCTCGGGGCCCTCGACGAAGGCGAACGGCAGGTCGATCTCCTGGCGTGCGGCCGAGGTCGGCTGGGTGTGCGGGAATCCCGGCGTGCGCGGGTCGCAGGTGAGCCTGCTGTCCGAGAGCGCGGCCCGGGCGTCGTCGTGGCGGGTGACGAGCCAGGGCTCGCTCCCGTCCCAGGCCCGGACCCGGACCAGGCCGCCGGCTTCCCGCAGCGGCCGGTAGGCCGGGGGCGGGTCCATCGGGCAGCGGGGGTCACGCTGGAGGGAGTAGTCGGCGGGGGTGGCGGACGGGTCGGTCATGGTGTCTCCGTCGGGGATCGAGGGGTCGGTGGGCGCTGCGGCAGAAGCTCCGACAGCACGGTGGCGGGGTGCAGGGCGACGCTGTCCAGCAGCGCGAGATATCCGGTGACGAGGTCGTCGGCTTCGACGGGAGTCACCACGCGGGTGTCGTGCTCGACCCGGACCCGGCTCTGCCGGGGGTGTTCGGAGATCCGCAGGGTCAGGTCGAACCTGGAGGCGTCGGAGGGCAGGTCGAGTTCGCTCACCCGGCACCCCTGCAGGGTGAGCGAGCCGGTGCTGCCGGCCGGGTGGTGGGCGAGGGTCGGCAGCGTCTGCCCGTCCACCGGCGGCTGCCACCAGGGGAGTTCCTCCCAGGGCAGGTCCTTGTGGGCGAAGGACCTGCGCGCGGCGGCGGCCAGCCGGTGGGCCAGTTCGGTGAAGGGCGGGTCGCCGGTGAGGTCGACGCGCAGGGGGAGGGTGCCGACCAGGAAGCCGAGCAGGTGCTCGGTCTCGGGGAGGTCGCGGTGGGCCACCGGCGTTCCGATCAGCAGTTCCTCCCGGCCGATCCGCCGGCCGGTCATCGCGCCGAAGGCCGCGGCGAGGACGGCGAACAGGGAGACTCCCTCCCGCCGGGCGAGGGCGCGCAGGGCCGTCTCGGTGCCGGCGTCCAGCGACCGGGTGACGGTTCGACCGGACCTGCCCGCCGTGGTGTCGGTGGCCGGCAGGTCGAGGCCCGGGGCGGCGCCGTCGAGTTCCCGGTGCCACCAGTGCCGCAGTTCGCGGCGGCGTTCCCCGGTCAGCCGCCCGTGCTGCCAGTGCGCCCAGTCGGCGTACTGCAGCGGGAGGTCGGGCAACTGCGGGGCGGTTCCGGTGAGCGCGGCCGCGTAGCAGGCGGCGAGGTCGCGCAGCAGGACGTTCCAGGACCAGCCGTCCGCCACGAGCAGGTGGACGGCGAGGACCAGCAGGTGCTGGTCGGGCCCGGTGCGCAGGATCCCGGCCCGGGCCAGCGGTCCGTCTCCGCCGGAGAACGGTCGTTCGGCGAACTCCTTGCCGCGGAGCAGCGGTTGACCAGGTTCGCGGCAGTTCAGGCGGGCGAGCGGGAGCGCCGCTCCGGGCAGGACGAGTTGGACGGGTTCACCGGTCGCGGAGAGCGGGAAGACGGTGCGCAGCGGCTCGTGCCGCCGGACCAGGTGGTCCAGGGCCTGCTGGAGGGCGCCGGTGTCCAGGCGGCCGGTCACCTGGAAGCACCGGGCGGTGCTCTGCAGGGCCCCGGTGGGGTCGAGGGTGTGCAGGAGCCAGAGCCTGCGCTGCAGGTGTGAGAGGGGGAAGCGGGTGCCGTCCTCGCGGGCGGGTGTGGCGGCGGTGGTCATCGCCGCGCCCGTGCGGTGGGGCCGGGGACGTTGCGCGGCAGCCTGCGCGGGGGCCCGGTGGGTGGCGCCGCGGCGGCGTGCAGGTCGGCGTGCAGGTCGGCGTGCAGGGCGGCGGACAGCCGGGCGACGGTCGGGTGGGCGAGCACCGTCGCCAGGTCGATGTCCTGGCCGAGGGCCCGGGCGGCCTGGGCGGCGTACCGCATGGCCAGCAGCGAGTGGCCGCCGAGCTGGAAGAAGTCGTCGTCGGCACCGACCTCGGGCAGCTCCAGGAGTTCGGCCAGCACGCGGGCCAGCGTCTCGGCGGCGGGTCCGTGGTCCGCCGGCCGACCCGAGGCGGTGACCCTGGGCGGCGGCGGTACGGGGAGCCGGGAGCGGTCCACCTTGCCGGTGGCGCCCCGCGGCCAGCTCTCCACGATCAGGACGGTCTCGGGCACCAGGTGCCCCGGCAGCAGCTCCGCCAGGGCCGTCCGCAGGGCGTCCGGCTCCGGGTGGCTGCCCGGTTCGGGTTGGACGTAGCCGACGAGCCGGGCCTCCGCTCCGCCGGTCCGGTGCGCGACCACCACTGCTTCGCGGACGCCCGCCAGGGCTGCCAGCGCGGTCCGCACCTCCTCCGGCTCGACCCGGAACCCGCGGATCTTCACCTGGTGGTCGAGTCGGCCGAGGAACCGCAGGTTTCCGTCCGGGAGCCACTGGCCGCGGTCCCCTGTCCGGTAGAGGCGGGCGCCGGGCTCGGTGGAGTACGGGTCGGGCACGAAGCGGTCGGCGGTTTCGGCGGGCCGGCCGAGGTAGCCCCGGGCGACCCCGGGACCGCCGACACAGATCTCACCGACGCAACCGTCGGGGACCAGGTTCAGCCGGTCGTCCAGCAGGACGGTGTGCGAGTTGGAGACCGGTCGCCCGATCGGCACCTCGGTACCGATCCGGTCGGCACCGCGGGCCTGGAACGCGGTGGCGTAGACGGTCACCTCGGTGGGTCCGTACGCGTTGACCAGGCGGCGCGTGCCGAGTTCGAGCACGGTCCGGACGGCGTCCGGGGGCGCGGTGTCACCTCCGACGACGAGCGTCCGGAGCTGGGCGAGGGCGTCGGGCGCGGTCTCCGCCATGACCTGCAGGAGCGGAGTGACCAGCGTGAGGTGGCTGATGCGGTGACGGACGACCCGTCGGGCGATCTCCTGCGGGTCCGCCGCGGCCGGGAGCAGGTGGAGCGTGGCACCGTTCAGCAGGGCGGACCAGACCTCCATGGTGAAGACGTCGAAGACCGTCGCGTTGGTGGCCAGCACGTTCTGGCCCGGGCCCGGGGCGGCCATGTCGGACGCGCGGAGGCGGGCGACCAGCGAACGGTGCTCGATCAGGACTCCCTTGGGGCGTCCGGTGGATCCCGAGGTGTAGACGACATGGGCGAGGTCGCGGGGATCGCCGGGTGCCGCTGCCGGCGGCGGCGCGGTGAACGACGGGTCCGGACGCGGCGTCAGGACCTGCCACCGGCCGGCCGGCAGCCGGGCGGCTCCGTCCGGGCCGGTCAGCACGGTGCGGGCGCCGCTGTCCTCCAGCAGTGCGGCCAGCCGGGCGGGCGGCTGCGAGGGGTCCAGGGTGAGGGAGGCGGCTCCGGTCATCAAGGTGGCGAGCATCGCCACCACCAGCCCGGCGGACCGGGGCAGGTGGAGCGCCACCAGGTCGCCGCCGCCGACCCCGGACCCGCCGAGCGTGGACGCCAGTCCGGCTGCCTTGGACCAGAGTTGGCGATAGGTCAGCTGGTCGTCGTCCGCGGCAACCGCCGGGGCGTCCGGGGTCCGGGCGCACCACCGGGCGATCAGGTCGGGCACCCGGTCCGCCGACGGCTCGTCCTGGCGCCCCAGACCTTGCCGCAGCAGCAGCCCGCGCTGTTCGTCCGAGACGAGTGCGAGCTCGGAGAGCGCGGTCCGCGGGGCGCGCACCACCGCCCGCAGGATCTCCTGGTAGCCGCGCATGAGACCGGCGACGAACCCCGCCTCCAACTGGTCGGAGTCGAACTCCCAGGAGACGGTGATGCCGTCCAGTGCGGCGGCCGGGCTCGGCGGCACCGGCCCGTCCGAAGCGGGGATCCGCAGCACGTTGCCCGGGCCGCGGCCGATGCAGCCGGCGGCGCTGTGGCGGGGGAAGGCGATGAGGTTGAGGTCGAACTTGGCGGAACCGGTGCCCAGGCCCTCGATGACGTCGAGCGAGAACGGTGCCGCGGTGAGCCGGCCCGGCATGGCGTCGTGGAAGCTGAAGGAGGCCTGGACCAGCGGATTCACCCCGGGGACGTGTTCTGCCCGGCTCTGCGCGAGCACGTCCTCGAAGGGCAGGTCCTGGTGGTCCAGCGCGGCGTGGACGGTGTGCCCGACCCGCTCCAGCAGCGCGGCGAAGGTGGGGTCGTCCGCCGTCCTGGCGCGCAGGACGACGGTGTTCACGAACATGCCCATCAGGTCCTCGGTGTTCTGCCAGCGGCGGTTCGCCACCCCGGAGCCGACCAGGAGGTCGTCGGCGCCCGTGGTGCGGGCCAGCAGGGCGAAGAACGCCGCCAGCAGTACGGCGTAGAGCGAGTGACCGTGACGCCGCCCGAGCGCCTCGAGAGCGCGGGCCAGTTCGGCGTCGATCTCCACCCGCGGCGCCGCTCCCACGAACCGCCGGTCGGCGGCGGCGCGGCGGGGCAGCGGCAGGACCGTCGACGCCCCGGCGAGTTCCCCGCGCCAGAAGGCGCGTTGACGCTCGGCCTCCGCGGTGCCGGACCATTCACGCTGCCACCGGGCGTGGTCGTAGTACTGGATCTCCGGTTCGGGTCGGCGGACCTCGCCGTGCCGCTGGTGGGCGAGGTAGCCCTCCACCAGGTCGCGGAGGAAGACGTTGAACGACCAGCCGTCGTGCACCAGATGGTGTTCCGCGTGGACGAGCACGTGCTCGTGTTCGCCGAGGCGGATCAGCAGCCATCGGACCAGCGGCTCGGCGGCCGGAACGAAGGGGCGCACGACGAATCGCTCGACGGCCTCGCCGAGCAACTGCTCCTGCCGGGCCGCCGGGTGTTGGCCCAGGTCGAGCCGTGGCAGCGCCACCGGACCGGGCGGCTCGACCGTGCAGCGCAACCGGCCGCCGTCGTTGTGGAACCGGCTGCGCAGGACCTCGTGACGGCGCACCAGGTCGGTGAGTGCGGCGGACAGCGCGTCCGGGTCCAGCGGGCCGCCGATCCGCAGTGCGGCCTGGGCGTGGTAGGCGAGCGAGTCGGGGCGCAGCTCCTGCATGAGCCAGATCCGTTCCTGGGCGAACGACACCACCCGGTGGGGGCCGTCCGGCTGCCCGCGCACGGGTCCCGGTACGGTCGGCCGCAGGGGGCCGGTGCCTTCGGCCGCTGCGAGCTCGGCCAGGGTGGCGCCGGACAGCAGGGCCGCGAGCGGCAGCCGCCGGCCGAGCCGGGCCTCGGCGCGCGCCGCGAAGCGGGTGGCCAGCAACGAGTTGCCGCCGAGCGCCAGGAAGCTGTCGTCCCGGCCGACCCGGCCGAGTCCGAACAGGTCGGCGGCGAGCGAGGTGAGGACCTCCTCGGCCGGTGTCCGCGCGGCCTGGTAGTCGGCGACCCGACGGGGGTCCGGGAGCAGTGACCGGTCCACCTTGCCGCCGGCGGTCAGCGGCCAGGCGTCGAGCACCAGGACGGCACCGGGCAGCAGGTGGGCCGGGAGGCGGCGGGCGAGCTCGGCACGCAGCCCGGCTCCGGTCAGCCGGTGGCCCGGCTGCGCGACCACGTACCCGACGAGGTTGCGGTCACCCTGGCCGGCCGCCCCGGCAGCCACCGCGGCGGCCTCGCGCACACCCGGGAGCGCCGCCAACACGTTCTGGACGTCGTCCAGTCGGATCCGGACTCCGCGGATCTTCAGCTGGTTGTCGCGTCGGCCCAGGAACTCGGTCCCGCCGTCGGGCAGCAGCCGGCCGAGGTCGCCGGTGCGGTAGAGGCGGGCTCCGGGGAACTCGCCGAACGGGTCCGGAACGAAGGACTCGGCGGTCAGGCCCGGCCGTCCGAGGTAGCCGCGGCCCACGCCTTCGCCGCCGATGCAGAGCTCCCCCACCTCTCCGGCGGGCACCGGCCGCAGGTCGTCGTCCAGGACGACCACCCGCACGCCCGTGACCGGCCGTCCCACCGGCACGCGCTGGGCGCGGGAGTCGGCGCCGACCCGGTGCAGGGTGGCGCAGACGGTGGTCTCGGACGGGCCGTACCCGTTGAAGAACCGGTGGCGGGCGCTCCGGAGCCGGGCGGTCTCGGGGAGGCAGACGTCGCCGACGCTGAGCACGACGTCCAGGTCGTCGAACTGTGCGGTGCCCAGGGTCCGCAGGACCGCGGCCGGAAGCACCGCGTGGGTGACGCGCCGTCGGCGCAGGGCGGCGGCGAGCGGCTCGCCCGACGTCTCCGCATCGGTGATCGCCTCCAGCCGACCGCCGTGCGCCAGGGCCAGCAGCAGGTCGAAGACCGCACCGTCGAAGGTGGGGTGGGAGAACTGGAGGACCCGGGAGCCCGGCCCCAGGGCGGGCAGCGTCTCGGCCTGGGCGCGGACCAGGTTGGCCACGCCCCTGTGTTCCAGCATCACCAGTTTCGGCTCCCCGGTCGTGCCCGAGGTGGCGATCAGATAGGCGAGGTCGCCCGGCGCGGTCCGCCACGGGTCGGCCGGAGCGGCCGTGCCCGGCCCCGTGTGCCCCAAGCCCTCCGCGTCCGCCCGGGTCGGCTCCGGATCCGGCCGGACGAGGTGCGTCACTCCCGGCAGTGCCGGCTCTGCCGAGGCCGCGACGGCGACCCTGGCACCCGCCGCCCGGGCCGCCTGCTCGCGCCAGGCGGGCGGATCACCCGGCTTGAGCGGAAGAAACGCACCACCGGCCCGCCACACCGCCAGGACCACCTCGGCGAAGGCGACCCCCCGCTCCAGGGTCACCGCCACCACGTCACCCCGGCGCACTCCGGCGTTGCGAAGAATTCCGACCAAGCGCTCGCTCCGTGCGAGTAGTTGACGATAAGTCACGGTCCGTGTCCCGTCGCCGAGCGCGATCCGGTCGCCGTGCGACCGTGACACCCGGTCGATCACCTCGCCGACCGGTTCCCAGACGTCCGCGCGCGCCGGGGCCGTCACCCGCGGTGATGCGGTGGGCCGTTCCTCCCCGGCCTCCGCCGGACCGAGTCCGGCCACGGCCCAGGTCGTCTCCAACCGCAGTGCGGACAGCAGCCGTTCGTACTCGGCTCCGGTCGGCAGATCAGGTCCGTTCATGACACTCCCTTGCAGACGACACCGATGTCTTCCGGCCCGGACGGCCGGCGGGATCACGACCTGCGAGGCCGCCCCGACGCGCTTCCCCCGGCGTTCAGCCGCGGGCGCTGAGCGGACGCAGGTCGGTCCAGACCTGGTCGATGTGGCGCAGGCACTCCGCCTTCGAACCCTGCGGCCCGGTGCTCCGCCAGCCGTCGGGCAGCGGCCGGCCCGTCGGCCAGATCGAGTACTGCTCCTCGTCGTTGCGGACCACGAGGTACTGGGTCTCGTTCGGTGGGGACGAGCTGTCCATCCGGTTTCTCCTGACTGGTGCACGTGGGCGAACGGAGGTGCGCCGGAGACGGGGTGAGCCCCTTCGAGGGCCCCGCGGGCGGCCTCCTCGAGCCTCCTCGTCGGCCGACGCGGTTGGATCCTTGAAACCCCTTAGTGCGGCCCGGGATCGGCAGGGGCACGCCACTACACTCGCGTTCATGATCCTTTTCGGTCGCGCCCGGTTGGCACGCACTCTGGACGCGCAACTCGACGCCGCGCGCCAGGGATTGAGCGGCATTCTGGTCCTGAAGGGGCCGCCCGGCATCGGAAAGACGTCACTGCTGGCGTACGCGGTGGAACGGGCCACCGGCATGCGGATCGCCCAGGTCGACGGCAAGGAGGCGGAGCAGGATCTCGGCCTCGCCGGTCTGCACCGCCTCCTGCTGCCCTTCCTGCACGACCTCGACCGGCTCCCCGCGCCGCAGAAGGAGGCGCTGAGCTCGGCGTTCGGACTGGTCGCGGGCAACCGTCCGGACCGCCTGCTGGTCGGGCTCGCGACCCTGACCCTGCTCGCGAACAGCGCCGCCGACCGACCGCTGCTGTGCGTGTGCGACGACGCGCAGTGGCTCGACGAGGAGTCCCTGGCCGTCCTCGCGATCGTCGCGCGCCGCCTCCAGGCCGACGGCATCACCCTGCTCTTCGCGATCCGCGACGGCGACGCCGGTGACCGCCTCCTCGACGACCTGCCGCAGGCCGTCCTGCCGGAACTGACCCGGTCCGACTCCCACGCCCTGCTCGCCCGGACGCTCTCCGCGCAGATCGAGCAGGGCGTCGCCGAACGGATCGTCACCGAGGCCGCAGGAAACCCGCTGGCGATACGCGAGCTCGCCGGTGACCTCGAATCACCGGCGGGCGCCGACCCGGTTCCGCTGTCGGAGCGCCTGCCGCTCGGCCGGCAGCTCCAGGCCCGCTACCTCCGTCAGTCCCGAGCCCTGCCGGGTCCCACCCGAACACTGCTGCTGGTCATAGCGGCGGACCCGACCGGTGACCGCGCACTGGTGTGGCGCGCCGCCGCACGGCTGGACAGCACCGGCGGAGCCACCGACCTCGCCGATCTCGCCGCCCCCGCCACCGCGGCGGGCCTGCTCGTCCTCCAGCCCGCACCGGCCTTTCGCCACCCGCTGATCCGATCGGCCGTCTACGACGGATCGGCGCCCGCCGACCGCCGCCGGGCGCACGCTGCCCTGGCCGCCGCCACGGACACCCGTACCGACGCCGACCGCCGCGCCTGGCACCTCGCTGCGGCCTGCGAGGGCCGCGACGAGACGACGGCCGCCGAACTCGAACGGGCGGCCACGCGCGCCCGGGCCCGCGGCGGCCACAGCGCGGCGTGCGCCTTCCTGACCCGCGCGGCGGACCTCACCCCCCTCGCCGTGCCCCGCGCCGCACGGCTGCTCGCCGCCTGCGAGGCAGCCCTCGCCGCCGGCCGGCCGGACCGCGCGCAGTCGCTCCTCCAACACGCCGTCTCCGACGCCGGAACGACGCACCTGGCACGCCGCCTGCGGCTGCAGGGCGCGATCCACATCCAGAACGGCCGCGAGACGCAGGCGGCCACCGACCTGCTCGCCGCCGCCCGGGCCTACTCGCCGGGCGACCGCCGAGCCGCACGCGACACCCTGCTCGAAGCCTTCCAGGCGGTCCTCGGCGCCTCCTGGCTCGGCGGGGACGTCACGGCACCCACAGTGGCCCGGGCCGCGCTGGACCTGCCGACCGCCCCCGGGCCGCCCGACCCTGCCGACCTCCTGCTGACGGCGCACGCCACCCAGGTCCTGCAGGGGCCGGAGGCCGCGGCCCCGCTCCTCCGCGCGGCGGTGCACGCGCTGGCCGAGCCGGGCACGGGACCGTCCGACGTCGGGCTGCTCCTGCTGGGACTGATCGCCGCACACGAGCTCTGGGACGGCGAGGCGTTCCGCGCGCTGGCCGCGCGCACGGTCGAGTCCTCCCGGGACCTGGGCGCCCTCGATCTGCTCCGGGTCTCCCTGCACGCCGTGGCCAGCGCGGACACCTGGTTCGGGCGGTTCGCCGAGGCGGAGAGCAACTTCGCCGCGTTCCGCGAGCTGGTCGGCGCGATCGACGGATCCGGCCGGCTCGCGGAAGGGAGCGACGTCATCCTGCTGGCCTGGCGCGGAATCGCGGAGGCCACCCGGGCGGCCATGACCGCCATGGACGTGGAACGTTCCGGGCAGGCGTCCGGCGGTGTGCGCCTGCAGACCACCCGGACCGCACTGGCCGTCCTGGAGAACGGGTCGTCCCACTACGCGCACGCCCTCGCCGTGGCCCGGCTTGGGTACGCCGAGGACCCCGTGTACTTCGGGAACCCGGCGCTGGTCGAGATGGTGGAGGCCGGCACGCGAAGCGGCGACCACGAAGCCGCACGCGCTGCCCTGCTGCGCCTGACCCCTCGCGCGAGCGCCGCCGGCACACCGTGGGCCCTGGGCCTGCTCGCCCGCTCACAAGCACTCCTGGCCGACGGCGACGAAGCCGACGCCCTCTACCGGCAGGCCCTCGGCCATCTCCGGGCCACCGACATACGGACCGAGCTCGCACGCACCCACCTGCTCTACGGGGAATGGCTCAGACGCCGACGTCACCGCGGCGAGGCCCGCGAGCAGCTGCGCACCGCCTTCCAGCTGTTCGGTCAGATGGGCGCCCACGCCTTCGCCGAACGGGCCCGCCACGAGCTGCGCGCCATCGGCGACAAGACAGCCCGCCGCACCCCGGCCGGCGTCGGCGGACTGACACCGCGCGAAGGACACATCGCGGGGCTCGCCGCGCAGGGCGCCACCAACCAGGACATCGCCACCCAGCTGTTCATCAGCGCCAGCACCGTCGAGTACCACCTGCGCAAGGTGTTCCAGAAGCTCGCGATCACCTCCCGACGCCAACTACCCCGAGTGCTGGAACAGCCCGCCACCCCTTCGTGATCCCGCCCCGTGGCCGCTCACTCCCCGTGCGGCGGACCCGCCGCACACAACCACGCCCGTCCTCGCCGACCGGGCCTACGGCGACGCCGACGAGCTGCCTGCGGCATCGGCGAGTCGGTGGAAGTCGTCGGCAGGGCCGGCCACGGGCGGGGCGGGTGTCATGAACGACGTGAACCTGCACTGCTCGGCGGACGCGGGCACCTGCATGGGCGGCGACTTCGGCAGCGTCGCGGCGACCGGGCCCGCGGCCCGGCAGGGCGGGTCCGGAAGGAAACCCTGCCGCCCCACGATCCCCGCCCGGCACCGGCCCTGGGCGAACTGCCCGGCGTACCTTCCCCGACGGCCACCCGGGCGGCCCGGGCGCCGGCGGTGCGGGCGGAACCGGATGCGTCCGGGACGGCGAACCGTCCCGGACTGCGAGAAGGACCTGCCGCGCACCCGTGCGGCGTCGCCCGCCGTGCCCCACGGCGGGCGCGAGGACCGACCGGAGGGGTTCAGCAGACGGCGGGCACCGAGACGGTGGCGGTGACCGTCGGGCGGCCCGTCCTGGTGGTGGTCAAGGTGGCGGTGAGGCCGGTGCCGCACGGGACGGTGCTCGCCACCGGGCCGACCGTGATCCCGCCGGCCGGCACCACGGCGCCGAGGTCCTCGCGCTCCAGGCTCGCGCCACCGGTGGTGCGGAGTTCCAGCGTGAACGAGGCGAACTGCGCGGCCCCTCCGGTCGACGACGCCCAGCCGGTGGCGGACGCGAGGCGGCCGTCGATCGTCAGGCAGACCTGGGCCCCGACGCCGTAGCCGCAGGTGGTCGTGGGCGTGGCGGCGGCCTGGCCGGCCCCCGCCACGCCGAGCCCGGACAGTGCGGCACCGGCCGCGAGGACGGCGACGAAACGCTTCATCAGAGTTATCCCCTTCGAGGACAGGAGGAGCCGCAGCCCGCCTGTGTCATGTCACGCTGCACATGGCACATGCTTCCACGGGCCCGGGCCTCCGCCGCGGACCGGGCCGAACTCCCGGCAGGAGTACCGGAATCGGCCCCTCAATGGCGCGATTCCGAGTGCTCGGGCCGCCGAGAGCACCTCGGCGGCCCCCACATTCCGGGGAGTGAAGTGACTCCTGCCCGTCCTCCCGGGCGCTGCGGTCAGCGTTCGAGGAGGGCCTCGCGTACGGCGCGCTCCACCAGGGGAGCGGCGTTGGCGTGCTCCCTCGCGTTGGGGTGCAGGAGTGTGGCGCGTTTGCCGATGGCCGCGCAGTCGAACGGCAGGCCGCCGGGCACCATGGCGGGCCAGAAGGGCTCGGCGTCGCCGCAGATGCCCTCGATCCACTGGGTGTCCTCGGGTGCGCACACGTCATGGCCCACGCTGGAGGCGTAGCGGTCGACGTACCGGTCGCCGCCTTTCGCCGCCTCCGTTCGAATGATCGTGTTCATCGCCTTGAGTGCGTCCTCGCGCAGCCAGTCGATGTCGGCGGGGGTGATCGGGCCGAGCTAGCCGACCGTGATGACCCTGGCGTGCGGTGCGGCGCGGTGGATCGCGCCGAGCATCCGGCCGTACTCGTCGCGGATCCTGGCGAGTTTCGCGTCGAGGCACTCCACGGCCTCGGGTGGATTCGCGTAGTACGCCGCGCAGGAGACGTGGGCGAGGGCGAGGTTCAGGCATTCGCCGAAGGGCAGGCCGATCGCGCCGATGCCGACGGTGACGACGTCGGTGCGGTCGCCGAGCCGGGCCCGCCGGATCTGCGGATCGACCGCGGGCCACCCAGCGGGGTCCCCGCCGGGCGGCTGCACCTGGCTGGTCGGCCGCTGCCGCTCGCGAGTGATGTCGGCGATGGCGGCGTTGTCGCAGCTGGCGTCGGTCAGGTGCACGGGCCGACCTCGTCGGGCGGACGGCGAGCGCCCGCCCGACGAGGTCGGGGTAGGACCCGGCGCTCCGGTCGCAACCGTCCCGTGCGGCGCTGCCCAGCGGGGGCCGCGGGTCCCCGATGAAGAGGCCGGCGGTGTAGGAGTCGCCCAGCGCGGCCCACTCGTAGTGGTGGCTGCTGCCCTCGGCCGCGACCGAGGGCAGCAGCACGGTGACCGCCAGCGCGGACAGTCCCACCAGCGGCACTCGCGGGTGTGGCTTGGTCGCGGGGTGTCGCACGCTTCCTCCAGGGTGTGGGACGAAGCCGGGCCGGGCCATGGTTCCGGAGGGCATGCGGTGTGTACGGGATCGTTCCGCACGGAGAACGGGCGGGATCAAAAGGCGGTGGCCTCCTGCGGAACGGGGCCGCTGGGGCGGTAGGCGTCGGCCATGGGGGACGTGCCGGTGGTGAGGTAGTCGTGGATCGCGGCCAAGTAGGCGTCCCGGCCCACCAGACCGTCGCCGTCGGCGTCCAGGACCTCGAACGCGGCGGAGGCCCCGTCGGCGGTGTTGCCGGTGGCCGCGCGCAGCCGGGTGAACTCCTCGCGGGTGAGGTGTCCGTCGCCGTCCGCGTCGGCGAGGTCGAACAGCGAGCCGAGGGCTGGTCGGCAGGACTGCTCGAACGCGTCGTGGCCGGCCCAGCCGCGGTACTCGTCGAGGCCGACCCGGCCGTCGCCGTCGGCGTCCATCGCCCCGAACACCTCCCGGTGCGCCGCGAGGGCGGCCTCGACCAGGGGGTCCAGGGGGTCGCGCCCGGTAGCCTCCGCCGCGCGGTCGACCCGGGCGAGGTACTCGTCCCGTGAGATCACGCCGTCTCCGTCAGCGTCCAGCATCGAGAAGATGTGCCGCTTCGCTGCGTCCGACATTCCGTCACCATCCGTTCGGCCAGGGATTCGTGCTCCCGAACGCTATCGGCGTGACGTGTGCGAACAGGGCAGGCGCGCGCCGGTCGGCCGGAACTGCGACCGGCCGCCCCGGCGCCGGCTCAATCGGCGCGGCGGGCCTGCTTGAGTTCCTGGTGGAGGGCCCAGGCGTCGGCGACCGGGCCGAGGTGGGCGAGCTTGTCGGGGTTGCTGATGGAGCGGACGGTTCCGATCCGGCCGTCCAGCACGTCGAGGACGAGGGTGTTCAGCACCCGCCCCTCGCGGTCGCGGAACACGGCGCCGGGCTGGCCGTTGACCTCGTGCGGTTCGAAGGTCACGTCGATCCGCGCCATCAGCGGGATGATCGCGGCCAGCAGCCTCGCGACGTTCACGGCGCCGGCCACGGCCCGGGCGAGCTGCGGGGTCTTGCCGCCGCCGTCGCCGACCATCGTCACGTCGGCCGCGAGCAGTTCCTGGAGCCCGGCCATGTCGCCCTCGCGCATGGCGTCGAAGAAGCGCGCCGCGAGTTCGTCCCGCTCCTTGCGCTCCGCCTCGAAGCGCGGCCGCCCCTCCCGCATGTGCTGCCGGGCCCGCACCACCAGCTGCCGGCAGGCCGCCTCGGAGCGGCCCACCGACTCGGCGACCTCGTCGAAGCCGAAGCCGAACACCTCGCGCAGGACGAACACCGCGCGCTCCAGCGGGCTGAGCCGCTCCAGCAGCAGGAGCGCCGCCATCGACACCGAGTCGGCCAGTTCGGCGGCCCGGGCCGGGTCCTCGTACGGGTCGGTGAGCAGCGGCTCGGGGAACCACGGGCCCACGTACGCCTCGCGCCGGACCCGGGCCAGGCGCAGCACGTCGATCGAGATCCGGGTGACCGTGGTGGACAGGAACGCCTTCGTGCTGTCCGGCCTGGTCGGTGAGGCGTCGAAGCGCAGCCACGCCTCCTGGACGGCGTCCTCGGCCTCGCCCACGCTGCCGAGGATCCGGTAGGCGATCGAGAACAGCAGCGGCCGCAGCTCCTCGAACTCCTCGACCTTGCTCACGCCGGTTTCCTCCCCCTCGGACGAACGGTTGTCGAACGATCATGCCGGTGGTCCGCCGGGCCAGGGCAGTCGCCCCGGCCCGGCGGACCCGGGACGGTCAGTGGAACTGCCCGGCCACGTAGTCGCCGGCCGGCTGCTGGGTGATGATGTTCGCCCGGTTGGCGAGGTTCATGAACGAGATCACCATCACCAGCGCCGCCAACTGCTCCTCGTCGTAGTGCTCGGCGGCCTTCGCCCAGATCTCGTCGCGGACCCCGCCGGCGCCGTCCGCGACCCGGGTGCCCTCCTCGGCGAGGGCCAGCGCCGCCCGCTCGGCCTCGGTGTAGACCGTGGCCTCCCGCCAGGCCGCGACCAGGTTCAGCCGCACCGCGGTCTCGCCGGCCGCCGCCGCGTCCTTGGTGTGCATGTCGATGCAGAAGGCGCAGCCGTTGATCTGGCTCACCCGGAGCGCCACCAGCTCCTGGGTGGCGGCCGGCAGCGGCATGGCCTTGATCTCCTTGCCCAGGGCCATCAGGCCCTTGACGGCCTTGGCGGTGGCCGGGTTGCCGAGGAAGTTCAGTCGCGTGTCCATGGTGGGTGCTCCTTCGCGGTGGTCGGTGCTTCACCCCTGGAGACGGGACAGCCCGGCGCCCTGTGACACGCTCCGGTGTGACGCCCGCCACTCGCCCGCCACTCGCTCGGAGCCCGCCCCGCTCCCGCCCGTTTTGCAAAACCTTTGCGAAGTCCGTTGACAGGTATAGACCTTGGCGTGGAGAGTCGTCGCCGCCCGGTACGGGCACACCCTGCGGACTCCCTGCGCCGTCCACCGTTCCCACGATCGTGCGGCCCACCGCACTAGGGGTGATCTCGACCATGCGTCACCGACTCTCCACCCGCCTCACCTTCGGCGCCGCCACCGCCGCCGCTCTGGCGCTGCTGGCCCCGCTCGCCCCGGCGGCCGCTGCCGCCGACCTCGACGGGGCGGCCGACTCCGCGCGCCACGGCGGGACCGCCTACAAGCGGGTCGGGTACTTCATCCAGTGGGGCATCTACGCCCGCAACTTCCACGTCAAGGACCTGGAGACCAGCGGCACGGCCGGCAAGCTGAGCCACATCAACTACGCCTTCGGCAACGTCGGTCCGGCCGGCACCTGCCAGATCGGCGGCCCGGGCTCCGACGCGTGGGCCGACTACGTCCGGCCGGTCGGCGCGGAGGAGTCGGTGGACGGCGCCGCCGACACCGACACTCAGGCCCTGGCCGGCAACTTCAACCAGCTGCGCGAGCTCAAGGCGAAGCACCCCGGCCTCAAGGTCATGATCTCGCTGGGTGGTTGGAGCGGCTCGGCGCACTTCTCGGACGCCGCCAGTACCGAGGCGGGCCGCAAGGCGCTGGTGTCCTCCTGCATCGACCTCTACCTCAAGGGCAACCTGCCCGCGGACGGTGCCCGGGGCGGCGCGGGCGCGGCGGCCGGGATCTTCGACGGCATCGACCTCGACTGGGAGTGGCCGGGCTCCGAGGGCGCCCCCGGCAACGGGATCCGCCCGGAGGACAAGCAGAACTTCACCAAGCTGGTCCACGAGTTCCGCACCCAGGCGGACGCCTACGCCCGGACGCTGAAGGGCCGCAAGCACTTCGAGCTGAGCGCCTACGCGCCCACCGCGCCCGCCAAGATCGACGCGGGCTTCGAGGTCTCGAAGATCATCCGGGACTTCGACTTCGTCAACCTCCAGGGCTACGACTTCCACGTCTCCGGCGAGAAGACCACCGCCCAGCAGTCGGCGCTGTACGCGCGTGACGACTTCAGCCTGGACGGGACCGTCGACGCCTGGCTGCGGCGCGGCGCCCCGGCCCGCAAGTTGGTCACCGGCCTGCCCTTCTACGGCCAGGGCTGGACGGGCGTCACGGGCGGCGGCAACGGTCTCGGACAGCCGGCCGCCGGGCCCGCCCCGGCGACCTGGACGGCCGGCACCGAGGACTACAAGGCGCTGAGGAAGCTCGCCGACTCCGGCACCTACAAGCTGTACCGGGGTCAGCGCAACGGCCACGCCTGGCTGTTCGACGGCACCACGCTCTGGACGTACGACGACGCCGCGGTGCTGCGCACCAAGGCCGAGTACGTGCGCCGCGAGGGCCTCGGCGGGGCCATGATCTGGTCGCTGGACGGGGACACCCCGAACGGCGAGCTGATCACCGCGATCGACAAGGGCCTGAGCCGCCGGTAGCCGCGCCCCCGGCAGCACGCGGACGCGGGTCCGTCCCCCGGAGGGACGGACCCGCGTCGTGGTGCGTGCGGCCCGCGGATCAGGCGTTGACGCAGGTGTTGCCGAACGCCGGGCTCAGCGCGCTGATGACGCCGATCGAGTTGCCGCAGATGTTGACCGGGATGTGGACCGGGATCTGGATCTGGTTGCCGGAAAGCACGCCCGGGGAACCGAAGGCCAGACCCTCGGCGACGGAGTCGGCGGAAGCGGTGCCGGCGCCGGCCAGCAGGGCGGCCACGGCCAGGACGCCGGCGGCGAGGGCGGTGCGAGTACGCATGTCTCTCCTTGGTGGATGAGTCAGCAGATCAGAGCACCAATCACACCGGTGGAGGGGCGCGATCCCCCCGGATTGGTCGGAACGCGGGCGTGTCCCGGCCTCAGCCCGGCGGGAGTTCCTGCTCCGCCCAGATGGTCTTGCCCTGGCGGGTGGAGCGGCTGCCCCAGCGGGTGGTGAGCTGGGCGACCAGGTAGAGGCCCCGTCCGCCCTCGTCGGTGAGGTGGGCGCGGCGCATCCGGGGCTGGGTGGCGCTGGGGTCGGAGACCTCGCAGGTGAGGCGCTCGGCCCGGATCAGCCGGACGCCGACCGGACCGCCCGCGTACCGGATGGCGTTGGTGACCAGCTCGCTGAGCACCAGCTCGGTGGTGAACTCCAGTTCCTCCAGCCCCCATCGCCGCAGTTGCTCGGTGGCGGCCTCGCGGACCCGGGCGACCCCCGCCGGGTCCGCCTCCAGGGTCCAGCCGGCGGTGTCCGCCGCCGGGACCGCGCGGGTGCGGGCCAGCAGCAGGGTGACGTCGTCGGTGAGGCGGTGGGCCGGCAGGCCGGCGACCAGGTCCCGGCCGAGCTGCCGCAGCGAGGCCCCGGCCGGGGTGACGGCGCCGTCCGGCGGGGAGGCCGCGGCGGCCAGCCGGTGCGACAGCGCGTCCATGCCCGCCTCCAGGTCGTCGGCGTAGCCCAGCAGCAGTCCGTCGGTGTAGAGCGCGAGCAGGCTGCCGGGCTCCAGCTCGACCTCGGTCACCTCGAACGGCAGGCCGGTCACGCCGAGCGGCGGTCCGGGCCGGAGCGGCACGTACGTCACCCGGCCGTCCGGCGCCGCGACGGCGGGCGGCGGATGCCCGGCGGAGGCCATCGCGCAGCGCCGCGACACCGGGTCGTACACCGCGTAGACGCAGGTGGCGCCGAACGGCACGGTCTGCTCGTCCGTGCCGTCCCCGGTCCCGTCCGGCCACCACCAGTGGTCCACCGGGGGCCGGGAGGCCGCGCCGGGGCCGTCCGCCTCCCCGTACGCCTCCCCGTACGCCGCCCCGTCCGCCGCCCGGTCCTCGTCCTCGTCCTCGTCCGGCCGTTCCGCCTCCACCATCAGCTGGGCCACCAGGTCGTCCAGGTGGGCGAGCAGTTCGTCCGGCTCCAGGTCGAGGTCGGCCAGCGTCCGCACCGCCGTCCGCAGCCGCCCCATGGTGGCGCTGGCGGCGAGGCCGTGCCCGACCACGTCGCCCGCGACCAGCGCCACCCGGGCGGAGGACAGCGGGATCACGTCGAACCAGTCGCCCCCGATCCCGCTCGCCGTGTCGGTGGGCAGGTAGACGCTGGTGGTGGAGGCGGCGGTGGTCTCGGCCTGCGAGGGCGGCAGCAGGCTGCGCTGGAGGCCGACGGCGGCCCGGTGCTCGCGCGCGTAGCGGCGGGCGTTGTCCAGGGCGAGCGCCGCCCGGTCGGCGATCTCGCGCAGCAGCTCCAGATCGGCCGGCAGGTACGGCGGCCGGTTGGGGGCGCGGTGGACGGACACCCGGCCGAGCAGCCGGCCGCCGGCCCGGAGCGGGACGGCCATCGAGGCGGGGAAGTCGGTGTGCACGCTCTGCTCGTCGGGGTGGGCGTGCACGGCGGCCCCGACCGGCGGTGGCGGTGGCGGGGCGACCGGGCCGCCCGGCCCCGGCGCGGGCTCGCCGGGCGGGGCCGACACCGCGACGGCGGCGCGGCGCAGCAGCACCCGCCCGTCCCGCCCGGGGACGGGCTCCCCGCCGGTGAACACGGCCTCGGCGACGTCCACCACCGCGAGGTCGGCGAGGCCCGGCACGGGCGCGGCGCCCGGGCCTGCGGTGCTCGGGCCTGCGGTGCCCGGGCCCGCGCTGCCCTGGTCGGGGCTGCCCGGCTCGGTCCGGTCGCCGGCGGGCGGCGCGAGGACGGCGGCCAGCTCCTCCGCCGTCCCGCCGACCGACAGCGAGCCGCCGACGGCGGCCGTGGCCCGGTGCAGCAGGGCGAGCCGTTCACCCGAACGGTGCAGTTCGGTGACGTCGGTGAACAGTGCGGTGACCCCGATCACCTGCCCGTCCGTGGCCTGCAGCCGGAACGCCGAGATGGCCATCACCGCGCCGCCGGCCGGGTCCTCGATGGTGCGGACGACCTCCTCCGCGGCGATCAGCGGCCGGCCGGTGCGCAGCACGTCGCGCAGTCCGCGTTCGACGGCCGCCGCGTCCCGCGGCTGGAGGAAGTCGCCGAGGCGCCGGCCGCGCAGGTCCGGGGGGAGGCCGCTGTAGGGGAGCAGGTGGGTGTTGGTGCGGACGAGGCGCAGCCGCTCGTCGAAGACGGCCAGGCCGACCCGGTCCTGGAGGAACAGCTCGCTGGTGAACGCCTGGTCCTGGCGCCAGCGGGCGATCTGCGGGGTGGGGGCGGCGAGCACCAGGTAGCGGGCCGCGCCGGAGCCGTCCGGGGACTCGGGGGACTCGGGGGCCTCGGAAGCCGCCGGGGCGTCCAGGGGCAGGATCTGGAAGGAGAGCGCGAGCCGTTCGCCCCGGCCGGAGCGGAACACCGCCTCGCCGGACCAGCCCTCGGCCCGCTGCCGCTCGGTGAGCTCGGACATCGCCGGCCACGCCGCGGGGTCGTCGAGCAGCTCGCGCGCCGGCCGGCCGTGGACCTGCCGGGCGTCGATGCCCAGGAGCCGGGCCGCCTCCGGGGTCCAGCGGACGATGCGGCCGTCCGCGTCGAGCAGGGCTCCGACGGCGTTGTCGACGAAGGGGGATCGGCCGCGGTGCAGGGCGTCCGGCGTGCTCATCCGGTCCGCTCCTCTCCGGCGCGGGGTCACTGCCGCGACCTCTCCATCATCCTCCGGCCCGCCGAGCCCGCCAGTTCCCGCCGCCAGTTCCCGCCGACGGCCCCGGCGCGGGAGGCAGCGAACGGGAGGCGGCGCACGGGGGGTTCTCGGGCGTCCGCTCTTATTGTAATCTCCGTCAATAAGCGCGGGCCCCGCCGCGGTGGCGAGTCCCCGCGCAGGCCACGCACCTGACGGAGGCAGCCATGGCTCACTCGGCGCAACGCATCCCCACCCTCACCCCCGGCGGCCACGGACGGACCCACTCCGCCGCCAACGACAACGTGTCCGAGCGGCTGCTCGAGTCGGCCGCGACCCTCTCCTACGACCCGGCCACCGAGATCGACTGGGACGCCCCGCTGGAGCCCGGTCACTACGGGCTCAACCCGGAGTGGAGCACCCTCTACGGCACCGCGCTCTGGGCCGGGATGACCGAGGAGCAGCGGGTCGTCCTGACCCGCCACGAAGTCGGCTCGATCATGACCACCGGCATCTGGTTCGAGATGATCCTCCAGCAGATGGTGCTGCGCGACCAGTACCTCAAGGACCCGGCCAGCGCCGAGTTCCGCTTCGCGCTCACCGAGATCGCCGACGAGTGCCGCCACTCGATCATGTTCGCCCGGGCCTGCGAGAAGATGGGCGTCCCCCAGTACAAGCCGAACCAGCTGGTCGCCCAGGCCGGGCGCGCCTACAAGGCCCTCGCCCGGGGCGAACTCGCCTACGGCGGCATCCTGGTGGCCGAAGAGGTGCTGGACGTCATGCAGCGCGACTGGATGCGCGGCGAGAACGTCCTCGACATCGTCCGCGGGACGTCCCGGATCCATGTGGTCGAGGAGTCCCGGCACATGAAGTTCGCCCGTCAGGAGATCCGCGAGCGGCTGCGCGGGGCCGGCGCCCTGCGCCGCCGCAACGCCGCCTTCGGCATCGCCGCCGGCGCCTACGTCATCGTCACCAGCATGGTTCACCCGTCCGTGTACAAGGCGGCCGGCCTGGACGTCGCCCGCGCCCTCGCCGAGGTCCGCGCCAGCGAGCACCGCCGCGCCATGATGCGCACCAGCAGTCGCCACCTGATGGCCTTCCTCGCCGAGAACGGCCTGCTCACCGGCCCGTCGACCAAGCTCTACCGCCGCATCCACATGCTCTGAGCGCCGCGCGCCGTACCCCGCGCCCCGTACCCCGCACGCCGAACACGCTCCGAGCGCCCCGCACGCCGACCCCACCCAGCGAGGAACCCCGCCCCGCCATGGCCTACGCGATCACCCGGACCTGCTGCAACGACGCCTCCTGCGTGTCCGTCTGCCCGGTCAACTGCATCCACCCCACCCCCGACGAGCCCGACTTCGGCCGCACCGACCTGCTCTACATCGACCCGGCCGCCTGCATCGACTGCGGCGCCTGCGCCGACGCCTGCCCGGTCGACGCGATCTTCCCGGTCGACCGGCTCACGGGCCCCGACGCCGTCTACGGCGACCTCAACCGCGACTGGTACCGCGACCACCCCACCGACCACGCCTGGGGCGCGCCCGTCTTCCCGCGCAGCCTGCCCACCGGCCTCGACCTCGGCACCGGCCCGTTGCGGGTCGCCGTCGTCGGCACCGGGCCGTCCGCGAGCTACACCGCGCAGGCCCTGCTGCGCACCACCGGCGCCGAGGTCACCATGCTCGACCGGCTGCCCGTGACCGGCGGACTGCTGCGGCACGGCGTCGCCCCCGACCACCAGTCGACCAAGCGGATCGCCGAGAGCTTCGCCTCCGTCTTCCACGACCCCCGGCTGCGGGTCCACCTCAACGTCGAGGTCGGCACCGACCTTGACCACGCCGAACTCGCCGCCCACCACCACGCGGTGGTGTACGCGGTCGGGGCCGCCGCCGACCGCCGGCTCGGCGTGGCCGGCGAGGACCTCCCCGGCAGCCTGCCCGCCACCACCTTCGTCCGCTGGTACAACGCCGAACCGACCGTGCCCGCCGACGCGGTCGCCCTCGGCGCCGGGACCGGCCCCGGCGCCGAACGGGCCGTGGTGATCGGCAACGGCAACGTCGCTCTCGACATCGCCCGGATCCTGCTCACCGACCCCGACCGGCTCGCCGCCACCGACATCGCCGACCACGCCCTCGCCGCGTTGCGCCGCAGCCCGCTCCGTGAGGTCGTCCTGACCGCCCGGCGCGGGCCCGAGCACGCCGCCTGGACCGCCCCCGAGTTCCTCGCCCTCACCCGGCTCCCGGGCGTCGAGGTCGCCGTGGACGACCGGCCGGAGGTCCGCGCGGCCCTCGCCGCCGCGCCCGAGGGCTCCGGCGCGGCCCTGCTGGCCGGCCTCCCGCTGGAACGCCTGGACGGCGCCGCCGCACCCCGACCGGGCCGCCGGATCGTCCTGCGCTTCGAGGCCGCGCCCGTCGAACTCCTCGGCGGCGAACGGGTCGAGGCCGTCCGCCTGACCGGCGACGACGAACCGCTGCGCGCCGCCCTGGTGGTCCGCTCCATCGGCCACCGCGGCGTTCCGCTCCCCGGACTGCCCTTCGACGAGGCCACCGCGAGCGTCCCGCACCGGGGCGGCCGGGTCCTGGACCCGGCGACCGGCCGACCGCTGCCCGGCACCTACCTCGTCGGCTGGGCCAAGCGCGGCCCCACCGGCGGCATCGGCGCCAACCGCGCCTGCGCCGAGGAGACCGTGCACGCCCTCCTGGACGACGCCGTCGCGGGCACCCTGCCCCACCCGGCCGGCGACCGCAGGACCTTCGACCGCCTGGTCCGCACCCGCCGCCCCGACGCCCTCGGCCTGCGCCACCTCCGCGCCATCGACCGCGCCGAACGCGCCCGCGGCGAGGCCACCGGCCGCCCCCGCGTCAAACTCCCCACCGTCCCCGCCCTCCTGGCGGCGGCCCGCCGCTGACCGGAGGGCGGCGACGGTCACGGGACGCCGCTCAGGGGCCGACGAGCAGCGAACAAGTCCGATCATCGGCGGAACGCCCGTCAGCTGAAGAGGCTGCCCAGGTCCAGCAGGGTGATCAGGTAGGTGTCGGTCGCCGGGTCGTGGGCGTGGAGGAGGGCGGTGCGGCCGGCCGGGACGGTGGGGTCGCCGGGCGGGGTGCGGACCGCGATGAGGAGCGGCGAGCCGTCGTCCGTGGCGACCTCGGCCCAGCCGCCGGTGGCGGTGGCGTCGCCCGGGAGGACGAAGCAGGAGCGGCCGACCAGGGGGAAGGGTTCGGAAGCGAGCAGGTCGCCCGGAAGGTTGTCGGGGAGAACCCCGGGCACGGCGTCGACGTGGGGATCGGCGCCGCACCCCCCGTTCCGGGTCCTGGTGGCGTGGCCGACGTCGTGTCCCCCGGACACGACGTCGGCGCCAAGGCCGCTGAGCAGGGCCAGCATCCAGTGCTCAGCAGTCACCACCAGAGTCTGGAAGCCCGGCGCGGCTCTGAAATTCCCCCGCAACCGCCCCGCCCCCCAGACTCTTCCTACAGCGCCGGTTCCCCGTGCGCCGCAGCGATCCTGTCAGGCGGGCAGGTGTCCGCACACTGCCAGGATCCGGCAATCTTGACGATGCTTTGACACCCCGAAAATATCCGGAAACCGCAGGCAACGCGGGGCCGTCCGAAACGTCCGAACGGAGGGAATCACAACGGCTGGTCGGGCCAGTCGAGCAGTCGCGCGCCCATCACGGCGGTCTCCAGGGTGTAGCGGTGCAGGGCCTCCGCCGGGTCGTAGCCGGTGAGGTCGCGGATGCGTTCCAGCCGGTAGCCGAGAGCCCGCACGCTCAGCCCGAGCCGCCGGGCGGTCTCCGCGTTCACGTACCCGGCCTCCGCCTGCACGGTGATGGTCTCCAGCAGCGGACGGGCGCCGCCGCGCGCGGCGGTGAGCGGACCGAGCACGGTCCGCACCAGGTCGGCCATGGCCTCCCGGTCCCGCATCAGCACCGGGAAGACCAGCAGCTCCTCGGCCCGCAGCCGGGCCGCGGGCAGGCCGAGCCGCTCCGCGTACTCCAGCGTGGCGAGCGCCTCCTCGTAGCTGCGGACGATGCCGCCGGTGCCGCCGTACCGGCGGCCGGTGGCCACCCGCAGGGCCGGCGGGTAGCCGGGGCCGGGCCGCAGGGCGAGGTCGGTGAAGGCGGTGAGGACGGCCTGTTCGCCGTCGGAGGCGATGCAGACCAGCCGCCCGTCGCGGACGGCCAGCAGCAGGGTGCGGTCGTCGTAGCGGCCGGTCAGTTCGCGCAGGACCCGGTGCGGTGTGGGCGCGCCCTCCAGGTAGGGCTCCGCGCCGACGGCGACCGCGACGGTGTACCCGGCGGCGAGCCGCAGGCCGAAGCGTTCGGCGCGTTCGGCGAGCCGGCCGAGGTCGGTGCGGCCGTGCAGCAGGTCGTTGACGAGTTCCCGCCGGTTGGCCTCCTCCTGGCGCACGGCCATCCGCTGGGCGCGTTCGTGGCCTTCGGCGACGGCGCCCAGCGCGGCCTGGGTGGCGGCGAGCACGGCGTCGCCGGTGCGCCGGACTTCGGCGGTGGTGGCGGCGGTGAGGCCGGGGAAGGTCTGCCAGGACGCGCGGGTGGCGCCGAGGCAGACGCCGACGAGGTCGCGCAGTCCGTGGCCGGCTTCGGCGGCGCGTTCGCCGAGGTCGCGCAGCCGTTCCAGCTCGGTGCGGCGGAGCAGGCGGCCGGTGCGGGAGACCTCGGTGAACAGGGCGAGGCAGTGGCCGGCGAGCTTGCCGGGGATGTCGGGGGGGTCGGGGGTGCCGGTTCCGTTGGCCGCCGTCATGGTGTCGTGTCCGCCCCGGCCCGTGGGTGTGGTGCGGCCGTCCGGCGGGCCGACCGGTCGGCCGATCGGCCTGCCGCCGGTCGGCCGGACCGGCGGGCCGTGGGCCGGCCGGCCGGCCACCCAGCCCGGGCATGTTATCGGGTCGGCCGGGCGGCGACCGCTCCGTCGTGCGCCACCGGGACCGGCAGCAGCGGCCGGTGGCAGGCGACGGTCCGCCCCGGCGCCACCTCGCGCAGCTCCGGCACCTCGCGCGCGCACCGCTCGTCGGCGAACGGGCAGCGGGTGCGGAACCGGCAGCCGGACGGCGGGTCCAGCGGCGAGGGCGGGTCGGCGGGGACCAGCCCGGTGTCGCCGAGCGGCCGGCCGGGTTCGGGGACGGCGGCGAGCAGCGCCGCCGTGTAGGGGTGGGCGGGGGCGGCGAGCACCTCCTCGGTGGGGCCCTGCTCGCAGAGCCGGCCGAGCTGGAGCACCGCGACGTCGTCGCTGACCGCGCGGACCACACCGAGGTCGTGCGAGATGAACAGGCTCGCCAGCCCCCGTTCCCCGGTGAGCCGGCGCAGCAGGTTGAGCACGGTGGCCTGGGCCGAGACGTCGAGCGCGGACACCGCCTCGTCGGCGATCAGGACCCGGGGTTCGGCCGCCAGCGCCCGGGCGATCGCGACCCGCTGGGCCTGGCCGCCGGAGAGCTGGCCGGGCCGGCGGTCGCCGAACAGGGCGAGCGGCAGTCCGACCGCCTCCAGCTGGCGCTCGACCGCGGTGGCGCGGTCCACCTTCGGGTCCGGGTGGGCGTCGAGCGGTTCGGCGACGAGGTCGCGGACGGTGCGGCGCGGGTTGAGCGAGGAGACCGGGTCCTGGAACACCATCTGCAGCCGGGGCCGCAGGGCCCGCAGCGCGCGGGGGGCGAGGGCGGCCAGGTCGGTGCCGTCGACGGTGACGGTGCCGGCGGTGGGCGGGGGCAGCCGGAGCAGGGCCTTGGCGATGCTGCTCTTGCCGGAGCCGGACTCGCCGACCAGCGCGAGGGTGCGGCGTTCGCGCAGGGTCAGGTCGACCTCGCTGACGGCGTGCAGCGGGCCCGAGCGGGTGCGGTGGACCACCGACAGCCCGGTGGCCCGCAGCACGACGGGGGACGGTTCGGGGGCGGGGGCGACGGGGGTCATGACGGGGGTCATACGGTCTCCTGGGCCTTGGGCACAGACGTGGACGCCGGCCCGGGCAGCGCGGTGAGCGGGAAGTGGCAGGCGGCCGTGTGACCGTCGCCGACCCGGTGGAGCGGGGGCGCGTCCGTCGAGCAGACCGCCTCGGCGCGCTCGCAGCGCGGCGCGAACGGGCAGCCGACGGCCGGTCGGGAGAGGTCCGGCGGCGAGCCGGCCACGGCGGGCAGGACGCGGCGCAGCGGCCCGGTGACCCTCGGCACCGAGCGCAGCAGCGCGGCGGTGTACGGGTGGGCGGGTGCCTCGGTGACGGCCTCGGTGGGGCCGGTCTCGACGATCCGTCCGCCGTACATGACGGCGATCCGCCGGGCCCGGCCGTACAGCAGGCCGATGTCGTGGGTGATGAGCAGGGTGGCGAGGCCGCGGGTCCCGCGGTGCCGGTCGAGCAGGTCGAGGACGGTGCGCTGGACGGTGACGTCGAGCGCGGTGGTGGGCTCGTCGGCGAGCAGCAGGGCGGGGGAGCCGGCCAGCGCGGCGGCGATGCCGACCCGCTGCCGGAGACCGCCGGACAGTTCGTGCGGGTAGGCGCGGGCGCGCCGGGCCGGATCGGGCACGTCGACGGCGGCGAGCAGTTCGGCGGCGGTGCGCAGCCGTTCCCGGCGGCGCATCCGGCGGCGGTTGGTCAGCGACTCGGTGACCTGGTCGGCGATCCGGACCACCGGGTTGAGCGAGGTCATCGGGTCCTGGTGGACCATGGCCACGCCGGTGCCGAGGAGTTCGGCGCGCCGGCGCGGGGCGGCGGTGAGAAGGTCCTCGCCGTGGAGCAGGATCCGCCCGGTGGCGGTGGTCCGGGTGGTGCGGGGGTGGACGCCGAGCACGGTGCGGGCCAGTACGGACTTGCCGGAGCCGGACTCGCCGACCACGCCGAGGCACTCCCCGGCGTCGATGCTGAGGTCGATGCCGTGCAGGATGTGCAGGGTCCGGCCGTCGGGGGTGTGCAGGGTGGTGTCCAGCGAGCGGACTTCCAGGACCGGGCCGGTCATCCCCGGCCTCCCTTCGAACGCAGCTGCTCGCCCAGGTAGTTGAGGGCGAGGACGGTCAGGCAGAGCACCGCCGCGGGGGCGAGCGAGATCCACGGCGCGCTGCCGAGGGTGGTCCGGCCCTCGGCGATGATGCCGCCCCAGGACGGCTCCGGCGGGCGGAGGCCGAAGCCGAGGAAGCTGAGCGAGCCCTCGGCGACGATCGCGACCGTGGTAGCGGTGAACGCGAAGGTGAGCGCGGCCGGAGCGACGTGCGGGACCACCTCGCGGCGCAGGATGCGCAGCGGCGCGGTGCCGATCATCCGGGCGGCCTGGACGAAGCCGCGTTCGCTGAGCGACAGGACGACGGCGCGCACCATCCGGGTGAAGTGCGGCACGGTGAACAGGCCGATCAGGGTGCCGATCACGGTCAGGCCCGGGCCGCGCAGCGCGACCGTGATCATCACCAGGATCAGCGAGGGCACCGACATCAGCAGGTCGGTGGCGAAGCCGATCACCTTGTCCACCGGGCCCCGGAACCAGCCCGCCGCCAGGCCGAGCGTCCCGCCGCCGAGCAGGCCGACCGCGATGGTGAGCCCGGCGACGGCGAAGGAGGCGCGGGCGCCGGCCACGGTCCGTTGCAGGACGTCCCGCCCGGCGGCGTCGGTGCCCAGCCAGTGGCCGGGGCCGGGGGCGGCGGAGGGGTGGGCGAAGTCGCCGTGCAGCGGGTCGAAGCCGGGCAGCAGCGGGACCAGCAGGGCGGCGAGCGCGACCAGCGCCAGCCAGGCCCCGGCGGCCAGGACCCCGGGGGCCGGGCGGCGGAAGGGCGACCGGCGGACCGCGCCGGTGGCTTCGGCTGCTTGGGCTGCTCCGGTTGCTTGGGCCGCTTCGGCTCCTTGGACCGCTTCGGCTGCTTCGGCTGTTTCGGGAAGGGCGGTGTCAGTGACGCTCATCGGCGATCCTCGGGTCGATCGTGCGGTACAGCAGGTCCACGGCGAGGGTGGCCGCCACCACGCCGACGGCGCTGACCACCACCACGGCCTGCACCACCGGGAAGTCGCGGCCGGCGATCGCCGTGGCCGCCAGGGTGCCGACGCCCGGCACCGCGAACAGCGACTCGACCAGCACCGAGCCGCCGAGCGACATCCCGATGCCGATCCCGACCAGGGTGACCAGCGGCAGCGAGGAGGGCCGCAGGGCGCGCCGCAGCAGCAGCCGCACCGTGCCCATGCCGCGGCTGCGGGCGGCGGCGACGTAGGTCTGGTCGAGGGTGTCGATCAGCTGGCCGCGCAGGGTGCGGGTGAACACGGCCGCCTCGGTGAGGCCGAGGGTGAGCGCGGGCAGCACCAGATGGCGCAGGTTGTCGAACGGGTCCTCGGTGAACGGCGTCCAGCCGGTGGCGGGCAGGATCCGCAGCTGGACGGCGGTGAGCCAGATCAGCACCAGGCCGAGTACGAAGCCGGGTACGGCGAGCCAGACGAACGCGCCGGCGGTGGCGATCCGGTCGACCGCCCCGCCCGGCCGCCAGGCCGAGTACAGGGCGACCGGCAGGGCCAGGCCGAGCGCCACCAGCTGGGCGGCGACGAAGAGTTCGAGGGTGACCGGGATCCGGTCGGAGAGTTCGGCGGTGACGGCGGCGCCGGTGGACAGCGAGTGTCCGAGGTCGCCGTGCAGGGCGTCGCCGAGCCAGCGCCAGGCGGCGGCGAGCACGTTGTCGTCCAGGCCGAGCCGGGCCTCGTACGCGGCGACCTGTTCGGGCGTGGCGGTGGGGCCGAGCGCGGCGAGGGCGGGGGAGCCGGGCATCAGGTGGGGCAGGGCGAGCGCCGCGACGGTGACCAGCAGCAGGACCGAGGCGGCCCGTCCGGCCCGTCCGGCGGCGCGCCCCGCGGTCCGTAGGGCGGGGGCCAGGGCGGCTGCCGGTGCCGGTGCGGGTGCGGGTGCGGGTGCCGGAGTGGTGGGTGCGGGCGCCAGGGCGGGCGTCACTTCTTCACCCACAGCACCGCGGGGGAGACGCTGACCACGGTCCGCTTCGAGACGTCGGGCAGTCCGCCGAGCTTGGCGGTGGCCAGGAAGCCGACCGGGTTCTCGGTCAGGAAGAGCATCGGGGCGTCCGCGACGATCTCCCGCGCGGCCTCCTGGTAGGCGCGGGCCCGCTGGGCCGGGTCGACGGTGCCGTGCCCGGCGGTGATCGCCCGCGCCGCCGCCGGGTTGTTCCAGCCGGTGAAGTTGTAGGGGGAGTTGGACAGGAAGAGGCTGGTCAGGGCGGTGTCGGTGTCGCCGAACATGCTGGTGACGAAGTCCATCACCTGGAACTGGCGCTGGTACATCGCGGTGCCGAGGCCCGCCGGGTCCAGCGGCTTGATGGTCATCCGGACGCCCGCCTCGGCGAACATCTGCTGGAGCACGGTGGCCCGCTGCTGGCCCTCGGGCCGGCTGTCGACCAGGTAGTCGAAGGCGAGGTCGGCGTGGCCGGCCTCGGCCAGCAGCGCCTTGGCCCGGGCGGCGTCGTGCGCGGGGTAGCCGGTGTCGGCGGTGCCCCGGTAGGGGGAGGTGGAGCTGATCGGGCCGTCCGCGACCTTGCCCTGGTCGAGGTGGACGACCCGCTCGACGGCGGCCCGGTCCACGGCGTACTGGAGCGCCTTGCGGACCTTCGGGTCGTCGAAGGGGGCGGCCTTGGTGTTGAACAGCACGGTGGAGGTCGAGCCGGGGCCGGTCGCGGCGCGCAGCCCGTCGCCGGCGGCCTGCTTGTACTGCGCGGGGGTCTCGGTCCAGACGAGGTCGGCGTCGCCGGAGCGCAGCGACTGGTAGCGGCTGTCGGTGTCCGGCAGCACCTTGTAGACGAGCTTGTCGGCGTGGCCCTTGGGGCCCCGGTAGGCGGGGTTGCGCACCAGGGTGGCGGAGACGCCGGGCTGCACGCTCTCCACCGTGTACGGGCCGGAACCGACGGCGGGGGTGTCGGGGCCGGCGGGCGCCTCGGAGATGTAGCCGAGGGAGCGGGTGAACAGGTTGGGGAAGGCGGCGTTCGGGGCCTTGAGGGCGAAGCCGACGGAGGTCGGGGAGTTCACCGTCATGGCGCCGATGGTGGCGGCGTCGACGGCGCAGGCGCACTTGGCCTCGGGCTTGGCGAGCCGGTCGACGTGGTCGACGACGGACTGCGCGTCCAGCGGCCTGCCGTCGCTGAAGGTGACGCCTTCGGGCAGCTCCAGCGTCCAGGCGGTGGCGTCGGCGTTCGGGGTGAAGGACTTGGCCAGGTGGGGCTGGACGGCGCCGTTGTCGGCGTTGGCCATCAGCGGGTCGTAGAGCGCGTTGGCCAGGATCATCATCGGCATCGAGGTGAGCCCGCTGTCGGCCGGGTCGAGCTTGGTGAACGGCCGGTCGAGGCCGATGCGCAGGGTGCCGCCGTCGACGGCGGGTCCGTCGTCCTTGGGCGTGGAGCCGGTCGCGGCGCCGCCGGAGAGGGTGTCGTCGGAGGTGGAGCAGGCGACGGCGGTGAGGGCGAGGGCCGCCGTGCAGACCGCGGATGCCAGGACGTGCGTGTGCCGCTTCATGGTTCCTCGTGGGGTTCGGTGGGGGCGGGGGGAGTGGGGAAGGCGGGGAGGCGAGGGGAGGGCGAGGGAAAAGCGGGGGAGAACGGGCGGTCCGGGCCGGACCGGTCGCCGTATGTGCCCAGCTTTTGGAAGTGGCACAACTGCCAATTGGCAGTTCTGCAAACTTCACATGACGAGCTGACGACGACTTCGCGCTGGGCTTGAGCGGCCGCTCCCGGCGTGATTCCGTACGACCAAGGCCGCTTGCGGCAAGCCAGTTGACGAGGAGCGAGCAGGATGCAGGGGCAGGGGACGGACACCGCGGCGGAGCCCGGACTGCGCGACCGCAAGCGCGCGCGGACCCGGCAGGCGATCCGTACGGCGGGGCTCGACCTCTTCGAGGAGCAGGGCTTCGAGAGCACCACGGTGGACCAGATCTGCCGGCGCGCGGACGTCGCCCACCGCACCTTCTTCCGGTACTACGAGTGCAAGGAGGCCCTGCTCTTCGGCATGGACTTCGGGCTCGCGGTCCTGGACGCCTTCGCCGCCGCGCCGCCCGGGCTCGGGATCTGGGAGGCCTTCGAGCACGCCGGGGCCACCACCGACGGGCAGTTGGAGGAACCGGCCGAGCACACCGTGCGGCGCCGGGCGCTGCGGCGCCGGTTCATCGGGATCCGCAGCGTGCACGACTTCGCGCTGATCATGATCGACACGTTCTCGCAGCGGGCGGCGGCGATCGCGGCCGCCCGGCTGGGCGTGGACGTGGTCGCCGACCTGCGGCCGCAGGCCCTGGCGGCGCTGCTGGCGGGGATGACCCGGCGGCATGTCGTCGACGGCGAGGAGGGGCGGCCGCTGGCGGACTGGGCGGTGGCGTTCCGGCAACTGCTCGGTCCGCTCGCGGGGCCGGGGTCGGGGTCGGGGTCGGAAGCCGGGTCGGTGTCCGGGTCTGCCGGGTGAGCGCGCCCGGCTACCGGGCGGGCCCGGACCCGCCCGCGTCGTCCGCCCCGCCGGGCTCGCGGTAGTGCAGCACGAACCGCGCGCTGCTGCCGTCGATCCGCCGCCGCACGTACAGCGCGGGCGTGCCGTCCGGCGTGCAGCTGACGCCCTCGCGGACCAGCAGCGGGGTGCCCGGCGGCACTCCGAGCAGCTCCGCGTCCGCGAGGTCCGCGCCGATCGCGCCGAACGCCCGCCAGTCGTACTCCAGCTCCACGCCGGCCGCCCCGGCCAGGGCGGGCACCATGTTCCCCGGCCGTCCCGGCCGCAGCAGTTCGGCCGGCAGCGGCCGGGTCGGCACCCAGTAGCTGTTCGCCACCCGAGGACGGCCGCCGATCCGGATCACCGTGTCCACCCGGGACAACTCCCCGATGGCGCGGCCCAGTTGCCGGGCGGCCTCGTCGTCCTCGGCGGAGCCGCCGACGGCCGGCGCCGCCACCACGGCCTCGCCGTCGCCCTCGACGGTGCTCCCGGTCCCGGCCGGCAGGTCGGCGTCGTCCGGCAGTCCGGTCCCCAGGGGCAGGGCGCGGTGGACGCTGCCGAGGTCGAACCGCTGGCTGCGCGGGTCGACGGTGATCGAGACCCGCACCGCCGGCGGGCGGACGAAGGTCCCCACGCCCCGGCGGATCTCCAGCACCGCGGCCCGCTCCAGCTCCGCCACCGCCTGCCGGACGGTCAGCCGGTTGACGCCGAAGTCGGCGCTCAGCTCCGACTCGCTGGGCAGCCGGGAGCCCGCCGGGTACGTCCCGGCGGCGATGCGCTCCTGGAGCTGCCGGGCCAGCCGGCGGTACAGCGGGGTGTCGCTTCGGTGCGTTGCCACGCGCCCGATCCTACGGAGCCGGCGGGCGGCTTCCGTCCGGGGTTGTCCGGAAGTTCACCCCGGCGCCGCTTGCCCTGGTCCCGATCCGCCAGGTAGACATCTAGACGTCTAGATGTCCAGCCCATCGTGACTTCCCCTCCCCCTGACCGCCCCGCTCCCTCTGACCGACCCCCTTCCTTGACCGACCCCCTTCCTTGACCGACCCCCCACCGAGAGGCCCCCCACCATGACCCTGGTCAACTTCCGCGACCCCGCCACCCTCGCCGACCCCGCCGGCCGGTGGATCCGCCCCGGCGTCCTCCACCGCTCCGCCCAGCCGTTCCCCCGCGACAACGCGGGCATCTCCGCCCAGCTGCGCACCGCCGGCATCCGCACCATCGTCGACCTGCGCGGCGAGGCCGAGGCCCGGGACGACGACTGGGCGGTCTCGGCGGCCGACGGCGTCGAGGTGGTCGCCGCCCGCATCCAGCCCGCCGGCGGGGAACTGGCCGCGGCCATGCGGGAGATGACCACCGACGCCGACCTCGGCGCCTTCTACCTGCTGATGGCCGAGTCCGCCCCCGGGGCCGTCAAGCTCGCGGTCGAGGCCGCCGCCCGCCCCGGCGGCGTGCTGCTGCACTGCGCCGCAGGCAAGGACCGCACCGGCTTCCTGACCGCCTTGCTGCTGGACCTGCTCGGCGTGCCCGCCGAGGAGGTCGTCGCCGACTACGCCCGCACCGGCGCGGCGCTGACCCAGATCTTCGAGGGCCTGGCCGAGCGGAACCGGGCCGTGCTGAACGACTACGAGAACGGCACCCTGGTCGTCCCCCGCCCGCTGCTGGAGGCCCCGGCCGGAGCGATGGCGGCCTTCCTGGAGCTGGTCGGCAGCCGCTACGGCGGCACCGAGGGCCTGCTCGCCCACTGCGGCGTGGACGCCGGGACCGTCGCGGCCTTCCGCGCCAAGGCCGCCGCCGGGCCGACCGCGTCCGCCGCCGGGCTGGCGGCGTCCGCCGCTGCTCAGGCGCCCGCCGGGGTGACGGCATGAGGACCCTGCTGCACCACACCGACGGCACACCGTTCCGCGACCTCAACCACAACGGCACCATGGAGCCCTACGAGGACCCTCGGCTGCCCGTCGAGGAGCGCGTCGAGGACCTCCTGGCCCGGATGACGCCGCCGGAGAAGGCCGCCCTGATGCTCCACGGCCGGATGTTCCCCGGCAACCAGGGCCCCTTCCCCTCCGGCGAGCACCTCATCGCCGAGCGCGGCCTCACCGCCTTCGCCATGATGGCCGTCCCCGACGCCCGCGCCATGGCCGAATGGAACAACCACGTCCAGGACCTCGCCGCCGCCGCCCGCCTCGGCATCCCCGTCACCCTCGCCTCCGACCCCCGGCACGGCTTCACCGCCAACCCGGCCACCGCCTTCACCGGCGGCGGCTTCTCCACCGGCCCGGAGCCGATCGGGCTGGCCGCCACCGACGACCCGGGACTCGTCGAGGAGTACGCCGCGCTGATCGGCCGCGAACTGCGGGCCGTCGGCATCCGGGTCGCCATCCACCCGATGGCCGACCTCGCCACCGAACCGCGCTGGGCCCGGATCAGCGGCACCTTCGGCGAGGACCCGGACCGGGCCTCCCGGATCATCGCCGCCTACATCCGCGGCCTCCAGGGCGGACCGGTCGGCCCGGACAGCGTCGCCTGCATGACCAAGCACTTCCCCGGCGGCGGCCCGCAGTCCAAGGGCGAGGACGCGCACTTCGCGGCCGGCCGGCGGCTGGTCTACCCGGGCGGCGCGCTCGACCGGCACCTGCGCCCCTTCGAGGCCGCGTTCGAGGCCGGCACCGCGCAGATCATGCCCGCCTACGCGATCCCCTCCGGCAGCGGGCTGGCCGAGGTCGGCGCCAACTTCAACCACGACGTCATCACCGGTCTGCTGCGCGGGAAGTACGGCTTCGACGGTGTGGTCTGCACCGACTTCAACGCCATCACCGGCATGGACGTCCCCGGCGTCGTCAGCCTGCCGCCGCGCCACTGGGGCGTCGAGGAGCTGTCCGTGCCGGAGCAGGTGGCGCTGACCCTGCACGCCGGGGCCGACCAGCTCGGCGGCGAGACCGACCCGGAACTGATCCTCGGCGTGCTCCGCTCCGGCGCCGTCACCGAGGCGCGCCTCGACGAGTCCGTCCGCCGCATCCTGCGCGACAAGTTCCGCCTCGGACTGTTCGACGACCCGTACGTGGACGTCGAGGCCGCCGTCGCACTGGTCGGCGCGCCCGAGGGCCGCGCGCTGGGCCGCGAACTCCAGGCCCGCTCCCTGGTCCACCTGTCCGGCCAACCGCTCACCGGCCGCCCGCTCACCGGCACCCGCCTCTACGTCGAGGGCATCGACCCGGCCGTGGCCGCCCGCTACGGCACCGTCGTCGACCGGCCCGAGGACGCCGACCTCGCGGTGCTCCGCCTCGCCACGCCCTACGAGAAGCGCGAAGGGCTGCTGGAGCGGGCCTTCCACTCCGGTTCGCTGGAGTTCGAGCCGGCCGAGGCGGCCCGGCTGGCGGAGCTGGCCCGGACACTGCCCACGGCCCTCGTCACCCAGCTGGAGCGCCCCGCCGTCCTCACCCCGCTGGCACCCCACGCGGCCCTGCTGGTAGGCGAGTTCGGCGCCGCCGACGACCTCGTCCTGGACGCCGTCCTCGGCCGCACCCCGATGACCGGCACCCTCCCCTTCGACCTCCCGCGCTCCGACGCGGCCGTCGACGCCGCCCGGGAGGACGTCCCCTTCGACACCGCCGACCCGCTGTTCCGCTTCGGCCACCCGACCGCCCCGCGCGCCACCGCGGGCTGACCGGGCGCGCCCCGGCCCGGCGCGGCCCGACACCGCCGGACGGCCTCCCGTCCGGCGGTGCCGCCACGTCGGACATCGGCCCCGGCACGGACGAAAACCGCTCGCTCAGGCCGCCGTGCCGCTGGCAGAGTCGGACGCCATGCACCAGCAGCGCGGGATCCGGGCCGACTTCGACGCCGCCACCATCACCCTCTACCAGGCGTACGCCCCCGCCGTCGCCGAACCCGCGCTCGCCGCCCAGCGGTTCGTGCCGCCCTTCTCCTTCGGCCGGATGACCTGGATCAAGCCCTCCTTCGCCTGGTTGATGCACCGCAGCAACTGGGCGCGCAAGCCCGGCCAGGAACGCGTCCTCGCCGTCCGGATCACCCGCGCCGGCTGGGAGGAGGCCCTGCGCCGCGCGGTCCTGACCACCGCAGACCCGGCGGAGCTCGCCCGCGCCGAGGTGCACGTCCAGTGGGATCCGGAGCGCTCGCTGCGGGGCGCCGCGCTCAACCACTACAGCATCCAGGTGGGCGTGGGCCGCACCCTGATCCGGACCTTCGCCGAGGAGTGGATCACCGGCATCACCGACCTCACCCCGCAGGCCCGGAAGATCGCCGCCCTCGTCCAGGGCGGCCGGGCGGCCCAGGCCCAGCGCCTCCTTCCGCCCGAGCGCCCGTACCCGCTGCCGGGCTCGATCGCGGCCCGGTTGGGCATGGACCGCTGAGGCGGCAGGATCGGCCTGAACAGCCGTCGAGTCGGGCGGTCCGGTGCCGCACGGAAAGTCGGCCGTGCCGACCTCCCGCTCCGCGGCCGGGCCGCGGAGCGGGAGGCTTGGGCGGGTCAGACCTGCGAGAGGCTGATCTGGTCGCCGAAGACCACCCAGTGCTGGCCCCGGTCGGACTTGTCGCACGGCTTCACGGAGACGGTCGGGGTGCCCCAGGTGTTGGCGAGGCAGTAGGCGGGCGCCAAGGTCAGCGCGATCTGGTCACTGTTCACGGTCCAGTACTGGCCCTGGTCGCCGGAGGCGCACGGCTTCACGGAGACGTCCGGCTTGTTCCAGGTGTTGGCGAGGCAGTAGGCCCGGGCGTTGGCGAGGGCGATCTGCTGACCCGTGACGGCCCAGTGCTGGCCCTGGTCGTTGGCGTCGCACGCCTTGGTGGAGGCGTCCGGCTTGTTCCAGATGTTGGCGAGACAGTAGACGCCGGGCGTGCGCGTGGCCGGGCGTGCCACGTCGGCGGCTCCCGCCGTACCGGTGGGCAGGAGGGAGGCCGTCAGCGCCAGGGTGGCGAGGGCGAGCGTCTTGCGGAGGGCGGTTGCCATTAGGCGGGTTCCGTTCTCACTGGAGGCCGTACGGCTCGCGCACGGCTGGGCGGTGCACTCTCGCCATGGTTCGAGTACCTGGCAATTGGTAGCAGTGGCCGTCCGTGAACGGCCAGCACTGCAAGGCACGTTCATCCGAACGGGGAGTCGCCGCCCGCCACGGGGCGGTGCAGTGGAACCGGGCGCGCCAAGGGTCCTCCGGCCACGAATATTTCAAGCCATCCCCCTCTCATATGGCTAACAACCCGTTCGGCCCTGCTTTCCACGAGTCCTCCGGAGAACGGCGGCGGTCCGCGCTCTCATGTGGCTGGGCACCCCACGCCCCATGGGAAGGCAGGCAATGAGCAGATTCGGATACACGGCCACCGGGCCGGCATTGGCACTCGCGGTCTCGGCGGTCCTCCTGGCCGCAGGCGGTACGGCCCGGGCGGAGTCCGCCTACGACCAGATCACCATGCTGAAGCAGGAGAAGACCCAGTGGTGCTGGTCGGCCTCCGGGCTCACCATCGCCAAGTTCCAGGGATACGGCACCACCCAGGCGGACTTCTGTGCCCGGGCCTCCCAGTACAGCGGCGGGCCGAGCTGCGACAACCAGCCCGCCAGGCTCGAGGACATGGCCAACGCCTGGTCCAGCCTGGGCCTGGCCAAGCCCGGTACCGGTCTCGTTCGCGCGGCGTCGTTCGCCGAGGTCACCACCGACGTCAAGGCCGCCCGGCCGATCGGCGCCCGGATCGGCTGGAAGTCCGGCGGCGGCCACATGAACGTCGTCTACGGCTTCGACACCTCGAACAACACCATCGCCGTCGGCGACCCGTGGCCGGACACCACCACCTACACGTGGTGGAACTACGCCGACTACGTCAACAACAGCTCGTTCCAGTGGACCCACTCCCGTACCGGCATCTCCCGCTAGACCGAGAAGACAGAGAAGGAGGACGACCCATGAGTGACCGAACCGAGCCCGTCGGCCGGAAGGCCACCCGGTTCGCCCGGCTGCCCCTCGTCCTGGCGCTGGGGGCTACCGTGCTGCTGTCCGCCGCCGGCCCGGCCCGGGCCGTCGACATCCCCGACTACCAGGCCGCCCTGGACGCGGTGCGGTCGGCCGGCGTCCACGACGCCGTCTGCCGCTTCCTCGCCACCCCGCTGCCCGGGGCCGGCCCCGACACCGGGTCGGACGCCGTGGTCACGGTCCCCGACACGGCCGAACCGTGCGCGGGCCTGCCCGCGTTCACGCTCAAGGACCCGCTCGCGGTGCACGAGATCACCCCGGACTTCGTCGCGGGCACGGCGCTGCCGGTCCCCACCGAGGCGGTCAGGCTGAGCCACCTGGTCTCCTCGCTCGGCGCCGCCGTCAACGACCGCACCGCCACCGTGCTGCTCGCCCCGACCGAGGGCGGCGGCTGGCACCTGGCGGGCGTACGGGACGGCGACACCGACGCCGGGTACGCGGGCAGCGCGACCCCGGGCTCCCTGGTCTTCACCGAGCCGCAGATCCGCGGCTGGTACCGGCTGACGCTCACCACCGTGGAGCCGCTCAACGACCAGGCCAGGGCCGGGCTCGACGGCCGGTCGGCGGTGCCGCTGGCCGACTACCAGAAGCTGGTCAAGGCCCGCTACGCCGACAAGCTGGCCGGTTCCGAGTACGACACCCGGGGCATGTCCAGCGGCTACGGGCCGGACGGCCCTGCGGCCGAGCCGCCCTCCCGCACGCCCCTGCTCGCGGGCGGTTCGATCGTGGCCCTCGCGCTCGCGGGCGGCGCCGCCGCCCTCGGCCGGCTCCGGCGCCGCCGCCGCGGCACGGCCTGAGCACCGCGCCGCCGCCCCGGCCCCGCCGTTCGGGCGGGGCCGGGGCGGCGGCCTAGGCTCCGAGGGCCTTGCCGTACATCGACGAGGTGCGCCGGACCGTCATCCCCAACCGCTCGTACAGCGGCAGCGCGCCGGTCTCCGAGTGCGTCCACAGGGTGCACCGCTCCCGGCCGTGCCGGTGGACCGCGCCGAACACCTCGCCGAGCAGCAGCCGGGCGATCCCCCGGTGCCGGTGGTCCCGGCGGACGGCCAGCCGCTCGACGAGGCCCTCGCCGGACTCCGGCACGTCCAGGGCCAGCGCCGCGCCCACCATCTCCCCGCCGGCGAAGGCCACCCGGGAGAGCGCGGGCGCGAACGAGTCGTGCCCGACCGTCCGCAGTGACCACTCCTCGTAGGGACTGCGCCGCACCTGCCACTCGTCGAACGCGTCCTCGGTCACCCGGTGCGCCGCCCGCTCGTCGCCCGGGCGGAACGGCCGCACGGAGACTCCCGACGGCGGCGCGGCCGTCAACGGAGCGGCGGGCAGGGCGATCCCCAGCTGCCACTGGGAGACGAACGGCAGGTAGCCGCGCGAGCGCAGCAGCCCCACGGCGGCCCGGTCGCCGTCCTCCACGGCCTGCGCGAGCCGTTCCCCGCCCGCCCGCCGGGCCCGGTCCTCGGTCCAGTCGAGCAGCCACCCGCCCAACCCGGCGCCCCGGTGCCCGGGGTGGACGTCCACCCGGCTCCGCCGTCCGCCGCGCACCCACGCCCAGCCGGCCACCTCGCCGCGGCCGTCCCGCACCAGCAGGGCGTCCCGGGCGGGGTCGAGGCCGGGGTGCGCGAGGTCGGCGGCGACCTCGCCCGGCGTGCTCTCGGTACGGCCGAGCAGGTCGCGCTCGCAGGCGGCGACCAGCCGGGCGACGGCGGGGGCGTCGGTGACGGCCGCCGGTCCGGACCGGTAGCGGGCGGGGAGCGGCGGGAGTCCGGCGAGGTCGGTCATGTGTCCTGACTCTGGGCCACCCGCGCCGCTCCTGTCGACCGGATTCGGCAGACCGGATGTGGCGGACCGGATGCGGCGCACCGCTCGGGCCGGGGAACCCTAGCGGGGGCCGCCTCCTGGCACGATCGCAGGATCGGAGGCGGCCCCCGGGGACCGGTCCCGGACCACGCCGCTGAATGGGCATCGACCGCGCGGCTCCGACCGGTCGCGATCCGTCACCCGCCGCTCGGGCGGACCGGGCGTCCGGGTCACGCCCCCCATCCGACAACCTCAACCGCACCTGAGGTCAAGCCCCGCCGTCGGAGCGGCCGGTCCCGCCGCCCGTGCGAGACGGCTCAGGAGGCCGCCCGCAGCTCCCGGATCCGGGTGATCCGGCCGCGGGCGTCCACGACCAGGTCGTAGGTGTCGCCGTAACAGGCGTACGGGGGCTCGGGCTCGCCCTCGGACAGACAGGTGTCGAGGTGGTCGAGGAGGACGGGCAACTGGACCTCCTTGGCCGGGTCGTCGTGCGGGAGGTCGATCAGGGTGGCGGTGGCGTGCGCCGCCAGGGCGAGGTCGGCCGGTTCGGCGTCCGGGTGGCAGCCGGGCGGCACCGGGCGGACGCTCAGCCGGCCGTCCCGGACGTCGAGGACCTGGACCACCCGGTGCCCGGCCCCGGTCGCGCAAGCCGTGGGGGAGGGGGCGGTGGGGGAGGCGGCGAGGTCGAGGTCGGCCCCGGCCTCGGGGGCCGCCCAGTACTCCTCGAGGTCCGGGTACCCGTCCTCCCCGGCGTCCTCGAGGTCGTCGGCGTCCCCGGCGTCCTCGGCGTCGCCGACCTCGTCCGAGGACATCGCCAGCGTCGGGTCCTCGTCGATCGGGGTGCAGGCGGAGAGGCCGGTGGTGACGGCGCAGCAGAGCAGCACGGCGAGGAGGAGGCGACGGGGCGCGGTCATGGGGATGAGTCTTCCAGGAACGGGACCGGACGAGACACCCGCGTACACGTGGAATCCGTCCCACCGGTTCCGCTCCACCGGTTCCGCCACCCGCCGTTCCCGTCCCGGACGCACGACCGCCCCCGCCGGGCGTGCGGGCCCGGCGGGGGCGGAGGACAGAGGGTGCCGAGGCTCAGGGCGTCGAGGACACAGGACGCGGAGGACCGAGGACGCCGAGGACACAGCGCGCCGGAGGCGAGCCGAGGGCGAGCGGGAGTGCAGGGCGGGAGCGCAGGGCGGGAGCGCGGGGCGGAGGTGCCGCCCGGCGGCTACGCGGCCACCGAGTGCGCCGGGTCGTAGGCCCGCCGCGCCTGCTCCTGCGCCTGCGGTCCGGCCCGCAGGTGGTCCAGGCCGAGCAGGACCGCGCCCAGCACCGGCGGCGCGACGACGACCCGGGGCTCGGCGAGCGGCGCCTCCCGCGCCAGCCGGGCCGTCACGTTGTCCAGCAGCAGCGACTGCCGGGCGGCCAGCACTCCGCCGCCGAGCACCACCGGGGTCGGTGTGTCCAGCAGGTCGAGGCGGCGGAGGGCGACCAGCGCGAGCCGGGTGATCTCGTCGGCCTGCCGGTCGATCAGCTCCAGCGCGGCCCGGTCGCCCTCCCTGGCGACCGCGAACAGCACCCGCACGATCTCGTGCAGCCGGGCGAACGGCAGGTGCCCGAGGTGGACGGCCTCGGCGACGGCGACGGCGCTGGGCAGGCCGAAGTGCTCGGCGATCGCGGACGCGAGCGCGGTCGGCGCGCCGCGCCCGTCCTCGGCGCGGACGGCGTGCCACATGCTGCTGACGGCCAGGCCGGAGCCGCCGCCCCAGTCACCGGTGAGTTCGCCCAGGGCGGGGAAGCGGGCGGTGCGGCCGTCCGGCAACAGTCCGACGCAGTTGATGCCGGCGCCGCAGACGACGGCGACCCCGCGCGGGCCGTCGGTGCCGGCCCGCAGCAGGCCGAAGGTGTCGTTGACCACGGTGTTGCTGACGCCCCAGGGGTGGGACTCCAGGGCCACGCGCAGGCCCTCCTCCTCGACCGGGAGGTCGGCGTTGGCCAGGCAGGCGCTGACGTGGCTGGTCAGCGGGCCGGTCCAGCCGGTCAGCCCGGCGGCCGCGGCGGCCTCCTCGACCAGCGGGGCGAGGCCGGCCACGGCGGCGGCGCTACCGGTCTTCTGCGGTGTGAAGCCGCCGCCCCGGGCGGAGCCGAGGACACGGCCGTCGGCGCCGACGAGGGCGACGTCGGTCTTGGAGTTGCCGGCGTCGATGGCGAGGACGCCGGTCAGGTGTGGTTCGGGCTGGTGGGTCATCGGGTCCCCGCGGCTCGTCGTACGTGGCCCGGCCGGGGGTCTTTCCCGGCCGGGGATGGCTTCTCCTGCCGGCGTCCGCCGGGCGCCGTCCGCCGGGCCGCCGGTGGCCCGGCCCGCACTCCCCCCACGGGGTGCGGGCCGGGGGACCGGCGGCCCGGTCCGGCGCCGGACGGGACCGGCGCGGAGGCCGGGCGGGTCAGGCCCAGGCGAGGTGCTCGCGGTTGTGGGCGAGCAGCCGGTCCGTGAGCCGGTCGGCGAGTTCGATCTGGCCGACCAGCGGGTGGGCGAGCAGTGCGTCGAAGACCCGGTCGCGACCGCCGCGCAGGGCGGCGTCCAGGGCCAGGTGCTCGTACGAGGTGACGGCGGCGACCAGGCCGGCGTACAGCGGCTCGAGCGGGCGCTGCGGGAGCGGGCGCACGCCCGCCGCGTCGACCTCGGCCGGCACCTCGATCACGGCGTCGTCGGGCAGGAACGGCAGCACTCCGTCGTTGCGGGTGTTCACCACCTGCACCGAGGTGCCGCCGCCGGTGCCGAGCAGCGCGGCGATGAGCTGCACCGCCGCCTCGGAGTAGAACGCGCCGCCGCGCCGGTCGAGCAGCTCCGGCTTGGTGTCGAGGGCCGGGTCGGCGTACAGCTCCAGCAGCTGCCGCTCGATCTCGGCGACCTCGGCGGCCCGGGAGCCCTTGACCTTCAGCTCCTCCACCACCAGGTCGTGCTGGTAGAAGTAGCGCAGGTAGTAGGAGGGCACGACGCCGAGCCGCTCGACCACCCGCCGGGGCAGCCGGATGTCGTCGGCGATCTCCTTGCCGAAACCGGCCAGCAGCTCCGGCAGCACCTCCCGGCCGCCGGCCGCGCCGGGCGCGTCCAGCAGGGTGACGCCGCGCTCCCAGCTGAGGTGGTTGAGGCCGACGTGGTCGAGCCGGACCAGCTCCGGGTCGACACCGAGGTGCTTGGCGAAGCGGCGCTGGAAGCCGATCGCGACGTTGCACAGGCCGACGGCCTTGTGGCCGGCCTCGCGCAGCGCGCGGGTGACGATGCCGACCGGGTTGGTGAAGTCGACGATCCAGGCGTCCGGGTTGGCGCGCCGGACCTTCTCGGCGATGTCGAGCACCACCGGGACGGTGCGCAGCGCCTTGGCGAGGCCGCCCGCGCCGGTGGTCTCCTGGCCGACGCAGCCGCACTCCAGCGGCCAGGTCTCGTCCTGGTTGCGGGCGGCCTGTCCGCCGACCCGCAGCTGCAGCAGCACCGCGTCGGCGTCCGCGACGCCGGCCTCGATGTCGGTGGTCGTGGTGACGACCGCGCCGTGGCCCTGCTTGGCGAAGATCCGCCGGGCCAGCCCGCCGATCAGCTCCAGCCGGTCGGCGGCGGGGTCGACGAGGACGAGTTCGCCGATCGGCAGGGTGTCGCGGAGCCGGGCGAAGCCGTCGATCAGCTCCGGGGTGTACGTCGAACCGCCGCCGACGATGGCCAGTTTGAGTGCGGACATCAGCCCTTGACCCCTGTCAGTGTCACGCCTTCGATGAAGGCCTTCTGTGCGAAGAAGAAGAGGATGATCACCGGAGCCATCACCAGCAGGGTGGCGGCCATGGTGAGGTTCCAGTTGGTGTGGTGGGCGCCCTTGAAGGACTCCAGGCCGTAGGAGAGGGTCCAGGCGTCGTGGTTGCTGCTGGCGTAGATCTGCGGGCCGAAGTAGTCGTTCCAGCAGTAGAAGAACTGGAACAGCGCGACGGCGGCGATGGCCGGCTTGGCCATCGGCAGCACCACCCGCAGCAGGGTGCGCAGTTCGCCGCAGCCGTCGATCCGGGCCGCCTCGATGTACTCCTTGGGGATGGTCAGCAGGAACTGCCGCAGCAGGAAGATCGAGAAGGCGTCGCCGAAGGCCATCGGGATGATCAGCGGCCAGAGCGAGCCGCCGAGGCCCAACTGCTTGGCCCAGAACAGGTACATCGGGATGATGGTGACCTGCGGCGGCAGCATCATCATCGAGATGACCGCCATCATCGCCAGGTTGCGGCCGCGGAAGCGGAACTTCGCGAGGGCGTAGGCGACCGGCAGGCTGGAGACGACGGTCAGCAGGGTGCCGGCGAGCGCGTAGAGCAGGGTGTTGCGCCACCAGGTGAGGAAGCCGGGGGTGTTCCAGACCTTGCCGTAGTTGCCCCAGTTCCACGAGGTGGGCCAGTAGTCGGTGGTGAGTGCCTGGCTGTCGGTCATCACCGAGGTGAGGAAGACGAAGACGAACGGCAGCAGGAAGAAGAGGCCGGCGGCGATCGCCAGCGAGTGGACGGCCACCCAGTTGAGCAGCGCGCGCCGGCGGGCGATCCGCTCGGCGGCGGTGACGGGGCCGCGGGCGACGCCCCGGCCGGTCCGCTTCCCGGGTGCCTCGGAGGGGAGGGTCGAGCTGAGAGTCATGATCGTGTCCTCACTGGGCCGCTAGTCGTCGCTGGCCATGAAGCCGGACTTGCGGCGCATCAGCACCGAGGTCACGGCCATCGAGATGACGAACAGCACCAGGGCGACGACGCACGCCGCGCCGTAGTTGAAGCGCTGGAAGCCGAGGTTGTAGACCATCTGCGGCAGGGTCCAGGTGGAGCCGTTCGGGTAGCCGGGCTCGAACTGCTGGCCGGAGTTGCCCGCGTTGCCGGCGGCGACCTTCCCGGCGACGAAGGCCTGCGTGTAGTACTGCATGGTCTGGATGACGCCGGTGACCACCGCGAACATGATGATCGGCGAGATGTTCGGCAGGGTGACGTAGCGGAACCGCTGGAACGGGCCGGCCCCGTCGAGCTCGGCGGCCTCGTACTGCTCCCTCGGGACGTCCAGCAGGGACGCCATGAAGATGACCATCAGGTCGCCGACGCCCCACATGGCGAGCAGGGTGAGCGCGGGCTTCGACCAGTCCGGGTCGGCGAACCAGCCGGGCTGCGGCAGCCCGATCTCGCCGAGGAAGTGGTTCACCGGGCCGGTGCCGGGGTTGAGCAGGAAGGCGAAGGCGACGGTGGCGGCCACCGGCGGGGCCAGGTACGGCAGGTAGAAGGCGGTCCGGAAGAAGCCGGCCCCGGACTTGATCTTGGTGATCAGCAGCCCGATGCCGAGACCGAACGCCACCCGCAGGCTCACCATGACGACGACCAGCCACAGGGTGTTGCGCAGGCCCTGCCAGAACGCCGGGAGGTCGTTGAAGACGTAGTCCCAGTTCTTCAGGCCGGTGAAGGTGGGCGAGCCGAAGCCGTTGTACTTGGTGAACGAGAAGTAGATCGTCGAGATCAGCGGGTACAGGAAGAAGACGCTGAAGCCGATCAGCCAGGGGGAGAGGAAGGCGAGGGTGCGGGCCGCCGCCCGGCGGCGCTTCCGGCGCAGCTGCTGCTGCACGGGAGGCGCCGCCGGGGCGGTCGCTCCGGCCCCCTTGCGGGTGGCGGACGCGAGTGACATGGGAGCTCCGAGGACGGGCCGGGCGTGCGGGGTGCGCGCTACTTGGCCTGGGCGATGGCGGCGTCGATCTCCTTGGCGGTGGCGGTGAGGCCGGCCGTGAGGTCGGTCTGCTTGCCGGACTCGTAGTCGTAGCCGAGGTTCTGCACGGAGACCAGGTAGCCGCCGCCGTTGACCACGGCCGGCGTGGTGCCGGAGCTGGCGTGCTTGGCGATGTTCACGAAGGTCTTGAAGTTCTCGTCGGCGACCAGCTTCGGCGACTCCAGGGCGGCGAAGGTGCTCGGCACGTTGTGGATCGCGTTGGCGAAGGAGACGACCGCGTCGGTGTCGGTGGTCAGGAACTTCACGAACTCCCAGGCCGCGGCCTGCTTCTTGCTGGTGCTGGCGATGCCGACGATGGTGCCGGTCTGGTAGCCGCGGCCGTAGGTGTCCTGCTGGTCGTCCGGCACCGGGAACGGGGCGGTGGCCCACTCGAAGTCCGGCTTGTCGGTGGCGAGCGAGGCGGTGCGCCACTCGCCGTCGATGGCCATCGCGACCTGGCCGGTGTGGAACGGGTTCTTGGCGCTGAACTCCTCGCCGAAGGTGGCCCGGAACTTGTCCAGCTTGTCGTAGCCGCCGAGCTTGTCGACCATGCTCTTCTGCCACTTCATCATCGCGGCGACCTTCGGGTCGGTGGCGACGGTGGACTTGCCGGCGGGGTCGAAGTAGGTGGGGCCGTACTGGCCGAGGAAGTGCTCGGTGGTCGACTCGTAGCCGTGGTAGAGCGGCATGAAGCCGAGCTGCTTGTAGCCGTCGCCCTCGGGGACGGTGAGCTTGTTGGCGACCTCGGCGAACTCGGTGAAGGTCTTCGGCGGGTTGGTGATGCCCGCGTCGGCGAAGGCCTTCTTGTTGTAGTACAGGCCGAAGGCGTCGCCGAGCAGCGGCAGGGAGCACTGGTTGCCCTGGAACTGCGTGTAGTTGAGCATCGCGGCCGGGAAGGTCTTGGCGGCGTCGATGTTGTCCTTGGCCAGCAGCGGCTTGAGGTCGACGAAGGCCTTGGTCGAACAGAACATGCCGACGTTGTTGGTGGTGAAGGAGGAGACCACGTCGGGGGCGTCGTCGCCGCCGGCCCGCAGGGCCTGGTTGACCTTGTCGTCGGCGATGTTGCCGACGGCCTTGACGTGGATGTTGGGGTGGGCCTTCTCGAAGGCGGCGATGTTGTCGTTGATCGCCTTCACCTCGGAGTCCTGGCTCCAGCCGTGCCAGAAGGTGATCGTGACGTCCTTGCCACTGGCCGAGTCGTCGCTGCCGTCGCCGTCGCTGCTGCCGGTGCAGGCGGTGGCGAGCAGGGCGAGGACGGCGCTGCCGGTGACGGCGGCGAGCGTCCGGCGGCTTCTGCGGGCGGGGGAGGTGGTGGATTGCACTTCGAGGTCCTCCTGGGGGTGCCGCGGGCAGGCGTCATTGCCTCGGGTCCCGCGTTGGGGATGGGGAGAGGTGGGTGCAGGGGCGAGCGGTGCAGACTGGGCGTCGGGCGTAGGGCGTAGGACGTCAGTGGGTGGAGAAGACCGCCTCACGGGCGGCGGCCAGCGCGCGGGCCAGCGCGCCGATCAGGACGGGCGAGCCGGTCAGCGTGCTGCTCCGGACCTCGGGCCGGGCGGGCGAGATCCTGGCCAGCTCCTCCTCGACCAGGGCCCGCAGCCGCTCGCCGCCGGCGGTCGGGACCCCGCCGGAGACCACCACCAGCCGGGGGTCGACGACGGCGACGATCACGGCCAGGCCGACGGCCAGCCGGGCGGCCAGTTCGGTGAGGAAGGCGTCTCCCGCGCCCGGGGTGGCGAGGGCCCGGGCGACCGCCTCCTCGGCGGTCGGCGCGGCGATCCCGTGCTCCTTGGCCAGGGCCCGGACGGCGGGGGCGCCGACGAGTTCCTGGAACCCGCCGGAGTTGCGCCGGCGGACGTCCCGGACCGGCGAGCCGGGCACCGGCATGTAGCCGACCTCCCCGGCGCCGCCGGTGAAGCCGCGGTGCAGCCGGCCGGCGATCACGATCGCGGCACCGGTGCCCTCGCCCGCCCACAGCAGCACGAAGTCCTCGAAGCCCCCGGCCGCGCCGGAGGACTGCTCGGCGACGGCGGCGAGGTTCACGTCGTTCTCGATCGTCACCGGCGCGCCGATCGCCTCGGCCAGCCCCTCGACCAGCCGGGGCGCGTGCCAGCCGGGCAGGTGCGAGGCGTAGCGCAGCTTGCCGGTGACCGGGTCGGGCGCGCCGCCGACGCCGATCACCACGGTGTGCAGCGCGCCCTCGGCGAGCCCGGCGGCGCGGACCGCCTCGGCGACCGCGGCGGCCACCCGGGGCACGGTCGCGGCGGCCTGCCAGCCCTTGGTGGGGACGACGTGCTCGGAGAGGGTGGTGCCGCTGATGTCGGCGACCGCGACCCGGACGTGGCTGTTGGTGACGTCCAGTCCGGCGACGTATCCGGCGGCGGGATTCACCTGGTACAACTGCGCGTTGGGGCCCGGGCCGCCGGCCGTGGTGCCCACCGGCAGCACCAGCCCGGCCGCTTCCAGCCGGGCCAGCAGCTGGGAGGCGGTCGGCTTGGAGAGCCCGGTGAGAGTGCCGATCTGGGTGCGGGAGAGCGGTCCGTTCGCCAGCAGCAGTTCGAGTGCGGCGCGGTCGTTGATGGCCCGCAGCAGACTGGGGGTGCCGGCGAGGGGGATCTTGGTGTGGCTTCTGGTCACGCGACGATCCTCCTCCTCGGGGCGACCGTGATTCCGGTCGGGCCAGCGGCGAACTGTTAGGAAACTTTCCAGTCGCTTGGGACAGGACCGTACGGGCCCCGTCAGCGGAGTGTCAATGGCCCTTCGCACGGAGGATGCCGACTCGTTACCGGACGGCCGCCTCCATGGCGGCGGCGGCCTCGCACCGGCCCGGCCTTGGGGTGGGGGGGGGGGGGGGGGGGGGGGGGCGGGGCCGGCCGCCCC
>NZ_JAXCLC010000060.1:0-56840 GCF_034043715.1 Kitasatospora purpeofusca | reverse complement strand
CGTGGAACGCAGGCGGGCGCTGGGGGTGGCGGTCTACTCAGTGGCCGGGCTCTCCCTGCCTGGCGAAGACTGGTGGCAACGCATGGCCGAGCGGGGCAGTGCGCGCAGCTCCGCCGCAACCCGGCGGGTGGGCCCTGGCGACCTGGCAGCCGTCCGCGATATGACCACCCTGTTCTCGCAGGTCGATCAACGGCGAGGCGGTGGTCACGCCTGGCTGTCCGTGGTGCAGTACCTGGCGACCGACGTCACCGCCTACCTGCGGGGGAAGTTCACCGACGAGAGGGTACGCCGTGACCTCTTCTCCGCAGCCAGCGAACTCGCTTACCTGGCAGGCTGGATGGCGTTCGACGGTGGCCAGCACGCGATGGCGCAGCGGTACTTCGCCGAGGCGGTGAAACTCGCGGCCGAGGCCGACGATCCGCCGATGGCCGCCCACGTGCTGCGAGCGATGGCACACCAGGCCATCGACCTCGGACACCATCAGCAGGCTCTCGACCTCGCCGCCGCATCCGTCGACGGCGATCGGTACGCGCTCGCCTCCCCAAGAGAGCGGGCTCTCCTCGGCGTCGTCCACGCCCGGAGCCTGGCTGCAGCCGGGCGCAAGAACGCCGCTGCCAAGGCGCTGCTGCGGGCCGAGGGCGACCTGTCCGCCGCGAGCGACGACATTGCCGAGCCGGACCGGGTGTTCTTCTTCGGTGAGGCCAGCCTGGCCCACGAGACCGCGTGCACCCTGCGCGACATCGGAGACCTCGACGGCTCCGTGCGCGAGTTCCAGCACAGCGTCCGCACCCGCAGGGCGACGAATTTCACCCGCACCCACGCGGTGACGCTGGGATACCTCGGCTCCGTCCACGCGCAGATGAACAACATCGACCGGGCCTGCGCCACCTGGTCCCAGGCACTCGACGCCATGGACGGCGTGCGGTCCGGCCGCACCCGCCAGGCCGCCGCCGACATGCGCACCCTGCTCTCCCCCCATCGGCGGCGCGGTAGCGCGGCGATCTGCGAGATCGACGCGCGCGCTGCCGCGTACCTTTCCGAAACGGCCTGACGAGGAGTCACTGATGGCAGACGGTGCAACGTTCGAGGTCGAGGCGCTGGGCCAGGTGGTCGGCGGTCGGATCGAACCCACTGACGACTTCTGGGGCGGCACCCGCGCGATCGTCCGGCTGGACGGATCCCGCTTCACCGCCGACGCGACCAAGGGCCTTGAGGAGTTCTCGCACCTGGAGATCGTCTTCCGTTTCCACCTCACCGACCCGACCGACCTGAACCTCGGTGCCCGTCGGCCCCGGGACAACCCGGAGTGGCCGGAGGTCGGGATCTTCGGTCACCGCAACATGCGGCGCCTGAACTGGCTGGGTGTGTCACGCTGCCGCCTGCTCAAGGTCGACGGGCTGGACCTGCACGTCGAGGACCTCGATGCTGTCGACGGCACGCCGGTCCTGGACGTGAAGCCGTGGTTCGGTGAGATGGGACCCCGTGGAGAGCAGCACCAGGCCGAATGGACGACTGTCATGCTCCGTGACTACTTTGCGCCCGGGGCCGGTGATTGACGACGGACCGTGACTGTCCGATCGTGACCGGGCCCTCCTCGCCGTACCCGATCGGGGCGGTGGCCCGCAGGCCGAAGGTGGTTGCTCCGGCGCCGGAGCGCGCCGCTGTCAGTCGGCCGGAGGCCGGAAGGCGACCGGGGCGGTGAAGGCGGCGCGGCGGGTGGCGCGGCGCAGGGCGCGCAGGACGGGGGTGCCGAGGGTGAGGCAGAGGACCACGGTGAGGGCGGCGCGGGGGAGGTCCCAGCCGAGGGAGGTGGTGAGGCAGTAGGCGGCGAAGCGGACCAGGTTCTCCGGCAGCGGGTCGCCGGGGACGAAGGAGACCGAGCCGGCGAGGCCGGCGATGTAGGGCCAGCCCTGGAGGTTCATGACCACCCCGTAGAGCAGCGAGGCCACGGCCCCGTAGGCGGCGAGCAGGGCGAGTTCGCGGCGCCCGCGCAGCCGGGCCGGGCCGGGGAGGAGGCCGGCGCCGAGGCTCACCCAGCCCATGGCGAGCATCTGGAACGGCAGCCAGGGCCCGACGCCGCCGGTGAGCAGCGCGGAGGCGAACATCGACAGCGCGCCGAGGACGAAGCCGAAGCCCGGTCCGAGCACCCGGCCGGACAGCACCATCAGGAAGAACATCGGCTCCAGTCCGGCCGTGCCCGCGCCGAGGGGGCGCAGGGCGGCGCCCGCGGCCGCGAGGACGCCGAGGAGCGCGACGGACTTGGCGTCCAGCCCGGGGGCCCCGCCGCCCGCCGTGCGGCCCTCGGAGATCTGGGCGACGACGACGGCGAGGAGCAGCGGGAGCAGGAGGGCGAACAGCCAGGGGGCGTCGGCGGAGTGGCCGACCAGGGCGGACCGTGCGGAGGCGAGCAGCGGCCAGCCGAAGCCGGCCACGCCGACCAGGGAGGTCAGGGCCAGGGCGAGGACCGAGCGGCGGCCGAGCGGGACCGGGCGGGCGAGCGGGGTCGGCGGGGTCATGCGGCGGGCCCGATCCGGTCGAGGGCCTCGGCGACCTGGTGGACGGTGAGCCAGGGGCCCGGGGCGAGGATCTTGGCGACCTGCGGGGCGAAGGCCGGCGAGCCGAGCACCACTTCGGGGGTCGGGCCGTCCGCGACGATCTCGCCGTCGGCCAGGACGGCCGTGCGGTCGGAGAGTTCGGCGGCCAGCTCGACGTCGTGGGTGGCGAGCAGGACGCCGTGGCCCTCGGCGGCGAGGCCGCGCAGGATCTCGACCAGCCGGGCCTTGGCCGCGTAGTCGAGGCCGCGGGTGGGCTCGTCGAGCAGGATCAGCGGCGGGCGGGCGGTCAGTACCACCGCCAGGGCGAGGGTGAGCCGCTGGCCCTCGGAGAGGTCGCGCGGGTGGACGGCGTCGGGCAGGCCGGGCAGCAGCCGCTCCACCAGGGCGCGGCAGGTGCCGGGTTCGGCGCCCGCGTCGTGGTCGGCGGAGGCGCACTCGGCGGTGACGCTCTCGCCGTACAGCAGGTCGCGCGGGTCCTGCGGGACGAGGCCGACGTGGCGGACGAGTTCGGCGGGCCGGGTGCGGTGCGGGGTGCGTCCGCCGACGGTGACCGATCCGGAGGCGGGCGCGTGCAGGCCGACCAGGGCGCCGAGCAGGGTGGACTTGCCGGCGCCGTTGCGGCCCATCAGCGCGGTGATCGTCCCGGCGTGCAGGGTGAGGTCGACGCCGCGCAGGGCCGGGACGGCGCCGCGTCGGACCACCAGGCGGGAAGCGGTGGCGAGCGGGGTGCCGGGGGCCGTGGCGGCGTCCGCGGCGGGCGGCCGGTGGCCGTCCAGCCGGGCGCGGAGGCCGGCCGCCCGGCGGCGGGCGTCGCGGACGGTGAGCGGCAGCGGGTGCCAGCCGGCCAGCCGGCCGAGCCCGACCACCGGCGGGTGGACCGGTGAGTGCGCCATGATCTCGGCGGGCTCGCCCAGGACGGGCGGCGCGCCGGGGGTCAGCAGCAGGACCTGGTCGGCGTACTGGACCACGCGCTCCAGCCGGTGTTCGGCCATCAGCACGGTGGTGCCGAGGTCGTGGACCAGCCGCTGGAGCACCGCGAGCACGTCCTCGGCGGCGCCCGGGTCGAGCGCGGAGGTCGGCTCGTCCAGGACCAGCACCTTCGGATGGACGGTGAGCACCGAGCCGATGGCGACCCGCTGCTGCTGGCCGCCGGAGAGCGAGCCGAGCGCCCGCTGCCGCAGCTCGGCCAGGCCCAGGAGGTCGAGGGTCTCCTCGACCCGGCGCCGCATCACGTCCGGCGGCAGGCCCAGGGACTCCATGCCGTAGGCGAGTTCGTCCTCGACCGTGTCGGTGACGAAGTGCGCCCTCGGGTCCTGGCCCACCGTGCCGACCAGGTCGGCGAGTTCGCGCGGCCGGTGGTAGCGGGTGTCGCGCCCGCCGACGGTGACCCGGCCGTGCAGCACGCCGCCGGTGAAGTGCGGGACGAGGCCGCTCACGGTGCCCAGCAGGGTCGACTTGCCGGAGCCCGACGGGCCGACGAGCAGGCAGAGTTCGCCCTCGGGGACGGTCAGATCGACGCCGTCGATCGCGGGCGCCTCGGCGTCGGCGTACTGGACGCCGACCTGTTCGAAGGTGATCACGGAGTCCTCCCGGGCCCGGACGGGGTCTTGGCGGTGCCGACGGCCTCGGTGGCCCTGGTGGCCCTGGTGGCGGTGGTGGCGGTGGTGGCGGTGGTTTCGGTGGTGCTTCCGGCGGTGCTGCCGGTGCCGCCGGTGGTGTCCGGCGGTACGGGGGTGACGAAGGCGGGGAGCAGTCCGACCAGGACGGCCGCCGCCGCGGCGACCGGCAGTACCGGCGCGGTCGGCGGCACGACGGTGGGGGCGAAGGCGAGCGGGTCCAGCGCGGCCAGCCAGGCCGTCGCCGCCGCCACCACGACCCCGGACCCGGCGGTGAGCCACTCCGGCAGTGCCCAGGGGTCGGGCCGGTAGCGGGTCCGGACCGAACGCCGCCCGCCCAGCAGCAGCCCGGCGAAGGCGGCGGCCAGGCCGATCACGAGCACCGGCGCCGCCCAGCCGGCGCCGCCCGCCGTCAGCAGCCCGTACGCGGCCAGGCAGACGCCGAGCAGTCCGGCCAGGGTCAGCCCGGCGGTGAGCACGGCGATCCGGCGCGGCACGGCGGCGGTGCGCCCGAAGCCGCGGGTGTCCATCGCCGCCGCCAGCGCCACCGAGCGCTCCAACGCGCCCTCCAGGACGGGCAGTCCGACGCTGAGCACGGCGGCCACGCCCCGGTCGGTACGGCCGCGCAGACGGCGGGCGGCGCGCAGCCGCTGCACGTCGGCCACCAGGTTGGGCGCGAAGGTCATCGCGACCACGACGGCCACGCCCGCCTCGTAGAGCGCCCCGGGGAGGGTGCGCAGCAGCCGGGCCGGGCTGGCGAGGGCGTTCGCGGCGCCCACGCACACCAGCAGGGTGGCCAGCCGCAGCCCGTCGTACAGCGCGGCGAGCAGTCCTTCGGCGGTCACCCGGCCGCCGATCCGGACGCCCTGCGCCCAGGCGGGCAACGGGACTTCGGGGAGGGTGAGGAGGACGTGGGTGCCGGGGACCGGCGAGCCGAGGAGGACGGCGAACAGCAGCCGGATGCCGAGCGCCAGGAGGCCGAGCCGCAGGAACGCGCCGTAGGAGCGCGACCAGGGAGCGTCACCGCGCCGGGCGGCGACGACGTAGCCGGCGACGGCGGCGAGGAGCAGCAGGACCAGCGGATTGGTGCTGCGGGTGGCGGCCGCGCCCAGGCCGAGTGCCCACAACCACCAGGCCCCGGGGTGCAGTTGGCGAGGTCCGGCGGCCGGTCGGCGGCGGGCGGCGCGGGGTGTGGGCACGGTGGGGTCCAGGGGGTCGGTCCGGAGTGGGGCGGCGGCGGGTCGGCGGGGCCGGGTTCGGGCGGCGGCCTGACTCATCGGCGGCGGCGCGACTGCCAACGGGCGCCCACGGCCACGGCGAGGACGAGGGCCAGGCCGGCGCCGACCCCGAGGGCGGGTCCGGCGGCCCCGGGGGAGGCCCCGGCCGCTCTCGCCCCGGCGGGGTCGGCGCCGGTGGCTCCGGTCGAGGGGGCCGCGGTGCCGGTCGGCCGGGCCGCCCCGCCCAACTGCTCGCCGCAGCCCGTGCGCGGATAGCCGGCGATGGCGCAGAGCAGTCCGTTGCCGTCGTACCGCAGCGGCGGGGCGACGACGGCCAGGACCTCCGCCGAGCCGGCCCGGGCCGGCACGACGGCACACGCGGTCCGGGGCTCCGGCGGGGTCTCGCGGGCGGGCGCGTCGGCGGGGCCGCCGAAGTCCAGCACCACGGCCACCCGCTTGCGCCCGGCCTCGGCCGGCGTACCGGCGCAGAGGGCGGCGAAGTCCCCGGCCGGACCGGGCCGGGTGGCCTGCCGGCCGTCGTCGGGGCTGACGGCGAACCGCCAGCCCTCGACCGCGCCGTCCGCCGGGACGTGCACGGCGGGGCCCTGCTGCTGGTACACCCAGCCGCCGTCGGACCACCGCCAGAACGACCAGTACCGGTAGCCGGCGGCCTGCGCCGGCGCGGCGCCGAGCAGGAGCACGATCAGCAGGCCGGCGACCGTCCCGGCCAGGAAGCGCAGGGCCGCCCGCGCCACCCGCCGCCGTCCCGCCGCCGCCTCGTCCTCGTCCTCGACGAGGACGGCGGTGGCGGTGGCGGTGGCGGTGGCGGTGGCGGTGGCGGTGGCGGTGGCGGCGGTGGCCGTGGCCGTGCCGGTGGCAGCGGCCGGGACCGCGGCCGTGGTCGGACGCGCTTCCCGGTCCCGGCCGGGAGGGGTCACAGCTTCGCGCCGCGCTTGCGCTGGAGGCTGAGCACCAGCCCGCCGCCGATGCCGATCAGCAGACCGATACCGAGCAGCCAGAACTTGCCGATACCGCTGTCCTTGTCCTTGTCCTTGTCCTTCTCGGCCGAGGCCGAGGCCGACGCGGAGGCACCGGCGGACGCCGCACCGACGGCCTTGGGCGCCGGGCCGAGCGCGGTCAGCTGCTTGACCAGGTCGGTCCCGCCGAAGGCGGCCGGGTCGCGCTGCGCGGCCTGAGCGACCAGCACCAGGGTGGCGGTGGCGGCGGCGTCGCTGCCGCCCTTGGTCCAGTTCCCGCCCTCCTCGGCCAGCCAGTCGACGGCCCCCGCGGCCTGCTGCGGGTGCCCGCCCTGGACCAGGCCGAGCGCCGCCCAGGCGGTGGCGGTGTAGTCGGGGGTGGGCGTGGCACCGGGCATGTTCAGGGTCAGGTGCCGGCCGCCCGCCGCGAGCTGCGCGGTGAGGTGGGCGCCCGCCGCCTCGCCGGAGTCCGCCCGGGGGACGGCAGCGGCGGCGATGGCGGTGGCCGTGGCGGTGGCGGTGGCGGTGGCCGTGGCGGTGGCCGTGGCGGTGGAGCCACCGTCGGCGCAGGCCAGGGCCTTGGGGGCGGCGTCGGTCCGGTTGCCGTTGGCGACCGGCAGCTTCCCGCCGGCTGCGGCGAGCGCGGCCTGGCCGCTGGCGAGGGCGTTGGCCTCGGCGGCGGGGGCGCCGGCCGGGGCGGTCTGGTAGACGAAGGCACCGCGCTGGTCGGCGGGAGCGGCGCAGCCGAGCTGGAAGACGGCGAGCCCGTCGAAGGCGTTGCGGCCGGCCTTGGCGACGCCCGCCGGGTCGGCCTTGGTGGCGATCAGGGCGTTGACGGCGAGGCCGGTGGAGTTGGCGTCGCCCGGGTTGCCGGGGTTGTAGGCCCAGCTGCCGTCCGCGTTCTGGTTGGCCCTGAGCCACTGGACGCCCTTGTCCACGGCGTCCTGGTGTCCGCCGAGGGCGGTCAGCGCCTGGATCGCCAGCGCGGTCGCGTTGCTGTCCTCGGACGCCGGGTCGCAGGCCGTCGCGGCGTCGGCGCGGTACGAGGGCCAGCCGCCGTCCGCGCACTGCTGTCCGGTCAGCCAGGAGACGGCGGAGTCGGCCGGGGTCACCTTGGCGGCGGTCAGCGCCGTCAGGGCGAGGGACTGCCGCCACACCGCGTCGTAGGTGGGGTCGCCCTTGCCGTACAGGCCGTCGGGGAGCGGAGCGGCGCCGAGGCTCGCGGTGGGGCTCGGGACGTCGGCGAACGCCGGGGTGGCGGCGGCGCCGGCGAGCAGCGCGGCGGTCAGGGCGGCGGTCAGGGCGGCGGCGCCCGCGCGGGCGGCGGTCAGCATGATCGGAGTTGTGCCTTTCGATGAGCGGTACCGGCCGGGACCGGCCGTTCCGTGGACCTCGACGGTGCCCGGCGGTGGTCCGCCCGGCGTGGGCCCGCCCGCCCCTCCCCGGGTGCGTCGGCTCACCGGCGGGCGGGCGCCGGGCTCACGGTCGCGGGGACGGCGCCGGATTCGCACCGGCCTTCCCCGGGGTCGGAGAAGCGGGACGGAGTTGTCCTGCCCGTCGACTTTAGCCGCCGGGCCGGGCGCCCGGACGCGGTCGGGGTGAGAACAGGTTCCAGTTCGACGGGCCCCCGCCGGGCCGGGGGCGGCCGGGCCTCAGGGCAGCTCCAGCAGCCGGGCGGCGGTGTGCAGGTCGGCCCTGACCTCGGCGATCGAGGCGCGGCCGGACAGCCAGGCGACGAGTGCCGCGTGCCAGGTGTGCTCGATCACCCGGACGGCGGCACGCTGGCTCCCGGTGGGCGGTCCGGACTGCCCGATGGCGTCCAGGATGAGCTGCCCGGTGGTGGCGGAGACCTGGTCCACCTCGGCGCCCACCGAGCGGTCGGCGAAGGAGAGCGCGCGGACCATCGCCTCGGCCAGCAGCGGCTCGCGCTGCAGCGCGTAGAACGCCCGGGTCAGCGTCTCGGCGACCCGCGGCGCCGGTTCGCGCTCGGTCGGCGGGTGCCGCCGGACCTGCTCCTGGAGGCCGCGCAGCTGCTCCAGCATGACCGCGACCAGCAGGTGGACCTTCGACGGGAAGTACCGGTAGAGCGTGCCCAGAGCCACCTGGGCGCCCTCCGCCACCTCCCGCATCTGGACCGCGTCGTAGCCGCCGCGGGCCGCCAGCGTGGTCGCGGTCCGCAGGATCCGCCGCCGCCGTTCGGCCTGCCGGGCGGTCAGCGGGGGTGCCATCGGGGCGGCCGGGAGCGGCGCCGGGGCGGCGCCGGACGAGGGGGTGGCGGAGGGGTCGGACGCCTGCGGCGCGGGCGGTGCGGGCGGGGGTGAGGACGGTGACGGCAAGGACGCTCCCGGGCGCGAGAGTGGTGGGGCTGCTCCGGACGGGCACGGTCGGCCGGGCGTGGCGGCCGGGCGTGGCGCGAATCACCAGCCCTGGATCCTGGGCGGAAGCTACGGGCCGGTATCTTCGAGGTCTCTCATTGTTCACAGGGTCACCGGTGAACTCCACACCACACTGAAACCTGATCTACTTTACCGACCGGCAGCACAGACAGCAGCAGAGATGAGGGCCGACGATGACCGCGCAGCCGCTGCGGATTGCCCTGCTCTCGTACCGCGGCGACCCGTTCTGCGGCGGTCAGGGCGTCTACGTACGGCACCTCTCCCGTGAGCTGGCCCGGCTCGGCCACCATGTGGACGTGATCGGCGCCCAGCCGTACCCCGTCCTGGACCAGGTCGAGGGGCCGGGTTCGGTCCGGCTGGTGGAGCTGCCCAGTCTGGACCTCTACCGCGCCGACGACCCCTTCCGCACCCCGGCGCGCGAGGAGTACCGGGGGCCGGTGGACGTCCTGGAGTACGCCACCATGCGCACCGGCGGCTTCCCCGAGCCGCTGACCTTCTCGCTGCGCGCCCGCCAGTACCTGGCCCGGCACCGCGGCCGCTACGACGTGGTGCACGACAACCAGACGCTCGGCTACGGCCTGCTCGGCCTGGCCCGGCACGGCTTCCCGCTGGTCACCACGATCCACCACCCGATCACGGTGGACCGCCGGGTCGAACTGGACGCGGCCCCGGGCCGGCTGAAGCGGCTGTCGCTGCGCCGCTGGTACGCCTTCACCCGGATGCAGCGCCGGGTCGCCGCCCGGCTGGACCACATCATCACCGTCTCCGGCAGCTCCAAGCGCGAGATCGCCGAGCACCTGGGCGCCGCCCCGGACGCCGTCTCGGTGGTGCCGATCGGCGCAGACACCCGGCTGTGGTCCCCGTCGGACGAGGTCGCCCGGGTGCCCGGACGGATCGTCACCACCTCCAGCGCCGACGTCCCGCTCAAGGGCCTGGTGCACCTGGTCGAGGCGCTGGCGAAGGTCCGCACCGAACGGGACGCGCACCTGGTCGTGGTCGGCAAGCCGCAGAAGGAGGACGGCCCGATCGCCCGCGCCGTGCGCGCCTTCGGGCTGGAGCCGCACATCGAGTTCCGGCACGGCCTGACCGACCGGGAGCTGGTCGACCTCTACCGCTCGGCCGAGGTGGCCTGCGTGCCGTCGCTGTACGAGGGCTTCTCGCTGCCGGCCGCCGAGGCGATGGCCACCGCGACCCCGCTCGTCGCCACCACCGGCGGCGCGATCCCCGAGGTGGCCGGTCCGGACGGCGAGAGCTGCCTGGCGGTGCCCCCGGGCGACCCGGACGCGCTCGCGACGGCGCTCGGCCGGCTGCTGGACGACCCGGAGCTGCGCGCGGCGCTCGGCGCGGCGGGCCGGGAGCGGGTGCTCGCCCGGTTCACCTGGGAGCGCGCCGCCGAGCTGACCGTCGAGGGCTATCGGGCCGCGATCGCCACCGGAACCGGCCGCCGGGCCCGCTCCGGCCCGGGCTGGCGCTACGTGGCCTGACGGCGTCCGCCGAACGGCCGGGCGGGCGCGGCGGCTGACCGGCGCCCGCACCCGCCGCCGCGCCGGCCGGCGCCCCCGCCCGCTCGTCCGTCCCCGTGATTTCTCTGACTCGGCGTCAGGAACCCTTTGGTACCGAAGGAATGGGAGTCCGCAGTGCTGACCGTTGATTTCTCGCGCTTCCCGCTCGCCCCCGGCGACCGGGTGCTCGACCTGGGCTGCGGCGGGGGACGGCACGCGTTCGAGTGCTACCGGCGCGGAGCCGACGTGGTCGCCCTCGACCAGAACGCCGAGGAGATCGCCGAGGTCAGGAAGTGGTTCGCCGCCATGGAGCAGGCCGGCGAGGCACCGGAGGGCGCGTCCGCGGTCGCCATGGAGGGCAACGCGCTCGCGCTGCCGTTCGAGGACGAGCACTTCGACCGGATCATCATCTCCGAGGTGATGGAGCACATCCCGGACGACAAGGGCGTGCTCAACGAGATGTTCCGAGTGCTCAAGCCCGGCGGCCTGCTCGCCGTCACGGTGCCGCGCTGGCTGCCCGAGAAGATCTGCTGGGCGCTCTCCGACGAGTACCACGAGGTCGAGGGCGGCCACATCCGGATCTACCGGGGCGACGAACTGCTCGACAAGCTCAAGGACGCCGGTCTGGAGCCCTACGGCACCCACCACGCCCACGCGCTGCACTCCCCGTACTGGTGGATCAAGTGCGCGGTCGGCGTCGGCAACGACAAGTCGCTGCCGGTCAAGGCGTACCACCAGCTGCTGGTCTGGGACATCGTCGGCACCCCGGTGATCAGCACCCTCACCAAGGCGGCCGAGCGGGCGCTCAACCCGGTCATCGGCAAGAGCTTCGTCGCCTACGCCACCAAGCCCCACCGGGCCGGGCGCGGGGCCGAGGGCGCGGGCGGGACGGAGTGACCGCCGCCGTCCCCGAGGTCCTGCTGCTGGACGGGGTGCTCGACGCCGAGCAGGCCGCCGGCACCGTCCGCAGCATCCTCGCCGAGCAGCAGCCCGACGGGGCCGTGCCGTGGTTCCGCGGCCACCACCTCGACCCGTGGGACCACACCGAGGCGGCGATGGCGCTGGACACGGCCGGCGAGCACGCCGCCGCCGAGGCCGCCTACCGCTGGCTGGCGGAGCGCCAGAACCCGGACGGCTCCTGGTACGCCGGCTACGCCTACGGGAAGCCGGGGCACGCCGACGGCGAGGTCTGCGACACCGCCAAGGAGACCAACTTCTGCGCCTACCTGGCGGTCGGCGTCTGGCACCACCACCTCTCCACCGGTGACGAAGCCTTCCTGGGGTGGATCTGGCCGACCGTCCGGCGCGCGCTGGACTTCATCGTCGCCCAGCGGCTGCCCGGCGGCCCGATCGCCTGGCGGGTCGACGAGGACGGCCGGGCCACCGACGAGGCGCTGCTCACCGGCTCCTCCAGCATCCTGCACGCGCTGCGCTGCGGGCTGGCCGTCGCGGACTACCTGGACGAGCCGCAGCCCGACTGGGAGCTCGCGGCCGGCCGGCTGCGGCACGCCGTCACCCACCACCCCGAGCGGTTCCTCGACAAGGACCGCTACTCGATGGACTGGTACTACCCGGTGCTCGGCACCGCGCTGCGCGGCCCGGCGGCGCAGGCGCGGATCGCCCGGGACTGGGACCGGTTCGTCGTCCCCGGCCTGGGCGTGCGCTGCGTCAGCGACCGCCCCTGGGTCACCGGCGGCGAGAGCGCCGAGCTGGCGATGGCGCTGTGGGCGATCGGCGAGTCCGACCGCGCGGTGGACATCCTGCGCTGGATCCAGAAGCACCTGCGGCACCCCGACGGCTCGTACTGGACCGGGTACGTGTTCGAGGACGACGCGATCTGGCCGGAGGAGCGCACCACCTGGACGGCGGGCGCGCTGCTGCTGGCGGTCGCGGCGCTCGGCGGCGACCCGGCGACGGTGGCGGTGTTCGGCGGCGAGGAGCTGCCGACCGGACTGGTGGTCCAGGACTGCTGCTGAGCGGCGGCCGCGGCCGTCGGGCTGTCACGCCCGCGCGGCGCCCGCGGCGCCCGCGGTACTCGCGGTCGGCGAAGCGGTACGGCGAAGGGGCGGGACCGGATTTCTCCGGTCCCGCCCCTTCGCCGTACGGGGTGTCGGGCGGCGGGTCAGCCGCGCTGGATGCCCGAGGTGTCGGCCAGCACGCCCTGGGTGCCGTCCTGGAGCTGGGCGACCAGCGCGGCGCCGCGCTGCTCGACCGCCAGGTACCAGGTGCCGGGCACGAGTTCGCCGACCGGGCCGCCGGCCGGGTTGTCCTTCGGGGCCAGCTGGCGCGGCGCCGGGACGGCGAACCAGAACGGCGCGAAGTCCGCCGCCGGGGCGGGCTGCGGCTGGGCGGCCTGCTGGGCGGAGGCCTGGCGGGCGGCCTCGGCCTCGGCGGCCTGCGCGGCCGAGGCCTGCTGGGCGACGAGGTCGTGCGGCTGGCCCGGGACCGGCTGACCGGGCTGACCGGCCTGCGGGGACGGGTAGCCGTAGCCGCCGGGCTGGCCGCCGAAGGCCGGGGACTGCGCCTGGCTCGGGTCCTGGCCCGGGCCCGGGTAGCCGTACTGGCCGGGCTGGCCCGGGGCGGGGTAGCCGCCGGCCGGGAAGGCGGCCGGTGCGGCCGGCCGGTCGGTGACCAGCGGGGTCTTGAGCACCGGGATCAGCTGGCCGCCGGCGGAGGCGCCGGCCAGCAGGATCAGCGCGATGACGGCGAGCCAGGCGCCGAAGCCGTGGCCGATGCCCTCAAGGCCGCCGCCGAGCGCCCACACCGCGGTCCAGAGCGCGGCCACCGAGAAGGCGATGCCCCACTGGTCCAGGCGAAGGCCGAGGATCTGACGGTTCGCGGCCGCCTGGCCCTGGAAGCGCTGCACCAGGATCAGGGCGGCGGCGAGGATGCCGAGCAGGAAGACCGAGGGCAGCACGGGGAACAGCACACTGTCCCAGGCGTTCGTCGAGGTGTCGCCGCAGTACTTGCCCTTGCACTCGACGGTCCAGTACGGCAGGAAGGAGGCGATGAAGAGCAGGACGGCCGCACCTGCGACGGCGGCGTCTCCCTTGGTGAGAGCGCGCAGATTCACTAACGTTCCCCTCGTTGGTGTGTCGTGGTCGGCGGTTTTCGGTTCGGCGCTCGGCCGCTGTGTTCCGGCGCCCGTCCGGTCGGCTGACCGGCCGGAAAACCCCGAACGGACCAGAAGCCTAGGGCCAACGGCCTCGCGGGTGCACAGCGGGCTCGGGAACAGGGCGAAGTCGTTGCAAATCACGCGCTTCCGGTCCCGGCCCGTCGGCCGGCCCGTCCATCGTTCCAGTGCCCGGTCCGTCGCCCCGTCAACCGGGCCGGTGGTGGGTGCCGGGGCCGCCGGACGGGTCCCTACCGGGTGGTCAGGAACGAGGTCAGCGCGTCGGCGATCCCCTGGGCGGCCTGCTGGCGCCACTGAGGGTCCGTCATCCGACCGGCGTCCGCCGGGTTGCGCATGTTACCGCACTCGATGAACACCTTGGGGACGGTCGAGAGGTTCAGTCCGCCCAGGTCCGAACGGGTGTCCAGGCCCTTGCTCGCGACGTAGTCGGCGTACTGCTCGCCGGTCGCCGCGCGGAAGCTGTCGCGCAGCAGCAGGCCCAGCCGGTGCGAGGGGTCGACGATCGCCGCGGTGTCGGCCTTCCCGGCGACCACCTTGGCGGGCATGATCACGTGGAATCCGCTGCCGTTCACCGGTCCGCCGTCGCCGTGCACCGAGACCGCGGCGTCGGCGCGGGCGGCGTTGCCGATCCGGGCGCGCTCGTCGATGCACGGCCCCCACGGGCGGTCGCCGTCGTGGACCAGCACCACGGTGGCGCCGCGGGCGGCGAGGATCGCGCGGGCGCGGTGGACCACGTCGAGGGAGTACTCGGCCTCGCTGTAGCCGCCGCTGGTACTGGTGCCGGTGGTGTCGCACTCCTTGCGGGCGTTGCCGATGTCGACCTTGCGGTTGATCTCGGCGGTGTGGGCGGAGTTCCCGGTGTTGTGGCCGGGGTCGAGGAGGACGGTGCGCCCGGCCAGGGTGGTGGCGGTGGGGGCGGCCTGGAACGGGAAGGCGGGGTCGGCGGTGCCGCTGGGCGCGGTGCCGGGCGCGGGGGTCCCGGTGGGGGCGACGGTGGGGCCCGCCCCGCCGGGCGGCGCCGCGGCGGGGGTGCCGGTACCGGCGGCCGCGGCGGCGGGGACGCTCCGGTCGGGGCTGCCGACGGTCCGCCAGCCGAGCCAGCCGGCCAGGCCGAGCGGCGCCAGCACGCCGATCACGGTCACCGTGCGCAGCAGCGCCGAGCGGCGCCGGCGCCGGTCCCGGCCGGGGTCGCCGGTGCGGCCGGGGGCCGCACCGGTGCTGTCGGGAGCGGTGCTGTCGGGGGCGGTGCTGTCGGGGGCGGTGGGGCCGGTCGCGCGGCGGGTGGTGCGAGTCACGGGTGGTTCAGATCCGGTCCTGGGTGCGGGGGGTGAGTCCGAACTGGTCGGCGATCGCCTTCCACTTCGTGACGAAGTCCTTCTTCGCCTGGGTGGCCTGCGGGTTGAGCTCGTCGGCGCGCTTCTTGTCGGCAGTGTTCGGGGCGCCGCCCGAGCAGCCCTGGGAGGCGACCGTCCGGGCCCAGCTCGCGTACGCCCGGTCGATGTCGGCGGACAGCTGCCAGGCGGACTTCAGCGACTGCACCGCGTCCGTGCCGCCGGGCAGGTCGGTGACGCCCAGCTGGGCGAGTTTGGCCAGCAACTGGTCGCGCTGCTTGGCGCCGCTGTCGAACACCTGGGCGGCGGACTCGATGTCGGGCTTGGTCGGGCAGCTGTTCACCTTGGCGACCGCGTTGCCGATCGGGGCCTTGGCGCTCTCGCCCTGGGTGAGCAGCTCGTCCAGGGCCTTGGCCTGGGCCGGTGCGTTGGCGCCGGCGGCGGTCGCGGTGGGGGAGGGGCCGGTGCTCGCCGCGGGGTCGGGGGCGGTCGGGGTAGGCGCGGGGCCGGAACCGGTGGGGGCCGGGGCGGGCTGGGGGTTCCCGGACCCGGCGGTGCCGCCGGTGACGGTGGCGGAGGGGGTCGCGGGGCCGGCCTGGTCGGTGCCGGAGCCCTTGTCCTTGACCGCCCAGAGGATGCCGCCGCCGAGGGCCAGCACGAAGAGCAGCGCGAAGGCGATCAGCAGCGGCGCGCGCCGGCTGCCGGGGCCCTCGTCGTCGTCGGCGGTTTCGTAGCCGGTCGGGTAGTCGTGCCCGGCGTGCTCCTGCTGCGGGTACGCGCCCCCGGGGTAGTCGTTGCCGGGGTAGTCGTTGCCGGGGTAGTCGGGCTGGGCGTACTCGGGCTGGGGGTAGCCAGGCTGGGCGTGGCCCTGCTGGGCGGGGTCGTGCGGCGGTCGGCCGGGCGCACCGTGCGGTGCCTGGCCGTACGGTGCCTGGCCGTACCCGGGCCGCGGCTGGGCCTGCGGCGGGTACGGCGGCTGCTGGGCCGGCCGGGGCGGGCCGTAGGGCGCCTGCTGCTGCGGCGCGCTCCGGGGCGGGAAGGCGCCGGGCGCGTCGGGGCGCGGCGGCACCGGCTGCGGGATGAAGGCGGTCGGGGCGTCCTCGCCGTACGGTCCGGCCGGCGGCGGCGGTTCGGCGGGGGAGCCCGGCGGCGGGCCGGGGGCGGTCGGCGGCGCGCCCGGAGCGGCGGGCTGCTGGGGACCGCGCACCCAGCCGCCCGCACCGCCGCGGGCGGTCGGGTCCCAGACCGCCGGAGCGGTGTTCTGCTGGTCCGTCATCTGTCCCTGGCCCCCACGGTCTGCCCGGGCCTGCTCCGCCCGGGTGCTCTGCTGGTGTCGTGCGGCCGTGCCGCGCGGTCGGGGGCGCCCGCGACCGCGCGGACACCGTACCGTTCGCGCCCCCGCCCGGCAGCCCCGGCACGACGTTAGAGCATCCGTGATCGCCCGTGGGGCGGGTCGGCCGATTCCGGACACCCCGCGCGGCGGCCGGGCGGCGGTGTCCGCGGGACGCCGGGCGCGGCGGGTCCGGACGGCGGGCCCGACCTGCGGGTCAGCCAGCGGTGGCGCGGCGCAGGACGCGCAGCGAACCGGTCACCGAGACCTCCTCGAAGCCCTCCGCCAGCGCCCGCAGGTACACGCGGTAGGGCGCCTGGCCGCCGTCGGCCGGGTCGGGGAAGACGTCGTGGACGACCAGCAGACCCTCCGGCGCCAGGTGCGGCGCCCAGCCCTCGTAGTCGGCGGTGGCGTGCTCGTCGGTGTGGCCGCCGTCGATGAAGACCAGGGCCAGCGGGCCGCCCCAGACCGCCGCGATCCGCGGCGAGCGGCCGACCAGGGCGATCACGTGGTCCTCCAGACCGGCCGCGTGCAGGGTGCGGCGGAACCGGGGGAGGGTGTCCATCCGGCCGACCTCGGGGTCGATCAGCGTCGGGTCGTGGTACTCCCAGCCCGGCTGCTGCTCCTCGGAGCCGCGGTGGTGGTCGACGGTCAGCGCCACGGTGCCGGTCTCCCGGGCGGCCTCGGCCAGCAGGATCGCCGAGCGGCCGCAGTAGGTGCCGATCTCCAGCACGGGACGCCCGGTCCGGCGGGCGGCGGTCACGGCGGCGGCGTACAGGGCGAGGCCCTCGTCGACGGGCATGAACCCGGTCGCGGCCTCGAACGCCGTCAGCACCTCGGGCCGGGGGCGGGTGTTCTCCAGGAGGTCGGACATGGTGCTGCTCCTCGGCGGGGTGGTCCGGTGGTCCGGTGCTGCTGCTCGCCGTCGGACCCTACTCGACAGTACGCCCCCGTCCCCAGCCCCCGTCCCCGTCCCCAGCCCCCGTCCCCAGCCCCGGGACCCGTCGGACGCCGGGGCGGGGTGCGTCAGCCGGCCAGGAGGGTGCGGGCGACGCGGGTGCGGTGCGGGGCGAGCTCGCTGTCGACGGCGGCGGCCTCCTCCGGCGGGCAGACGACCGCCGCCGGGACGGGCGTCCGCCGCGCCAGCGCCGCGATCCGCAGATGGGTCGGCGGGTGCGAGGCGTCCACGGCGTGCCCGGACCTGCGCGACCGGCGGAGCAGCCGCTCGCGCTCCAGCGGCGGGATCGCCGCCAGGTGCGCGCGCAGCTGCGGCCAGAGGGCGTCGGTGTCCGGGCCCGGCGCGGCGTCCCGCCGCCCGGAGCGGGGCCGGGACTGGATCTCGGCCCGCAGCCGCATGGTCACCGTCCCGGCCGCCGCGTGGAGCAGGACGGCCGCCAGGCTCTCGCGCGCCGCCCCGGTGGACCCGACCCGGGCGCCGAGTTCGTCGGCGTGGTACTCGGCCTGCTGCCCGGCCCGCGCCGTGAGCCGGTCGAGTACCAGGTAGGCCCGGAACAGCAGTCCGCTGAGCAGGCGCAGGAAGGCGTTGCCGAGATAGTCGCCGATCATGGTCAGCAGCGCGACCACGCCGTACCCGGGCGCGGTCCGCTCGCGCGGCAGGCTGAGGTCGTACCAGTGTGCGAGCGACCGCATCGCCGAACCGAGCCACAGGCCGCGCCGGTGGTCGCCGTTCACCCGGTGGGCCAGCTCGTGGCCGAGCACCGCGATCCGCTGCGGCCCGTCCAGCGCCTCCCAGAGCGGCAGGCCCAGGGTGAGCACGGAGGTCCGGCGCGGTCCGACCACCGCCATGCTCGCGTTGAAGCTGTCGTCGACCTGGATCACCCCGATCGGCGGCGCCCCGAGTTCGGCGGCGATCCGGTCGGTCAGCCCGTACAGGGCGGGCGCCTCGGCGCGGGTCAGCACGCCCTGGCCGCTCGGCACCCGGCCGAGCCGCGGCCGGAGCAGGAAGGCGACGGCGAGCAGCAGGGCGCCCAGGCAGCGCAGGGGCGTGTTGCCGGTGGCGAGCAGCCAGAGGCCGGACCCGGTCACGGCGACGGTGACGAGGTGGACCGGGACGGCCAGGGCCGAGGCGGCGAGCCAGTCGCGGCGGGTGGTGTCGGCGCGGCCGGCCACCACGTCCTCGAACAGCCGCTCGGTCCGCTCGGCCGCCGCGCCCTCCCGGGCCAGCTCCTTCGCGCTCCTGACGGCGTCCTCGGCGGCCTCCTCGGCGGGGACGAGGTTCCACTCGCAGGCCGGGCACCAGGCGGTGAACCGGGGGTCGGGGTCGACCGGCGCGGAGCACTCGGGGCAGCGGTCCGGACGGCCGCCGACAGGGGCGGGAGCGGAGGCCGGAGCGGCGGTCGGGGGCGCGGTGGGATTCGGCGCGGCGGATTTCGGCACGGTGGACGATCATGCCAGTGCCGGGGTGGCGGCGGAAGGATCCGGCCGTGGCCGGATCCGGCGGCCGGGAAGGTGAGGTGCGGGGTCGGCCGAGTGGAACGCGTTCTACTCCGTCGAGGCGCGGGTTCGAGGACTGGCCCTAACCCGGGCGGCCGGTGCGCAGGAAGCCTGCCAGCAGCTCGTGCAGCACCGCGCCGCCCTCCTCGGCCAGCACCTCGTGGCCGGCCCCCGCCGCCTCGACGTAGCGGAAGTCGGCGCCCTCGGTGCGTCCGATCCGCAGCAGCTCGTGCCGCAGGGAACGGGACTGGCTCACAGGTACGACCTCGTCCCGGTCGCCGTGCACCACCAGCAGCGGCGCGCCGATCCGGTGCGCGAGCTGGAGCACGTCGCGCGGTCCGCGGGCGTCGGCGATCGGCTCCCCGCCGCCCAGCCGGGTGGTCAGCGCTCGCACCGGGTCGGAGGCTTCGGCGAGCAGCCGGGCGCCGGACAGGAACGGCGCGACCACCGCGCAGCGCGCCACCTGCTCGGCCGGCGCGTGGGCCGCCGCCAGCAGCGCGAGGAAGGCGCCGTAGCTGACCCCGAACAGGGCCGGCGGCTCCAGTCCGAGCGCGGCCCGCTGGCCGGCGATGCCCTCCAGCAGGTGCAGCACGTCGTCGAGATCGGGCCCGCCCCAGGCGCCCCGGATCGCCAGCGCGTGCGCCACGCCGTAGCCCGTGGAACCGCGCTGGTTCGGGGCGAGCACCGCCAGGCCCTCGCCCGCCATCCGCTGGAGCGCCGGGTCGAACTCCAGCCGCCAGGCGTCCGCCGGGCCGCCGTGCAGGGCGAGCACCAACTGGGGGCTGCTCAGCCAGGCGTCGCCGCCGTACACCACCGCCTCCAACGGTCCGGCCGGGCCGGAGAGTTCGAGGCTCTGCGCGGGGTGCCAGCGGCCGCCGTCGCCCGGCTCGGCGGAACCGTCCAGCCGCCAGCCGCGCGGCGTCGTGCCGGGGCGGCTCCTGGCGGTGCCGGGCTGCCAGGGCAGCACGGTGTCCCGCCACGGCCCCGGCAACCCCGAGCCGAGCGGCGCCAGTCGGAGCGGCAGCGGCACCGGCCCCGAGGTGCTGGCGACCGGGCCCTGGGTCAGCAGCGCGTCCACGTCCAGGGTGGCGAGCGCGGCGGGGTGGTCCGGCGCCGAGTACGGCAGCCGCAGCCCGTCCGCCGACCAGTGGCCGACCGCGCCGAATCGTCCGGGCGGGACCGGCAGCGGGTCCAGCCGGCCGAGGGCGGGCCGCCACAGGGCGAGCGAGCAGCCCGCGCCGTGGTCGATCTGCACGGCGACCCGAAGTCCGTCGGCGGCCGGACGCAGGGCGACCGGCCGCAGGAACATGCCCGCGACGTGCAGGACTTCGGGGAACCGCAGCGGCGCGCCGCCGCCCGGCACGCCCCAGCCGATCCGGTCGGTGCCGGGCGCGTCGCTGCGCACCATCGCGAACCGGCTGTCCGGGTCGAACAGCAGCAGCCGGTCGTTGCTGCGCTCGCCGATCTCCAGCAGCGGTGTGGCGGCGCCCGTGCGCAGGTCGAGCACCACGGTGCGGACCAGGCCGTCGCTCACCCGGTCGAGGGCCAGCAGCGCGCCGGCGTGGTCCAGCCAGATGCCACCGCCGTGCAGGCCCGGGATCTCGGCGATCCGGTGCGGTGGCGAGCCGTCGGCCCGGACCAGCCAGACCGTGGTGCCCGGCCGGGTGTCGCTGCCCAGGGCGAGGGCGACCGGGGCGCGGGGGCCGGACGCCGCGCCCGCCGGGAGCGGCAGGAGCCGGAGGCCGGGCATCCGCAGGGTGGCCAGCGGCCGTTCGGCGGTGACGGCCCGGCCGTACTGGTCGGTGGCGGCGGAGAGCGTCACCAGGTCGTGCCGGTCGCCGTCGGAGCGGCGGACCAGCACCGAGCCGTCCGGCAGGGCGACCAGTTGCGAGCGGAGGTCCTCGGAGCGGTGGCCGGGCAGGGGCAGCCCGGTCGGCAGGGCGGGGCCCCGGGCCGGGAGGCGCCAGCTCTCGGCGTACCAGCCGCCGTCGGCGGCGGAGGCCAGGCAGGCGGCGTGGCTGCCGTCGGCGGCGAAGGTGAAGGCGAGCCGGCGCAGGGCCTGGGTCCCGGCCCGAGTGGTCACGTCCATGCGTCCGCCTGCCCGGCCGGATCGGGACCGGTCCGCCCGGGCGGTGTACCGGGCGAGGTGTCGGGCGAGGTGGCGAGCGAGGTCCCGGCCGGTGTACCGGGCGGTGCGTCGGACGGGACCGGGTCCACCCAGAGCCGCGGACCGCCGTGCCGCAGCCGCAGCAGGAAGGCCAGTGCCCCCGCCGTCCCGGTGCCGTACGCGGGCGCGCACCCGGTGCCGGTCTCGTCCGGCAGCACCAGCAGCCCGTCGCGCAGGGCCGGGCGGGCGGCGATCAGCAGGCCCGACTCGACGGCGGCGGAGCGGAACCCCGGATCGCCGGTGGCCCCGGCGAGGTCGAGCAGGAACTCCCCGTCCCCGGCCAGGCCGTGGCAGGCGCAGACACCGCTGTGCCAGCGCCCCGCGGTCACCGCCCGCCCGGCGGCCAGGGCCAGCCGGAGCGTGTCGGGGTCGCCGGTGGCGCGCCAGAGCCGCAGCAGGAAGGTGCCGGCGCCGGAGGAGCCGTTGCACCAGTGGCCCAGGCGGACGTGCGCGGGGTCGTCGGCGCTCCGCGGCCACCAGGCGGCGGGGAGGGTGCCGTCGCCCGCCGGGCCCGGGGCGGTCGGCGGGTCGAGGCGGGCGGTGGCGGCGAGGGTGCGGCCGGCCTCGACGGCGCCGGCGAGCAGCGCGCCGTCCCCGGTGGCCTCGGCCGCGGCCAGCAGGAAGGCGCCGACGCCCGCGACCCCGTGGGCGAACCCGAGGTGGGTGATCCCGGCCAGCGCGGAGTCGAAGTCCTGCGGCACCGGCCACACCGCGCCGTAGGGCGCCTGCCGGGCGGCGGCGAGGAGGCCGTGGCCGCACCGCGCCGCCCGGGCGAGGAACTCCGCCGCCCCGGCCGTCCCGTCGGCGGCGGGGGGCAGGTCCTCGGCGGCGGGCAGATCCTCGGCGGCGCAGCGCAGTTGCAGGAAGCCGGCGCCGGCCGCGCCGTGGCAGACGTCCGGGTTCGGCCACTCGACGGCTATCCGGGCGGCCAGCTCGGCCGCCCGCCGGGCGAGTGCCCGGTCGTCCAGGGCGCGGGCGGCGTCCAGCAGTGCCCAGGCGGCTCCGGAGCGGCCGAAGTGCAGTCCGGGCAGGACCACCGGTTCGGCGGCGCAGCGGCGCTCGATCCAGTCGGCGGCGGTCCGGGCGGTGGCGCGGGCGGCGGCCCGGACGTCCTCCGGCAGCCCGGTGGTGCCGGCAGCCCGGGCGAGGACGGCCAGTACGCCGGCCGCGCCGTGCTGGACGTTGCAGGGGTCCGCCCGTTCGCCGGCCGGCACCACGGGCCACAGCCGGTCCCGGCGCGAGGGTGTGGCGGTGGCGGCGATGTGCCGCAGTCCGTCGTGCAGTACCCGGTCGAGGACCGCGGTGTCGCTGTGGCCGTGGGCACGGCCGTGGCGGTGGCCGTCGACCTGGGGAGCGGCGGCCGGGGCGGGACCGGGCCGGTCCGGAGCCGAGGCCGGGTCGGTGTGCCAGAACGCCCCGCCGGGGCCGGTGCGCCCGGCGCCTCCGGTACCGCTGCCGCTGCCGCCCGGCCCGGGGCCGTCGGGGCGCTCGGGGTCCCGCACCGGTGCGGGGCGGTGCGCGTCCGGCGCGGGGCGGTCCGGGCCGGACGGGCGGTCGGCCCGGACGGGGGTGTGCCCGTCGGCCGCGAGGGACTCCCGGACCAGCGCCGGGTGCCAGCGGTGGCGCGGGTCCTCGGCGCGCAGGCCGAGGACGGCCGGGGCCAGCCGGCGCGCGGTGGTGCCGCAGCGGGCGGCGAGGGCGAGCCAGCGGCCGAGCCGGTCGGTGACCGGGCGGGCGTGCGGCAGGTCCTCGGGCAGCAGCGGGTCGTGGCCGGTGACGAGCAGGAAGAACAGCCCGCCCAGCGCGTAGAGGTCCGCCTCCGGTTCGGCGGTGCGGGTGCCGTCGCCGCCGCGCCCCGCTGTCAGGCCGGCGAACCCGCCGCCGCGCCGCGGCGCCGTCGGGGCCCCGGCGGAGCCGACCAGGGCGAGCCGCCCCGGCCTCTGCTCGGGGGCCTGGTAGCCGGGTACGCCGGCCGAGCCGGCGGGGCTGCCGGCCTCGGCGGCCAGCTCCAGGTCCACCAGCCGCAGCGAGCCGTCCGGCTGGACGAGCACATGGCCCGGGGAGAGGTCGCGCAGCACCAGCCCCTGCTCGTGCACCCGCTCGACGAGGTCGAGCAGGATGTGGGCCATCGGTCCGGCCTCGGCCCAGTCGACGTCGGGGCTGCCGTCGCGGCGCAGTCTGGCCGCGACCCAGCTGCCGAGCGGCTGTCCGGCGATTCGTTCCTGCACCAGAAAGAGCGAGTCGTCCTGTTCGACGAGTTCGACCGGTCTCGGGGCCAGCCCCAGGCCCTCCAGCCGGGCGAGCAGCGCGGCCTCGTGCCGCAGGGCGGCGCGCGCGTCCGTGCCGGCGGGGTCCATCTCGATGTGGGCGCGGGCCTGCTTGACCACGACCTCGGCGCCGCCGTCGGTGTCGCGGCCGAGGAAGACGCCGCCCTTGGCGCCGTGCCGGATCGCCCCGGTGACCACGTAGCGTCCGGCGAGCAGGACCCCGCCGCTGCCGCGCCGCCGGGGCGCGGGCCGGCCGACGCCCGGCCGGTAGCCGGACCCGGACCCGGACCCGGGCGAACCGGCGGTGCCGGGCACACCCGGCGGGGTCGGGCCGGGGGAGGCCCGCGGCCCGTCGAACGTCCGCTGTCCGTCGACGGCCAGCGGATCCCGGGCCCACGGCGGGATCCGGTACGAGGCGCCGCGCACGTCCTCGACCCGCTCGCCGTCCGGTCCGTGCAGCATCGACCGGTACCCGCCGTCGTTGCCCAGCTCGGCCCGGGCCGCGATGGCGCCGTACCGGTAGTGGACGAGGCTGCCCGGCCGGTACGGGCGGTCGGAGAGCACCGCGGGCCCGGGCAGGCCGTCGGTGGCGCGGTGCAGCGCGGCGGCCAGCCGCCGGAACTGCGGTTCGCCGACCGGGTAGACGGTGATGAACTTGCCGGCCGAACCCTGTTCGCCGTGGCGCGAGTTGATCTCGTGCAGCTGCGCCGGGCCGGTCGCGAACCTGAACGCGCACGGGTCCTCGGCGAGTACTTCGGTGACGGCCGCGAGCACCGCGCCGCCGACTGTCGAGGCGGCGCTGACGTGGAGCTTCCAGCCCTCGTCGGGGAGTTCGCCCGGGCTCGGCCTGGCCGTGGACCAGAAGCCCTCGACGTCCACCCGCCAGTCGATCCGCCGGTCCTGCCCGCCGTCCTGACCGTCCTGCCTGCCCGGCCCGTCGACCGGCGGGCCCGCGGCGGCGAGGGCGGTCCGCGTCATCCCGGGCCACCGGCCGTCCTGGTCCGGCCCCTCGCCCGCCGGCCCGTCGCCTGCGGGCCCCGCGCCCGTCGGCCCCTCGCCCGCCGGGTCCGTGCCACCGGCCGTCCGCAGCGAGGTGTCCGCCCGCATTTGCCACCACATCCCTTCGTCGGGTGCCGACGCGCCCGTCCCGGTGCCCACTGCTCGGGCGCCGGGCGCGCTGCCACGGCCCGAAAATCGGTTCCCCGGAAGGCCCGGGTCCGCCGCCCCGGCTGCGGTCCGCACCGCCCCGGCCTCGTCCGGCCCGTTCCGCGTACCCGGGACGGCGCCTCCGGCGGATCGCCCTTCCAGCGCCCTGGCCGTGGCAACTCCCGTCCGCCGAAGTGAAGTTACTTTCGGTAGCGAGGGATGCTCAATCCGAAGCCGGTCACTTCACTCGTAAGGGTGATCCGGCCGCCGTTTCGAATTCGTGCGAACCGCCGGGTGTGCGGGACGCTCGCCCGGTCACCCGGCGTGCACCGGACCGGGTGCCGGTCGAACGGGTCGGCCGACCGCCCGCGGACACCCGCGCCGCGGGTTGACGCGCGCCCGCGCGCCCCGGTGGGCGCCGCCCGCCGCGCCCCGGGGCCGGTCCGGCGGGTGCCCGGGCGGCCGGAGGGGCCGGCCGGGCGGGCGGACGGCTTCCCCCGCGCGCACGGTAGTCTCGACAGGTGCCGAAACTGTCCGACGTCATCACCGCCCTCGAAGAGCTGTACCCGCCGCAGTGGGCGGAGTCCTGGGACGCCGTCGGCCTGGTCTGCGGAGACCCTCGGGCCGGGGTCCGCCGCGTGCTGTTCGCCGTCGACCCCGTGCAGGCGGTCGTCGACGAGGCCGTCGAGTGGGGGGCGGACCTGGTGGTCACCCACCACCCGCTGTACCTGCGCGGCACCACCACCGTGGCCGCCACCACCTCCAAGGGCCGGGTCGTGCACACCCTGATCCGCGCCGGGATCGCCCTGCACGTGGCCCACACCAACGCCGACCACGCCGACCCGGGCGTCTCGGACGCGCTCGCCGCGGCGGTCGGTGTGACCGTGACCGGCCCGCTGGTCCCGGACCCGACCGACCCGCTGGGCCGGCGCGGCACCGGGCGGGTCGGCCTGCTGGAGCCCCCGCTGCCGCTGGCCGCCTTCGCCGCGCGGGTCGCCGCCGGCCTGCCGGCCACCGCCGCCGGCGTCCGGGTCTCCGGTGACCCGAACCGGCTGATCAGCCGGGTCGCGGTGTGCGGCGGCTCGGGCGACAGTCTGTTCGCCGAGGTGCGCACGGCGGGCGTCGACGCCTACCTGACCGCCGACCTGCGCCACCACCCGGCCTCCGAGGCCACCGAGGCGGCGCCGATCGCCCTGGTCGACGCCGCACACTGGGCCACCGAGTGGCCCTGGCTGCCGCTGGCCGAGCGGGCGCTGCTCGGTACCGCCGAGAAGCGCGGGTGGACCGTGGAGACCAGGGTCTCCCGCACGGTCACCGACCCGTGGACCGCGCACGCCCCCATGTCCTTCCCCGCCTGACCCGATTCACAGGAGCTCTCCGCTTGAACGCCGCGCCCGCCGACCAGATCCGCCTGCTCGACCTCCAGGCTTTCGACTCCAAGCTCGACCAGCTGGCCCACCGGCGGCGCAGCCTGCCGGAGCACGCCGAGATCGACAGGGTCAACGCCGACCACGCCGCACTGAAGGACCTGGTGATCGCCGCCCAGGCCCAGCTCGGCGACACCACCCGTGAGCTGACCAAGGCCGAGCAGGACGTGGAGCAGGTCCGCTCCCGGGCGGCCCGCAACCAGCAGCGCCTGGACTCCGGCGCGATCACCTCGCCGAGGGACCTGGAGAACCTCCAGCACGAGATCGGCTCGCTGGCCAAGCGCCAGGGCGACCTCGAGGACGTCGTGCTGGAGATCATGGAGCGGCTGGAGTCCGCCCAGACCCGGGTCACCGAGCTGACCGCGCGCCTGGAGCACTCCACCGTCGTGCTGACCGAGGCCGAGGGCCGCCGGGACGCCGCGTACGCCGCGATCGACGCCGAGGTGGAGAAGGTCGGCCGCGAGCGCGAGGCCGTCGCCGCCGTCGTCCCGGCCGACCTCATGAAGGTCTACACCAAGCTGCGCGAGACGCAGGGCGGCGTCGGCGCGGCCCGCCTGTTCCAGCGCCGCTGCGAGGGCTGCCGCACCGAGTTCTCGATCACCGAGCTGAACTCCATCAAGGCCGAGCCGGCCGACAAGGTGGTCCGCTGCGAGAACTGCTCGCGGATCCTGGTCCGCACCGCCGATTCGGGCGTCTGACCCGGTGGCCGTGCGCAGGTTCGTCGTCGAGGCGGACGGCGGTTCCCGGGGCAACCCGGGGCCGGCCGGCTACGGCGCGGTGGTCCGGGACGGCGACACCGGACAGATCATCGCCGAGGCTGCGGAGTTCATCGGCCACGCCACCAACAACGTCGCCGAGTACAAGGGCCTGATCGCCGGCCTGAGGGCGGCCCGGGCGATCGACCCGGACGCCGCGGTGGACGTCCGGATGGACTCCAAGCTGGTCGTCGAGCAGATGTCCGGCCGGTGGAAGATCAAGCACCCGGACATGCAGCCGCTCGCGGCCGAGGCGCGCGAGGTCTTCCCGCGCGGGCGGGTGGCGTACACCTGGATCCCGCGCGAGCGGAACAAGGACGCCGACCGGCTGGCCAACGAGGCGATGGACGCGGGCAAGGCGGGCCGCCAGTGGGAGCCGAGGGCCCCGAAGGCGGTCACCGTCGTCGAGGAACCGCCGCTGGAAAGCGCCGCCCCCAAGGCCGGCTGGGCGGCACCCGCCGACCTCGGCACCCCGACCACCTTCGTCCTGCTCCGGCACGGCGAGACCCACCTCACCCCGGAGAAGCGTTTCTCCGGCAGCGGCGGCACCGACCCCGAGCTGTCGGAGAAGGGCCGCTGGCAGGCCGAGCGGGCCGCCGAGGCGCTCGCCGCGCGCGGTTCGGTCCAGGCCGTGGTGGCCTCGCCGATGCTGCGCACCCGGCAGACCGCGGAGACCGTGGCCGCCCGGCTGGGCCTGGAGGTCCGGTACGAGGAGGGGCTGCGCGAGGTCGACTTCGGGGCCTGGGAGGGGCTGACCTTCGGCGAGGTCCAGGAGCGGCACCCGGAGGACCTCGCCGCCTGGCTCGGCTCCGCCAGGGCCAGGCCGACCGGCGGGGGCGAGAGCTTCACCACCCTCACCCACCGGGTCGGGGTGGCCCGGGACAAGGTCCTCGCCCGCTATCCGGGGAAGACCGTGCTGGTGGTCTCGCACGTCAGCCCGATCAAGACGCTGGTCCGGCTGGCGCTCGGCGCCCCGCCCGACTCGCTGTACCGGATGGAGCTGTCCGCCGCCTCGATCTGCGCCGTCCAGTACTACGCGGACGGCAACGCCTCGCTGCGGCTGCTCAACGACACCGGGCACCTGCGCTGACGGACGCCGGGGGCGGACGGATCCCGTCCGTCCGGCCCCGGCGCGCCTCCGGCCCCAGGCGCTCGGTGCCGCTCGGGACTCAGCGCACCTCGGGCGCTCAGTGCACCTCGGTGACCACCACGTCCAGCTGCCACGGCTTGCGCGCGGTGCCCTCGGCGGCGACCTCCACCCGGTGGCCGAGCCCCAGCAGCGCGTCCAGCAGCTCGCCGGGCGTCTTGGGCTCGGCGCCCGCGACCAGCAGGTCACGGACCAGGCGGCCCTTGGTGGCCTTGTTGAAGTGGCTCACCACCGTGCGCCGGCCGTCGCGCTCCTGGAGCACCCGCACGGTCGCCGTCCGGGCGACGAGTTCGCCGGCGGGCCGCCAGGCGGCCGCGTACGCGGAGGAGCGCAGGTCCAGCACCAGCCCGTCGGCGACCTCCGGCAGCACGGGCGCCAGCGCGCCCCGCCAGTACGCACCGAGCGCCCCCAGGCCGGGGAGTTTCACGCCCATCGAGCAGCGGTAGGGCGGGATCCGGTCGTCGATCCGCACGGCGCCCCAGAGCCCGGAGAACACCAGCAGCGTCCGCACGGCCCGGTCGTACGTAGCCTCGTCGAGCGTGGCCAGACCGAGGTTGTCGAAGAGCACCCCGGTGTACACCTCCCCGGCCGGGAACGCCCCCGCCGTCGGCAGGCCCGCGTTGCGCGCCACCTCGCCGCGCAGCCCGGGGCTCAGCCCCAGCACCTCGGCGGCGGCGTCCCCGTCGCCCCGGCAGAGTCCGACCAGCGTCTCCAGCACCCGGGCCCGGGCCGCCGTCAGCCCGGACAGCGACAGTCCGTCGAGCGCCACCGGCACGCCGTCCCCGGACGCGGCCTTCCCCTCCGAGGGCGGCAACAGGACCAGCACGGCGGACTCCTCAACAGTTTGTGGCGACGGACCCGGCCACCCTACGCAACCGGCCCCGGCTCCCGGTAACCCGTGTCAGGGCCCGAGCCGCCGCGACTCGGGCTTGTCTCTTGGATTTTGTCGGATCGGGCCGCGGCGTTGGGGTGCGTGCATCGCAAGGCGGAGGAGGGAGCCACTGCGGAGCATTGGCGACCGACGACAACGCGGCGAGGTGCGTGCCCCAACGCCGCGGCCCCGGCAAGGATCCAAGAGACAAGCCCTAAGCCGCCGCGACCACCGCCGCCCCGGTGCCGAGCGCCAGGCAGAGCGGCGAGTAGTACCGGGCGTCCAGGCGCCGGAACCGCTCCGAGCGCAGGGCCCGCTCGCCGCCGAACACCATCAACCCGCCCGCGCCGCGGGTCAGCAGCACCGCCGACACCGTCCACACCCCCGCCCGGCGCAGCCGCGCCGGTCCGACCGCCGGTACCGCCCCGGCCTCCGCGGCCACCAGGTACGAGGCGGCACCGAGCAGCCCCGCCACCGCCGCGCACGCCGCCGCCGGGGGTACCCCCTCGCCGGTGCCGAGCACGGCGTCCGCGAACTCCTCCGGAGTCCGCAACGGCCACGGCGTCACCGTCCACAGCGCGTGCAGCACCCCCGTCCCCGCCAGCACCCCGGCCACCGCCGTCCCCACGGTCCGTACCGCTCGCATCGCCCGTTCCCCCTTCGCCGTCGATCATCAGCGCCTCCCACGCTACGGCTCCTTACGCCGACGGCCCGCACGCGTGCCCGCCCTGCCCGCCTGCGACCCGCCGCTCGGCCGCGCCCCGCCCGGACGTCGGCGCGCCGCCCGCCGCCGACCTCCGGCCGGAACCACCCGCCCGGCCCTACGCTGCCCCCATGCCCCGCCGAAAACTGCGCGTCAAGGCCGCCGACTCCGCCCGGATCAATGCCGAACTGGCCGAGCTGCGGGCCACGCTGGAGATCCGCACCGAATGGCCCGAGGCGGCGCTGGCGGAGGCCGAGCGGGCCGCCGGGGCACCCCGGCTGCCCGACTACGACGCCACCGAGCTGCCGCTGTTCACCGTCGACCCGCCCGGCTCCCGCGACCTCGACCAGGCGATGCACCTCGCCCACCGCCCCGGCGGCGGCTACCGGGTGCACTACGCCATCGCCGACGTCGCCGCCTTCGTCCGCCCCGGCGGGGCGATCGACGAGGAGGCCCGCCGCCGGGTGCAGACCCTGTACTTCCCCGACCGGCCGGTGGCGCTGCACCCGACCCGGCTCTCCGAGGACGCGGCCAGCCTGCTGCCCGGCGAACCCCGCCCCGCGCTGCTCTGGCAGCTCGACCTGGACGAGGACGGCGCCGTCGTCCTCGCCGACCTGCGGCGCGCCGTGGTCCGCTCGCACCGCCGGCTCGACTACGAGGCCGTCCAGCGCGCCGTGGACGCCGGCGGCGCCGACGAACAGCTCGTCCTGCTCGCCACCGTCGGCCGGCTGCGCGAGGAACAGGAGCGCGAGCGCGGCGGGGTCAGCCTGCCGGTGCCCGAGCAGGAGGTCGAGGAGACCCCGCGCGGCTACGTCCTCGGCTACCGGGCACCCACCCCCGCCGACGGCTGGAACGCCCAGATCTCGCTGCTCACCGGCATGGCCGCGGCCGAGCTGATGCTGGACGCCGGGGTCGGCCTGCTCCGCACCCTGCCCGCCGCCCCGCCCGCCGCGTACGAGCGGCTGCGCCGCACCGCCCGCGCGCTGGACATCGACTGGCCCGACGGCCTGCCGTACCCGGACCTGGTCCGTTCGCTGGACCCGGACCGCCCGCTGCACGCCGCCTTCCTGAACGAGTGCACCGGCCTGCTGCGGGGCGCCGGCTACCGGGCCTTCGACACGGCCCGGGGCCGGTCCGCCCCGGCGGACCCCGGGCACGCCGCGCTGGCCGCGCCGTACGCGCACTGCACCGCGCCGCTGCGCCGGCTGGGGGACCGGTTCGCCCAGGAGGTCTGCGCGGCGGTCGCGGCGGGGGAGGAGCCGCCGGACTGGGCGCGCGAGGCGCTGGTGGACGTGGCCGCGCTGATGACGGCGGGGGACCGCCGGGCGGGCGAGGTCGAACGGGCCTGCCTGGACCTGGTGGAGGCGGAGGTGCTGTCCGGCCGGGTGGGCGAGGACTTCCCGGCGGTGGTCATCGACGTGGACGGGAAGCGGCCGGGCCGGGGCACCGTCCAGCTCCGCGAGCCGGCCGTCCGGGCCCGCTGCGACCGGGCGGGGACGGGGCCCGGCGACGGGGCCGACGGGGAGTCACCCGGAACCGGCCTGCCGCTCGGCGGCCGGATCGCCGCCCGGCTCACCGTGGCGGACCCCGCCACCCGGACGGTCCGCTTCGCCGCTGTCTGAGCCGGGCCCTGGTGGGAGGATCGACCCGTGCCCGATGCGACCTTTCCGAGTCCGCCGCCCGTCGCCGACCCCGGCCGGCGCCGCCGACAGCTCGTCCTGGCGATCTGCTGCATGAGCCTGTTCATCGTCGGGCTCGACAACACCGTGGTGAACATCGCCCTCCCGGAGATCCAGAAGGACCTGGACGCCCCCGCCTCCGGTCTGCAGTGGATCATCGACGCCTACACCCTGGTGCTGGCCTCGCTGCTGATGCTGTTCGGCTCGCTCGCCGACCGCTACGGCCGCCGCCGGGTGTTCCAGACCGGGCTGGTGGTCTTCGTGCTCGGCTCGCTGCTCTGCAGCCTGGCGCCGAGCCTGGGGTGGCTGGTGCTGTTCCGTGCCGTGCAGGCGGTGGGCGGCTCGATGCTCAACCCGGTGGCGATGTCGATCATCGCCAACACCTTCACCGAGCCCCGGGAGCGGGCGCGGGCGATCGGCGTCTGGGGCGGGGTGGTCGGCATCTCGATGGCGCTCGGGCCGCTGCTCGGCGGCTTCCTGGTGCATGCCGCCGGCTGGCCGGCGATCTTCCTGATCAATGTCCCGATCGGACTGCTGGCCTGCCTGCTGACCGCCCGCTACGTCCCCGAGTCGCGCGCGCCGCGGGCCCGCCGGCTCGACCCGGTGGGGCAGCTGCTGATGGTGGTGCTGCTCGGCTGCGGCACCGCCGCGATCATCGAGGGCCCGGAGCACGGCTGGACCTCCCCGCTGATCCTCGGCCTGGGCGTGGCGGCGCTCGCCGCGCTGGTGGCGTTCCCGCTCTGGGAGCGGCGGGTCGCCGAGCCGCTGGTCGACCCGAGGTTCTTCCGCAGCGCGCCGTTCACCGGGGCCACCCTGACCGCCGTCTGCGCCTTCGCCTCGCTCGGCGGATTCCTGTTCCTCAACACCATCTACTTGCAGGACGTCCGCCGGTACAGCCCGATGGAGGCCGGCCTGTGGACGCTGCCGATGGCCGTGATGATGCTGGTCTGCGCGCCGCTGTCGGGCCGGATCGTCGGCGCCAGGGGCCCCCGGCTGCCGCTGGTGCTGGCCGGTCTCGGCCTGGTGGGCAGCGGTCTGCTGCTGACCCGGCTGGCGGCGGACTCCCCGCCGGTGCTGCTGCTGGCCGCGTACGGGCTGTTCGGCTTCGGCTTCGGCTTCGTGAACGCGCCGATCACCAACTCCGCCGTGTCCGGTATGCCGCGGGCCCAGGCCGGGGTGGCGGCGGCCGTCGCCTCGACCAGCCGGCAGGTCGGCCAGTCGCTCGGCGTCGCGGTGATCGGCACCGTGGTCGCCTCGGCCGTGGTCGGCCCGGTGCTCACCGGCTTCGCCCCGGCGAGCCACGCCGGCTGGTGGATCGTGGTGGGGCTCGGGGCGACGATCCTGCTGCTCGGCCTCGTCACCACCTCCGCCTGGGGCACCGCCACCGCGGCCCGGGTGGCCGCCCGCCTCGGCGCGGAGCCGCCGCCGGTCCGCCCCGCAGTTCGGGAGGCCCCGCCCGAGCGGCTACCATGACCCCTACGGCGGAAGAGCCGGCCGGGCGGTCGCGACGGGTCCCAGGACCCGCCGAGGAACGTCCGGGCTCCACAGAGCAGGGTGGTGGGTAACGCCCACCCGGGGTGACCCGCGGGACAGTGCCACAGAAAACAGACCGCCCGCCGCTTCGGCGACGGGTAAGGGTGAAACGGTGGTGTAAGAGACCACCAGCGACCGGGGTGACCCGGCCGGCTAGGTAAACCCCACCTGGAGCAAGGTCAAGATCGGCGCCCCAGGGCGCTGTGCGCGGATGCCTGAGGGCTGCTCGCCCGAGTCCGCGGGTAGACCGCACGAGGCTGTCGGCAACGGCAGTCCTAGATGGATGACCGCCTCCCCGGCCCGCGCGAGCGGCCCGGGAGACAGAACCCGGCGTACAGGCCGCCTCTTCCGCCCCTGACGTCCGCGAGGGCCCCCCGACCACGGTCGGGGGGCCCTCGGCGTTCCCGGTGCGGGTGGGCGGTCAGCCCGGGTGGGTGCCGACGGCGTCGCGGATCTGGTCCCCGAGGCCGCCGTTGACGCGGGCGCAGTGGGCGCAGCAGAAGAACATCCCGGCGACCTCGACGCCGTGGCCGACGATCCGGACGCTGCACTGCTCGCAGCGCGGGGCGAGTTTCTCCATGGCGCACTCGAAGCTGTCGAAGGTGTAGACGTCGCCGGTGACGGTCTTGATCTCGAAGGCGAGCCAGTAGTCGTTGCCGCAGGTGACGCAGATGGCCATGGCGGCGCACTTCCTTCCGGGCGGGTGGGGCGGACGGCGGGGCCGGGCGGGTTCGCCCGGCCCTTCCCAGTGTCCGAGCGCCCTCGGCGGGCGGCCACCCGGTGGAGCCACCCGGTCACGCGGAGCGGGCGGAGAGCTCCCCGAGGGCGTGGAGGGCGCGTTCGGCGTCGTCGGCGGCGACGAAGAGGTGGTCGTGGTGGTAGCCGGCCACCACGTTGCAGCTCAGCCCCTCCTCGGCGAGCCGGGTCGCGACGGCGGCGGTGAGTCCGACGGCCTCCAGGGAGGAGTGGATCCGCAGGGTGATCCAGGCGGCCACGTACTCGTAGCGCAGGCCCAGCGCGTCCGCCTCCTCCTGGGGCACCACCACCGTCACCCCCTCGGGTTCGGCGACCGTGGCGACCGGCCGCAGTCCGGCGGGCACCTTGGCGGGGAGTGTGCAGTAGACGTACCGCCCCGGGTTGAGCTCGGGGCGCAGGTCGCGCAGCAGCGTTGCGAGGTCTCGTTCTCCGGCCATGCACGCACCGTAGCGGCCGAGGGGGCGGCAGGGTCGGAAGGTGTATCGGAAGGCGTTGACGACCGACAGTCAGCGATATATCGTCGAGTTATCGAGACAGTAACTCGACTGTCCCGAACGATCGTCTGACGATCGTCGCGACGGGGCCGCGTCGGAGCGGCCCGAACGGGAGGTGGGTGCCATGCGCCCAGGACGATTCCGTGGAGAAGGCGGTCCCGGCGGTTGCCGCCCGGGGCCGGAGTTCGCCGGGATGCCCGGTGAGCGGTACGAGGGCCGGGGGGCGTTCGGCCCGTTCGGGCCGCCCTTCGGTGGCGGCGGGCCGGGCGGACGCCCGGGTCCGCCGTGGGCCAGGGGCGGCTTCGGCGGGCCGCCGCCGTGGGTGCGCGGACGGCGCGGCGGGCGCGCCCGGCGCGGGGACGTGCGCGCCTCGCTGCTGGCGCTGCTCAAGGAGCGGCCGATGCACGGCTACGAGATGATCGCCGAGATCGCCGAGCGCTCGGGCGGGGCCTGGCGGCCCAGTCCCGGTTCGGTCTACCCCACCCTCCAGCTGCTGGAGGAGGAGGGCCTGGTCACGGCGGAGGAGGTCGGCGGCAAGCGGCTGGTCCAGCTCACCGAGGCGGGCCGGACCGAGGCCGAGGCCGGACCGGACGAGCCGTGGGCCGAGGCCGGTCAGGAGGTCGACTGGGCCGCGGTCCAGGAGGTCGGCCAGGCGCTGGGCGCGGTGGAGCAGGCCGTCCGCCAGGTCATGGCGACGGGTACCGAGGCGCAGCGCGCCAAGGGCCTTGAGGTGCTCAACGAGGCCCGCAAGAAGCTGTACCTGATCCTGGCCGAGGACGCCTGACCGGTCCCGGTGCGGGCGGTGCGGCTGCTCAGGGGCGGACGGCGAACAGCGCCACGCACGCGAGCAGCAGCACCGCCCAGCCGAACCAGAGCCAGCCGTTGGAGCCGAGCACCGCGCTGTAGGCGCTGACCGCCACCAGCAGGCCGGCCGTGACGCCGGCCAGCTGCCGGTTGTGCAGCGCCACCGACCGGGAGCGGTTCCTCGGGTGCCGTTCGGTTCTCGCCATCGCCGTCCTCCCGCGAGGGGAGGCGGCCGTCACCCGGAAGCGCGGGCGGTGGCCGCCTCGTCGTACTCGTACTGCCAGAACCAGCGGGTGCCCCGCTGCTGCTTGGCCCGGACGTACACCAGTGTGCGCGCGGGAGTGTCCCCGTGCGAAGGGACCGGCACGGTGTACTTCTTGGGCACCCCGTACATCGGGCCCAGCGGGATGGGGAGGGTCCGGCCGTCCAGGGGGCCGCCGACGAATTCGGTGTCCGCGCTCTTCACCCCACCAGGGTCTCACCCCGGCGGGGATCCGCGGCGGGTCGGGGGACCGGGGCGGGACGGGGGCGGACCGGGCCGCCGCGGGCGTCCCGGCGGAGGCGGTGTGAGGGCCGGGTGCCGGGAGTGTGACCGGAGAGGCACCGCCCCCGGTCATCCGAAGGGCCCGCGCACCCTTATCCTTCCTGTTACGCCCTCGGGGTCCACCCGGGTCAGCGGGCCCGTACGGGCCGGGCGGGGCGCGTCTCATCGTGCCCGCCGGGCCGCCGAGCCGCAGCCGTCGTGCCGCCCTGACTCCGTACCGCCCTGACTCCGTACCGCGACCCCGGGCGTCGGCCGTCCGGCGACCCCGGCTCCGACCGGCGGGGCGCGGGACCGCAGTGCCGAGCACCACCCGGGGAAGCAGCGGGGGGCGCCGTGCGTTGCGTCGGAGTGGTACGTCGAACGCTGTGTCACACCAGGCACGGCAATGCGCGGAAGGGGCCCGATGGAATCCGGCGGCAGGTGGACGGCCTGGTGGCAGAAGCGGGATCGTGAGCGGGCCCGGTCGGCGGCACCCGACAGCCCCGCGGCCAGACTGGACCAACTGCTCGGCGCGGTCCGCGCCGGGTTCCCGCTCGCTCCCGCCGCGCATCCGGCCGGGTACCGCTGTTCCTGCGACCGGGTGGCCTGTCCGGCCCCGGCCCAGCACCCGGTCTCCTTCGCCTGGCAGACGCAGGCCACCACCGACCCGGAGCAGCTCGCCCGCTGGCTCTCCCGCGACCCGCTGGCCAACTTCGTCACCGCCACCGGCCGCGCCCACGACGTACTGGACGTACCGGCCGAGGCCGGCCGGCTCGCCCTGGAGCGGCTGACCGCGCTCGGCGTCGAGGGCCCGGTGGCCGCGGTCGGCGAGGACCGCTACCTGTTCTTCACCGCCACCAGGGGCACCCCGGTGAACGAGGACGAGTGGTGGCCGAGCGCCCTGGACTCCACACCCGACACCATGTCCGAGCACCCCGGCCTGCGCTGGCACTGCCGCGGCTCGTACACCCTGCTGCCGCCCGCCGCGCTGCCGGACGGCTCCGAGGTGCGCTGGCTGCGCGGACCGGAGCAGCCGCTGCCGGATCCGCTGCGCGTCCTGGACGTGCTGACCGACGCCTGCACCGAGGTGGGCGCGGTGGCCGAGGAGCAGTGGCTGATCGGCTGACCGGCCGACCAGTTGACCGACCGGCCGACCGCCGACGCGGGCCGGCCCGGTGGGCCGGCCCGGTCCCCCGGCCTACGGCAGGGTGAGGACCTCCGCGCCGTCCGCCGTGACCACCAGGGTGTGCTCGAACTGGGCGGTGCGCTTGCGGTCCTTGGTGACGACGGTCCAGCCGTCCGGCCAGATCTCGTAGTCGTAGGTGCCCAGGGTGAGCATCGGCTCGATGGTGAAGGTCATGCCCGGCTTGATGACCTCGGTGGCCCGCTCGCTGTCGTAGTGCGGGACGATCAGGCCGGAGTGGAACGACGTGTTGATGCCGTGTCCGGTGAAGTCCCGGACCACGCCGTAGTCGAAGCGCTTGGCGTAGGACTCGATGACCCGTCCGATCACATTGATCAGGCGGCCCGGCTTGACCGCCTTGATCGCCCGGTCCAGCGACTCCCTGGTCCGCTCGACCAGCAGCCGGGACTCCTCGTCCACGTCGCCGACCAGGTAGGTGGCGTTGAGGTCGCCGTGCACCCCGTGGATGTACGCGGTGGCGTCGATGTTGACGATGTCGCCGTCCTGGAGGACGGTCGAGTCGGGGATGCCGTGGCAGATGACCTCGTTGATCGAGGTGCAGACCGACTTGGGGAAGCCCCGGTAGCCGAGGTCGGACGGGTAGGCCCCGTGGTCGCACATGTACGCGTGCGCGACCGCGTCCAGCGCGTCCGTGGTGACACCGGGCGCGATCAGCTTCGCCGCCTCGGCCATCGCCCGGGCGGCGATGCCGCCGGCGATCCGCATCTTCTCGATCGTCTCGGCGCTCTGCACCTCGGGCCCGGTGTACGGCGTCGGCGCGGGCTTCCCGACGTACTCGGGGCGCGGGATGTGCGCCGGGACCTTGCGGACGGGGGACTGGATGCCGGGTACGAGTGCCATGGCGGCGAGTCTAATTGTCGGGCCCCGCGGTCCGGGGCGGCACCGGGTGTGCGGACGGCGCCGGGGCGGGGAATGATCAGGACGACGCGACGCCACGGCGGGGACACGACCGCCGATACGGAGGTGACCACGATGGCTCTGGGATTGCGCCGGAACAAGCCGACCGGCCGGCCCGGCGAATGGTTCTACTGCATCAAGCACGCCAAGGTCGAGGAGGGGCCGGAGTGCCCGGCCAAGGACCGCCTCGGCCCGTACGCCACCCAGCAGGAGGCGGCGCACGCGCTGGAGACCGCGGAACTGCGCAACCGTGAGTGGAAGAACGACCCGCAGTGGAACGACCGGCCGCAGGACGGCGCGGGGGAGTAGTCCCGGACCACTCCTAGCCGGCGGCGGCGGGGCTCTCCTCGGCCGAGGCCGGTCCCGCCGCCCGTTCCGCCACCGCCTTCTCCGCCACCGACCGGTCCGCCGCCGCGCGCTCGTGCTCGGCGCGGACGGCGGCCGCGTGCGGATCGGTGCGGTCGTCGTAGGACAGCAGCCGGGGCAGCGCGGTGGCCAGCGCGAGCACGCCCACCACACAGGCCACGCCGCCGACCCACACCGAGGCCCGGACGCCGACCAGCCCGGCCATGCCGCCCGCCCGGACCTGGCCCAGCTGCGGCCCGACCGAGTAGCTGAGCAGCTCGACACCGGCCATCCGGCCGCGCAGCGCGTCCGGGATCGACTGGTTCCACAGCGTGGAGCGGGCGATGCCGCTGATCTGGTCGGCGCCGCCGGCCAGCGCCAGGAAGAGCAGTACCAGCCAGACCGAGCCGGACAGGCCGGCCAGGGCGATCGCCGCGCCCCAGCCGAGCGCCGCGACCAGCAGCAGCCGGCCGTGCCGGTGGATCCGGGACGTCCAGCCGCCGGTCACCGAGACCAGCAGGGCGCCGACCGCCGAGGCGGCGTACATCGGGCCGAGTGCCCAGCCGGCGTCCAGCTCGGCGGCCAGGAACGGGAAGATCGCCACCGGGAAGGCGAACAGCATCGCGCACAGGTCGATCGCGTAGGTGCCGAGCAGGTCCTTGCGGCTCCACGCGTAGCGGACGCCGGTGAGTACCGCCCGCACCGAGGGCTTCTCGGCGCCGGTGGGCGGCGGGACCGCCCGGATCCGGGAGAGCAGCAGCAGCGAGGCGGCGAAGGTGACCACGTCCAGGGCGTACGCGGTCTGCACCCCGGCGAAGGTGACCACGATGCCGGCCATGGTCGGACCGGCCACCGAGGCGGCGTTGCGGTAGAGGGAGTTGAGGGCGAACGCGGCGGTCAGCTGGTCGTGCGGGACGATCCGGGGGGTGAGCGCGTCCAGTGCCGGGCGCTGCAGGCCGTCGGCGGCGGCGACCAGCGCGGCCACCAGGTAGATCGGCCACAGCACCGGCGTCGGCAACAGCGCGTTGACCAGCAGCAGGACGCTGAGCAGGCCGAGCCCCGCCTCGGCGAACAGCACCAGCCGGCGGCGGTCCAGGGCGTCGGCGAGGGCGCCGCCCCAGAGGCCGAAGACGATCAGCGGGACCAGCTCGAAGGCGCCGACCAGGCCGACCGCGACCGAGGAGTCGGTCAACTCCTTGATCTGCATCGGCACGGCGACGTAGGTGAGGAAGCTCCCGAAGCCGGTGACACAGCCGGACAGCCACAACAGGCGGAACTCCCTGGAGGAGCGCCAGGGGGTCAGGTCGGGAGTGACCGTGCGCAGCAGGGATTTCGCCCGACTGCTCGGGGACGGGGAGGCTTCGTTCACGAGCGACCATCCTCTGCGGGGACCGGGCCCGGCCGCAACGGGTTTTCCGGCCGCCGCCCCGCCTACCGCCCCGTCCGCCGTCCCGCCTGCCGCGCTACCCGCCGTGCCCGCGCGCGGCCTGGCCCGCCGTCACCAGCGGCTGATCGTGGGCCCCGCGGTGATCCGCTCGGCGAGCGCGACCAGCCGCCGCAGCGCCGAACGCTGCCCGGGCGGCTGCCCGGCGGCGGCGCTGACCAGGTGTTGGGCGAGGTCGAAGGGTTCGTCCTCGGCCGTGCCGACGGCGAGCCGACGGTGCGCCAGCCCGGCCAGGTCGCTCGGGTCGGCGGACCCGCCGGGGGTGCCTCGCGCCGCGCCTTCCAGCGCCAGCACCGTCGCCCCGTGCCGGCGGGCGTCGTGCACCCGCTCCAGCAGCGGCCCGCCGGCCGTGGTCGGGGCGACCACCAGGACGGTCGCCCCACGCCCGGCCCCGGTCAGCCGGCCGAGGCCGTGCGCCAGATGGGCCGGGGCGGCGGCCGGGACCCGGTGCCGCAGCAGGGTGGGCGCCAGCCGGGGGACGTCCGACCAGGCGGCCTCGTCCTCCAGATGGGCGGCCAGGTGCCAGGGCTCGTACCCGGTGGTGCCGACGAGCAGCAGCTCGCCCGCGGCACGCCGGGTGACCGCGTGCCGCAGCTCCCCGGCGAAGCCGCCGACGGCTTCCAGCCAACCGGTTCCGGCCAGACGGTCCCTCAGTGCCGAAACTCTCACCGCGTCCATGGCGCACAGGATGTCGCGACGGGCCGCTCGTTTGGCAGGATCGGCCCATGACTTCCCTCGATTCAGCGACAAACCCGGCCCACGAGCTGCCGGACGTCTCGCAGCTGGTGGTCGGCGTCCTCGGTGGCACCGGCGACCAGGGGCGGGGGCTGGCCCTGCGGCTGGCCAAGGCCGGCCAGCAGGTGATCATCGGCTCGCGCGACGCGGCCCGCGCGCAGACCTCGGCCGACGCGATCGGACTCGGGGTGCGCGGCGCCGACAACGCCACCACCGCCCGTGAGAGCGACATCGTCATCGTGGCGGTGCCCTGGGACGGGCACGCCGCCACCCTCACCGCCCTCCGCGAGGAGCTGGCCGGCAAGATCGTGGTGGACTGCGTCAACCCGCTCGGCTTCGACAAGCAGGGCGCCTTCGCGCTCGTCCCGGAGGAGGGCAGCGCCGCCCAGCAGGCCGCCGCCCTGCTGCCGGACTCCCGGGTGACCGCGGCCTTCCACCACCTGTCGGCGGTGCTGCTCCAGGACGAGTCGATCGAGCGGATCGACACCGATGTGATGGTGCTCGGCGAGGAGCGGGCCGCCACCGACATCGTGCAGGCACTGGCCGGCCGGATCCCCGGTATGCGGGGCGTCTTCGCGGGCCGGCTGCGCAACGCGCACCAGGTGGAGTCGCTGGTGGCGAACCTCATCTCGGTCAACCGCCGCTACAAGGCGCACGCGGGTCTGCGGATCACGGACGTCTGATCGCGGACGTCTGCTCACGGACGTCCGGCCACGGACGTCCGGTCACCGGCGCTCGGCCACGAGCGCCCGACCAGCACGACCGTCCGCCGATCGCACGGTCCGGTCGTCCGACGGTCGGACCGGATCGCCGACCTCACCCCTGGACCCGGTCCGGGGGTGAGGTCGGCGACAATGGGGGCCGACCTCACCCCCGGCCGCAGGAGTACCCCGCCATGCCCCGCACGTCCGTCCTCGCCTCGCTCGTCGTCGTTCTCGCGCTGGCCGCCGCCGTGGTCTCGCTGGTGCAGGGCTGGTGGCTCGGCCTCGTCTGGCTGCCGATGGCCGGCATCGCCAGCAATGTGCTCTGGATGAACGTGCGCCGGGAGAGGCTGGCCCGCGCGGCGGCCGAGCGGGCCTGAGGGCCGCCCGGCGTGATCCGGGAGGCACGGCCCCGGTCCGGTCAGTCCTTCCAGAACATGAACAGCTCGTGGCCCACCTGCGGGTAGGCGCGGTCGACGCCCACCAGGTCCATCGCCCCGTACACGACCTCGAAGAACCAGTGGTTGATCTCCGGCTGCCAGAGCAGCGCGAAGACGGCCAGCATGCCGTACGGCGCGAACGGCTCGATCGCCCGCCGGGTCCTGGCCGACAGCCAGGGCTCGACGATCCCGTAGCCGTCCAGTCCGGGCACCGGCAGCAGGTTGAGCAGGGTCGCGCTCAGCTGGAGCATGCCGAGGAAGCCCAGGGCGAGCGCCAGCGGCGAGACGTTCAGCTCGTAGCCGTTCCAGACCGCGTGCACCGCGGGGTCGTCCAGCCAGCCCGCGCCGACCGGGGCCAGCAGCAGCACCGCGGCGAGCAGGTTCACCAGCGGCCCGGCGGCCGAGATCAGGCTGTGCTTGAGCCGGCCCTTCACCCGGTGCCGCTCGATCCACACCGCGCCGCCGGGCAGGCCGATGCCGCCGAGCAGCACGAAGACGATCGGCAGCACGAAGCTGAGCAGGGCGTTGGCGTACTTGAACGGGTTGAGGGTCAGGTACCCCTTGGCGCCGACGCTGATGTCGCCGCCGTGCAGCGCGGTGCGCGCGTGCGCGTACTCGTGCAGGCAGAGCGAGACCATCCAGCCGGCCACCACGAACAGGAAGATCCCGAACCGGGCGTTGCCGTAGCCCTGGAACACCGCCACGGCGGAGGTGGCGAAGATCGCGAGCAGGGCCCAGAACACCGGGCTGATCCGGCGGTCCTCGCTGCGTGAGCGCTGCGTGGCGGCGAAGGTCATGGTGTGGGTGCTCCGGTGGTCGGGGACGAGGGCTGGGCAGAGGCCGATCATGCCGGGCGGGCCCGTGCCGGACAAGCCGTCCAGGGTGAACGTACGGAGCCCGGCACCGGGTTCCTGGCGCGATCTCCCGGTCTCAGGGTGCGGTCAGGGTCGAGGGCTGGACAAATGTGCGTGGGGGACGGGGTCGATCCACCAGAATGGTGCGGTGCACTACGGCATCCTCGGCACCACCACGGCCCACCACGACGACGGCACCCCGGTCCCGCTCGGCGGAGCCCGGCTGCGCGCCCTGCTCGCCGCGCTCGCACTGCGGCAGGGACGGCCGGTGCCGGCCGACCTGCTGGTCGACGAGGTGTGGGAGGCCGAGCCACCGCAGGACGCGTCGGCCGCGCTCCAGACCCTGGTCGGCCGGCTGCGCCGGACCATCGGCCGCGACCGGGTCGGCTCCGGCCCGGCCGGGTACTGGCTGACCGAGCCCGCCACGGACCTCGCCGAGTTCCAGCGGCTGGCCGGGGAGGGCCGGCGGGCGCTGGAGCAGGGCGACCACATGTCGGCCGCCGAGCGGCTGCGCGCCGCGCTCTCGCTGTGGCGCGGTCCGGCGCTCGCCGACCTGCCGGACCGGGGCGGCCCGGCGACCAGGCTGGAGGCACAGCGCGAGGAGGCCCGCCGGCACCGGATCACCGCCGAGCTCGGCCTCGGCCGGGCGGCCGAGCTGGTGGCCGAGCTCGCCGAGCTGTGCGAGGGCCGGCCGCTGGACGAGCCGCTGCAGTACCTGATGGTCCGGGCGCTGCACGAGTCCGGCCGGACGGCCGAGGCGCTGCGCCACTACGAGCACACCCGGCGCGCCCTGGCGGACGAGCTGGGCGTCGATCCCGGGCGCCGGCTCCAGTCGCTGTACGCCGAGCTGCTGAGCCCGGCCGACCAGACGGCCCCGGCAGCTCCGGCGGCCCCGGTTGTGGAGGGCTCCCCGGCCGCGGTGCCCGTGCCGCCGGCACCAGGAGCAGCCGCACCGGCAGCGGCAGCACCGGCAGCACCGGCGGCACCGGCACCGCCCGCCCGGGCGCTCGGCAATCTGCGCGGCCGGCTGACCAGCTTCGTCGGCCGGGAGAACGACCTCGCCGCACTGCGCTCCGTCCTGGCCACCAGCCGGCTGGTCACCCTCACCGGCCCCGGCGGCTCCGGCAAGACCCGGCTCTCGGTCGAGGCCGGCCGCCTGGAGCAGGGCGCCGGGCACTGGCCGGACGGCGTCTGGGTGGCCGAGCTCGCCCCGGTGGAGCGCCCGGACGCGGTGCCGGGCGCCGTGGTGTCGGCCCTCGGCCTGCGCGCGACCGTCCTGCACACCGGCGCCAGCATGGTCGCCGAGGTGATCGAGGGCCGCACCGACGACCCGGTGCGGCGGCTGATCGAGCACTGCGGGCGCCGCCGGATGCTGCTCGTCCTGGACAACTGCGAGCATCTGATCCAGTCCGCCGCCGACCTCGCGGACACCCTGCTCACCGAGTGCCCGGGGCTGACCGTGCTGGCCACCAGCCGGGAGCCGCTGGGGGTGCCGGGCGAGACCGTGCTGCCGGTCGAGCCGCTGCCGGACCCGGTGGCGCTGCGGCTGCTGACCGAGCGGGCCGCCGCCGCCCGCCCCGGCTTCGACCCGGAGAGCGACCCGGAGGCCTGCGCCGAGATCTGCCGCCGGCTGGACGGGCTGCCGCTCGCCATCGAACTGGCCGCCGCCCGGCTCCGGGTGATGACGGCTCGGCAGATCGCCGACCGGCTGGACAGCAGGTTCGCGCTGCTCACCGCGGGCAGCCGGACCCTGCTGCCGCGTCAGCAGACGCTGCGCGCGGTGGTCGACTGGAGCTGGGACCTGCTCGGCAAGCAGGAGCGCGCGGTGCTGCGCCGGCTGGCGGTGTTCGCGGGCGGCTGGAGCCTGGAGGCGGCCGAGTCGGTCTGCTCGGACGAGGCCGAGGTGCCCCGCGAGGAGGTCGCCGACCTGCTGCTCTCGCTGGTCGACAAGTCCCTGCTGGTGGCCGACCTGGACGGGGAGGGACCGCCGCGCTACCGGATGCTGGAGACCATCCACGAGTACACGGACGAGCGGCTGGCCGAGGCGGAGGAGACCGCCGCCACCGGGGGCCGGCACGTCGAGTACTTCCGCGAGCTGGTCCGCGGCGCCGACCTCAATGTCCACGGGCCCGAGCAGCTGCACTGGCTGGCGGTGCTGGAGCGCGAGCACGACAACATCCGGGCGGCGCTGCGCCGCGCCGTCTGCCGCCGGGACGAGGGCGAGGCGCTGGTCCTGGCGCTGGGCATGAGCTGGTACTGGTCGCTGCGCGGCTACAGCCAGGAGGCCCGCCGCTGGTACGACGCGGTGCTGTCGATCGGCCCCGACCCGTTCGACGCCGGGGCCCGCCCGCTGCCGCTGGACCGGCACGTGCTGGAGTACCCGGTGCCGATGCCGCCGGAGGCGCTCGGCGAGGCCCGCCGGGCGATCGTCATCTACCGGCTGATCAGCATGTTCGAGGGCAATCTCGACGTCCTGGCCGACCAGGAGGCGGTCGCCACCGCCCGCAAGGTCACCGAGGCCTACAGCCGCGACCTGCCGCAGTCCTACCGCTTCCCCGGGCTGATGCGGGTCTTCGGGGCCTTCCTGATCGGCCGGCTGGACACCATGCGGGACCTGCTGGACGACGCGGTGGAGGGCTGCCGGGAGCACGGCGGTCCGAGCGACCTGGCGTTCATCCTGCAGATCCGGGCCAAGATGATGAACGACTGGCCGGGCGGGGCCGAGCAGAGCACCCTGGACGGCGAGGAGTCGCTGGAGCTGTACCGCCGGGCCGGCGACCGCTGGGGGATGTCCCAGGCGCTGTCCGCGCGCGGCGAGTCGCTGGCCAACCAGGGCCGCTCGGCGGAGGCGGTCGAGGCGTACCGCCGGGCGATCGAGCTGGCCGAGGAGCTGGGCGCGCCGCAGGAGGTGCCGATGCTCCAGGTGCACCTGGGCTCGGCGATGCTGGACCACGACCTCGCGGCGGGTGAGCGGCGGATCCGGGCGGCGCTGGAGGGGATCGAGCCGGGCGACAACCAGGCGACCAACGGCGCGCTGCTGTTCGGTCACCTGATGCTCTGCGGCATCAATGTGCAGCGCGGGGACTTCGCGCGGGCCTTGGCCGAGCTGGACGCGCTCCGGTGGACGCGGATCGGCGCGTTCGCCCCGGACGTGGTGGGCGGGATGCTGACGGTCACCCGGGGCTGGATCACCGCCCGGGCCGGCGACCCCGACCGCGGGCGGGAGCTGGTCAGCGAGGGCCGGCAGCTGATGCGCTCGGTGCCGCTCGCGGCGAGCGGCTTCGTGGAGCAGATGTCGGTGATGATGCTGCCGCCGGTGATCGGGCTGCTGGAGGCGTTCGCCCGGCGGGACGGCGACCTGGCGCAGGCGCGCCGGGCCGCGGTGCTGTTCGGCGCGCACGCCGGGATGAACGGGCCGAAGGGCGGCTACCTCGACCGGGTCGAGCGCGAGCGGTCCGAGGAGGTCCTGCGCGGGATGCTCGGTGACGCGGAGTTCGGGGCGGCGGTGGCCGAGGGGCAGGAGATGTCCATGGCGGAGGCCAACGCCATGCTCGACCGACTGGTGCACTGAGCCGGGAGCACTGAGTAAGGAGTAAGGAGCAGGGCGCAAGGAGCCGGCCCCGGGCGCTCCCCTCGCGCGTCCGGGGCCGGTGCGCCGGCCGGTCGGCCGGGGTTCAGGTCCGCTTGCGGAACCGGGCGACGGCGAGCGGCGCGAAGACCGCGGTGATGCCGACCGACCAGGCCAGCACGATCAGCACCGGGTGCGCCACCGCGCCCTGGCCGTTCATCAGGGCCCGGCAGGCGTCGGCCAGCGCGGACAGCGGGTTGACCTTGGTGAAGGCCTGGAGCCAGCCCGGCATGGTGTCGGTCGGGGCGAAGATCGAGCTGCCGAACTGCATCGGCATCAGGACCAGCATGGAAACCCCCTGGACGGCCTGGGCGCTGCGCAGCGCCATGCCCAGCAGCATCGAGATCCACACGATCGACATGCCGAAGAGCAGCGAGAGCCCGACCGCGGCCAGCGTGGGCAGCAGGCCGCCCTTCAGGTCGAAGCCGATGCAGAGCGAGAAGGCGATCATGATGGCGAAGGAGAGCAGCGCGCGGCAGGTCTCCGCGCCGATCTTGGAGAGCAGGACCGAGGCCCGGCCGATCGGCAGGGTGCGGAACCGGTCCATCACGCCGGTCTGGAAGTCGCTGTTCAGCCCGGTGCCGACGGCCATCGCCAGGGTCAGCCCGGTCTGACCCATCAGACCGGGGATCATGTACTGCTTGTAGGCGTCCTGGTCGCCGGAGACGGCGCCGCCGAAGACGTAGACGAACAGCACGGTGAAGATGATCGGCATCAGCACCGCGTCGAACATCGACTCCGGGTCGGCCTTGATCCGCATCAGGTTGCGGCGGGTCAGCGCGCCGACGTGGCGGAGGTTGGCCCCCAGGCCGATCCGGCCGTCCTCGGCCGCCGTCGTCCGGGTGCCCGCGGCCGGGGCCGGGGTCGGGGTGAGCGTGGCGGTGGTCATGCGACGGGCTCCTTGGCGAGGCTGGGGGCGGCGGTGTCCATGGGGTCCGCGGCGTCCGCGGGCTTGCCGGTGATGGCGAGGAAGACCTCGTCCAGGCTGGGCACCTGCGTGTCGATGCCGGCTATGCCGAAGCCGCGGGTGCCGAGGACGCCGACCACGGAGGTCAGCTGGTCGTCCGAGGTGAGGGGCACCGAGAGCAGGCCGGTGTCGGCGGAGAAGGTGGCCGTCGCGATGCCGCTGTCGTGCAGGCAGCGGGCCATCTCGGGGAGTTCGGCCGGGTGCGTCGGGCGGACCTGGAGGGTCCGGCCGCCGACCTTGGCCTTGAGCTCCGCCACGCCGCCGCTGGCGATCACCCGGCCGCGGTCGATGACGGTCAGCTCCTGGGCGAGCTGCTCGGCCTCCTCCATGTACTGGGTGGTGAGCAGCACGGTGGCGCCCTCGGCGACCATCCGCTGCACCTCGTCCCAGACCTCGTTGCGGGTGCGCGGGTCCAGGCCGGTGGTGGGCTCGTCCAAGTAGAGCACCCGGGGCCGGCCGATCATGGAGGCCGCCAGGTCGAGGCGGCGGCGCATGCCGCCGGAGTAGGTCTTGGCGACGCGCTTGGCGGCCTCGGTGAGCGAGAACCGCTCCAGCAGTTCGGTGGCGCGCGCCTTGGCGTCCTTGCTGGAGAGGTCGAGCAGGCGGCCGATCAGGTAGAGGTTCTCGTAGCCGGAGAGCAGTTCGTCGACCGAGGCGTACTGGCCGGTGAGGCCGATGGTGCGGCGCAGCTGCTTGGGCTGGCGCAGTACGTCGTAGCCGCCGACGAAGGCGGTGCCGGCGTCGGGCTTGATGAGCGTGGAGAGGACGCGGACCAGGGTGGTCTTGCCGGCACCGTTGGGGCCGAGCACGCCGAGGACGGTGCCCTCGCGCACGGTGAGGTCGACGCCGTCGAGCGCCTTGGTGCTGCCGAAGTGCTTGACGATGCCGCGGACCTCGACGGCATTCCCCGCGGCGGGCCCCCGGTCGTTCGGGGCGGTGGAGATTCGTGTCATGCGAGAAGACTGTCCGCCGCGACTGACAGCCCGCTGTCAGCGGGGTGACGGGCGGGCGGCCCGCCGGCGAGCCGCTGTCGGCGCGCTGTCAGGCGGCTGTCACCGGCGCCGCGGTCACGGGCGCCGCTGTCACCGGCGCCGCTGTCACCGGCGCCGCTGTCACCGGGGCCCGGCCCGGCCGTGGCCGGGCCCCGGTGACGGGGAGCGCGTCAGTGGAAGGTGTGCTCCGGGGCGGGGAAGGCGTCGCCGCGGACGTCCTCGGCGAACGCGCGGGCGGCGTCGCCGAGGACGGCCCGCAGGTTGGCGTACTGCTTGACGAACTTGGGCACCCGGCCCGCCGTCATACCGGCGAAGTCGGTCCAGACCAGTACCTGGGCGTCGCAGTCCACCCCGGCGCCGATGCCGACGGTGGGGACGGTGAGCTGCTCGGTGACCTGCTTGGCCAGCTCGGCGGGCACCGCCTCCAGGACGACCGCGAAGGCGCCGGCCTGCTGCACCGCCTTGGCGTCGCGAAGCAGCTGGTGCGCGGCCTCGTCGCCGCGGCCCTGGACGGGGTAGCCGCCCAGCGCGTGCACGGACTGCGGGGTGAGGCCGATGTGCGCCATCACCGGGATGCCGGCCTCGACCAGCAGCTCGATCGAGCGGGCGCTGCGCTCGCCGCCCTCCAGCTTGACCGCGCCGACCCCGGCGTCCTTCATCAGCCGGACCGCGTTGTGCATCGCCTGGGCCGGGGACTCCTGGTAGGAGCCGAACGGCAGGTCGGCGACGATCATGGCCCGCTTGGTGCCCCGGACGACGGCGCCGGCCAGCATGACCATCTGGTCCATGGTCACCGGCACGGTGGTCTCGTAGCCGAGGTGGCAGTTTCCGGCGGAGTCGCCGACCAGCAGGACGGGTGTGCCGGCCTCGTCGAAGACGCCGGCGGTGAGGGCGTCGTAGGCGGTCAGCATCGACCACTTCTCGCCGCGCTGCTTGGCTGCGGCGAGGTCGCGGACGGTGACGCGGCGGGTGGTGACTCCACCGTAGAGGGTGGCGGTCGACGCCTGGTTCTGGGCAGGCGAAGGCGAAGAAGCGTTCATCGAACAGGCTCCTGAAGGGTTGTCGTCTCGTGGCGCCGTGCGGCGTCCCCGGATCACCTCCATGCTTGCACGGCCCGGCACGGGTGCAAAAGGGGCGCGGGGTCGTCCGTGTGCGGGAGCGGCCCCGTGGCAGCCCCGTGGATCTTTGCCAGGGCTTTACGAAACGGAGCCGTCTCGTATCGAAATGGGCGCTACGCTGACCGCGGGGGGTTTACGAGACGATCGCGGCTCGAATTTGCCCGCCAGTGCCACGCCGTACCACGGACGGGAAGAAGCCATGACCACCGCCGCCGCGCCACCCCGGGTGCCGGAAGCCATCCACCGCCGCCGCTGGGCGATCCTGGGCACCCTGGTGCTCGCCCTGCTCGTCGTCGTCCTCGACAACTCGATCCTCAACGTCGCGATGAAGACCATCGCCTCCCCGGCGCCCACCGGCATCGGCGCCAGCCAGAGCGACCTGGAATGGTCGATCAACTCGTACACCCTGGTCTTCGCCGGACTGCTGTTCACCTCCGGACTGCTGGGCGACCGGTTCGGCCGCAAGCGGGCCCTGCTGGCCGGCATGGTCGTCTTCGGCCTCGCCTCGCTGCTCTCCGCGCTCGCCTCGACGCCGGGCGAACTGATCGGCTACCGCGCCCTGATGGGCATCGGCGGGGCGCTGGCCATGCCGGCCACGCTCGCCATCATCATGAACGTCTTCGAGCGCGCCGAGCAGCCCAAGGCGATCGGCATCTGGGCCGGCGCGGTCGGACTCGCGATCGCGATCGGCCCGATCACCGGCGGCCTGCTGATAGAGCACTTCTGGTGGGGCTCGGTCTTCCTGGTCAACGTGCCGATCGTGATCGTCGCGGTGATCGCGATGGCCCTGCTCGTCCCGGAGTCCAAGGACCCCGCCCCGGGCCGGATGGACCCGGTCGGCGTGCTGCTCTCCATCGTCGGCCTGGTGGCGCTGATCTTCGGCATCATCAAGGGCGGCGAGCTGGCCGACTTCACCGCCGTCGCGGCCTGGGGGCCGGTGCTGCTCGGCCTGGTGGCGCTGACCGCCTTCGTGCTCTTCGAGCGCCGCACCGCGCACCCGGCGCTGGACGTCGGCTGGTTCCGCGACAAGGTGTTCAGCGCCTCGGTGGTGGTGATCGGCGTGGTGTTCTTCGCGCTGATGGGCGTCTCGTTCTTCGGCGTCTTCTACACCCAGAGCGTGCGCGGCTACAGCGCCCTGGAGGCCGGCGTGCTGATGCTGCCGCTGGCCGCCGCCCAGCTGGTCTTCGCCCCGCGCGCCCGGCTGGTGGTCGACCGCTTCGGTGTCCGCGCCACCTGCGCCGCCGGTATGGCGTTCATCGCGGTCGGCTTCCTCGGCTACCTGCTGCTGGGCGCCACCACCCCGATCTGGGTGCTGGTCGTGCTCGGCCTGCTGATGGGCACCGGCATGGCGCACGTCATGCCGCCGATCACGGTCGCGATCATGGGCTCGCTGCCGCGCGAGAAGGCCGGCGCCGGCTCGGCCGTCAACAACACCTTCCGCCAGGTCGGCGGCTCGCTCGGGGTCGCGGTGCTCGGCGCCGTGCTCTCCACCGTCTACCGCGACGGGATCTCCGACAAGCTCGCCCAGCTGCCCACCCCGGAGCTGCGGGACAAGGCGGGCGAGTCGCTGGAGGCCACCCTGGGCGTCGCCGCGCGACTCGGCGACCGGGGCCGGGAACTGATCGGCCCGGCCAACGACTCCTTCATCCACGCGATGCACGTGGTGGCCGGGCTGTCCGCCGGGATCACCGCGGTCGGCGCCCTGCTGGCCTGGTTCCTGCTGCCCGGCAAGGTGCCGGCCGGCGGCCCGGGCGGCAGCCCCGCCGGTCCCGGTCCCGGTGCGGCGGCGGACGCGGCCGGCGAGCGGGCCGGTTCGGCCCGCCGGACGGCGGACGCGGACGTCTGACCGGCGGCCGGGGGGCGTCCGACCGGCGGCCGGGCTGAGCGAGAATGGGGCCCTGTCGCCGGGAGGACCGCCGGCGACAGGGCCCACGAGCGCGTGCGACCCCCGCCCCTCTCCGGGCGGGGGCTCCACAACCGGGAGATGCGAGATGAAGACCGACCCGACGGCCGCGCCGCCGCACTGCACCGGCCCGCGCCGCGGCAGGCCCCGCAGCGAGGCCGCCGAACAGGCGATCTTCGCCGGCGTCGAGGAACTGATGGCGGCCGGCACCAGCCTGGCGGAACTGACCATCGAGGGCATCGCCACCGCCGCCGGCGTCGGCAAGGCCACCATCTACCGGCGCTGGCCCAACAAGGAGGCCCTGCTGATCGACATGGTCAGCCGGCTGGAGGAGCCGCTCCCCGAGTCCACCGGGTCGATCCGCGGCGACCTCGTCGCGATGATCGAGTACATGCGGTTGCGCGGCCTGGCCAAGCGCTCCCGCTGGGTGCTCAAGGCGGCGCTCGGCCAGATGCACAGCTGGCCCGAGCTGCACGCCGCGTACCGCGAACGGGTGATCGCGCCCCGCCGGGAGGCCGCCCGCCAGGTGATCCGGCGCGGTGTCGCCGCCGACGAGCTGCGCGCCGACCTCGACGAGGAACTGCTCGGCGATCTGCTGATCGGCCCGATCCTCGCCCGCAGCGTGCTCTGGGACGACTCCGACCTCGACGACCCGCAGCTCGCCGAGCGGATGGTCGACGCCCTCCTCGGCGGCGTCGCGGGCCCCGCCCTCCGGCCCGCCCGGGCCTGACCCGACGGATACCCCGCCGTCCCCCCGTCGCCGTCCCGCGCCCCCGGCCGGCCCTCCCGTCGGCATCGCCGCAGGCCGGGAGGCCGTTCCGGCCTGCGGTGAGCCGCGCAGTGGCCTGGCTCACCAACCGGGCCACGCCGGAACCCCGGTCGCCCGACCGGGCGTCTGTCCCGGCATAGGCTGGGCCGGAATCCGACCGAACCGGCACAGGTCCGGCATGCCCTCCGCCCACCGGGCGGCGGCGCACCCCGGACGGACAGACGGCGCGAACGACGGGAGTCACGGATGGCGCAGGCGGACAGGGCGGACCGGGTGTCCCCCGCAGAGGCCGGCGACCCGGGACCCGGCCGGCGCCCGGCCGGATTCCTCGGCGTGCGCGACTGGGGCCGGGACGCCCGGGGCAGCACCACCTGGTGGCGCGGCCTCGTGCTCGCCGTCCTGGCCCTGCTCACCGGCGCCCTGCTGGCCTTCCACGCCGAGGTGCCGAACAGCGTCGGCAACCTCGGCAGCCTGCTGGAGACCTTCCTGCCCTGGCTGGGGCTGGCGGTGCCGGTCCTGCTGGTCCCCGCCCTGCTGCGGCGCTCCGCCACCGCGCTGCTCGCGCTGCTGGTGCCGGTGGCGATCTGGGCAAATATGTTCGGCGGCCTGCTCACCGACAAGAGCGGCGGCACCGGCGACTTCACCGTGGTCAGCCACAACGTGGCCGCCGCCAACACCGATCCCCAGGCCACCGTCCGGATGCTGGAGAAGTCCGGGGCGCAGATCGTCGCGCTCCAGGAGCTGGCCGGCAGGCCGCTGCGCGCCCTGGAGTCCGGGCTGGCCGCGAGCTACCCCTACCACGCGGTGGAGGGCACGGTCGGGCTCTGGTCCAAGTACCCGATCGGCGACGTCTCGGTGGTGGACATCAAGATGGGCTGGACCAGGGCGTTCCGGGCCGAGGTGACCACCCCGAAGGGCCCGCTCGCGGTGTACGTCGCCCATCTGCCGTCGGTCCGGCTCAAGGCCGAGGGCGGCTTCACCGTCAACCAGCGGGACGTCAGCGCCCAGGCGCTCGGCGACGCGGTCGAGGCCGAGCCGCTGAAGAAGGTGCTGTTGCTCGGCGACCTCAACGGCACCATGAACGACCGCAGCCTGGCGCCGATCACCTCGCAGATGCGCTCGGCCCAGGGCGCGGCCGGGGACGGCTTCGGCTTCAGCTGGCCGGCGTCCTTCCCGATGGCCCGGATCGACCAGATCATGAGCAAGGGCGGACTGGACCCCACCGACTCGCGGACCCTGGAGCGGGACGGCAGCGACCACCTCGCGGTGGCCGCCACCTACCGCTACCGGTGAGCCGTGAGCCGTGAGCCCTGAGCCGCCGCCCCGGAGGCGAAGGGCGAACAATTCAAGCAGCTCAGCCCTGGCGCCACCGGTTGGTGATCGGCAGCCTGCGGTCCCGGCCGAAGCCCTTGACCGAGATCTTCGGGCCCGGCGGGTACTGCCGGCGCTTGTACTCGGCCGTGTCGACCAGCCGCACCACCCGGTCCACCACGGCCGGGTCGAAGCCGGCCGCCACGATCGCGTCCCGGCCCTGGTCGCCCTCGACGTAGAGGTCGAGCACGGTGTCCAGCAGGTCGTAGTCCGGCAGCGAGTCGGTGTCCTTCTGGTCCGGCCGCAGTTCGGCGGACGGCGGCTTGACGATGGTGTTCTCCGGGATCGGCGGCACCGCGCCGAGCCGCTCGGCCTCCTCGTTGCGCCAGCGGGCCAGCCGGAAGATCAGCGACTTGTAGACGTCCTTGATCGGGCCGTAGGCGCCGACCGAGTCGCCGTACAGGGTCGAGTAGCCGACCGCCAGCTCGCTCTTGTTGCCGGGCGCGAGCACGATGTGCCCCTCCTGGTTGGAGATCGCCATCAGCAGGGTGCCGCGCAGCCGGGACTGCAGGTTCTCCTCGGCCAGGCCGGTCAGTTCGGTCGCGGCCACGTAGGCGTCGAACATCGGGGCGATCGACACCGTGCGGAAGTGCAGCCCGGTGCGGCGGGCCAGCTCGGCCGCGTCGTCCCGGGAGTGCTGCGAGGAGTAGCGGCTCGGCATCGAGACGCAGTACACGTTCTCGGCGCCGATCGCGTCCACCGCAAGGGCGGCCACCACGGCCGAGTCGATGCCGCCGGACAGGCCGATCAGCACCGAGCGGAAGCCGTTCTTGCGCACGTAGGCCCGGGTTCCGGAGACCAGCGCGGACCAGATCTCGGCCTCGTCGGCGATCCGCGGCGCGACCTCCGCCCGCCGGGGCTCGGCGGGCGGGTCGGCGGGCTCGCCGCCCAGCTCGGCGCGGACCAGGTGCAGGCCGTCGGCGAGCAGCAGGCCGTCGGTGTGGTCGCTGCTGGCGGCCGGCAGGTCGAGGTCCAGCACCAGCAGGTGCTCCTCGAACTGCGGCGAGCGGGCCAGCACCTCGCCGTCCGGGGCGACCACGACCGAGTCGCCGTCGAAGACCAACTCGTCCTGGCCGCCGACCATGTTCACGTAGGCGAGCGCGCAGCCGGCCTCGGCGGCCCGGCGCCGCACCAGCTCCAGCCGGACGTCGTCCTTGTTCCGCTCGTACGGCGAGCCGTTGATCACCAGCAGCAGGCCGGCCTCGGCCTCGCGGGCGGCGGTCACCCGGCCGCCGTCCTGCCAGATGTCCTCGCAGATCGCCAGCGCGACGTCCACCCCGTGCACCCGCACCACCGGCAGCTGGTCGCCGGGGACGAACCAGCGGTACTCGTCGAACACGCCGTAGTTCGGCAGGTGGTGCTTGGCGAACCGGGTGGCGACCTCGCCGCGGAACAGCACCGCGGCGCAGTTCTGCGGGGAGCCGGCCGGCCGGCCGAAGCGCGGCGAGGCGTGTTCGGAGCGGCCGAGGTAGCCCACCACCACGGGTACCTCGCCGAGCCCCTCCGTGGCGAGCCGTCCGGCCAGGTCGACCAGCCCGGACCGCGACGCCTCGACGAAGGAGCGGCGCAGCGCGAGGTCCTCGACCGGGTAGCCGGTCAGGGCCATCTCGGGGAACGCGACCAGTTGGGCACCGGCCTCGACGGCCTGCTTGGTCCAGTGCACCACCTCATCGCTGTTGCGTGCGATGTCACCGACCCACGGGTCGGTCTGGCAGAGGGCGAGACGGAGATTGGGCATGCCGCCGAGTCTAATCGTCGATCTGACGCAATGTCTCGGCCGGGGTCGCCACTGCCTCCGGCGGCCGGGATCCGCCATGATGGGGAGCAGTCGCCGCCGGGGTCGTCTCCGGGCGTAACACGAACGTAAAGAGCAGAGGTGAGACTGTCCCCATGGGCAAGCAGCAGGAGTTCGTGCTTCGGACGCTCGAAGAGCGTGACATCCGGTTCGTCCGGCTGTGGTTCACCGATGTCCTGGGGTTCCTCAAGTCGGTCGCGGTGGCGCCGGCCGAGCTGGAACAGGCGTTCGAGGAGGGCATCGGCTTCGACGGCTCGGCGATCGAGGGATTCGCCCGGGTGTACGAGTCCGACATGATCGCGAAGCCGGACCCGACCACCTTCCAGATCCTGCCGTGGCGCTCGGAGACCCCGGGCACCGCCCGGATGTTCTGCGACATCCTGATGCCGGACGGCTCGCCCTCCTACGCCGACCCGAGGTTCGTGCTGAAGCGCACCCTGGAGAAGGCCTCCGCCCAGGGCTTCACCTTCTACACCCACCCCGAGATCGAGTTCTTCCTGCTGAAGAACCTGCCCGGCGACGGCACCGCGCCGATCCCCGCCGACCACTCCGGCTACTTCGACCACACCCCGCGCGGGGTCGGCCACGACTTCCGCCGCCAGGCGATCACCATGCTGGAGTCGATGGGCATCTCGGTGGAGTTCTCCCACCACGAGGGCGCCCCCGGCCAGCAGGAGATCGACCTGCGCTACGCCGACGCGCTCTCCACGGCCGACAACATCATGACCTTCCGGCTGGTGATGAAGGAGGTCGCGCTGGAGCAGGGCGTGCACGCCAGCTTCATGCCCAAGCCGTTCTCCGACCACCCCGGCTCGGGCATGCACACCCACCTCTCGCTGTTCGAGGGCGACCGCAACGCCTTCCACGAGTCGGGCGCCGAGTACCAGCTCTCCAAGGTCGGCCGCTCCTTCATCGCCGGCCTGCTGCGCCACGCCGCCGAGACCGCCGCCGTCACCAACCAGTGGGTGAACTCCTACAAGCGGATCTGGGGCGGCTCCCAGCGCACCGCCGGCGCCGGCGGCGAGGCCCCGTCGTACATCTGCTGGGGCCACAACAACCGCTCCGCGCTGATCCGGGTCCCGATGTACAAGCCGGGCAAGCAGGGCTCCACCCGGGTCGAGGTCCGCTCCCTGGACACCGGCTGCAACCCCTACCTGGCCTACGCCGTCACCCTGGCGGCCGGCCTCAAGGGCATCGAGGAGGGCTACGAGCTCCCGCCGGGCGCCGACGACGACGTGTGGGCCCTCACCGACCCCGAGCGCCGCGCCCTCGGCATCCAGCCGATGCCGCAGAACCTGGGCGAGGCGATCGACCTGATGCAGCGCAGCGAGCTGGTCGCGGAGACCCTCGGCGAGCACGTCTTCGACTTCTTCCTCCGGAACAAGAAGCAGGAGTGGGAGGAGTACCGCTCCGAGGTCACCCCCTTCGAGCTGCGCAAGAACCTCCAGGTCCTCTAGAAGGTCCCGCCGCAGGAGGCTGACGCCGCGTCAAGCACCACCGGGCCCGCTGTCGTTCCAATGGATGACGGCGGGCCCGCCGTTTGGGTTGCCGCGTTCTCCGATGGCGGTATGTGAGGGGATTGTGACGTTGCGTTGTGATCCGATAAGCGTGATCAATCCCCTCCCTCCTGAGAGGACCTCATGCCCTCCTCCACCGTCAGCCGCGCCGCCGCCGTACGCACCCTCGCCCGCCGGATCGGGATCACCGGCGTCGCCGTCGCCGCCGTCGCCGGCCAGCTGCTCTCCGCCCCGATCGCGGACGCCCGCGGCTCGGGCCCCCAGGGCCCGCAGCAGCGTGCCGACACCATCGTCTCGAACCCGCTGCCGTTCAAGACGCGCTTCGAAGGCGACTTCCACGGCTCCGTCACGCGGATCAGCAACTCCCTGATGACCTGCGACGAGACCCAGCCGCCGGTCGACCCGGCGCAGCCGGCGTGTGTGGACGCCCGGACCGGTGCGGGCAGCCGGCCGATCAACAACAACTACCAGATGAAGTACATCAACATCGATCCGGGCAGCGTCGGCCCGCTCGGCGACGAGATCTACTCGGCCAGCTCGGCCGACCTCTCGCTGCTGGAAGGCTCCAAGGTCAAGTACGCCCGGCTGTACTGGGGCGGTACCCGGGGCATCGGCGACACCGTCCTGCCGGAGAGCCAGATCGACGAGATCTACCTGAAGTTCCCGGGCGAGAACCAGTACCGCAACATCGCCAACGACCAGCCCTCCATCGGCTACATCACCACCACCGAGGAGAGCAGCTACCAGGCCTCCGCCGACATCACCGACCTGGTGAAGAACGCCGGCAACGGCACCTACACCGCCGCCAACATGGACTCGGTGGTCAAGCCGCACAGCTGGGGCGGCTGGTCGATCGTGGTGGCGTACGAGAACGACTGCAAGCCGCTGCGCCACGTCCACATCTGGGACGGCTTCCAGGTGGAGCTGCCGGACAGCCCGCCCCGCGAGTTCAACCTCGACGGGCTGCAGACCCCGGCCACCGGGCCGGTCGCCGGCAAGCTCGGCTTCATCGTCTACGACGGCGACCTGAAGTGGACCGGGGACACCCTGGCGATGAAGTCCACCAACGGGCCGGAGTCGATCTTCACGGACGTCAACCACCCCTCCAACGACGCGTTCAACTCCACCATCGAGGAGCTGACCCCGGCGGACCAGTTCGTCCGCAACCCGTACAACCGCAACAACTTCGGGTACGACTCCAACCGCTGGGACATCTCGCCGTTCCTGCGCAACGGGGACACCGACATCACCATCAAGTTCGACACCGACAAGGACGGCTACGACCTCGGTGTCTTCTACGCCTACGTGAACCTGGACGGCTCGCTGGAGGGCTGACCGCCCGCCACCGACCGGCGCCGCCGGCCCCCCCACCCCCCC
>NZ_JAXCLC010000006.1:0-175505 GCF_034043715.1 Kitasatospora purpeofusca | reverse complement strand
GGGGGGGCGGGGCGGGGCGCGGGCCCGCGGGGGCCCCCCCCCCCCCCCCCCCCCGGCCCGGGGTTCGTTCGGCGCCACGAGGGCCCGGCAGAACCCGCGGTCTTCCACCGTGGAGTCCACCGCCGGCCCCAGGCTACGGGACCGTCACCGGTCGAGCCTCCGTCTGGCCTCGTCGAGGGCCCAGTGGACGAACGCCACCGGTAGTTCGGCCACCTCGGCGGGCACGCTGACCACCGCGTCCTGCCAGCTGCCCTCCTCCGGCCGGACGACGGCGAGCACCGTTCCGTGCTCGTCGATCCGCCGGTCCCGGAACTCGACGATCCAGATGTCGGGATCAGAGCCCTCCGACTCGATGACCCGGGTCTCCGGGCCCGGCTGCCACTGCGCCGGCCTCACGGCCATCGCGCACGCTCCTCTCGACGACTTCTCGGACGGGCGGTTCAGAAGTTCAGGAAGGTCTCGAAGATGCTGTCCATCGAGAACCGTGCCCCGTGCGGCTCACCCGGTGTCTCCAAGTCGTAGCAGTCCTCGAACTCGCCGTCGATCCGACCGCGTTCGACCGTCACCACGCCCCTCGGGTCTCCGAGCAGTCGGTCCAGCAGCGCCTCCGCGACCGGATTGAGGTTCACCGGGCTGCCGGGAGCGGTCGGCCACCCTCCGTTGTTGCCGCCCCGGCCGCCCTTCTTGCCCAGAGCCCGGCCGGCGCGGCTCTGCCAGGGAACGTCCTTCTGGTCCTTCTTGCCCTTCGGGGCCTTGGCGTTCGGCGCCGGTTCCTCGCCGCTCTCCGAGGCCCTGCCACGGTCGAAGTGGGCCACCGGGTCGGGCGTGCAACTGTCCTCCTTCGTACCGTCCGGGCCGCCGTCCTTGCCGCCCTGGCCGGCGTCGGCCGGGGTGGGGACGGGGTCGAGGGCACCATTGGGAAGGGGGGCCGGCGGCGGGGTCGGCGGGGTTGTCGATGTCCGGGTCGGGGCTGCTGGTGTCGGTGGGGATCGGCAGCTGGATCGGGTTGGAGAAGTCGATCAGTGCCCTGCGGGGCGTCTCCCAGAGGTGGCGGACGACCCGGCCGGTGGAGTCCTTGAGGTCGGTGAGTTCGCCGAAGGTGTTGTAGCCGCGGGTGGTGACGGCTGACGGCCTGCCGGGCGGTCGGGGTGACGCCGGGGGCCGTCCCCTCCCCCTCCAACACGGGAACGGCCCAGGCCCGGACGCCTGTGGGGCGTCCGGGCCTGGGCCTGAGGGTATTCGAGAGTGGTTCAGGAGGCGGCGGCACCCACGGGGGTGGCGCCGACGGGGGTGACCTCGACGAGGCCGGTCTCGCCGAAGGTGAGCTTGCAGGTGTCCGCGCGGTAGGTGGCGACGGCGAGCGCCACGAGACGGCCGGCGGCGGCGTACTGGGTGGTCATCACCAGGACCGGCGAGCCGGGCGGGCGCTCCAGCAGGGCGGCCTCCTCGGCCTCGGCGACACCCAGCTCCACCGAGCGGGACTCGCCGTCGACCTCCAGGCGCTCCAGCTGGCGCAGCACCGAGCGGGCGCGGTCGCCCTCGGCGCGGAAGCCGGGCAGGTGCGGCAGCACGGCGGCCGGCACGTGCAGCGACTCGGAGGCCATGCTCCGGCCCTGGACCAGCCGGACCCGGCGGACGGTGTGCACGGGCGCACCCTCGGGGACGCCGAGCGCGGCGGCCAGTCGGCGGGCGGCCGGCGCGGTGGTGCAGTCCACCGTGCGCCAGGCCTGGCTGCGGGTCGCGCCGGGCCAGCCCTCCTCCTGCCGGTTCACGGGGACGCCGACCCGGGGGGCGGCGATCAGGGTGCCGATGCCGCGTCGGCGGACCAGGCGGCCCTCCAGCTCCAGCTGGTCGAGCGCCTGCCGCAGCGTGGCCCGGGCGACACCGAAGCGCGCGGAGAGCTCGCGCTCGTTGGGGAGGATCTGGCCGGTGGAGAACTCCGTGTCGATGGCGCGGAGCAGCACCGTGCGCAGGTGCCAGTACTTCGGCTCCGGAACCGCCGAGAGCTGCCCTGTCGTTCCCACCATGTCCTCCACCCGTTTTCTTCCGCCGCGCCCGGCACCGGGCCCGACACCGTGCCCGAGGCCGGGCCCGAAAGAGGTCGGATCCGGCCCGCTGCCCGCTGTTGCGGCAGGTGGGAGAGCGGGCTTTTTCCGTCCTTCTTTATTAAAGGTCTTTGCAGTAAGTGACCCTAGGGGCTGGATCGGGAGATGGTCAAGACCAATGGCGGCCCCCGGCACGACCACCTCACACTTTCATGGTGCGTTCACGCCAACTCCCCAAGCGGACGCGTCGCGCCTCGGTCTGTCAGTGCCACTCGGTACGCTGCCCGGGTGATCGTGGTGACGAGTGTGAATGTGAACGGAATCCGGGCAGCGGCCAAGAAGGGCTTCATCGAGTGGCTCGCCGCCACCGAGGCGGACGTGGTCTGCCTGCAGGAGGTGCGCTCCGAGCCCGAGCAGCTCCCGGCGGAACTGCGCGACCTGGACGGCTGGCACGCGGTATGGGCCCCGGCCGCCGCCAAGGGCCGGGCCGGCGTCGCCGTCCTCTCCCGCCAGGAGCCGAGCCGGACGACCATCGGCTTCGAATCGGCCGAATTCGACAATTCGGGCAGGTATGTCGAAATCGATCTGCCGGGCCTGACCGTGGCCAGCCTCTACCTCCCCTCCGGCGAAGTCGGCACCGAGCGCCAGGACGAGAAGGAACGCTTCATGGCGGAGTTCCTCGTCCATCTCCAGAAACTCCGCACCCGCGCCGCCGCCGACGGCCGCGAGGTCGTGGTCTGCGGCGACTGGAACATCGCCCACCGCCCCGAGGACCTCAAGAACTGGAAGTCCAACCAGAAGGCCGCCGGCTTCCTCCCCGAGGAGCGCGCCTGGCTCTCCCGCGTCTACGACGAGGCCGGCTACGTCGACGTCGTCCGCCGCCTCCACCCCGACCGCACCGGCCCCTACTCCTGGTGGTCCTACCGGGGCCGCGCCTTCGACAACGACTCGGGCTGGCGGATCGACCTGCAATGCGCGACGCCCGGGATCGCGGCACTGGCTACCGGCGCCGTGACCGAGCGGGCGGCAACGCACGCCGAGCGATGGTCGGACCACGCCCCCGTCACCGTCACCTACGACCACGGGGCCTGACCACCGGGCGCCCGGACGGGCTGCCGACACGCCCCGAGGGCGGGCCGAGCCTCCACCCGGCTCTGCTCGACGCGGTCCTGCGGGCCCCCGGCCTGCCCCCGGGGCGCCGCAGGTGCGGCCGGTCCAGGGCAGGGGGCTTGGCCCCAGGGGTGCCCTTTCGGGGATGGGAGCGGCAGGTGCCGGCGGTGTAGGGAGGAGAGGGTAGGGCAGCGGTAGGCGAGCGGGAGGGCCAGTGCGCGCGAGGGCGGACGATCGCAGGGGGGCCGGCGGCGAGCGGGCCGGTGGAGGTGACCGCAGGGCCCGCGAGGCGCGGGTGAGCGGGCCCGTGGCGGGGGTGATGTCCCCGCAGCAGGCTCGTGAGCTGCAGCGGAGCATCGGCAACGCGGTCGTGGCCCGGATGGTGCGGGGTGGGCGGGGAGAACAGGACCCGGACCCGGTCCAGCGGTCCGGTGTGCACGAGGTACTGCGGGGGGCCGGACGGCCCCTCCAAGGGCCGGTGCGCGAGGAGATGGAGGGGCGGCTCGGGGCGGACTTCTCCGATGTGCGGCTGCACACCGGCGCGGCCGCCCAGAGGTCGGCCGCCGAGATCGGTGCGCGGGCCTACACGTCCGGCAGGGACGTCGTCATCGGGCACGGGGGCGGCGACCGGCACACCCTCGCGCACGAGCTGACCCATGTGATCCAGCAGCGGAAGGGGGCCGTCGCCGGTACCGACCGGGGGGACGGGCTGCGGGTCAGCGATCCCGGTGACTCCTTCGAGCGCGAGGCCGAGGCCAACGCGCGACGGGTGATGGCGCGGCCGGCCGGCGGGCCGGAGGCGGGCCGGCGGGCGGAGCCCGGCGCCGCCGCCCCGGGAGTCGCCGGGCCCGCCGTGCAGCGGAAGCTGGGGTTCGAGACGGAGATCGACATGCCCGTCGAGAACGCCAGGGGCGAGAAGTACGAGGGCGACACCGACCTGGCCCAGAGCACCGCGGCCGACTTCAAACTGGTCTCCGACTCGCGGTCGTTGAACGACGGCGCCGACTACTCGAACCTGGAGTTCGTGACCGGAGCCGTCCCGGTCGTCGGCACCGGCAACGAGTCCGGGCCGGTGACCCTCGAACGGCTGGTCGACGAGATCAGGACGGTGCGCGAGGCGTTCTACGGGAAGACCGAGAAGACCCCACTGGCGGGCATGGGCCTGGAGCTGGAGATCCTGCCCGCGGGGCAGGACGCCCGGATCGCCCCGGACCTCGACTTCCCCGACTACGCCGGCGCCCCGGGTATGGGCGACGGGCTGTTCGTCCACTACTCGGTCGGTGTGCCGCTCGCCGGGATGCCGATGTTCTTCGACCACCTCCGGGGTGCCGCTCCCCAGGCCCAGGGGGCGCCGCTCCCCCGCGCCCGGTTCCGGCTCTCGCAGTCGAGGACGTTCGCCGAGCAGGTCGTGGCCCGGTACGAACAGGGCCAGGAGGGGGCGGCGCGCAAGCGCAAGCGGCTGGAGACGGACGCCCTGGACGGCTACAGCCAGCTGTTCTTCATGCAGGTCGCGGCCATGGCCGACTACCTCGCGCAGGATCAGGACGAGGGCCAGATCAAGAACCTGACGGTCGTGCTGTCCCGGTCCCAGCTCACGGACGTCCGCGCGCTCCTCGACCCCGGGTTCCAGGACTTCCTGTCCGCCAACAGCGAGGTGATCGTCGATCTGCTCGCGCAGTTCCAGGAGGATCCCGGCGACGGCGGCGCGAACCTGCAGTTCCGCGACGAGGCCACCCGGGAGATCGACGGCCTCCCGGTGACCCTCCTCGCGTTCGCCGAGTCGACGCTGAAGGGCGTCCCCCAGATCCCTCAGCAGAGCGTGTTCGGCGGTATGAACCAGATCGACCCGCACGAGGAGGAGGGCTCCATGATGGTCCCCTTCGAGATCCGGACCATGGGTTCCCTGATGAAGACCTGGGACCAGCTCAAGGCCGAGCTGCGCGACCTCGCGAGCTGGGCGGAGGAGGCGTACCGGCACGACCGGTCGCTGGCCGGCGACACGGCCCGCAGCAGGCGCGACGGTACGTGACGCGTACCGGCGTCCGACGAGGGCCGGCCCGTGACGCGGGCCGGCCCTCGGTACTCGCCGACACGCCGGGACGGCCGCCCTCCCGCCTCGTCGGCGCCCGAACGGTCGGGCGGGCGCCGGGAGGGATCGGATTCAGCCGTATTTGAATGACCGTCAGGTTCACATTCGAACGTCAGGCCGGAGCTTCCCAGGGCCGCCGAAATGAGAATGTACAGTCACGAGCTGGACGCCTTCCCGGCCCCCGAACCGTCGGTTTTCAGCCGGAAACGACTCGGGCGCCCCTTTGCTCCCGGGACAACCTGACAGACGATGCGTATGGCATCTGTTCACCTGAGGTCGCTCAACACACCGCTCACGTTGAGGACCTCGTGGCACTCCTGGGCCTGCAGGCCGGTGGCCGGAGTGCCCGGCTTCGCACAGGTCACCTGGACCGTCACGGTCTGGTTCTCAGTGATCCTGATGGGGGTGACCCAGTGGTAGTCCTGGTTACGGAACGTCTCCAGCGCGATCGTCGTGATCTTGCGGTCGCCGAAACCGATCGTCACGACGCCCTCGTCGCCCTGGAAGTTGGCGACGACGATGTCCGTGATCCCGAACGTCTTGCCCACGGGCACCACGTAGGTGCCGACCTTGGTCTCGCCGCCGGCCGTCGTCAGGTCGATGGTGGCCGAACTCTGCTGCCCGCCACCCGTTCCGGTCACGGTGTCGCCGCCCGTTCCGGTGCCAGTTCCCGCACCTGTGCCCGTTCCCGTGCCGGTACCGCCCACGCCCGCCCCGGGCCGGGCGCTCCCGGCCCCGGAGCCCGGCTGCCCGGAGCCCGGCTGCTTGGGGCCCGCAGCCGGGGTCCGGCCGTCGGCGGCGTCCCCGCTGGGGGTCGCCTGCTGCTGGACGGCCTGGTCGGCGGCCTCCCTCGCGGTGCTGCGCACCGCGGGACGCACCAGCAGGAACCAGGCCAGCAGCAGCGCGAGGAGCGCCGCGAGGGCCGCCAGCAGCCAGGTCGGGAAGATCGGCAGCTGGACGAACTCGGCCTCCGGCCGCGGTCGCTCCCGGTCGTCCTCGCCGGCGTCCTCACCGACGTCCTCGGCCCGGACCCCGGCCTTCTCCCCGCCCTTCGCCCCGGTCTCCGCCCCGCCCTTGGCCCCGGTCTCCGCCACGGTCGACGCCACGGTGACGGTGAACGGCCAGGTGGCCGCCTTCCCGAACCACACGGGCTTCCCGGCGCGGACCCGCAGCGCCACCTCCACCGACTCGCCCGGCTCCAGCTTCGGAGCCGCGGGGCGGACGTCGAACTTCAAATCCTCACCGGGCTGGGCCGGGGTGAATCCCACCTGGACGGGGCGGTTGCCCTCGTTGTGGACGGCGAGGCGGTAGCGTCCGCGCAGCCAGCCGCGGCGGCGCTTGGGAGCGCTCTCGGCCCGAAGCTGCCGGAATCCCTCCACCCGCACGGTGGTCTCGGGGACCTTGACCGCCTCGGGGTGCTCGGTGGGCAGGACCCGTACGGCCAGTGGCACCTCGCCCGCCCGCACCCGCGGCGAACGCGGGGGCGCCAGACGGATGGTCACCGTTTCCGAGGTGCCGGGGTAGAGGGAGACACGGTCGGGCTCGACCGTCGTCCAGGCCGCGCAGTCACCGACGACTTCCAGGCGGTACGCCTCGACGATGTCGCCGTCGTTGCGAACGGTCAGGCTGGTGGTCGCGGTACCGCCCGGCGTCACCGTCACCGACGGGATGTCGAGGCCGGGCGCACCGGGGCTGGGAATGGCTGCTGGGGTCGTCACGCCGCGACGCTACGCCGCCGCCCCGCCCGCCTCCACGGACGCGGGGGCAAGGCCCCGGGCAGCCGCGATGCCCCCGCGAACTCCCCAACTCCCCGGTCCAGGAGCTGTATTGCCCTTAGCCCTCGCAGTACTCCCCTCGTACGCATCATGGAATCAGGTACGCCTCATGCTCCACACCGACCTCATCGGTACCGTCCACCCGTCCGGCACCGGCACCACGCGGCCGACCGTCCCGTCCCAGGGCCGCGCCCAGGCCCACAGGCCGGCCCCCAGCCCGGCCCACGCCCGGGCCGCGCCCGACGCGGCGGCCGGCGAGCCCGGCGGACGGGTCACCGTGGCCGTGTACGCCTCGGACCCGGTCCTGCACGTCGGTATCGTCCAACAGCTGCGCCAGCGGCCCGAGGTGGAACTGGTCGACGCCACCAAAGCGCACGAGGCGCGGGTCTCGCTCGTCGCGGTGGACAGCGTGGACGACGAGACGGCCGCCCTGCTGTACCGGCTGCGCCACAACTCCGCCACCCGCACCGGGCTCGTGGTCGGCACCTTCGACTCGGGTGACGCCCTGCAGCGCGCCATAGAGTGCGGGGTCACCGCGGTGCTTCGGCGCGCGGAGGCCGACCAGGACCGGCTGCTGCGGCTGGTACTGGCGATGGCGAACGGTGAGGGCGTCCTGCCCGGCGACCTGCTCGCGAAGCTCCTCGACCACGTCGGCAGCCTGCAGCGGTCGGCCCTCGACCCGCACGCCGTGTCCCTGTCCACGCTGACGCCGCGCGAGGCGGACATGCTGCGCCTGGTGTCGGAGGGCCTGGACACCGCGGAGATCGCGCGCAACACCTCGTACTCCGAACGGACCGTCAAGAACGTGCTGCACGAGGTGATCACCCGGCTCCAGCTGCGCAACCGCTCCCACGCCGTGGGCTACGCGCTGCGCAACGGGCTGATCTGACCGGACCGGCGCCGGCTGCCCGAAAGCGCAGCCGGCGCTTCCCCCGGGCGCGGCCCCGGGGCCCTGCCGCCCCACGGCCGCGGGGCGGCAGGGTGGCACCGTCGGACATGGATGCTGGACCGGACAGTGAGGTGGACCGTGATGGGCACGGGTGGCTCCGGCCGTCGGCGACACCACTGGGGCGGGGCCGGTGCGGCGGCGCTGCTGCTGGTGCCCCTGCTCGCGGTGACGACGGCCGCCGGCCCGGGCGGCGCCGGGGACCGGCCCCCCGCGGCCGGCACCGGGTCCTCGTCCGCGGCGGCCGATACCGGGGAGAGCCGGATCGCGTACGCCGGAACCCGCCACCGGAGCCTCGGCCGGGTGGCGACGGACACGACGAGCCCCCCGTTGTTCGGCGAGGGCCCGGCGCACTTCGACGTCCAGCCCGCCGCCCTGGGCGACCGGCTGGTCTTCGCGTCCCGCCGCGACGAGCAGGCCCCGCAGGTCTACCTGCGCTCCGCCGACGGCTCGGTGCACCGCCTGACCAGCGGTCTGGACGCGGCGAACCCGCGGCTGACGCCGGACGGCCGGTCGGTCGTCTTCGACGCGTCCGGCCCGGCCGGGGCCGGCGGCACCCAGCGTGACCTGTGGCTGGTGCGCACCGACGGCACCGGCCTCACCCGGCTGACCGACACCCCCGCGAACGAGGAGCACCCCACGGTCTCGCCCGACGGCGCGCGGCTGGCGTACTCCTCCGACGCCGACCGGGCCGCCGGCCGGCAGGTCTACGTCCGGCGGCTGCGGGGCGGGCCCGCCACCCGGGTCTCCGACCCCGCCGACGGCCCGGGCACCGAGCCGGTGTGGAACCCGGTGGACGCGCCGGCGACCCGGGACCGGATCGCGTACACCGCCACCGGACCGGACGGACCCCGGCTGCGGTGGACCGACGGGCGTACCGACGGGCGCACCGGCGGGCCGCTGCTGGCGGGCGCGCGGGCCCAGTGGCGCACGCACGGGGCAGCCTGGCTGCCCGACGGGACCGACCTGCTCTTCCTCAGCCCGGACCGGACCTGCAGCTGCGAGGGCGACTGGGACCACGTCTTCCGGGTGAAAGCGCTCTCGGAGGACGAACCGAGGGTGGTGCTCAGCGAGAACCGCGAGGTCGGACCGGCCACCTGGCTCGGCCCGCTCGAGGGCGGTGGCGCGGTGGTCGAACGCGTCTCGGCGGACGGGCCGCACACGGTGACCCTGCAGGACGTCCGGCCGGACGGCTCCGACCCCCGGGACCTCAACCGGACCGTCCTCAAGGAAGACCCGGCGGCCGACACCGAGACGGATCCGGCGAAGGACCCGCTGTTCCGGCCCGCCGCCGGGTCCGACCCGTGGACCGAGCGGCAGAACTACACGCCCGACGGCCGCCGGATCGTGGTGACCCGCTTCGAGGACGCGCCGGCCGGACCGAACCTGCCGGCCGGGCGGATCGAACGGATCTGGATCGCGGACGCCGACGGCTCCGGCCCGACGGCGCTCCCACTGGCGGACCGCGGCCCCAGGGACTGGGACACCGATCCGACGTTCTCCCCGGACGGCCGGTACCTGGCCTTCACCCGGACCTCCCCCGGCGGGGTCGGCGGCGCCTCCGGTCCCGGACGGATCCTGATCGCGGACGCCGCCACCGGCGCGGTCCGGGGCGTGATCGTCCCGCCCGAGGGGCAGCTCCAGGGCGGCGACGCCCAGCCCACCTGGTCCTCCGACGGCTCGGCCCTGGCGTTCACCCGCAACCAGGTGATCAACGGTGGCGGGGGCAACAAGCACGTCTGGACCGTGCCCGTGGACCGTCTGGACCGTCTGGACCGGCAGCGCGACCTGAGCGCCGCCCACTGCCCCGGCGCCTGCGAGGTCGTCGACGACAGCCCGGCGTTCTCACCGGACGGCGCCACCATCGCCTTCAACCGCAAGAACGGCGCCGGCCGCGTCGACGAGCGCAACGGGATCCTGCTGGTCGCCGCGGCGGTCGGCGGCTGCCGGGTGCTGCTGCCCGACGCGGCCCGCGACCGGCCGGGGGCCTGCGGCCGGGAGCTGCCCGACACCACCGCCACCGGGCCCTTCCAGCCCCGCGACGCCGCCTGGAGCTCCGACGGCAGGACGCTGGTGATCAGCTCCCGGGCCGCCCTGGCCGCCAACAGCCCGGAGAAGCTGTCCCTGGTGGACGCGGTCTCCGGGGCCCGCACCCCGCTCACCGCCGGGCTGCCGGGCCGCCAGAAGGAGCCGGGCGTCCAGCAGTCCGTGGACCTCGCGGTCCGGGCACCCGGTACGGCCGCGCCGATCACCGCGGGCGACTCCGGGACCGTCCGGGTGGACGTCGTCAACCACGGCCCGGCCGCCTCGCCCGGGACGAGGCTGACCGTCGCGCCCCCGGCCGGCCTGACGGTCACGGGCCTCGCCGCGCCCGGCGCCACCTGTGACGCGGCGGCGCTGGTCTGCGCCCTGGGCGTGGTGCGCCCGGGCGCCACCGTGCCGGTCACGGTCACCGTCACCGGGGTCGAGCCGGGCGACCAGCCCCTGGACTGGTCGGTCACCGGTGCGGTCCTCGACCCCCGGCCCAGCGACAACACCGGCCGGACCGTGGTGCCGGTGCGCCCGGCGCCGACCCCGACTCCGACGGCGACTCCGACGGCGAGCCCGACCCCCGCTCCGACTCCGACGGCGAGCCCGACCCCGACCGCGGATCCGCTGCCGGCCCCGGTACCGCCGCCCTCTCCGGCACCCGCCCCCGCTCCGCCGGCCCCGCCGCCGATCGGCACGCCGCCGCCGCTTTCGGCCCCGCCGCCGCCCCCGCCCCCGCCGCTGCCGCCCGCGCCGCCGGCCGGCCCCGGGCTGAGCCTCACGGCGCAGCCGAACCCCGGTTACGTGGGCGGTCGCGTGGTCCTCACCTACACCGTTCGCAACGGCCGCGAAGGGCTGGCCACCGGTCTGCGGCTCCGTGTGGGCCTGCCCGAGGGCGTGCCCCACGACGGGCCGCCGCCGGGCTGCGACCGGGCCTGGGTGTGCGCGCTGCCCGACCTCGCCCCGGGCGCCCGGACCGTGGTCCAGGTCGTCCTCAGCCCCGATCGGGCCTTGACCGGCCTGGTGACCGGCTCCCTGACCACCACCGGCACGGACGCCGACCCCGGGGACAACGACGCCCGTCAGCAGCTGCGGATCCTCCAGCCGCGCATCGTCGCGGTCCCGCCGATCGGCAAGCCCGGTTTCGTCACCTCGGTACGCGGTGAGGACTTCCCGCCCGGCGCGCCGGTGCGGTTCACCTGGCAGCCGGGCATCACGGCCGCGGCGGCGCCGACCGTCCCCGGGCCGGACGGCCGGTTCATCGGCCAGTTGCTGATCCTCGCCAAGGATCAGACCGGCCCCCGGGTCATCACCGCGAACGGCCCCGGCTTCTCCCCGGTGCAGACCGGCTTCCTGGTGGTCAGCGGCACGGTCCAGCCGCCCAACGAGATGATCCGGCGTTGACATCATCCCCGCCCTGAAGGGCGGGGATTCCCCTCAGCCTCGCGGCCGAGCCGCTGCGCGTGAGCGCGGCGGTGGGACTACTTCCTGCTTCATCGACGACTGCCCGCCCGGAGTGCTCCGTTGAGGTCTGACACCGTCTCCACAGGCTGCAACCGCCAGTCCGGCGGCCAGGATATTTCGTGCCGCGTTGACGTCCCGGTCGTGGGCCGTCCCGCAGGCGCACGTCCACTCGCGGACGTTCAGCGGCATCCTGCTCTGCAGGGTTCCGCAGGCCGAGCACAGCTTGGACGAGGGGAACCACCGGTCGACGGTGATCACCTCGCGTCCGTACCAGTCGGCCTTGTACTCCAGCATGGACCGCAGCTCGGTCCAGGACGCGTCACTGATGGCACGCGACAGCCGCCGGTTCCTGAGCATGTTCCGGACGGTCAGGTCCTCGATCACGATCGTTTGGTTCTCACGAACGAGTCGAGTGGTGAGCTTGTGCAGGAAGTCCCTGCGCCGGTCGGCGATCCGGGCGTACGCCCGCCCGACCTTGAGCCGGGCCTTCGCCCGATTCGAACCGTCACCCTCGGCCTTGCGGGAGAGATCCCGCTGGGCCTTGGCGAGGCGTTCCCGGTCCTTGCGCTCGTGCCTCGGGTTGGTGATCTTCTCCCCGGTGGAGAGCGTCACCAGGCTGGTGATGCCGGCGTCAACACCCACGGCAGCGTTGACCGCCCCGGGCATGGCCGGGCGGTCGTCGCACAGCATCGAGACGAACCAGCGTCCGGCCGCGTCCTGGGACACGGTCACGGTGGACGGGGAAGCGCCCGCCGGCAGAGGACGGGACCACACGATGTCCAGCGGCTGATCCATCTTCGCCAGGGTCAGCCGGCCGTCCCGGAACCGGAAGCCGCTGGTGGTGTACTCGGCGGAGCGGCGGGACTTCTTCCGGGACTTGAACGTCGGATACTTCGCCCGCCTGGTCCAGAAGTTGGCGAACGCCCCCTGCAGATGCCGCAGCGCCTGCTGCAACGGAACCGACGACACCTCGCAGAGGTAGGCCAGCTCCTCGGTCTTCTTCCACCCGGTCAGCATCGCGCTGGTCGCGTTGTAGTTGACCCGCTCCCGACGCAGCGTCCACGCCTCGGTGCGGGCCGCAAGCGCCATGTTGTAGACCTTGCGAACACACCCGAACGTACGCGACAACTCGGCCGCCTGCGCATCGGTCGGATAGAAGCGGTACTTGAACGCCCGCTTCACATGAGTGGTCGCCACGAATCACACACTAACACCACTGCTTGTGACCACATGACGGACAATCACATGCCAAGACACCGCACCGCCTTGACGGCAATTCGGCCACTCCTGACCCTCCCCCAGCCTTCGCCCGGGGGCGCCCCCATCGCGGGCGATCCCATTCCTCCCCGACCTCAAGACCGGGGTCTCCTTGGAGGCATCCGATGATCCACGAGGTCGACGAGGGGCTGCGCCGACTGCTCGCGGAGTCCGGCCTGGACGCGTCGGGCGTCGAGGTGGTGTTCGACGCGCCGACCCGCGACTGGGCGGCCCGCCGCAGCGCCCCGACGGTGTGCGTGTTCCTGTACGACGTCCGCGAGGACCACAGCCGGCGCGCCAGCGGCGCGGGCGAGGTGTACGACGCGGACGGCTTCCTCGCCGCGCGCCGCGCCCCGGCCCGCTGGTTCGAGCTGACGTACCTCGTCACCGCGTGGGCGAGCCGGCCGCAGGACGAACACCGGCTGCTCTCCCAGGTGCTGAGGTGCCTGGTGTCCACCGACGCGCTGCCCCCGCGCCTGCTCACCGGCTCACTCGCCGAACTCGGCCTCATCGTGGGCCTGGACGGCGGGGGCACCGGGCTCGACGCGCCCGCCGCCTCCGACGTGTGGTCGGCGCTGGGCGGCGAGCTGAGGCCGTCGCTGGGGCTGCGGGTGAGGGCGCCGCTGGCCGGGGCCACCACCGCCGTCGCCCCGCCGGTCACCGAGGGGCTCGTGGTCCGCGCCGCGGCCCGGGCCGAACCGGAGGAGCCGGGGGCCGCGCGGCGCCTGCGCTACACGGAGGCGGCCGAGCCCGGTCCGGAGGGCCTCGGTGGCCCCCGGGAGCGGGGGCCGGCCCCCGCCCGCCGCCGACGCGGGGAGCGGCAGCCGTGACGCGGACCCTGGAGCCCTCGACGACGGCCCCGGCCCCGGTCCCGTACCTGTGGACGCGGCTGCGGGTCGTCGAGGAGCGGGTGCGCGAGGCCGTCGCGATCCGGCGCGCGCTCGATCCCGATCCGGACGATCCGTACCGCGGCCAGTTCCTCACCCCCGAGGCGGTCGCCCGCGTCCTGGACGAGGGCGACCGGCCCGCTCCGCCCGCCCTGCCCGGTCCGGACGCGCCGCCGCCCGGCTCGCCGCTGGCCGTGCTCGCCGCCCGCTTCGCCCTGGCGCCCCTGGACCTGGACCTGCTGCTGGTGGCCCTGGCCCCGGACCTGGACACCCGCTTCGAGCGGCTCTACGGCTACCTCAACGACGACCTGACACGTCGCCGGCCCACCGTCGGGCTCGCCCTCGAGCTGTGCGGGCAGCACGGGGTGGCGGCGGCCCGGTTCCGGCTGGCTCCCTCCGCGCCGCTCGTCGCGGGCGGTCTGCTGGAGGTCACCGAGTCCGAACGGCCGCCCCTGTCCCGGGTGCTGACCGTCCCGGACCGGGTCACCGCGCACCTGCTGGGCGACACCGCGCCCGACCCGCTGCTGGCCGGTGTGCTCGCCCGTCCGGCCGGTGATCCGGCCGTCGACCCGGCCGAGCTGCGCCGGGCCGCCGCCGCGGCCGGGACCGGCACCGGCCACGTCCACCTGCGCAGCCGGGGCGGCGATCCCGAGGGGCTGGCCGTCGCCGCGCTGCGGGCGGGCGGACTGCCACCGCTGGCCCTGGACCCGGCCGCGCTGTCCCACGACCCCCGGGGTGTGCCGGGCGTCGCCCGGGCCGTCGCACGCGAGGCCCGGCTACTGGGCGCGGGCGTCCTGCTGGGGCCGCTGGAGGAGCTGCCCGACCGGCCCGACGAGCGGGCCAGGATCCTGCGCACGTTGTGCGACGCCCTGCGCGGCCTCCCCTTTCTCACCCACGGGACCGGCGGCTGGGAACCCGCCTGGGCGGCCGACACCCCCGTCACCCTGACGGTGGCGGCCCCCGCCCCCGACCGGCAGGTCGCACGCTGGCGGCACGCACTGGAGCAGGCCGGCGAGCCGCACGGCGCGGGGTGCGGCGGGGGCAAGGGCGTCGGCGCGGGCGTCGGCGGGAGCGTCGGCGAGGACGGGGCCGAGGCGCTCGCCCGGTCCGTCGCCGCGCACCGCCTGGACGCCGGGCAGTTGCGGAGGGCCGCCGGCACCGCGGTGCGCACGGCCGCGCTCGACGGCCGACCGGTCTCCCCCGACGACCTGCGCACGGCCGTCCGGGCCCAGAACGGCGCGGGGCTCGCCCGCCTCGCCCGCCGGGTCGAACCCGCGGTGGGCTGGGACGACCTGGTGCTCCCCGCCCCCACCCACCGCAGCCTGCGGGAGCTCGCGGTGCGCGCCCGCCACCGCGAGCAGGTGCTCGGGCAGTGGGGCATGCGGCCCGGCGGCGGGCGGGGGCGCGGGGTGATCGCACTGTTCGCGGGTTCGTCCGGTACCGGCAAGACGATGTCGGCCGAGGTGGTGGCGGCCGACCTGGGCATGGACCTGTACGTGGTGGACCTGTCCACGGTGGTCGACAAGTACGTCGGTGAGACCGAGAAGAACCTGGAGCGGATCTTCACCGAGGCCTCCGTCGTCAACGCGGTGCTGCTGTTCGACGAGGCGGACGCGATCTTCGGCAAGCGTTCGGAGGTCAAGGACGCCCACGACCGGCACGCCAACATGGAGTCGGCGTACCTGCTCCAGCGGATGGAGTCCTTCGACGGCATCGCCGTCCTGACCACCAACCTGCGCGCCAACCTGGACGAGGCGTTCACCCGCCGCCTGGACGTGATCGCGGACTTCCCGGTGCCCGACGCCGACCAGCGCCTCGCCCTGTGGGACCGCTGCCTGGGCGACCGGGTGCCCCGGGGCGACGACCTCGACCTCCGGTTCTGCGCGGACCGGTTCGACCTGGCCGGCGGCTCCATCCGGGCCTGCGCGGTGACCGCCGCGTACCTCGCCGCCGAGTCGGGCGGGCCGCTGACGATGGTCCAGACGGTGACGGCGGTCGCGCAGGAGTACCGCAAGCTCGGCCGGCTGGTACTGGAGGGCGAGTTCGGACCGTACGTGGCCCACGTCACGCGGGTCTGAGGCGGGGCCGGCCGGCGGACCGTCGCGGCGCGCCGTCAAGGGCCGGGGAGGGGAGGGCCGGGGAGGGCAGTGCGCTTGCCCCCGGGCAGGTCCCCCGGTCCCTCCCGCCGGTGACGGCCCGCCGGAAAGGCTGTGGGCGGGGCGCGACGGCGCGCGACCGGGATCCGTCGACGAGGTTCCGCCGTCCGCCGTCCGCCGTTTGCAGAACCTGGCCGGAGATCCGCCGAAGACCGTCCACCAGAAGACCGTCCACCGAAGACCGGTGACACGAAGGAGCGAGCATGCCGACGTACCTCACCCCGGGGGTCTACGTGGAGGAGGTGCAGTCCGGTGCCCGCCCGATCGAAGGCGTCGGCACCGCCGTCGCCGCGTTCGTGGGGTTCGCCCGGACCGGCCCGTTCCACGAGCCGACGCTCGTCACCAGCTGGGACCAGTACTCCCAGCGCTTCGGCGGGTTCACCGAGGGCGCCTACCTGCCCCACGCGGTCTACGGGTACTTCGCCAACGGCGGCGGCGCCGCGTACGTCGTCCGGGTCGGCGGCTCCGACCTGGACAGCTCCGCGCCCGCCGCCGCGACCCCCGAGCAGCGCGCGGCGGAACCCGTCGCGCTCGGCGGGTTCCTGCTCGCGGCCCGGCCGGGCGTCACCGGCGTCTCGGTGGAGATCGCCGACGCGGACGGCGAGAACCCGCCCGAGGACCGGTTCAGGCTGCTGGTCCACCGCGACGGGGCGGTGGCCGAGACCTTCGAGGTGTCGGCCCGCCGGAACGTCAAGGGCTACCTCGTCACCCAGGCCCGCGGCTCGGCGCTGATCGAGGTCACCGAGCAGCGCGGCACCGCCCAGGGCCGGCCCGCGAACCAGACCGCGGCCCTGCCCGACGCCCCCGCCGCCGTGCCCGCCCCGGCCGCCGGCCAGGGCGCGGCGGCCCGGCTCGACCCGGCCGAGTACGTCGGCGACGCGGCGACCCGCACCGGGCTCGGCGGCCTGGAGACCATCGACGAGATCACCATGGTCGCGGTGCCCGACCTGATGGGCTCCCACCAGCGCGGTGACATCGACGCCGAGGGCGTGCGCACCGTCCAGCTCGCCGTGATCTCGCACTGCGAGCAGATGGGCGACCGGGTCGCCGTCCTGGACGCCCCGCCCGGTCTCTCCGCGCAGCAGGTGCGGACCTGGCGCAACGACGAGGCGGGCTACGACTCCCGCTACGCCACCCTCTACTACCCGTGGATCCGGGTCTTCGACCCGGCCGCCGGGCGCAACACCACCGTCCCGCCGAGCGGCCACATCGCCGGCGTGTGGGCGCGCAGCGACGCCGAGCGCGGGGTGCACAAGGCCCCCGCCAACGAGGTGATCCGCGGCGCGGTCGACCTGGAACTGCGGCTGAGCAAGGGCGAGCAGGACCTGCTCAACCCGATCGGGGTGAACTGCGTCCGGGCCTTCCCCGGCCGGGGCATCCGGATCTGGGGCGCCCGCACCCTCTCCTCCGATCCGGCCTGGCGCTACCTGAACGTGCGCCGCCTCTTCAACTACCTGGAGGAGTCCATCCTCCTGGGCACCCAGTGGGTGGTCTTCGAGCCGAACGACGACCGGCTCTGGTCGAGCATCCGGCGCAACGCCACCGCGTTCCTCACCGAGGAGTGGCGGCGCGGCGCGCTGTTCGGGCGGACGGCCGCGGAGGCGTTCTACGTCAAGTGCGACCGGGACAACAACCCGCAGGAGTCGATCGACCAGGGCCGGGTGATCTGCGAGATCGGTGTGGCGCCGGTCAAGCCGGCCGAGTTCGTGGTGTTCCGGCTCGCGCAGTTCTCCGACAGCACCAGCCTCATCGACGAATGACCCGCAGGTCCGACGGTCCCGGGACCACCGGGACGAGCAGCAACGAAAGGTGACGGACAGCCATGGCAGAGGGCGATGCTCTTTCCACCCATATCTTCGGCGTGCAGCTCGGTGGCTACCTGGTCGAGTCGGTCCAGGAGATCAGCGGCCTGACCGTCGAGGAGGAGGTCGTCGAGGTCCGGCAGGTCAGCAAGGACGGCAAGCAGATCATCCGCAAGCAGCCCGGCGCCCGCCAGGCCGGCGAGGTCACGATCACCCGGGGACTCGACAAGAGCAGCGAGTTCACCCTGTGGATCAAGGAGACCCTGAACAACGGGGCCGTCGACACCGCTCGGCAGAACCTCACCATCGAGATCAAGGACTCCACGGGCGAGACCGTCCGGCGCATCCAGCTGATGAACGGCTGGGCCTCCAAATGGGAGGGTCCCTCCCTCAAGGCCGGCGAGTCCGCCGCGGCCACCGAGTCCGTGACCATCGTGTTCGAGGAGATCATCGTCGAATGAGGCGACGTACGGTGACGGCGGGCAGCCTGGAGGAGATCCTCCGGGCCACGGAGCCCGCCCCGGCCACGGCCCCGGCACCGCCGGCGGCACCCTCCGCCGCCGCTCCGGCCCGGCGCGAGGAGCACGCGCTGCGCACCGAGTTCGAGTTCGAACTGCCGCGCGGGTACGTGGACGAGGCGGGCACCCTGCACCGGCACGGCTCGATGCGCCTGGCCACCGCCCGCGACGAGCTGCGGCCCCAGATCGACCTGCGGGTCAAGGAGAACCCGGCGTACCTGAGCGTGGTGCTGCTCAGCCAGGTCATCACCCGGCTCGGCACCGTCACCGACGTGCACGCCGGGGTCGTGGAGCGGATGTACGCGACCGACGTCGCGTTCCTCCAGGACTTCTACCGGCGCGTCAACAGCGAGGGCCACACCCGCGCGGCGGTCACCTGCCCGCACTGCGAGGGCGGCTTCGAGGTCGACCTCTCCGGTGGGCGCCTGGGGGAATCGTGACGTACGCGCTCCCCCGCCTCAGGGAGGAGATCGCGTACATCGCCTACCACTTCCACTGGCAGCGCGACGAGATCCTCGACCTGACCCATGCCGAACGCCGGCAGTGGGTCACCGAGATCGCTCGGATCAACTCTCGGATCAACGAAGGCGGTTGAGCAGATGGGGTGGCGGGACAGGGTGCGTCGGCGCGGCGCCGCGCCGGACGTCGCGCCCTCGGACGGCACGGGCTCGGCGGTTGCGGGCGGCGCGGGTGCGGGCGCGGCGGGCGCGGGCCAGGAGGCCGCCGCCGGCCGGGGTCCCGGCGTGCCCGCAGACTGGGACGGCGGCTGGCGCCGCACCGCGCCGGGCCTCCTGACCGTGTCCCGGGCGCCGATGAGCGTCAGCGACGGACTCGCCTTCCGGGACGGGCTGGCCGCCTGGCGCGATCCGTCCTTCGACACCGGTCTCGCCCACGCCCTGCTGCCGACCGCCCCGACCGGCCTCGTCCGCGGCATCACCGGCCCCGCCGTCGCGCACCCCACCCACAGCAGCGGCGGCCCGCTGCTGCTCAGGGCGCTGCGCCCGTCCGAGGCGGACGCCGCGCCGGACGCCGTGCTGGGGGCGGGGGCGGCGCAGCGGGAGGCGCCTCCCGCACCGGGTGCGCAGGCCGCCGGGCGCGCGCGGCCGGGTGGGTCGAGTGCGCACGTGGCGGGTGCGCGTGCTTCGGGTGCGCGCGCTTCGGCGAAGGGCGCTCCGGTGTCCGCACAGGCCGCGCCCGCGGTAAGCACCGGCACCGACCGCTCGCAGGCCGAGGTGGCCGGCGAGCGCCCGGTTCGGACCGGCGGCGGGCGGGAGACCCCCTCGGGGGCCGGGGCGGCGGCCGATGCACCCGGCACCCCTGACCGCCCGCCCGCGCAGCCTGCGCAGTCCGCGGCGGTGCTCGGTGCGGACGCCGCTCCCGTCCTCCAGCGCGCCGAAGCGACCGCCGCAGCCCCGGCCGGTCCCGGCCGTACCCCAGCACCCGCACGGCTCCCGCTGGTCCGCCGCGTCGCGGTGGTCCCCGGCGCCTCCGGCGAGGGCGCCCCGGGGGCGGCGCCCGCAGGCCGTCCCGTACAGCGGACCGCCACCGGATCCGGATCCCTCCCCGCCGCCACCGGCCGCCAGCCGGGCCGGGAGGCCCCCGCCACCACCGGCACCCGTCCCGGCCACCCCAGCGAAGGGGCTCCGGCGGACCGCGCCGAAGCGACACCCGCCGTCGTGCGGACGCGCCCTGTCGGCCCGTCGCTGACCGTCGCCAGGGTGCCCGCCACACCCAGGCGCCGCGTGCCCGCCGTACGACCCGCTGCCGCCCCGGCCCACATCGGCGGGCCCTCCCCCGACGCGCCCGTACAACAGGCGACCGACGACGCGCCCCCTCTCGGCACGCCGCCGGCCGAAGTCCCGGCGCCCGCCGCGCCCTCGGACATGGTCGGCCCCAGTCCGGACGTCGCACCGGCCATGCCCGTCGTCCAGCGGCAGGCGGAGGCCGCCCCCGACCGGCCCGGCACGCCTGTGCGGGGCGGGGACGCGACTCCCGTGCAACGTGCGGCCGACCGCCCTGCCCCGGGCGCTTCGACATCCGAACTCCCGCCTGCTACCCGGCCCCTGGCGCCGGAGGTCACCGTCCCCGCGCCAGCCGCGCCCACGCTCCAGCACCGGGCGGAGCGCACAGTCGACGCACCTGTGCAGCGCGCGGCCGACCACCCCACCCTCGGCGCACCAGCGACCCAACTCCCCACCACCGCCGCACCCTCGGGAGCAGATCCCACCCCTCCCACGCCGGGCCTGCCGATCGTCCAACGCGCGACGGAGACCACAACCGACGCACCCGTGCAGCGCGCGGCCGACCACCCCACCCTCGGCGCACCCTCGTCCGAACCCACCACCACGGAAGCACTCCTGGAGCCAGCTCCCGCCACCCCCGTACCACCCATGCCGATCGTCCAACGCGCGACGGAGACCACAACCGACGCACCCGTGCAACGCGCGGCCAGCCGACCGACCCTCGGTCCGCCGATGGCCGAACTCCCCGCTACCGCAAAACCCTTGGGAACCGGCACGGCCGTCCGGGCGCAGGCCGGCGAACTCCCCTCCGCACCTTCGGCGCCGACCCGGCCGGTCGTGCAGCGGCAGCCGGAGGCTCCGGCTGCCGAGGGCGGCCCCGGGCGGACCGTGCGGCGTCCGCGCGCCGGATTGGGGGCCCCGCTGCCCGCGATGCCACGGACCGCCAACCGTCCCGCAGTCCCGTCCACGCTCCAGCGCATGCCCGTGACCGTGCCCGTGTCGGAAGCGGGACAGCACCCCGCGTCCCCGGCCCCGTCACCAGCTCCCACGTCCCCGACCACCGCGTCCCGGCACGGCGGTCGCACCGGAGTTCCCGCGCCGCCCGCAGCGGCGAGGACGAGCGGGCCCGTCCCGCTCGTCCTCGCCGGTCGGGCCGGGGCCCCGGGCCGGGTACCGGCCGCTCCGCACCACAGCGTCCAACTGCTCGCGGCGCGGCCCCTGGCCCTCGGCAGCGACCGGGACATGGGGAGTGCGACGGCCCCCGTCCCTGCCGCCCGCGCGGTGAGCCGCCCGGTGGTCGCGGCACGCTGGGCCGCTCCGCCCTCCCCCGACGCACCGCAGCACGTCCAGCGAGCGCCCGGCGCCCCCGGCCCGCACCCGGCGGCGGCGTCCGACCCCCTTCGCGGACCCGAAGCCCTCCGTACCTCCGACCCCGGCCGCCCGTCCGGCCCGCTGCCCGTGACCACCCCGCACGCGCCACCGCTGGTGGTCCGGCCTTCCCCGGCCGAGTCCTCGGCACGGCCCGTACCCGTGGTGCCCCTGCTGCGGTCCAGGACGCCGGACCCCGGCGGCACGCCGGGAGTCCCCCCGGCGGCGCCCCCGCTCCCCGTGCAACGCGACACCGGCAGCGTCCGCGGCGCCGCCCCGGCCACCACCGCCCAGCGCACCAACGCCCCCGGCACCACCGTCCCGGCCACCACCACCGCCCCGCGCACCACCGTTCCGGACCAGCGCGCCACCGCCGCCGACCGAACCGGCGGAAGTCCGCGTGCCGCCGGGCCACAGGGCGGCGATCTCGACCTGGACGACCTGGCACGCCGCCTGCTCGACCCGGTCGCCCGCCTGCTGCGCGCCGAGCTGCGGCGCGGCCGGGACCGAGCGGGCAGGACCTTCGACGGCCGCCGCTGAGCACCGCACGAACGAGAAACGGACGACGGACCGATGACGGACAACATCTTCGCGACCAGCGTGTTCTTCCGGCTGGCGATCGGCGGCAACGACCTGGGCGCCTTCCACACCTGCTCCGGCATGGGCGCCGAGGTCGAGATGGAGAGCTACGCCGAGGGCGGCAACAACGGCTTCACCTGGCAGCTCCCGGGTCGCGTGACCTGGTCGAACATCACCCTCACCCGGCCGGTCACCGCCGACACGGCGAAGATCGGTCGCTGGCTGGACGAGACGCTTCGGCGGGTCGAACCGAAGGACGGCGAGATCGTGGCCCTGCGGCCCGATCTGAGCCGGATCATCAGCTGGCAGGTCTTCGGGATCGTCCCGGTCCGCTGGCAGGGTCCGTCCTTCGACCCCGCCAACTCCGCGGCCGCGGTGGAGACCCTGGAGATCGCCCACGCGGGACTGCTCCCCGCCTGACCGTCCTACCCACCGCCCCGCCTGACCGTCCCGCCACCGCCCCGTCCGACGACCGCCGCACTCCCGCTCCGGAAGGAAGCCACGCCATGGCCTTCTCGGCACGCGCCAGCCGCGCCAGGGCCCAGCTCACCCTGAAAGAGCCCCCGGCCTCGGTCGGGGCCAAGCCCGGCGGGACGATCGCCCGGCTCGACCTCCAGTTCAACCCCTCGACCCTGCAGCTGGGCAAGACCACCGAGTGGCGACGGTCCCCGTCCCGGATGGCGGGGCAGTCGGCGCTGCCCGAGTTCGTGGGCAGCGGCCCGCGCACCCTGAGCCTGGAGGTCTTCCTGGACGCCACCGCCACCCACGACGACTCGGTGGAGCAGGCGGTCGAGAAGCTGATGAAGGCGTGCGTGCCGACCCCGGCCAGTCTCGGCCGCAAGAAGCCGGCGAGCCCCTGGGTGCGATTCGAGTGGGGCAGCGCGCGAACCACCTCGTTCGACGGGGTGCTGTCGAACCTGTCGGTCTCGTACACGCTCTTCGACGTGGACGGCACGCCGTTGCGGGCGACCTGCTCGCTCTCCATCGAGGAGGCCAGCGTCGAACCGCCCGGCCAGAACCCGACGTCGGGCGCGCGCACCGCACGCAGCACGCACACCCTGGTGGCGGGCGACAGCCTGGCGATGCTGGCCTGGCGCGAGTACGGCGACGCGACGGCCTGGCGGGTGATCGCGGAGGCGAACGGCATCGACGACCCGATGGCGCTCGCCCCGGGCACCGAGTTGGTGGTGCCGGCCCTGCGGGACGACGACCACGTCCGAGCGGCCGGCGACAGACACGCCTTCGACAACGGACACGACAGCGGGCACGACAGCGGAGCCGACAACGGACGAAGCAGCGGACGAAGCAGCGGCAGCGGGCCGGGCAACGGCAGCGGCGAGGGGGAACGGTGAGCGGGTTCGATTCCGGGGGCAGGTCCTTCGCGGCCGACCCGATCGTGGAGGCCCCCGGCGAGCTGCCGCAGATCTGGGCGGCGCAGCTGGTCAGCTGCGTGGTCGACGAGAACGTGAGCCTGCCGGACGCCGCCGTGCTCACCTACCGCGACCCCGACCACGAGTTCCTGCGCGCCACCGGCGTCACCATCGGCTCCCCGCTGCGCGTGTCGGTGACGACGGCGAAGGGGCAGGCACGGGAACGGCTGTTCGACGGAGAGGTCACGGCCCTGGAGATCGACCGGGACGGCACCGGGTCGTTCACCGTCGTCCGCGCCTACTCCAAGGCCCACCGGCTCCAGCGCGGCCGCAAGGTCGTCGCGTACCGGAACATGACGGCCGCGGACATCGTCCGCAAGGTGGCTGCGGGCGCCGGCCTGGCAGTCGGGAAGGTGGAGGCCGCGCCGGTGACCTACCGGCAGCTGTCCCAGGCGAACGTCTCCGACTGGGAGTTCCTGCAGTTCCTCGCGGGCGAGAGCGGTGCGCTGGTGCGCGTCGACGACAAGGGGCTGCTCCAGTTCACCAGGCCCGCGAAGGCGTCCGGGGCGCCCTCCCCCTCGACGTCGGCCGCGCTCGACCCGATGGTCCTGGAGTACGGGCGCAACCTGCTGGCGCTGCGGGCCGCGCTGTCGGCCGCCGACGGAGCCTCGAAGGTGCAGGTGCGCGGCTGGGACGTCGCCACGAAGCGGCCGTTGGTCTCCGAGCAGCCGTCCGTGGTCAGCGACACCGTGGTGCCGGGGCTCGCTCCAGGGTCGGCCGCCCGGTTCGGGACATCGGCCGTGGCCGTCACCGACACCCCCTACCGGACGCAGGCGGAGACGGCGGCGGCCGCCCGCGCGGCGGCGGCCCGGGTGAGCGCCGGCTTCGGCGACCTGGAGGCGGTGGCCGAGGGCAATCCGCTGCTGCGGGCGGGCAGGCCGGTGGCGCTGGGCAACGTGGGGCCGGCGTTCTCCGGCCGGTACACGGCGACGGCCGTGCAGCACGTGCTGGAGCCGCACGGCGGCTACCGCACCACCGTGTGGGTCGGTGCCGGCCCGGACCGCTCCCTGCCCGGTCTGATGACCGGCGCCGACGCTCCGGGGCGCGGCCCGCGCATCCCCGGCCTGGCGATCGGCGTGGTGACGGACGTGCGCGAGCCGAACGGCTCCGAACGCGGCGCGGTGCGCCTGACGTTCCCCTGGCTGGACGGCACCTACGTCACCGACTGGGTGCGCACCGTCCAGTGGGGCGGCAAGGGCGGTGGCGGGGTGGTGAGCCCCGAGGTCAACGACGAGGTCCTGGTCGGGTTCGAGCAGGGCCTGTTGGACAGTCCGTACGTGATCGGCGGACTCTACAACGGGGTGGACCGGCCCTCGCCGCACGAGGTGCCGCTGGTCGACGCGACCAGCGGCAAGGTCAACCGCCGTTCGGTGGCCTCGCGTTCGGGCCACCGCGTGGAGCTGCTGGACGCGCCGGCGCCGGGCCCCTCCGGGCTGCGGCTGGTGACCGGCGACGAACGGCTGGAGGTCCGCCTGGACGACCGCCGGGACCGGATCGAGCTCACCGTGTACGCGGGACGGAACCGTCCGCTGGCCTCCGTCCTGCTGGACCGGGACGGCATCACGCTCGACGCCCGGCAGGGCACCGTGAAGGTGACCGGCCGGCAGGTGGACATCGACGGCACGGCCGGGGTCAGCATCGGCGGCCGGTCGGTCCAGGTCTCCGGGACGGCGGACGTCTCCGTCGACGGCGGCCTGCTCGCCGTCCTCAAGGGCCGCCTCGTCCGGATCAACTGACCCCCCGTGAGCATCCCCCACTCCCCCGATCCCTCTCCCCCCGTCTCCCCCTTCTCCCCGAGGAGCCCCGATGCCAGCCGCAGCCCGTACCGGTGACCCCACCAACCACGGTGGCCGGATCACCACCCCGCCGCCCGGCACCGCCGCGCGGGTGGCGACGGTGCTGATCGGCGGACGGCCCGCCGCCGTGGTGGGCAGCCTTCACGTCTGCCCGGTCCCGCCGCACGCGGCCCTGGGGCCGGGGAACGTGCTGCTGCCCAACCCGGCCGCGGTCACCGGTGGTGCGGTGCTCATCGGCGGACTGCCCGCCGCGCGGGCCCGCGACCAGGCGGCTTGCGGCGCGGCGGTCCTGACCGGTGCGCCCGACGTGCTGATCGGGGGCCTGTGATGGGCGACCGGTTCATCGGGCGCGGCTGGGCGTTCCCACTGCGGGTCGGGCCGACCGGCGGGATCGCCATGGTCGAGCGGGAGCGGGAACTGGAGGAGGCCATCCGCCTCGTGCTGGGCACCGCGCCCGGCGAGCGACCGATGCGGCCCGACTTCGGCTGCGGCATCCACGAGTACGTCTTCGCCCCCGGCGACGGCGTCACCGCGGGGCGGATCGCCCAGCAGGTGCGCGAGGCGCTGGAGCGCTGGGAGCCGCGGATCGCGGTGGACGAGGTCGTCGTGGCCTTCGACGCGGTGGAGACGGCCACCCTCTACATCGACGTGCGCTACACGGTGCGCACCACCAACGACCGGCGCAACCTGGTCTTCCCCTTCTACACGATCCCCTCCGAGGAGGGGACCGAGGAAACGGTCGCCGACTGATGGCCCTGCCCTCCCCCAACCTGGACGACCGACGGTTCCAGCAGCTCGTCGACGAGGCGAAGCGGTACGTGCAGCAGCGCGCCCCGGAGTGGACCGACCACAACGTCTCCGACCCGGGCGTCACCCTGATCGAGACGTTCGCCTACCTCGTGGACCAGCTGCTCTACCGCCTGAACCGGGTCCCGGACAAGAACTACCTGGCCTTCCTGGACCTGTTGGGCATCCGGCTGTACCCGCCGTCGGCGGCCGTCGCCGAGGTCGACTTCTGGCTGTCGGCCCCCCAACCGGACACGGTGACGCTGCCCGCGGGCACCGAGGTGACGACCGCGGCCGGCGAGACCGAGGCGGCCGTGGTCTTCGCCACCACCGACGACCTGCGCATCGTGCCGAGCGAGCTGACCCGGCTGGTCACCGCGCCCCGCACCGGTGAGCAGACCGACCGGACGGGTGCGCTGGCCGAGGGCCGGGACATCCCGTGCTTCCAGGCCGCGCCCGAGCCCGGCGACGCGCTGCTGTTCGGCCTGCCGACGGCGGTACCGCGCTGCGTGGTCGCGGTCCGCCTCGACAGCCGCGTCGAGGGCGTCGGGGTCGACCCGCGCCAGCCCCCGCTGGTGTGGGAGGCCTGGGACGGCGGCCGGTGGCAGCGCTGCGAGACCGGCTCCGACAGCACCGGAGGGCTGAACCGGCCCGGCGAGGTCATCGTGTACGTTCCGGCCGGACACACGGCGTCGCTGGTCAACGGGACCCGGGCGGGCTGGCTGCGCTGCCGGGTCACCGAGGCGGAGCCGGGGCAGCCGTTCTACTCCGAGTCGCCGACGGTGCGCGAGGCGGCCGTCTTCACCGTCGGCGGCACGACGGCCGTGGAGCACGCCGAGCGGGTGACCGACGTACCGCTCGGCGTGTCGGAGGGGGTGGCGGGGCAGTCCTTCCGGCTCGGCCGCCCGCCCGTGCTGCTCGACGGGGAACCCCCGGTGGTGGAGGTGTCCTCGCCGGACGGGTGGCAGCGCTGGGAGGTGGTGGAGCACTTCGGGCGTTCGGGTCCGGCCGACCGGCACGTCCGGGTGGACGCCACCACCGGCGAGTTCGCGTTCCCGCCGGTGCTGCGCGAGGCCGACGGCACCCTCCGTCCGTGCGGGGCCGTACCGGCCAAGGGCGCCCGGATCCGGGTGGCCCGCTACCGCACCGGCGGCGGCCCGGCGGGCAACGTCTCCCGCGGCGCGGTCTCCGTCCTGCGCAGCTCCGTCCCGTACGTCGCCCGGGTCGTCAACCGGGAGGCGGCGCGCGGCGGTGTCGCCGGGGAGACCATCGACAACGCCAAGCTGCGGGCACCGGAGACGCTGCGCATGCAGGAGCGCGCGGTGACCGCCGAGGACTACGAGGTCATCGCCCGGCAGGCGGCACCCTCCGTGCGCCGGGTCCGCTGCCTGCCCGACCGGGACGCGGGCGCGGGCGCGGTGCGGGTCCTGGTGGTGCCGGACGCGGTGGCCGACGCGGGCGGCCGGCTGCGCTTCGAGCAGCTGATCCCGTCCGACCAGGTCCTCGCCAGGATCACCGCGGCCCTCGACGAGCGGCGCCTGATCGGCACCCGGCTCCTGGTCGAGCCGCCGTTCTACCAGGGCGTCACCGTCGTCGCCCGGCTCTCGGCACCGGCCGCGGACGCCGACCGGGTGCGCGACGCGGCGCTCGACGCGCTCTACCGGCACCTCGACCCCTTGCGCGGCGGACCCGACGGAACGGGTCGGCCGTTCGGGCGGCCCGTGCAGTACGGGGAGGTGTTCGGCGTGCTGCAACGCGCCGTCGGGGAGGTGGTGGTGGAGGAGATCCGGCTGTTCGCCGCCGACCCGGTCACGGGCCGGCGCGGCGCCCCGGTCGACCGGATCGACGTCGGCGCGGGCGCGCTGGCCTTCTCCTACCAGCACCAGGTGGTCGTGACCGCGCGGGAGCCGGAGGTGCGCGGATGAGCCGGGCCGCGGTCCCGGGCCTGCCCAGCCGGCACCCGATCGGCGAGCAGCTGCCCGCGCTGTACGCCGACGACGACTTCGCACAACGGTTCACGGCGGGGCTGGACACGGTACTGGCCCCGGTGTTCACCACCCTCGACAACCTGCCCGCCTACTTCGATCCGCGACTGGCCCCGGCCGACTTCCTGGCCTGGCTGGCCACCTGGGTGGGCGGCGCCGACGACCCGCGCTGGCCGCTGGCGTTGCGCCGCGAGGCGGTGGCCCGCGCGGTGGAGCTGCACCGCCGGAGCGGCACCGGGCGCGGCCTGGTCGAGGCCCTGCGCCTGGTGCTGGGCGTGTCCGCCGAGATCACCGGGGACGGCGGGGCCGCCTGGTCGAGGACGGCCGGTGGCGCGCTGCCGCCCGCCCCGGCCGACGAGGTGGTCGTCCGGGTGTGGCCGCGGCACGGCGGAGCGGCGGACGCGGCGAACCAGGTGGACGCCGCGCACGAGGCGGACCCGGCGCACGAGGTGGACGAGGTGGACGCGGACCGGGTCCGCGCGCTGGTCCGGAGCCTGTGCCCGGTCCACACGGTCTGCCGGGTGGAGGTCCTCCCGGGACCGCCCACGAGTGAGGAGGGGTGACGGTGATGCGCGAGTGTCCCGCGTGCGGGGCGTCCAACGGCCCGACGGACGGCTTCTGCGGCAACTGCGGTTCGTACCTGGACTGGTCGGACACCCCGGACTCCCCGGCGGCCCCGGCTGCAGCCCCCTTGCCTCCCTCCGAGCCCTCACCATCCGACCCCTCATCTCCCGCCGAACCCCCTCGCCCCTCCGACCCTCGCCCCTCCGACCCTCCGCCCCCCGACTCACCGCAGCCCGTGCGGCCGGCGAAGGCCGTCGCACCACGTCCGGTCGTCCGGCCGGTCCCGGTGGACGACACCGCCACCGGGACGCCCTGTCCCTCCTGCGGCACGCCCAACCCGCCCGACCGCCGCTTCTGCCGCCGCTGCGCGACCCCGCTCACGCCCGGTACGGCGCCACCGCCGCTCCCCTGGTGGCGAACGATCCGGCCGCTGCGCCGCCGCACCCGGGCCGGCTCGGGCCGGACAACGCGCTTCCTGGTGATCCTGGCCGTGGTGCTGGCCCTGTGCGCGGGCGGCTTCCTGCTGCTGCCGGCCGGCCGGAACCTGATCGAGGACACCCGGGACAAACTGGGCAAGAGCAAGCCGGTGACCCCGGTCCGAGTGGAGGCGAGTGCCGAGATACCCGGCCGGCCGGTCGGCAACGCCACGGACGGGCTCAGCAACCGCTACTGGGGCGCACCCGGCCCCGGCGCCTCGGTCACCTGCACCTTCGCCAAGCCCTTCCGCTTGGTGGCCGTGATCGTCACCAACGGCGCCTCGACCTCACCCGAGGACTACGCCCGCGAGGGCCGGGCACTGCGGATCGACCTGGAGGTGACGGCCTCGGACGGCCGGAAGACGGTCAAGCAGCTGACCCTGACCGACAAGCCCGGCCCGCAGACCTTCCCCACCGGCATCAGCGACGCCACCACCGTCCGCCTGACCCTCGACTCCCCGGCGGGCCTGGACGGCGACCGCCATCTCGCCCTGGCCGAGCTGGAGTTCTTCCAGCGGGCCTGAGCCCCCGCAGGCCCCCCAGCCTGACCGACCGCGCCACCGAGGCCCGCGTCGAGCGAACACGACCACCGCGCCGCGGCACCGACCGGCCGCGAAGCCGAGTGCGCCGACGGGATGACGGCCACGAACATGTGTATACGGCCACCTTTTTCGGCGAAGCTTCATCTGCTTACGCACGACTTTCGCCACCACACGCCAGGAGCACACGTGCATGAACCAGGCCGTCATCGACCTCGCCGACGCCACCATGGTCCCGCTCAACGCGCAACGCGCCGCCCGGGCCCTGCTCGCTCTGGCGCAGGACACCAGTGAGGCCGCCCGCTTCTCGAAGATCGAAGACCTCGTCTCCGACGGCTGGACCGGCACGGTGGGGCAGCGCACGTTCATCACCGCGCTGGAGAACGACTGGGGAGCCTTCTCCGGCTGGGCGGTGAAGAAGCTCAAGGATCCCACCACCCCTCCCCACACCGTCGACGGCGTCACGGTCTCCAGCCTCGCGACGGCCCAGCAGTACCTCGCCGTCGTCCTCGTCTCCTCCTGAGCTCGTCATCAGCCGGACGATCCGGCCGAATTTCCCGTTCGAAGAATGTCGTGCGTAGACGAACGTGTTCTGGGTAGTCTCACGCCATGACACAGTGAACTCGACCGAGTGCAGAGAGACACCGAATGGGCTTTCGCGGGCGGCCGGCTCGCGCCAGGCGTCCCACTCGGCACCGAGGGAGCTTCGCCCATCTCGCGGAAACGGAGAAGACCATGGGAGACACCTACACCCTCACCCTGAACAACCAGTCGACGGATCCCGACTGGACCTTCGCCGTCTACACGGCGACGAACATCACGGACAGCAGTCACCAGCTTCCCGTCGCCTGGCTGACGAAGAAGCTGAACTCGGGCAACACCGTCGTGTTCGAATGGACGCTGAGCTACAAGCTCACGTTCGCCGACCAGGGGGTCCAGCAGGACGTGAAGTGGACGGAGAGCGGCAGCGTGGACGCGGACGACAACGCCGCGAACAATGCCGCGCTGCTCGACTACCCGAACAGTGACTACTCGTTCACGTCCAATCCCGGCGTGCACCCGGTCAAGCCCGGATATCTGTACATCGACACCACCGGCGACGTTCCCTCCTACAACCCTGACAACGGGCCCAGCGTGGGGCTTGCCATCTCCGGCGGCGAGCAGAGCAAACCCGCGAAGTTCAACCCGGCGATCGCCGGTGTCAGCGGGCCGTCCCTCCATCACGACTTCGAGCTGCATCCGACGTACTACGTCGTCGCCGGCGACAAGGAGGAAGGGACCATGGTCGACCTCTCGACCCAGACCAACCAGGCCAAGGTGGAGTACGAGCCAGGAGAGTTCTCGCAGGAGTGGACCCTCAACGACCGCAACGTGTGGGTCCGCGACAAGTAGCCGCAACCCCGCACAGCCGGCAGAACCCGATCATCCGCCCCCGAGCCGGGCCGGGTGGGCGGCAACCCGCCCACCCGGCTCCGCCCTGGCGGCCGAAACCGGAGGAACGCCTTGGCGCACGCCTACACCCTCACTCTTCACAACCGCTCACCACAGCCCGACCTCACCTTCGCCGTCTTCGCGGTCCTGCCGGTCAACACGGGCCAACGCGCGACCCCCGCACTCCCGCCCCCGAAGAACGGCGCCGCCAACGTCTACCCGCTCGTCTGGCTCTCCAAGGCGCTTGCCCAAGGGCACCGGGTCGACTTCACGTGGACGCCCGACTTCTCCTTGGCCTTCGCCGGCCGGCCCTGCCGGGAGAACCACCCGTGGCGAGCCGACAACGACGAACCCCTGCCCGTCGTCTGGGACGACACCGACCGCAACAGCGCGGTCCTCGACCGCCCCGGCTCCGACTACACACTGGCCCGCTCCGAGGACCCCCATCCCCTCCATCGCCCGCGCGTCTTCCTCGACACGACCGGCAGCATCCCGCCCTGGCACCCCGACAACGGCCCGTCGGTCGCGCTGGCCGCCGAATCAGGCGAACTCGACCACCGGCAGACGCCGACTCCCGCGATCGCCACCGACAGCGGCCCCAACCTCCTGCATACCTTCGACCTGGCCCCCGACTACTACATCCACGCCGGCCAGGACCCCGCCGCCACCATGCTCCCCCTCGACACCGTCACCGGCTTCCACCCGGTCCCCTTCCCCGGCCACCACCGCACCGCCGAGTGGACGCTCAACGAAGCCAACCTCTGGGTGGAAGGCGCGCCCGACCGGACGTCGTGACCAACACCGGCCGACGCAGCCAGGACCTCTCGCCGGGGCGCCCCCTCCGCCGTCGCAGGACCGCCACGAACTCCTGGCGACGAACCCGGGTGCCACCCGGACCGCAGTCCCGATGACACCCGGATTCCATTCCGGCTCACTCCCGCACTGCCAGCGGTCCCCGAATCCTCGCCGCAGGTCGAGTGCTCCCGTCCACGAGTGCGCTACTGCGCCCGGCAGTCGATGGCCTGCAGGTGCTCGGTGCTGACCAGCTCATATTCCTGGTCGTCGTCGTCCCAGGTCCAGTAGGCGGTCGTGTACCTGCCGTTGTCGCGGTCGGTCAGCAACGTATTGCCGTCCTTGGCCCACTTCCACTGGTCGTCCACCAGGCCGTACCGATGGACCTACGAAGGCAGCCCATTCACAGCCGCATGAGCCCGGCGGCGGTCGGCCGGAATCCGCACTGACCGTAGAAGGACTCCAGGTGCGGCTCGTAGTCGACGTGCAGCCATTCGGCACCGTGAGCTCTCGCCTCGTCGGCGGCCGCCCTCACCAGCCGTACCCCGAGCCCCTGCCGGCGCTCCTCCGGGTGCACAGTCGTGTCCAGGATGAAGGCGTGCGCACCACCGTCACCGACGACGTTGACGAACCCGACCAGTCGGTTCCGTCGTCGCGCCGCGATCCAGGTCAGGCTCCGGGCCAGCATCGACGCGAAGGAGGTCGGGTGGTGAGCCGGCCATGACGCACTGAACAACTCGTTGAGCTCAGCATCCGTCAGGTCAGGACACACCACCAACACCTCATCGCCGGCCTGCGACGAATCACTGATCTCCATGCGGAGCAGCCTGCCATGCACCCACCGCCGTGATCACCCCCGGGCCGCGGGCACTTCGGGCCGCTCTCCCCTCAATGTCACTCCTTTGGCGACTCAGTGGTTTGTCATCGGATGGATGACATGTTAGAACGGATTCAGATGAAGCGCACTGGCACCCATCGATCAGTGGAGGTGTTTCGCGATGCTGATGCGCACCGATCCGTTCCGCGAGCTGGACCGGCTGACCCAGCAGTTCTTCGGCACGAACGGCACGTGGTCGCGGCCGACCCCGATGCCGCTGGACGCCTACCGCGCCGGCGACGAGTACGTGATCTGCTTCGACCTGCCGGGGGTGGACCCGGACGCGATCGACATCGATGTCGAGCGGAACATGCTGACCGTGAAGGCCGAACGGCGTCCCCGCCACGAGGGCGAGGACGTGAAGTGGGAGCTGTCCGAGCGCCCGCTCGGTGTGTTCTCCCGGCAGGTCATGCTCTCCGACACGCTCGACCCCCAGGGGATCGCCGCCGAGTACGACTACGGCGTGCTGACCCTGAAGATCCCGGTCGCAGAGAAGGCCAAGCCCCGCAAGATCGCCATCGGCCACAGCGGCAGCCGCAAGGAGATCAGGGCCTGACCGCGTCCCGCCCCTGCGCCGTTCCGCGCCGTCCGCCCCCCGGTGTGGGCGGCGCGGAACCCCGCCGCGTCCGGCCTTGCCTCCCCGGCCCGGAACCAGGCCGACCCGCACAGCGGGCGGCTCGCTCCCACCACATAGGACCTCCCACCACATAGGACATGGTCCAAGGAGTGCCGGTTACGGCTTGTACACGTACGGGGTCGTGGTGCTCAGAGCGGAGAAGCCGAGCCGCCGCAGGATCGGTCGGCTGTCGGCGGAGGCGTCCACCTGCACATAGCGGTAGCCGCCCTCGGCGGCGACCTTGACGCGGTGGGCAACCAGCGCCCGGTAGATTCCCCGACCGCGCCAGGCGGGTACGGTGCCACCGCCCCAGAGGCTCGCGAACTCGGTGCCCGGGTGCAGTTCCATCCGCGCCCCGCAGACCGGCACGTCGTCAGCCATCGCGACGACCATGCTGACCGTCCCGGGGCTCTCGGCCAGCATGGCGAGCAGGCTCGGCCGCAGCCGGTCCGCAGTCGCCTCGAACGCTCCCTCGTGCGCGGACAGCATGAGCTCCACGTCGGCCGGGGTGGTCACCGGGTGCAGCCGGACCCCCTCGGGCAGCCCGCCGCCGTCGGACAGGTCGGCGATCCGGGCGATCATCAGGGCCTCGTCGGGCTCGGCCTCGAACCCGGCCGCCAGCAGCAGCTCGCCGAGATTCTCCGGCCGGTCGTGCGAGTAGTGCTTCCACTCGAACTCGCGGCCCAGCTCGGTGAAGTACCGCACCTGTTCGGCGATCGCCGACCGCGCCGTGACCTGGTCCAGGTCGGACCAGACAACCGCACTCCAGCCGCCCTCGGCACCGACCTGCCGCACCACCTTGCCGACCCGCTCGATCCGGGCGCCGGGCGCGTCGGCGACGCTGTCCCGCCGCATCTGACGGTCGAAGAGAGCGAGTACGCGAGAAGTATCCATCCGCGCACCTCAGCACGGGCGAGAGGGCTCACCAAACAGATTTGAACCGTCCGCCATCGCCACCGGACTCGAGCCTCCCCGCGCTGCCCGCCCGGCCCGAGCCTCCTTGATGACCTCAGTAGTGACCACCGCTGCCCGGACCCGCACCAGCGGAGGCCATCGCTGGTGCCAGGCGGCACCCGGCGCTGACCGGGCCACACTTCCCCTCAACTTGCTGGGCTGCTACAGCCTCCCGCCCCTTCGTTCCGGCCGGCGCAGCCTGCGGCCTCTACGTGACCCTTCACCGCATTGAGCGTGAGCAGCCCCTGCACCCAGGCCGGCCGGCACCCCCCGAAGCCACCCTCGCTCGGCTCCGAGGCCGCCACCGAAGCGAGCGGCCTCGCCACAGAGATCGGACCCGACGACGCCCCCGCCGGACCCGCAACACGGCTCCATCGCCGGCATTGGACCGAGCGTCCTACCGACTACCGGGCAGATGGAAGCGTGCCATCCCACACCACCGGCTTTGACGGCCCGAGGTGATGGGCATGCACCGGGCAGGGCACTCGCGAAGAAGCGGTACGGACACGATCGCCGGCGGCGTCACCAGCGGACCGGCTCCCCCCACTGGTACAGGACAAGGCGATTAGCGATCGCCATTCATAGAGCCTGCTCGGCCGTCCGGATGGGATCTCCTCTTATGTCCCAGTTAGTTAACTCACCAGCCCCCAGCCGAATCCTGGCGCCATTGTACCTATTCGTCCAATGTGCCACTCCATCGCTGACGAACTGGAGTCGATCCTTCCAGTTCGACCGATATCGGATCGTTACAATGGCATTCGCCGACGCGGTTGCTGCGCCCGATCTTGACGTGCTCTAATCGTCACGGACTTCTTCCGGGGGGTTGAAATGTCCGAATGCTCCGCAGACAACCTTGGCCTGGTTCAGTCGCTCTTCACGAGCGGCTCCCCTCGGCGGAGTTTCAGGTCCATGGACTACGAAGTGAAATCCAATCACCATAAAGGGGGAGTTTATGGGAATCTCGCGATCTCTTCGTACAATCATGTCCGCAACCGCCACCGCGGTGGCAATCGGCATCCTCTCAACTCCTGCAGCCCATGCGAACGGTGCAGACAACCATCAGAGCCAGGAGGCGTGCAACGCTCACTCGGAGAGCAGCTTCGACTTCACCCTCTGGTTCAATTCCTCGTATTCGGGGTCCCATCGGAACTTCGGATCCGGCGTCAACAACTTCGCAGACGAGCCCTACGGCGGCTCGATCCCGAGCAACGAGCCGGCACCGCTATACTTCTGCGACGGCTGGGGCAACGGCTCGAACGTTGGAGTTAAGAACAACGCCGCTTCCGCACAGAACCGCAACACCCGGTACAGCGCCGTCGTCTTCTTCAACAGTTGGGGCCAGGGGGCCCGGGATACACTCACTCCCCTTTCCAGCTGGTTCAAGCTGAAGGAGACCTACAACAACAACGCTTCATTCGACTGGCGCTGATGGATTTCGTGGCGGGCGACACTGCCGCCCGCCACGAAACAGTCGCGGAATGCTGATTCGCCAACCATGGCGTGCTACAAAATGATCGGGAATCCGTAATGCTGATAAGTCGACGAGGTTCGACGGCACTGACGGCCGCACTACTGTGTGCTTTGATCGCCGGGTGTTCTCATGAATCACCGTCCTCGGGTATTCAACCAGGCTCTGCGCCCGCACCGGGTTCCTCGGCCGGTAGGCAAGACCATCCAGCGGACTTCGACCGTGCGGATCCGGCTACGTGGAAGCTTCCGCTGGAGGCCTATCTCATGACCGATGACGAGCAGGCCCAGCTGGGGCGGGCGGTGAGCACGCTCACGGAGGACTGCATGCACACGGCCGGATACGCCAGCTGGAACTCCCCGCCCGAGCTGCCCAAGGTCGGCTCGAAGACCCTCACGGACCTTCGGTACGGCATCCATGATGCGGCGCTCGTCGCGAAGCGGGGTTACCACCCTGACGCCGCGGAGAAAGCGGCGCACGACGCTGCCGTGGAGGCTGCGGTCGCTGCCCGCCCCGGAGGCGCGACGGTATCAGCCGAAAAGAATTGCGGCCAGCAGGGCAAACAGAAGATCGGTGACGCCCAGGCGGGTTTCCAACTCGCTGAGCAGCTCGCCAACCGGGCCTTCACCAAGGCGAAGCAGGAGCCGGACGTCGCCGCTGCCTTCGCCCAGTGGTCGGGCTGCATGAAGGAAAGCGGCTACACCTACCGCGAGCCGCTCGATGCCGTGGACAACCCGAAGTTCGGCCGCGATGTGACCAAGGAGGAGATCGACACGGCGGTGGCTGATCTCAAGTGCCGGGGCCGCAGCAACGTGGCCCTGGTGTGGTACGAGGCCGAGGTGCGCCTGCAGAAGGCCGACTTGGAGATGAACGCCCAGGCTTTGCAGGACGGACGCGCCAAACTGGACTCGGCGATGGAGAACGTGAACGCCGCCCTGGCGGGCAAGCGCTAGAGGAGCGGCCGATGACACACGACAGTTCTCCTGCCTTCGACGGAGATGATGTGGGGGCAGCCAATGGGTTGGCCTCAGTACCCAAGGGCCGCCGTGCCAGATCCGGCAGACGTCGGCGAGGATGGCTGGTCGCCGTCGTGGTCGGATCGGCCCTGGTCGGTACAGCCGGGGTGGGAGCCGCAGCGTTGCTGAAGTCGCCGGCACAGGTGGCGGCGGAAACCGCTCCGCCGGCCCCGGACACGTTGACCGCCCAGGTGGAGGAACGGATAATTGCGGACACCCTGGTCACCCGCGGAAAGGTCACTGCGGCGGCGACTACGGAGATCTCCGTGCCAGCGCCCGCCGGGGTTCCGGGATCACGTCCGATCGTCACCAAGGTCAAGATCCATGTCGGAGAACAACTCTCCTACGGTAAAGTTCTGTTCGAGATCTCCGGTCGGCCGGTGTTCACCCTCCCGGGCGCGCTCCCTGCCTATCGCGACCTACAGACCGGCACCAAAGGTGAGGATGTCGCGCAGCTTCAGAAGGCCCTGGCTTCGCTCGGACACCGCACCGCTCCGGACACCTCGGGGACATTCGGATCAGGCACGGAGCGCGCGGTACTCGCCTTCTATAAATCAATCGGATACACCCCCGTCCGTACTGCGGCGAACGTCCCTGAAAACGGGCCGGGCAGTGCGGGGACGGCCCCACCCATCTCCCGTGACAATGGAGGCGATCCGGTGACGCCCACTCCCACTACGCCCTCGGGCACTCCCGCGCCTCCACCCGTCGCGGTGCCGATGTCAGAGGTGGTGTTCCTGGGTGCATTGCCCGTACGAGTGGACACAGTCGCGGCCACCGTGGGCAAGGCGCCGGCCGACGCGATGCTGACCGTCTCCACCGGCGCCGCTGTCGTGGTCGCCGAGGTCTCCGCACAGGACAAGACTCTGCTGAAGGAAGGCCAGCAGGCCGACATACTCTCCGAGGACAGCGGGCTGAAGGTGTCGGGTACCGTTCAGGCCGTCGTCGATGCGCCACCGGCGAGCAAGGGTAACCAACCGGGACCGGTCGCCGGCTATCTGCTGCGCGTGACGCCCGGCAGTCCTCTACCTGGCGAACTCACCGGCAGGGAAGTGCGGATTTCCGTCACCGCTTCCTCCACCGACGGGCCGGTCCTCGCCGTACCGTCCGCCGCCGTCTCGGCAGGCGCCGATGGACAGACCAGCGTGACCGTACTCGGAGCCGAAGGGCGCCTCCGCCGGGTCAAGGTGCGCCCTGGGGCTTCCGGCGGGGGCTTCGTGGCGGTGATACCCGAGGCCGGGTCAGTCCTGGCCCCCGGTGACAAGGTCGTGGTGGGCAGCACTCCGTGAGCCCTCCACCGGTCATCGAACTCCGCCGGGCCGGACTGACATATCCGGGACCACCCGAAGTGGTGGCGCTGCGCACCTGCGACCTGACCGTCCAACGGGGCGAATTCCTCACGATCGTCGGCCCCTCCGGCGCCGGAAAGTCCACCTTCCTCAACATCATCGGCCTCCTGGATCGACCGACCTCCGGCAGTTACCTACTAGACGGCATCGACACTGCGGCAGTGAAGGACGCCGAACGCACCGCGTTGCGTGGGATGCGCATCGGATTCGTCTTCCAGTCTTTCCACCTGCTCTCCCATCGCACTGCCTGTGAGAACGTCGAACTGGCCATGGTCTACCAGCGCACTGTGCGCGGCGCGCGCAAGCAGCGCGCTGAACAGGCTCTCCGTAGGGTGGGTCTGGGCCATCGGCTGGACGCACTACCCAATCGACTGTCCGGCGGAGAGCGTCAACGGGTCGCAATCGCGAGGGCACTCGCAGCCCGGCCGTCGCTGCTTCTGTGCGACGAGCCGACCGGCAACCTCGATTCGCAGACCGCGGCGTCCGTCCTGGACCTGCTCGACGGCCTGCACCAGGACGGCATGACGGTCGTCGTGATCACCCACGATCCCGAGGTCGCCCGCCGCGGCCAACGAACCATTGTCATCCGCGACGGCCAGGTGCTGGCATGAAGCTTCCCCGATCCCGAATGAACCTGCGCGACCTCGGCACCGAAGCCGTGGCGGGCATCCTGCAACGGCCCGCCCGCTCGGTGCTCACTGCCGTCGGCACCGTCCTCGGTGTCGGGGCACTCATCGCCGTCACAGGTCTGACAAGCACGGCCGCCTCCCAGATCGACGCCCGTTTCAACCGATTGACGGCCACCGAGGTCACCGTCGACGACATCGCGCCAAGCACGTCTGGGCAGCCGGGCCCGGCCTTCCCCGCCGATGCCGACGCGAAGGTGGAACGACTCCACGGAGTGACCGCCGCCGGCGTCTCCTGGCACGTGCGGCTCCAGCCGGGGCAGGTCATCGCCAACGGTCCGCCCGGCGCCGCCTACTCCACCACCGACCGCCAGGCCCAGCTGACCGCGGCCTCCGCCGGCGCACTGCGCGCCATCGGGCCGACTCTTCAGCAAGGCCGTGTCTACGACGATTTCCACGAGAACCACCATGAACGGGTCGCCGTTCTCGGCGCCGCCGCCGCCGCCCGCCTAGGCATCACCAACCTGCAGGGCCAGCCGGCCGTATTCCTCGGCAACAAACCCTTCGTCGTCATCGGCATTCTCACCGATGTCCGTCGCCGCCCTGACCTGCTGACATCCGTGATCATCCCGCGCTCGGCAGCCCAGGACTTGTGGGGACCGCCCACCGACGACCCGGCCAGGATGCTCGTCACCACCCAGCTCGGCGCGGCCACCCAGATCGCCTCCGAGGTACCCCTTGCTCTGCGTCCTGACCACCCCGACTACCTGCGGGTCACTCCACCGCCCGACCCCCGCAGCCTGCGGTCCGGCGTGGAGAACGACCTCGGGCAGCTCTTCCTTCTCCTCGCCGCCATCTGTTTGGTGATCGGCGCGGTAGGCATTGCCAACACCACCCTGGTCGCCGTCCTGGAACGCAGCGCCGAGATCGGACTGCGCCGCGCGCTGGGTGCCGGAGCCCGGCACATCGTTGCCCAGTTCCTCGCCGAATCCACGGCACTCGGGCTGCTGGGCGGCCTGGTCGGAGCGTCCCTGGGAACGGTGACGATCGTCGCCGTCGCAGCCTCCAAGCACTGGACCCCGGTGCTACACCCGGCCACCATCGCCTCCGCTCCGCTCCTGGGCCTCGCCACCGGGCTGCTTGCCGGCGTCTACCCCGCCTGGCGAGCCTCCCGAATCCAGCCTGCCGAGGCGCTGAGACGGTAGCGCCCCCTTCAATACCGGCTAAACAGACTCTCCCTCCCGCCATGGCGCTTGCCGCGGCATGCACCGACCCGCACCGCCCGTGATCGGACGGTACCCCCCGCAGTGACTCGAAGGAGGAAACGGCAGTGGCCGACGAAATGGTGCGACGAGCCCAGAGCTTCGTGAACTCGTTCTACGGAAGCCGAATAGGCATGACCGTGGAAGAGAATGGGAAGACCGGCTGGCCCACTATGTACGCGCTCACCCGGGCGTTGCAGCTCGAACTCGGCATCTCGAGCCTGTCGAACAGCTTCGGCGCGACCACTCTCTCCCAGTTGACGGCCAAGTACCCGGTCCTGAACAGCGGGAACATACCGTCGGAGAATTTCTGCAAAATCATCCAGTCGGCCCTGTACTGCAAGGGGTACGACGGAGGCAGCCTGGACGGTATCTACAACTCGGGCGTTCAAGCAGGCATGACGAAGCTCAAGACCGATATGGGGCTGATCGGTCTGTCTCCCGGCAGCGACCTGACGCCCAAGGTCTTCAAGGCCTTGCTGAACATGGACGCGTACGTCAGCGTGAACTCCGGATCGAGTGCGATCCGGAGCGTCCAACAATGGCTCAACGGCCGCTACTTGAACCGTCAGGACTTCTTCGTCATCCCCTGCGACGGCCACAACTCCCGTGACGTCGCGAGGTCCATGCTCCTTGCCATTCAGTACGAGTTGGGGATGGCCGACGGAGTCGCGAACGGCGTTTTCGGCCCCGGCACCCAGGCCGGTGTCAAGTCCCATTCGGTGTCACCGGGGACGAGCGGCACCTGGGCCTCCCTGTTCTCCGCGGCCATGGTCCTCAACGATCAGCCGGTCACTTTCACGAACACCTTCGATAGCGCCACCGCGGCCCTCGTGCGGACCTTCCAGTCGTTCGTCGGCCTCCCAGCCACCGGCAACGGGGACTTCTCGACGTGGGCCTCCCTGTTGGTCTCCTACGGCGACCAGTCCCGCAAGGGCGCTGCTTGCGACTGCGTCACCCGGATCACGTCAACGCGGGCGGCGGCACTGAAGGCCGAAGGCATCACCTTTGTCGGACGCTACCTCACCAATCCCCTCGTGCCGCTGCCGAGCAACCTGCCGGAGAAGGCGATCCAGGAGGGCGAACTCCAGACCATCGTGTCGGCCGGACTGCGCTGCTTCCCCATCTACCAGACGTACGGACGCGACGCTTCGAACTTCACGTACATGGCTGGCCGCACAGCGGGCCAGGCCGCCGTCAACGCTGCTCTCGATCACGGGTTCAAACCAGGGGCACGGATCTTCTTCGCGGTCGACTTCGACGCCATGGATTCCGACATCACCTCAAACGTGTTGCCCCACTTCAAGGGGATCCAGGACGCCATCGCCGATGACGGCAACCGCTTCCAGATCGGCGTGTACGGGCCGCGCAACGTGTGCAGCCGGGTGGCGAAGGCCGGCCACTCGACAGCCTCGTTCGTGTCCGATATGTCATACGGGTTCTCCGGGAACTATGGCTACCCACTGCCGTCGGACTGGGCCTACGACCAGATCGTCACACGTACAGTCGGCAGCGGCGCCGGCGCGATCAACATCGACAACAACATCGCCTCCGGCCGCGACACCGGCCAAGGCTCCTTCGACCCGCCACGCCCTGTGAAGCCCGACGTTCGGCTCGACCCGACCGTCATCGAGGCCATGAAGACTGACGTCGGCAAGTACATGGAGTCCCTCGGCTACCCGAACGACGGCGGCACTCGCACCTACCAGCACTGGAAGTGCTTCCAGTCGACCGTGGTGGACCACGACGACCTCATCACCGAGTTGTCGAACAAGTACAACATGCGCAAAGCCCTCGTCCAGACGTCTGCTTACTGGGAGATGCGGCACATCGAGCCGGCGGACCTGGCCGCCTGGGATGTCGCGATCGTGCTGTTCAACACGACCGGCAAGTTCAAGGACACATCCACGGGAATCGCCAAGCAACGCGGCCTGACGCTGGTCGGGGCATGGAACCACTGCCTCAGTGAAGGCCTCGTAACCGGCCGGGCCATCGCTGATCCGAACAGCGACCAGGACAAATACAACATCTGGAAGAGCGCGTACGACTCCGAGACATTCGACATCACCAGCGTCTTCCTGATCCACATGTGGGACATCGCGGGCAAGCCTCACGGCGACGACACATCGCCAGTGATGAGGTCGCCGCGCCTGGACTACGTGGACGAGGAAATCTACGACGTCCTCCGCCGTTACCAGGGCCCCGGTGAAGAAGCGTACGCGGAGGCGAAGAAGCGCATGGGACTCTACTACCTCATGGAGAAGTACAACGCCATCTCCCGGAACCGCTAGCAGGGTGTGAGGCCGTGATGTCCCCAGATCAACCGTTTGCCAGGCACGAAGGCTCCGTCGTCCTCGTGATGCTGCTGGTCGGCTTCCTCGCCGCACCGGCACTGACCGTGTACGGCACCAGAGCCCTGGTCCGTGCCCGGGCCGCCCGATCCAACACGAGGGCTCTCGTCGCCTCCTCGACCTTGGCGTGGGCGGCGACAATCGGTCTCTACACCTGGGGCCTGCTGCACCTGTTCATGGCCGACGACCACACCGAGGCGCGGGCGTGCGACGAGGCAGTGGGGAAGCAACTGGTGGGCTACGAGCCTTCGTTCCTCCCATTGAAATTCGGCTGCCTCAGCTCCGACGGCCACACGGTGTCCGTGGTCATACCCTCTTACGTCAATCCGGTGCTGGCCGCACTCGTGGTCTGCGCCGCAACGCTCACCGCATTCGCGATCGTCCGAAGCAAGGAGAAAACCACGTGACGGCGAACATTCCGCGGCGCTCCGTACTGCGTCGCGCCATCGGCATCGCCGCAGGTGCCGCAGTCGGATCACAGGTGCTCGCGACGCCCGGCCATGCGGCGGCGGCTCCGGCTCCTGGCCCCGATCTTGGCGCCCTGCGCAAGCTGACACAGGACGCCCGGGAGCGGGAAGCCCGGGTGCGGACCGGCGCCGCGTCGGGGAACGGTTGGGAAATGGAGAAGGTCGTGAACGACCGCGGGAACATCTACACCCGCCCGGTTCCCGGCACGCCACTGGGCATTAACGTGCGCATGGGGAACGTCGAAACGGTCCTGGTGCACGTGATCAGCCGTTTCCACTACGAGGTCGCCGCACTCCACGAAGGCGACGTCGTCAGCTGGCGCCCGCCGGCCTCGGTGCGGCGGCACTTGGCGGAGTCCAACCAGGCATCCGGCACAGCGGTCCAGATCCGTCCTGCCTCCTACCCCACCGGCGCCCGTGGCGGCTTCTACCCTCTGGAAGAACTGACACTTCGGGACATCCTCGCCGACTGCGAAGGCGTCGTCCGCTGGGGCGGCGACGACAAGGTCCCCGACGAGTCCCTGTTCTACATCGATGTACCGCCCGGCGACCGGCGGCTGACGAGCATCTCCGGCAAGCTCCGCGGCTGGGCCTTCACTCCTGGCCAGGGTGCGGGAACCATGATCGACCCGCTGCAGCCCGAGCGCCTGAGGGCCGCTAAGCGCCTGGCGGGTCAGCAGGCCTGACCTGCGGGACAGGGTGGACCGGGCTTCGCCGAAACTGGTGAGGCCCGGTCGAACCCCATACCGGCCCGGCACCCTCTCGCGGGGCAGAGCGCCGAGAAGCGAAGACTGGCCCGCTTCCACCCACCGCACCTTGCCCAGGCCCGAACCCGTTGACCCGGAGCAAGGCAGCGCGCGGCCGGAGGCCCTGACGGCCGAGGTCGTCGATCGCGAGGACCGAGGCCCGACCGGCGCCGGGGCGATCGGTCGGCGGGCCGCCCGCCTGCGGCAGGGCAGGGGCGGCTGCCCATTCGGGCAGTGTCGGTGTGCGCCGCCCGCTCGCTGAAAGCACTCCGTTGACACTTAAGTTGGTCTAGTCCACCTTGGTGGAGCAGGGCCACCGGCAGGGAGGCCGCATGCGCGGCGGGGGACGTCGGCGTGGAGGTCCGCCCGGGACGCCGTCGTGGCGTCGGCGTACGCCAACCGCACGCCGTCCCGCGCCCGACCCACCACCGCTGTACCGAATCTGACGATCAGACGGAGAGTTCCACACCATGCAACGAGTCTGCCTCGCCCTGCCCACCATGCGTTCCTGCCCGGGTACCATCGTGGACCTCGCCGAGGAGGCGGCCTACGCCGTCGCGACCTTCGGGGTCGAGGTGCACCTCCTCGTGCTCGACACCACCGACGAGGCGGAGTTCGCGAAGAACGCGGACGCCGTGGCCGCCCTGGCCCCCACTCCCGGCGTGTTCGTCCACCACCTCGGCAACGCGCAGCAGCGGGAGTTCCTGCGCGGGGTGGCCGAGCGCTCCGGTGGCGCCGACCCCGAGCTGCTGCTCGACCTGATGCTTCCGCAGGCCGTCGCGTACGGTTCCTGCGTCAACCGGCTCTTCCTCGGCGCGGCGGCCCTGGGCTGCACCTCGACGCACCTGCGCAACGACGACGCCGACTTCCAGGTCGTCGACGGCGAGAAGGTGTTCCCGATCCACCACGAGCTGCTCTCGATCGGCCGGCCGGCCGGCGAGGCGGCGGCCGTCGTGTCCCACTCCGAGCTGGACCCGGCCGACGCCGACAGGCCGGTGATGCTGGTCAGCGGCTCCTTCCTCGGCGAACTCAACGTGGACATCGGCGAGATCCTCGAGCTGGACCCGGCCGTCTACCGCGACCTGGTGCGCCTGTGGACCCCGCCGGTGTGGTCGGACGAGGACCGGGACGCGATGGTGGACCTCTCCTTCAAGGGCGTCGGCGCCGAGCCGTTCGACGCCGACCGGTCCGTCCTGGGCGTTCCCGACATCTGGAACGTCTACATGTGCAACATCGCCCTGGACCACCGGGCCTACGAGGTGCTGCCGCTGCTGCCCTCTATCGAGACCATCGGCTGCGACTACGCCCTGCTGCACGCGCTGGTCCACTCGCAGTCGCCCGGCGTCGTCCACAACCGCCACATCGTCAACTACTACACGCCCGAGCGCCGCATCGGCGCCGGCTTCATCTCGTACCAGATGCGGTTCGTCAAGTTCCTGCTCTCGATGCTGTACCTGTACCCGGTCTACGGCGGGATGATCGACCACGGCCGCGGGCTGCTGGACGAGCAGCACCGGCTGCAGGTCGAGCCGATCCTCGACCTGGTGCGGGGCAGCGTCGACTGGGACCGGGCCGGGAACGAGCACTGCCTGGACGTCCTGGACCGCTCCTACCGCAAGCTGGGCGGCAAGTACGCCGAGCTCGCGGACGCGGTGGCCGGGAAGCGGCAGCAGCTCATGGACGAGGCGCAGGAGGACGCCGAGCGCTGGGCGGTGCTGGTGGAGTCCTGGGCCGGGATGGTGGCCGCCGCCCGCGCCGAGGGCCTGCGCCCCGGCCTGGACGGGGCCGCGGGGTGAGCCAGGACTTCCTGATCCGGCAGCTGACCGAGGAGGACTGGGATGCCGTGGTCGCGCTGGAGTACGACGCCTACGCGGCCGACGGCCTGTCGGAGGGGCGGGAGGCGCTGCGGTCCCGCGCCGTCGCCTCACCGGAGACCTGCTTCGTGCTGGAGCAGCACGGCACCGTCCGCGGCTACCTGCTGAGCCTGCCGTACCCGCCGCTGCGCTGCCCGGACCTCGCCCGGGCGGAGGACACCGCGTTCGAGTCGGACAACCTGCACGTGCACGATCTGGTGATCGCCGAGGACCTTCGCGGCCGGGAGGTCGCGCTGGGGTTCATGCGGCACTTCCGGACGCGGGCGGAGGAGTTGGGCTTCGAGCAGATCTCGATGGTCGCGGTGCGCGGGGCGGACATCCTGCTGCGGATCATCGGCTACCGCTCGCACCGGGAGGTGGCCGTTCCCGCGTCCTACGGGCGGCGCGCGGTCTACATGTCGATGCCGGTGCGCTGATCCGGCGGGGCACTGATCCGGCGGGGCACTGGTTCCCCGGGGCACCCCCGGACGGCGGACACTTCGGTCCGCCGTCCGGGGGTGCCTCGGGATCAGGCCGGGTAGTGGATGGAGCCGAGGGGCGGGCAGGGGGCGAGGGTGGTCGAGGCACCGGGGCGTTCGACGAAGGCCCGGGCCTGGGCGGCCTGCTGGCGGCGGGTGTCGCGTTCGTCGGCGTGCCAGGCGTCGTACCTGGCGCGGGTGGGGTCCCAGGTGCCGTCGATGAGGTCGAGGGCGGTGTTGCCGGAGCTGCGTTGGAACTCCGCCTTCACGGCGCTCTGCTGGAGCGCGCCCTGGATCACGGCGAGGTGGATGCGGGTGATCAGGACGCCAGGGGTGTTCGGCTCGCGGGTGGGCAGGGGGGCCTGCGGGAGCAGGGACACCCCGGTGTCGAGGCGGCCGATGTTGTCGACGGTCGCGGTGCGGGCGTCGCTCACCGCGATCCGCATCTCCCGGTGCAGCCAGAAGAACTCGTCCAGGTCCGCCTCGGTGACGCGCATCCGCCCGTAGGCGGCCCGGAACCGGGGGTCCTGGTGCAGCGGGCGCACGGTGGGGACGTGCAGTGCCACGCAGTCGTTGTAGCCGCCGTCCACCGCGGCGTCGAGGTGGCGCAGGCCGAGGTCCACCTGCCCCTGGGCGACGGCCAGGTCGGACAGATCGGCGTGGGCCGCGGCGGCGAGCCACGCGCCGTCGGGGCCGAGGACCGAGGCGCGCGCGACGATGTCGTGGAGGCCCGCCACCACGTCGACGCCGCTGTTGGTCAGGTGCCCGAGCAGCAGGTCTTGCAGGCGGGAGATCAACGAGTTGACGGTGGTGACCACGGCTCTCCTCGGCAGTGAACGTACGGAAGGTCAACGGTGGGGAGTGAAAAGAGTGTTGATCCGGTTCCCACCGGATCCCAGGACCCGCCTCAGCCCAGCTTCTGCAGCACGATGTACTGGTCCGGCTTGAGCAGGTCGGTGCAGTACTGGAGCGCGCCGTCCGGCTGCATCCTGATCCGGCGGTAGACCGAGCGGTCGGTGATGCACTGGTCACCGGGCGAGGAGCCGGTCACCCGGGACGCGTAGGTCGCGTGGCTGTCGTCGGCGTCGGAGAGCGTCCAGGCGCCTTCGCACCAGGTGCCGGTACTGGGCGTCTCGGCGCGGATCTTGCTCTTCTCCTCGCTCTGCGCCGACTGGACGATGGTGAGGGTGACGGTGGTGACGTCCCCGTTGGCTGCCGTGCGCTGACCGAACCACTTCCCGAGGTACTTCGCGGGAACGATGCCAGGCCCGGCCGTCGTCGCGGACGGGGCGGGCGCGGATGCGGCAGGAGCGGACGGGGCGGGGGTCGACGCGGTGACCTGCTGCTCGTCCCCCCGCAGCCCGTCGAGCAGCAGGTACCCGCCGCCGCCCAGCAGCAGGACGGCAGCCAGCCCGGCCGCCAGAGCGCCGTACCTCCGCCGGGGAGACGTCGCACGGCCCGGCGCCGACCAGGTCGGGAGCGCCGGCGGCGGGGGCGGCTGGGGAGGCTGGGGCGGGGGCACGGACGGCGGCACGGTCGAGGCCGGAGCGGGGGCCGGGCCCGGAGCCGTCCAGCCGGTCCCCCGCTCCCCCTCCAGGTCCAGCAGTTGCACGGCGCTGCGCCCGACCGCCGCCGCCAGCCCCGGCGGCAGCCAGTCCCCGCGCCCCAGCCGGGCGGCGGCGGCGCCGTCGCCGTCCAGGAACCGCCGCAGCTGCCCGGGTACCGGGCGGGCGGCCGGGTCCTTGGCCAGGCAGGCGCGGATCACGGCGTACATCGGGCCGGACAGGCCGGACAGATCGGGTTCCTCGTGCAGGACCCGGTAGAGCAGGACGGGCGCGCTCACCCCGGAGCCGAACGGCATCGTGCCCGTCGCCGCGAACGCGAGCACCGCGCCGAGCGAGAAGACGTCGCCGGCCGGACCGGCGGGCAGCCCGTTCGCCTGCTCCGGTGACATGAAGCCCGGTGAGCCGAACACCTGGCCGGACCGGGTGAGCCCGGCGGTGGCGTCCAGTGCGCGGGTGATGCCGAAGTCGATCAGCCGCGGCCCGTCCAGGGTCAGCAGCACGTTCGACGGTTTGACGTCGCGGTGCACCAGCCCGAGGCCGTGCACATGGGCGAGCGCCTCGGCGAGGCCGACGCCGAGGGCGCGGACGGCGGGGTCGGGCAGCGGCCCGAACTCCCGGACGGCAAAGGTGAGCGCGGGTCCGGCGACGTAGCCGGTGGCCACCCAGGGATGTCCGCTCTCGGTGTCCGCGTCCAGGACCGGCGCCGTCCACACCCCGCCGACCCGCCGGGCCGCCGCCACCTCGTGCCGGAACCGGGCCCGGAACTCCGGGTCCCCGGCCAGGTCGCGGTGGACCAGCTTGACCGCGACCGTCCGCCCACCGGCGGTCCGGCCCAGGTAGACCCGGCCCATCCCGCCCGAACCGAGCCTCCCCAGCACCCGGTACTCGCCCACCCACTGCGGATCGTCCGCTTCCAGCGGCTCCACGCCCCACACTCCCCTCACCCTGGAGCGGCCTCCCCGCCACCCTTCCGGGGCCGACGCTACCGCCCCGGGGCCGCCCGTGGACCGCGAGAACGATCACGAAATCGTCGCCGCACGACGACCGCGCCGGTGACGGCGACCGGCCCGACCGCGGGTCAGGCCCGGCGGCGCAGGCCGATGAGGGCGGCGCCGGCGAGGCAGGCGAGGGCGGCGGTGAGGTAGGCGAGGTGGTAGCCGGCGAGGTGGTCGTCGCGGGTGCCGGCGACCAGGACCATGATGGCCACGCCGGCGCTCGCGCCGATCTGCTGGGTGACGACGTTGACCGCGCCGGCGACGGCGTGCTGTTCGCCGGGGACGCCGGAGAGGGCGGCGGAGGTCATCGAGGGGAAGTTGAGGCCCTGGCCGATGCCGCTGAGCACCAGGCCCGGCAGGATGTGCTGGATGTAGCCGCCGTCGAGCGGGGTGGTCAGCCACAGACCGGTGCCGACGCCGATCAGGACGAGGCCGACCGCCATCAGGGTGCGCGGGGTCCAGCGGGCGAGCAGGCGGCCGGTGGCGAAGTTGGCGGTCAGGAAGACGGCGGCCGACATGGGCACCAGGGCGAGTCCGGACTCGAAGGGCGAGTAGTCCAGCATGCCCTGGAGGTAGAGGGGCGCGAAGAACAGCATCCCGACCGAGCCCATGTACTGGAGGAACGCCGCGAGGCTCGCGGCCCGGACCGGGGCCAGCCGGAAGAGTCCGAGCGGGAGGGCCGGGTCGGCGGTGCGGCTCTCCCGGACGACGAACAGCGCCAGGGCGAGCGCGGCGGCGGCGAGCAGGAACCAGACCGCGGCGCCGTCGCTGCTGACGCCGACGACCAGCAGGGTGAGGCCGACGGTGCCGGTGATCGCGCCGGGCAGGTCGAGCCGGCCGCTGTGGCCGGGGCTGTCGGGCAGGCCGGCCCGGGTCGCGGCCAGCACGGCGAGGCCGAGGAGGACGGAGAACCACAACACCGAGCGCCAGCCCCAGAACTGGGTCAGGACGCCGCCGAGCATCACCCCGCCGCTGAAGCTCGCGGCGCCGACGGCCGCGTAGACGCTGAACGCCCGGTTGCGCGCCGGACCGGCCGGGAAGGTCTGGGTGAGCAGGGCCAGGGCGGCCGGTCCCGACAGGGCGGCGCCGACGCCCTGGGCGGCGCGCGCGCCCAGCAGGACGGCGGTGCTCGGCGCGGCCGCCCCGACCAGCGCGGACACCGTGAACAGGGCGACACCGGCCTCGAACACCCGTCGCCGGCCCAGCACATCGGCCAGTCGGCCGCCGATCAGCAGGAAGCCGGCGAAGGTGACGGCGTAGGCGGTCATGACCCACTGGAGGGTGGTGTCGGCCAGATCGAAGCGCGACCCCACCGACGGGAGGGCGGCGTTGAGCACTCCGAGGCCGCTCACGTCCAGGGCGAGCGCGCCGGCCAGCACCCCGAGCGCGAGGCCGGGGCGGACCACCGACTTGACGGCGAGGTCGGTCATGCGAGCCTCCGGCCGGCGGCGTGGCGGGCGGCCGCCCGGGCGGGGCTTGACTGCGGGAGGCCGTGCGGGAGGACGCCCGGAGCGCGGTCCGACGGTGCCTCGAAGTTCTCAACTGCCATGGGGCCAGCTTGCATTGCCCACTCGACCACTGTCCAGCCCGCCTGTACACGGATGGTACCTGAGCGTGATGCCCGGTTCCAGGAGATCGAATCGGACACTTTGTCGATCAAATCTCGCCAGCTCGACGACCGGCACGCGTTGTACGCAATCCTGTAGTCGGTGCACTCCTCGCGCCCCAGAGGCGGACGAGGAGACCGTCGGCCCGTCGCAGGCCGCTGATGTGCGATCCATCGAGCAACCTCACACACGCCTTGACATCCGGACCGTAGGGCCCAGCCGCGCGGTCCGGAGTTCGCGAGCCTTTCTTCTTGCCACGGGAGGAGCAGAGTTGCCCGGACACGGAAACAATCATGTCATGCCCATGACGATCTTGACGCCGGCCGACCGCTCCTCGCCCCGCCGGCGCTGACGCTCCGCCCGGCCGCAGCACACCGGCCGCCCCCACCACCCCAGCCACCCGCCCTGCCGAGGGAGTCGCCATGCCTCAAGAGCGCGCAGCGCGAGACATCTCCAGCGTCACCGATTTCCTGCTGTCCCGGTTCGCCGAGCTGCTGGACATCCCCGCGCACACCGTCGACCGGCGTGCCCCGATGCACCGGTACGGCCTGGAGTCGGTGCAGTCGGTGGCCCTCGCCGCCTCGCTCTCCGAGTTCCTCGGCCGGCGCGTCCCGGCCACCATGATGTGGCAGTACCCGACCGTCGACGGACTGGCCCGGGCCCTGGTCGAGGGCCCGCGGGAGGCCGAGCCCGCCGCCGCGTCCGGCCCCGGCCGCCGGACCGCGCCGAACGAGCCGGTCGCCGTCGTGGGCATCGGCTGCCGCTTCCCCGGGGGCGCTGACCCGGCCGGGTTCTGGCAGTTGCTGGTCGAGGGCGGCGACGCCGTCGGACCGGTGCCGGCCGCGCGCCGGGCACTGCTGAACGACCGGGTGCGCTGGGGCGGATTCATCGACGGCATCGACCAGTTCGATCCGCTGTTCTTCGGCATCTCGCCCCGCGAGGCCGTCCAGATGGACCCGCAGCAGCGGCTGGTCCTGGAGCTGTGCTGGGAGGCGCTGGAGGACGCGGGGATCGCGCCGAACAGCCTGGTCGGCAGCGACACCGGCGTGTTCATGGCCTCCTGCTGGGGCGACTACGCCGCGCTGGCGCACTACCGCGGCCCCGACGTCCAGATCACCCCGCACACCGCGACCGGCATGCACGACGGCATCATCGCCAACCGCGTCTCCTACGTCCTCGGCCTCCAGGGACCGAGCATGGCCATCGACGCCGCCTGCGCCGGTTCGCTGGTCTCGGTGCACGTCGGCTGCCAGTCGATCCAACTGGGCGAGAGCGACCTGGTGCTGGCCGGCGGCGTGAACCTGAGCTTCGTCTCCGACTACTACACCGCCATGGACGCGATGGGGGCACTCGCCCCGGACGGCCGCTGCAAGTCCTTCGACGCCCGCGCCGACGGCTACGTCCGCGGCGAGGGCGCCGGGGTCGTGGTGCTGGCCCCGCTGAGCGTGGCGCTGGAACGCGACCTGCCGGTGTACTGCCTGATCAAGGGCAGTTCCTCCAACAACGACGGCCTGAGCAACGGCATGACCGCGCCGAACCCGCAGGCGCAGGAGAAGATGCTCCGCACCGCGTACCGGCGGGCCGGCATCGACCCGCACCTCGTGGACTACATCGAGGCCCACGGCTCGGCGACGCCGCTCGGCGACCCGATCGAGGCCAACGCCATCGGCGCCGTCCTGGGCGGCGCCGACCGCGCGGAGCCGCTGCGGCTCGGCTCGGTGAAGTCCAATGTCGGACATCTGGAGGCGGCGGCCGGCATCGTCGGCCTGGTCAAGCTCGCGCTGTCGATGCGCAACGGGGTACTGCCGCCGAGCCTGCACTACAGCGCGCCGAACCCGCAGATCATGTTCGACGAGTACAACCTCACCGTGCAGGACCGGCTGACGCCGTGGCCGCGGCGCTCCGACGCCCGCCGGGGCGGCGTGAGCTCGTTCGGCTTCGGTGGCGCGATCTGCCATCTCGCGGTAGAGGAACTGCCGCGCCCCGAAGCCTCGTTGCTGCTGCTGTCCGCCGACTCCCGGGAGGCGCTGGCCGAGCGGGCCCTCGCCCTGCGGGACGGGACCGACCTGCGCGAGCTCTGTCGCCGCGCGCCGGGCGACGGCCCGTTCCGGCTCGCGGCGGCGGCCCGCGACATGTCCGAACTCCGCTCCCAGCTGGACGCCTTCGCCAACGGTGCGCCCGCCGCCGGGCTGAGTACGGGAGAAGGGGCAGGGCGGCGACCCCGGGTGGCGTTCCTGTTCTCCGGCAACGGCTCGCAGTGGGTCGGCATGGGCCGCCAACTCCTCGCCGGGATGCCGGTGTTCCGCCGGTCGATGATGAGGTCCGACCGGCGGATGCGGGAGCTGCTGGGCTTCTCCCCGGTCGAGCAGCTGCTGGCCGCCGACGGCCGGCTGGACGACATGGACGTCTTCCAGCCGCTGCTGTTCTCGCTCCAGGTCGCGCTGGCCGAGACCTGGCGCTCGCTGGGCGTCGAACCGGACGTCGTCCTCGGCCAGAGCGTCGGCGAGTTCGCCGCCTCGTACGTCGCCGGTGCCCTGGACTACGACGACGCCTCCCTCCTCGCCGCCCACCACGGCCGGCTCCTCCAGCAGTTGACCGTGGGCCGGGGCGAGGGCATCGTGGTGATGACGCCCGCCGACGAGGTCCGGCCGTACCTGACCGGCGGCCTCACCCTCTCCGGCTACAACGGCCTCAACTCCACCCTGGTGACCGGCGCTCCGCAGGAGATCGACGGACTCGTCCAGCGGCTGACCGAGTCCGGTGTCACCAACCACCGGGTGCGGATGGGCCACGCCCCGCACTCGCCGCTGGTCGACCACGTCCTCGCCCCGCTGAGGGCCGAACTCGCCGGCATCCGGCCCCGCACCGCCGGCATCCCGATGATCTCGACGGTCACCGGCGAGCACGTCGACGGGGCGGAGCTCGGGCCGGACTACTGGGCGGCCAACCTGCGCCAGGAGATCCTGGTGGTCGACGCGCTGCTGAAGCTGCGCGAGCACCGCGTCGACGCGGTGATCGAACTCGGCCCGCACCCCCTGCTGCTCAAGTCGGTGTCCGAGATCCTGCCCGCGGCCACGCTGCCCTCGATGCGCCGGGGCGCCGACGAGGCCGCGACCCTGCTCGGCTCGCTCGGCGCCCTGTACACCGCCGGACTCCCGGTCGCGGCCCACCCGTTCCTCGCGGGCGACCGGGGGCGGCACGTCGCGCCGAGCCGGAGCGGAGCCGCCGCCACGGGCGCGGGCACGAACACGGCCGCGGCCGCGGCCGCGGCCGCGGCCGACGGGGACGTGCACCTCGTCACCGTCTCGGCCCGGACGGCGGGCGCGCTGACCGACAGCTGCCGCGAACTCTCCAGCCACGTCGAGCGGAACACCGCCCTGCGGGTCTCCGACCTCGCCTACACGCTCGCCGCCCGGCGCAGCCACCACAACCACCGGATCGCCCTGCTCGCCCGCTCCCGGCAGGACGTCCTGGACGGACTCGCCCGGGTCGCCGCCGGGCAGCCGCACCCCGGCCTCGTCACCGGCACCGTGTCCGGCGGCGCGGACCGCAGGGTGGCGCTGGTGTTCTCCGGCGGCGGCACCCAGTGGGTCGGCATGGGCCGCGAACTGCTGCGCTCGCACGCCGGGTTCCGCACCTGGATGCGGGCCTGCGACGACGCCGTGCGCGCGGCCGGCGGCGCCTCGGTGCTCGACCTGCTGGCCGCCCCGGCCGAGCTGGCCAGGTACGAGGAGATGGACTTCCAGCAGCCGGTGCTGTTCGCCCTCCAGGTCTCGCTGGCGCAGGTCTGGATCGGGCTCGGCATCCGGCCGGCGGCCGTGGTCGGACACAGCCTGGGCGAGGTCGCGGCGGCCTGCGTCGCCGGCGCGCTGTCGCTGGAGGACGCCGCCCGGGTGGTGGTCGCCCGCTCCCACCTGCTGGAGCGCGAAGCCGCCGCAGGCGCCATGATCTCGGTCGACCTGCCGGAGGAGGAGCTGCTGCCCCGGCTCGCCCCGTACGCCGCGCACGCGGCGGTCGCCGTGGTCAACAGCCCGACCAGTGCGGCGGTTTCCGGCTCGCCCGAGGCCGTGGACGGGCTGGAGGCGGACCTGAGGCGGGACGGAATCCCGGTGCGCCGGATCCGGGTCGAACGACCGGTGCACAGCCCCGGCATGGACCCGCTGCTCGCGCCGCTGCGGGCGCGCATCGAGGGCATCACCCCGCTGGCCCCCGAACTCGATTTCCACTCGACGGCCCTGGCGGGCACGGTCAACCCGGTCGCCGACGGCGACTACTGGGTCCACAACCTGCGCAACCAGGTCCGGTTCGCCGAGACGATCGGCGCGCTGGTCGACCAGGGGGTCGGCACCTTCGTCGAGATCGGCCCGCACGAGACGCTGCGCGGCGCGGTCGAGGAGATCGCGCTGACCCGGGGCGCCCAGGTGCACGCGGTCAACTCCCTGCGGCGCGAGGAGAGCGACGTCCGCTGCCTGCTGGGCGCAGCCGCCTCGCTGTACGTCCGGGGCGTCCCGCTGACCTTCGACCCGCTGTTCGCCGACGACGTCGAGGTGGTGGAGACGCCGCTCGTCCAGTGGCAGAAGGACCGGTACTGGATCGACACCGAGTCCCACCGCGCGCCCGCGTCGATCCCGGGCGTCGGCGGGCCATGGGCCGTCACGGCGAGCCCTGGCACGAACGCGAACGCGGCGGCAGCCGAAGCAGCCGCGGCACCCGCACCAGCAGCAGCTCCAGCCGCCGCGGCCCGGCCGGTGGACGAGGTCGTGCTGGCCGAGCTGGCCGACGCGCTGGGGGTGCCGGTGAGCCGGTTCGACGCGGACGCCGGACTGCGGGACTTCGGCCTCGACTCGATGCTGGCGATCCGCCTGGTCAACCGGATGCAGTCGCTGTTCGGGCACCGGGTGTCGCCGGTGGTCTTCCTGGACGGCCGCTCGATCGCCGAGGTGGTCGCCCACTTCGTCGGGATCGCCGGCGGCCCGCCCGCACCGCCCGCCGCCCCGGCGCCCGCACCGGTCCCGGCGGCATCCCCTCCGGCAGCACCTCCGGCCGCCCCGGACTTCGCCCCGGCCCCGACCGCAGAGCAGTCCTTCCTCGACGAGCCGTCCTTCCTCGACGAGCTGTCCGAACTCGACGCCGAGGAGCTGGTGGAGGAACTCGACGCCCGCGGCCTGCTGGAGGCCACCGGCGCCCCGGCCCTGGAGCAGTTGCGCGCCGACGGCCTCGGCCTCACCCTCGCACCGGCCTCGCACGGCCAGGCCGCGCTGTGGTTCATGCAGATGGTCGCGCCGGACGCCGTGCCCTACAACTTCATGGTGACCGCCCGGATCCGGAGCGCGGTCGACGAGCAGGCGCTGGAGCGCGCCGTGCGGGCCGTGCTGGACCGCCACCCCGCCCTGCGCACCCTGTTCGTGGAAGCGGGCGGCAGCCCGTACCAGGTCGTCCTGGACGAGCCGGTGTACGAGTTCGTGGTGGCGGACACCTCCGGGCTGGACGACGAGCAGGCCCGCGAGGAGCTGGCCCGGCACGGGCACCGGCCGCTGGACCTGGACTACGGGCCGCTGGTGCGGGTGGTCCTGCTGCGGCGCGGCCCGGCGGACCACTACCTGCTGGTGCTGGTCCACCACATCGCCTCGGACGCGGCCTCGGCGGATGTCATGATCCGCGAGATCCAGGAGTTCTACCAGGGCGCCGACCCCGCCGGCCGGGCGCCCGCCGCCCCGTACACGGAGTTCGTCGCCCGGGAGCGGCAGTGGCTGGCCGGTCCCGCCGCGGACGCGGCCCTGGACTGGTGGTCGGCGAAGCTGGCCGACCCGCCGGCCCGGCTGGACCTGTCCGACAAGGAGCGGCCGCCGGGCGTCACCTACGAGGGCCGCGACCTCGCCTTCCGCTGGAGCGCCGAGGAGACCCGCCGGCTGCGGGAGTTCGCGCTGCGCGAGGGCGTCTCGGTCAGCACGGTCGTCCTGGCCGGCTTCTTCGCCACGCTCAACCGGGCGGTCGGGACGGAGGATTCGGTACTGGCCACCGCGATCGCCCAGCGCTCCGAGCCGGGTTGGGAGTCCGCCGTCGGCTACTACCTCAACACGGTGCTGGTCCGGGCGCAGCCCGCCGCCGGGCGCAGCTTCCGCGAACTGCTGCGCGAGGTCCACGCGTTCTCGCTCGGCCTGCTGGAGCACATGAACTACCCCCTCGACCTGCTGGCGGCCCAGCTCAAGCCGCCGCGTCTCGAGGGCCGCTCCCCGTGGTTCGACGTGGTGGTCAACTGGCTCTCCTCGGACGCCTTTCCGCGCTCGGTGAAGCTCTTCCACGGCGTCGGCGACACCGTCGCGCCGGACAGCGCGCTCCCGCTCGAACCGCTCCAGGTGCGCAGGCACCTCGCCAAGTTCGACCTGGAGATCTCGATGGCCGACATCGACGGCGAGGTGGCGGGCCACGTCCAGTTCAAACCGAGCTACCTGGAAAGGCGGACCGTGACGGACCTGCTCGCGCTGTACCGCACTGTGCTCTTCGACTCGATCGATCGACCCGACCTGGCCCTCGGCGACCTCGCGCCGGGCGGCCTCCCGGAGGAGACGGACCGGTGACCGAAACCCTGCACTCCGAGTTTGTCGCGCAAGCGGTCAAGAACCCCGACGCGACCGCCGTCCACTCCGACGCCGGAGTCCTGACCTACGGCGAACTCAACCGTCGCTCGGCCGAGTTGGCCGAGCGGCTGGCGGCCGACGGCGCCGGTCCCGGCGTCCCGGTCGGCATCTGCGTCGAGCGCACCCCCGACCTGCTGGTGGCGATCCTGGCGGTCCTGCGGACCGGCTCCTGCTATCTGCCGCTGGACCCGAACTACCCGGCCGAGCGGCTGGCGTTCATGGTCCGGGACAGCGGCACCCGGCTGCTGCTCACCACCCCCGCGTCGCGGGCCGGCTGCCCGGCCGGGCCGACCGTGGTGGTGCTCGGGGAGAGCGTCACGACCGAGCCCGGTGACACGCCCTCGGCCGTCGTGCCCGAGGACACCGCCTACATCATCTACACCTCCGGCTCCACCGGCACCCCCAAGGGTGTGGCCGTCCGGCACGCGGGCTGTGTGGCGATGCTCGCCGAGATGGACCGGGTCCTGGAGGGCTGCGACCTGAGCGGCGTCGCGGCGGCCAGCTCGGTGTGCTTCGACATGTCGGTGATGGAGATCTTCAACGCGCTCTGCCGGGGCGGCTCGCTCGTCCTGGTCGAGAGCGCCGTGCACCTGGCGGAGAGCCGCCACGCCGACCGGATCACCCATCTGAACATGGTCCCGTCGGTCATGAACGGGCTGCTCGACGCGGGGGCGCTGCCCCCGAACGTGCGGTCCGTCGTGTTCGGCGGCGAGGCGCTGCGCCGCAAGCTGGTGGACCGGGCGTACCGGGAGACCGGCGTCGAGCGGGTGTTCAACGCCTACGGCCCCACCGAGGGGACGGTGTTCTGCTCGTTCGGGCCGGTGCCCGCCGAGGGGACGGAGGAGCCGACCATCGGCCCGCCGACGACCACGGCCCGGGTGTACGTGCTGGACGAGGAGCTGCGGCAGCTCCCGGCCGGGGAGGCGGGCGAGCTGTACCTCGGCGGCGTCGGCCTCGCGCACGGCTACGTCAACCGGCCGCTCACCACGGCGGAACGCTTCCTGCCGGACCCGTTCCTGGACGGCGAGCGGATGTACCGCACCGGGGACCTGGTCAGGTTCACCGAGGACGGCGAGCTGCGCTTCCTCGGCCGCACCGACCACCAGGTCAAGCTGCGCGGCTACCGGATCGAGCTGGAGGAGGTGGAGGCCCGGCTCACCGGCTGCCCCGAGGTCCGCGAGGCCGCCGTCGTCGTCCGGGGCAACCGGCTCGTCGGCTACGTCGTGCCGACGAGCGGTGTCCCGGCGCCGGCCGGCCCCCGGCTGGACGCCGCGCTCCAGAGCGCCGTCACGGCCCGCCTCGCCGCCGCACTCCCCGACTACATGGTGCCCGCGACGGTCGTGGTGCTGCCCGCCCTGCCGCTGCGCCCCGGCGGGAAGCTCGACCGCGACGCGCTCCCCGAGCCGCCCGCGCCGGCCGCCGGCGCCGACGGGCCTCTGGCGGCGCCGAGCACGCCGACCGAGACCGCCCTCGCGGAGATCTGGGGCGAGCTGCTCGGCCTCGATCCGGCGGGCATCGACGCGCAGGCCGCCTTCTACGACCTGGGCGGGGACTCGCTGCTGCTGGTCCGCCTGGCCCGGCTGATGACCCGGCGCTTCGACCGCCGGGTCCGGGTGCCCGACCTGTTCAGCTTCCGCGACATCGTCTCCCTGGGGCGCTGGCTCGACGACGACAGCGGCGCCACCCCCGAGGTGGTCCAGTCCGCCCGCCAGCGCGCCGACGCCCGCCGGGCCGCACTCCGCGGCCGGGGCAACACCGGCCGCTGAGCCGCACCGGCCGCCGAGTCGCATCGGCTACCAAGTCGCACCACCAACGCACCGCACCACCAACGCACCGCACCGCCACCGCACCGCCCGCCGAGTCACCGCCCTCGACCGAAGCAGGAGCGTTCCCCATGACCGACAGCCCGGAGCAGGACTACGACCCGGGTGACGTGGCCATCATCGGCATGTCGCTGCGGGCCCCCGGCGCCCGTACCAAGGAGGAGTTCTGGGACAACCTCGTCCACGGCCGGGAGTCCGTCTCCTTCCTGGACAAGGACGACATCCACGTCGACGAGACCCTGATCCACAGCCCGTTCTACGTACGGGCCTGCGGCGTGCTCGACACCTACGACCAGTTCGACCCGTCGGTGTTCGGCATCGGCGACCGGATGGCCGCCGCGATGACCCCGGAGAACCGGCTGTACCTGGAGAGCGCCTGGGAGGCCCTGGAGGACGGCGGCTACGACCCGGACCGGCTCACCGCCGAGATCGGCATGTACGGCGCCAACAACCCGCAGACCGCCGCGCTCTACAGCTCCCCACCGGACCGGGTGTCGGTCGGCCCGGAGGCGATCGAGGCGAGTCTGGCGTGGTCGCCGGACACCATGACCTCCAACGCGCTGTACTACATGGGGCTCACCGGCGAGGCCGTCACGGTCGCCGCGGTCTGCGCCGGCTTCCACTACGCGGTGCACCTGGCCTGCCAGTCGCTGCTGCTGGGCCAGACGGACATGGCGATCGCCGGCGGCTCGATGGTCCGGCTGCCGCACCCCCGCGGCCACCTGTGGGAGGAGAACCGCGTCCTGTCGCGGGACGGCCACTGCCGGCCCTTCGACGCCAACGGCACCGGCACCGCGCTGTCCAGCGGTGTCGTCACCCTGCTGCTGAAGCCGCTGGGCCGCGCCGTCGCCGACCGGGACCACATCTACGCGGTGGTCAAGGGCTCGTCGGTCAACAACAACGGTGTCAGCGCGATGGCGTACGGCCTGGCCCAGCCGGAGCGGCTGAGCGCCTGCATCGCCAACGCGATGCAGGTCGGCGGCGTCGAGCCGGAGACGGTGTCCATGTACGAGGCCAACGGGCTTGGCCTGCCGATGACCGACGAGCTGGAGGTGCACGCGGCGGGTATGGCCTTCGGCAAGCAGACCGGGACCACCTCGATCGGCGGCGTCAAGGGCAACGTGGGCCACGGCGGCGTGGTGTCGGGCGGCTTCGGCGCGATGAAGGCCGCGCTGGCGCTGTACCACCGGACGCTCCCGGCCACGATCAACCTGACCGAGGTCAACCCGGACCTCGACTTCCCCAGCACCCCCTTCGTGCCGCAGCTGGAGACGGCCGCCTGGGATCCGCAGGCCGGCATCCGCCGGGCCGGCATCACCTCGATCGGCGGTGGCGGCTACAACGCCCACCTGCTGCTGGAGGAGGCGCCCGACGCCGCCCGGCGCGCGCCCGAGCCGACCGGCCGGCCACGGCTGGCCACCCTGTCCGCCCTGGACGACGAGGCGCTCGCCCGGCAGCGCGAACGGCTGCTGGCCCGGCTGGAGGCCGACCCGGAACTCCGGCTGGACGACGTCTGCTTCAGCCTCAACCTCGGCCGCAAGGTGATGGCCCGCCGCTGGGCGGCGGTGGTGCGCAGCCGCGAGGAGCTGATCGCGGCGCTGTCCGGGGAGGCCGACGCAGGTACGACCGTCACCACGACGGCCGCCGCACCGCCGTCCGACCCGGGCGCGTTCGGCCGCACCGACCACGGCCTGGTGCCGGCCGGCGGCGACGCGCGGGCGCTGGCCGGGCTGGCCGCCGCCTGGGTGGGCGGCGGCCAGGTGGACTTCGGCGCCCTGCACCGGGGGGACTCCGGGCGCCGGGTGCCGCTGCCCACCTACCCGTTCCGGCCCCGCCGGTTCTGGCGCACGGACTGGTGAACATGAACGCCTCCACACCGGTCCCGGCCCTGGATGCCCTGGACCTGGGCGACCCGGCGACCTTCGCCGACCACGGCCCCGACCTCGACGGCTACTGGCGCGGGCTGCGCGACCACGCGCCGCTGCACTGGAACCCGCCGGCCGACGGCCGGCGGGGGTTCTGGGTGCTGTCCCGCCACGAGGACATCATCGCCACCTACCGCGACAACGTGAACTTCACCTCGGAGCGCGGCAATGTGCTCGTCACCCTGCTGGAGGGCGGCGACGCGGCGGCCGGCCGGATGCTGGCCGTCACCGACGGGCACCGGCACCACGAACTGCGCAAGATCCTGCAACGGGTGCTCTCGCCGCGGGTCCTGGACGAGGTCGCGCGCACGGTCCGGGTCAACACCCGGCGGTGGATCCGGGAGGCGGTCGAGGCCGGCACCTGCGAGTTCGCCGAGGAGATCGCGAGCCGGATCCCGATGACCACCATCTCCAGCCTGCTCGGGGTGCCCGAGGAGGACCGGGACTACCTGCTGAGCCTGACGAAGGCGGCACTCTCGGCGGAGGGGGAGGACGTCGACGCGGTCGACTCCGAGATGGCCCGCAACGAGATCCTGATGTACTTCATGGACGTCGTCGAGGAGCGCCGCGAGTCGCCGGGCGAGGACGTGATCAGCATGCTGATCGCCAGTTCGATCGACGGGGTGCCGCTGTCCGACGAGGACGTGGTGCTCAACTGCTACAGCCTGATCATCGGGGGCGACGAGACCAGCCGGCTGACGATGATCGACTGCCTCCACACCCTGGCGGCCCGGCCCGACGAGTGGCGGCGGTTCAAGCACGGCGAGGTCGCGGTCGGGACGGCGGTGGACGAGGTGCTGCGCTGGGCCTCGCCCACCATGCACTTCGGGCGCAGCGTCGAGCGGGAGACCGAACTGCACGGCGTCCGGCTGCGGCCGGGCGAGATCGTCACCCTCTGGCACGCCTCCGGGAACCGGGACGAGCGGGTCTTCGACCGGCCCGGAGTGTTCGACCTCGGCCGCGCGCCGAACCGGCACATGGCCTTCGGCTACGGTCCGCACTTCTGTGTCGGCTCGTACCTGGCCAAGGTGGAGATCGCCGAACTGCTCGACGCGCTCCGGGACTTCACCGCCGGCTTCGAGCAGACCGAGGAGCCGCGGCGGATCCGGTCGAACTTCCTGACCGGGTTCTCCACGATGCCGGTGCGGTTCACCCCCGACCCCTCCGGACCGAGGGCCGCCGACGCCTGACGCCGGCCACCGTCCGATCAGTGAGCGCAGGAGTGCGGATGAACATCTACATGTCAGGACAGGGGGCGTTCGCGGTCCAGGTCGCGGAGGCCCTGCTGGACGAGGGGCACAAGATCGTCGGCGCGGCCGCCCCCCGGCTGCGCAAGGGGAAGTCCGACGAGGGCGACGCGATGTCCTGGGACCGGCTGCGCTCCTGGGCGTACCACCGGGACGTCCCGTGGACGGATTCGGCGGAGCTGCGGGCGGTGCACATCCCGGACGGGGTGGACATCATCCTCGCCGCGCACTCGCACGCCTTCCTCGGCCGGCGGACCCGGGCCAGGGCCTCGGTCGCGACCATCGGCTACCACCCCAGTCTGCTGCCGCTGCACCGGGGCCGGGACGCGATCCGGTGGACGGTCCGGGACGGCGACAAGGTGACCGGCGGCAGCGTCTACCACCTCACCGAGCGCACGGACGGCGGGCCGCTCGCCGCCCAGGAGCACCTTCTGGTGCCGCCGGGCTCGACCGCGCAGACCCTGTGGCGGGACCATCTGGCGCCGCTCGGGGTGCGGCTGCTGCTGAAGGTGGTCGCCGACCTCGCCGCGAACCGGCGGATCGAGGTCCCCCAGGACGAGAAGCTGGCGACCTGGGAGCCCGCGATGGACGCGCCGCCGCTGTTCAAACCCGAACTCATCGCCCTGCCGGGCACCGACACGGTCCGGGTCGAGAGCGGCCGGTGGGCCCTGCACGACCGCTGAGGCACAGCCGCACGACCGCTGAGGCACTGCTGCACGACCGCCGGGCAGCCGGGCGGCCGGACAGCCGGGCCAGGGCGGCTACGCCGGGAACAGCGTCCGGTGGACGGGGTGTTCGCGGAAGCCCAGGCCGCGGTGCGGCGAGCTGTGGGTGGCGGAGAGTTCCCCGGCCGCGGTGCGCAGGGTGGCGGCCAGGTGGTAGTCCGGGTGGACGCCGTCGGTACCGGTCCGGACCCGGAAGGTCAGGTCGAGCGTGTCGCCGCGCTCGACCGGGACCTCGGCGTCGAACAGCGGGAAGTACACCGAAGCCCAGCTGGTCGGATCCCGGAGGGCGTCCAGGGGTTCCTCGTCCGGGAGGCAGGAGATCCGGAGCCAGGTGAGCACGCCGTCCACGCTGCCCGGGCGGCGGACCGTCAGCCGGACCCGCCGCTCCTGCTCCGCCCGCAGATCACCGTTGAACTCGAGGACTTCGACCTCCTCCTCGGTCGAGAGGAGTGCTTCCGGGGCCGGGTCGGCGATCCGCAGGCGGACGTCGAACGGCGCCCCGCTCCAGTCGAAGATCCGTTCCAGGTAGGGGACCGCCTCGGGAGCGAAGGCCACCGGGGCGCCGCCCAGCACCTCCCGGAGGTTCACCGCGGCCGCCCGGGTGACGCACCGGTGCGGCACGACGACTCCGCCGGGCACCAGGTGCCGGCGCCGGGCGTCGGCCAGGACCACGGCCGCGCCCTCCGCGCCCGCGACCGACCCGATCACCTCGGCCACGCAGACCTCCGCCCGGGGCCCGATCTCCAGCTCGGTGGACGCTCCGTGCAGCAGGGTGACCCGGTCCGCGAGGCCCCAGGCCAGGCGGTTCGCCGACGCGTTGCGGAAGCTCTCCGCCATGGCCTCGATCGCGACGGCGCCGCTCGCGCCGCAGGACACGCTCTCCCGGGCCCAGTTGAGGTGTTCGCCGGTACCGATGTCGAGCACCCGCCGCCCCGGCGCCAAGGCGCGGACCGCCGCGCGGAACCGGTCCACCCGGCTCTCGTCGGACGTCAGCACGCCGTAGAGCTCGGGGTCGTAGACCGGGTACTCGCCGATGCTCGGCCAGAGGACGGCGCCCGCGGCGCCGCCCCCGGGCCGGGCCGCCGCGACCCGTACGCCGACCTTCCTACCGCCCACCAGGATGTCAAGACGTTCTGTCACTTGTCGTTCCCTCGTTCTGAATCACTTCGGTCGAGCCCGTTCGGTCGAGCCGGTTCGGTCGAGCCGGTTCGGTCGTGCCACTACGGTCGTGCCGGTCCGGTCGCGCCACTACGGTCGTGCCGCTTCCTCCGAGGTGCTTCGACCGGCCCCCCGCCAGAGGCACCTCGCCCGGGTCAGATCGCGTGACCGGGCGTCCTGCGGACCAGCGCCCTGGCGATCGCCCGGAGGGTGTGCGCGGTGGCGAAGTGCGGGAGTTGCAGGCCCTCGAGGCCCCGGCGGCGCAGGGTCTCGACCAGGGCGGGGGCGAGGACGGCGCGGCCGCCCGCCTCCGCGTAGGTGAGGGCCAGGTTGACCGGCCCGATGCCGTGGGTCTCCCGCAGGGCGGCGACGAGTTCGCGCTCGGGCTCGGTCGTGGGGCCGAGCACCGGGATGCCGTCGCGCGGCAGCCACTCGGCGCCGGCCGCCAGGTCGGGGAGACCGGGGCCGGTGGCACGGCTCGCGGAGCCCTCGGCGAGGCGGTAGCGGTGGGGCGCGATCAGGTCGCCCTCCAGGTGCAGCCGGGACAGCACGTACTCGTGCACGTCGAACAGGCAGGTCGGCCCGTCGAGGGACACCCGCGCCACGATCTCGTCGTCCTCCTCGGACACTTCGGCGGCGAGCACCCCGGGGCAGCCGGCGACCACCCCGGCGACGGTGTCGAGGTGGACCCAGGTCCCCCGCACCAGCCGGGCCTCGGTCGGGCGCACGAAGTCCGGCGGGAGCAGCGCGCGGGCGGCGGCCAGCGGGGCGTCCGGCTGCTCGGCGACCAACTGGACGAACCTCGGCAGCAGTTCGGACATCCGGTGGACCGTCCCGGCCGGGAGCATCACCACGTCCACGTCGAAGTCGACGGCCACGGTGGTGTCGTCGACGTAGATCCAGGTGGCGTAGCTCCAGGGCTCTTCGCCGGACCGCCATTCGTCGGTGCGGGTCACCTCGACCTCCGCGACCGGGCTTCCGTCCGCCTCCGGGATGTCCGGCTCCGAGGGCCCCTGGTAGTTGAAGTAGAGGCCCCGGACGGATCCGATGCCGCGCTCCTTCTCCAGCCGCAGCCGGGAGTCCTGGTCCCGAATGCCCAGCCGCAGTTCCTCGGTGTAGGCGCGCAGGGCCCCGGCGGAGACCGCGGTCAGGGACTCCGCCAGCGTCCGGTCCTCGTCGAGGTCCACCATGATCTCGAGCGCCTTGGCGACGAGGTCGATGCTGTCGTCACTGGGCAGCCGCAGGCCGATCGCGTTGACGACCATGATCCGGGGGATGTCCGAGTAGCGGGAGATCAGCCAGCCGATGGCGTGCATCAGCACCATGGCCCGGGACACCCCGTGCGCCCGGCCGACCCGGTCCAGGAGCGGCAGGAGGCCCTCGTAGCGCACCGCGGACATCAGGAACCGCGGCTCCGGGGTCTCCTCCTTCACGGTGGCCGGGACCAGCAGCCGGGGGGCCAGCGCCCGGGGGTCCGGGCTGTACCGCGCCCGACTCTCCGGGGTCCGCGGGATCCGGTGCTCCTTGGCCGCCCGGTCGAGCGGGTGGGTGATCCGCAGGGGCCTCCCGGTCCCCGCGCAGAGCGCCAGGAACTGTTCCCTGAGGTTCCGCACCCCGGAGCCGTCGAGGATGATGTGCTCGAAGACGAGGCTGAGTACCCGGACCTCGTCGTCCTCGACGAACAGCCGCACCGACCACAGCGGCCGGGTGTACATCGAGCCGCCGACGAGCGGGTGGATCCCGCCCTCCTCGCCGTACTCCGCCAGGGTGCCCAACTCGGCTACGGCCAGCGGCAGTCGGAAGCCCTCGGCCTCGAAGACCAGTTGGTACGGAAGGTTGTCCGGGCCGAGCCCGAACCCGGTCCTGAGCACCTCGTGCCGCTCGACCAGCACCGTCAGCGCCGCCGTCGCCGCCTCGACGGAGATGCCCGCCGGGAGGTCCCACTGCTTGGACCAGGCGTTGTCGATGTCCCCCTTCTCCCGCCAGTAGAGCCGCAGCCACCAGCGTTCCTGCTGTTCGGTGAGCGGACCGCTCCGTGCGACAAGACTCAACTTCTCCACCCCTCCGTGGATCGACAGTGGGACGCGGCCCGGTCGGGCCCGCCCCGGGAACCGGCCGGGCGCCAACTCCTAGGAGCCGGCCGCCCGCCGGGCCGCGAGGAGTGCCCGGTTGATGTCCTCGTGGTCGTCCTCGTAGCTGCCGTTGAGCAGGACGTGCCCGACCCCGGCGCGCAGGTACTCGGCGAGCCGGGAGCCGACGTCCTCGTGGCTGCCGACCAGGAACGGCGCGCTGGCCTGGCCGCTGCGGAAGGCGCCCAGCCAGTACACGTCCGGCTCCGCGTCCGTGCCCGGTTCCTTCTCCTCGGCGGCCTCGGCGGCCTCGGCGGCCTCGGCCAGGGCGTCGACGGCCAGTTGGCGCGACCAGGAGCTCTGGGAGACGGTCTTGAGCAGCGTCTCCTGCCGGCCCTGCCAGGTCTCGGGGAACCGCTCCCTGGCCGTCGCCCAGGCGTCCTCCCCGGCCGACCCGGCGACGATGCCGATCCGGATCCCGAGTTCGCCCGTGTAGCCGCCGGCCAGCAGCGGCTTCAGGAAGGACTCCTCCCACTCCGGGTAGCGGGCGGGGTGGGTGACCACCACGTCGGCGACGTCCCTGGCCACGCCGATGCTGGCCGGGGAGGAGCCGGCGACGAACAGCTTGCACTGCGAGAGGACTTCGGGCCGGGGCTCCAGCCGGAACCCGCGGTACGTGTAGAAGCGCCCCTCGGTGTCGACCTCCTCGCCGCGCAGCAGGGCGCGCAGGACCAGCCCGTACTCGCGCATCCGCTCGTACCGCTCGTCGTGGCCGAGCCGGTCGCCGGTGCGGCGCAGTTCGTCGTCCCGGGCGCCGGCGACCAGGTTGAAGTGCAGCGGGCGGCCGTACAGGGTCGCGTACGCCGCGGCCATCGCGGCGGCGGTGTGGGGCGGCAGTGAGGAGGGCTGGACGGCGACGAGCGGGACGAGGGTGTCGGTGGCGGCGCCGAGCTGGCCGGCGATCAGCCAGGGGTCGACCTCGTGGAGGTTGTGCGGGACGAGGACGCCCGACCAGCCGGCGCGCTCGCAGGCCGCTCCGGCCTCCCGCAGCCGGGAGAGGTAGTCCTGCTCGAACTCACGCTGCTGGCTTGCCGATTCCGGGGTCACGGAATAGACGTGCACGGTGTTCCTCCGTCAGTCGATGGCGAGTACGCCGGTCGGGTCGTTGCTGTTCCCCTGCGGGCGCAGGTCCTCGGGGTCCACGTAGTCGCGGATCCGGCGGATCAGCGTGGTGCTGTTCTGGCCGAAGCGGTGCGGTTCGCGGAGGTTGGTGATCTCGAGGCGGCCGCCGTCCCGGCCCTTGAGGGATTCGAGGTAGCGCAGCACCGCCCGCCCCTGCGGGTACGTCATCAGGTAGTGCGCGGCGAACATGCCGCCGGCGGGGTTGACCAGCTCCCAGTACTCGCGGACGAAGGCGAGCGTGTCCCAGGTGTCGATCCAGGCGAAGTCGATCAGGCCGAAGGCGTCCCTGACCTTGTCGGCCGAGCCCCGCAGGTCGCCCTCGATGACCTGGCAGACGCCGGTGAGGTCCAGTTGGTCGAGCACGTCGAGGGCCCGGGGGGCGGAGGAGGAGGTGTCCGTCATCCGGTCGATGCAGATGAGCCTCGGCTCGTACGGCTCGTCGTAGTACGGGGCGTGGGCGAGCGGCTGCGCGTCGCCCGACCCGGGGGTGCCGAGCAGGGCGCGTTCGGCCTCGAAGGCCTCCTTGTTGTCCTTGAGCGCCCTGGCCAGGTAGGGGGTGGTGTACCCCATGCCGACCTCCAGGACGCGCTGCGGCCGGAGCGTGCGGATGAGCCAGTACAGCAGCGGGGCGGTGGAGTCGGTCCCCATCTCGGGGACCTCCAGGGACTTCACCGTCGAAACGAACGCGTCGTCGATCATGAGACACCTGCCGGGTGCGGCCCCGGGGCGGGGCACGTGGTGGATGGGCCTTCGGACATGGGTGCGGCCGGTCGCTCCCGGGTCATCGACGCGGGGCCGGTCCGTCGTGCGTGTACTCGACCGCCAGGGCCGACCAGGAGTACGGTCCGCCGGTCGCGAGCAGGAGGCGGTCCCCGGGGTCGAGCGCGCCCGAGGCGGCCAGCCGGTGCAGGGTGATCAGGAGGTCCGCCGAGAAGCAGTGCCCGAGTTCGGTGACGGGCCCGAGCAGGAGCTTGCCGGGGGGCATCCGCATGGCCGCGAGCAGGAACTTCTGGGCGGCCGGGCGGTAGTTCGGCAGGATCGCGTACCGGAAGTCGGCGCGGGTCCGCCCGAGGGTGTCGAGCAGGGCGGTGACGGTCTCGGAGGCGAGCCGGACCGTCGAGAGCAGGCCCTGTTCGGCGGGGTCGGCGTCGGCGAGCCGGACGGCCGTGCGGCTGCCGGCGGCCTCCACCCGGAGCCGGGGGCCGGCCGGCTCCGGCCCGCGGGAGAGGAGGCAGGCGGCGGCCCCGTCGCTGAACACGGACAGGCCGCTCGCCATGATCCGGTCCCGGCCCTCCGCCCGGTCGGCGAGCAGGAGCAGGACGCGCTCGCTCCGGCCGGAGGCCAGGGCGTCGGAGGCGACCCGGACGGCGGGGACGAGGTTGCCGCAGTCCTGCCCGGACAGGGCGAGGTGCTCGACGTCGTCGAGGCCGAGCCGGTCCAGGATCCGGGCCAGCGAGCCGGTGGTGTCCGGGTCGTTCTCGCTGACGTAGACCACGAGGTCGGGCCGGGCGGCGGTGGCGAGGGTCCGCTCGGCGGCCGTGGCCGCGAGGTCCCAGATCTCGCGCCGGCTCTCCCGGAAGTGGATGATCTCGGTGACCAGCGGGGAGATGTCCGCGGTCGTGGTCCCGGCCAGGTCGGACACCGGGCGGAGGTCGCCGCACTCGTATCCGATGGCCGAGATGGTGGTGCCGTGCATGGTTCCCTCTCACTCGTCGTGGGGCTGCGGTCGCCTACGGGAGGGCTGCCGGGGCCGGGCCGGGACTCACCAGGTGACCGGCAGCCGGTGCACCCCGTAGAAGCCCATGTCGCCGGCGAGCGGGACCTCCTCCGGCGGCACCGCCAGGGCCAGGTCCGGGAAGCGCCGGAAGAGGGCGGGGAAGGCGACCCGCATCTCGATCCGCGCCAGGTTCCGGCCCAGGCACTGGTGGATCCCGTGGCCGAAGGCCAGATGGCCCGCGGTCCGCCGGGAGAGGTCCAGCCGGTCGGGGTCGGCGAACCGGGCGGGGTCCCGGTTCGCCGCCGACAGCGACACCGTCACCGACTCCCCCGCCCTGAGCAGCCGGCCCCCGAGCTCGACGTCCTCCAGCGGCGTCCGCGGCACCCCGAAGTGGAAGATCGTCAGATAGCGCAGCAGTTCCTCCACCGCGTTGTCGGCCGGCCCCGGATCGCGCTTCAGCGCGGCCAGCTGCTCGGGGTGCGACAGCAGGGCGAAGGTCCCGAGGGCGAGCGAACTCGCGGTCGTCTCGTGCCCGGCGGTGAGCAGCAGGACGCCGGCGCCGGCGATCTCCTCGGTGCTCAGGGTGCCGTCCTCGACGAGCATGCTCAGCACGTCGTCGCCCGGCCGGGTCCGCCTGCTCCGGGTGAGCTCCCGAAGGAACCCGTCCAGGCGGTCCATCGCCTGGGAGGCTTCCTCGGCGGAGGCGTCCAGGCTGAACAGGAGGGCGCTGTCGCGCTGGAAGGCGGCCCGCTCGCCGTAGGGCACGCCGAGGAGTTCGCAGATCGCGAGCGAGGTCACCGGCAGCGCGAACCGTTCGACCAGGTCGGCCGGCGGCCGCGAGTCGGCCATGGCGGTGAGGTGTTCGTCGACGAGCTGCTCGATCCTCGGCCGCAGGGCCTTCATCCGGTGTGCGGTGAAGGTGCCGGCCAGGGGCCGGCGGACCCGGGTGTGGGCGGGGGGATCCATGTCGACCATCCAGCCGGGCAGCGCGGGGACACCGAAGAAGGGATCGGCGCCGGGCCGGGCCACCGGTGCCCGTTTGAGCTCGGAGCCGGCGCTGAACCGCGGGTCGGCCAGCACGCTCCGCGCCAGGGCGTGGCCGGTCACCAGCCAGCCGGTGTGGCCGTCGGGGTAGGCCAGCGGGCGGATCGGCTCCCCGCCGCGGTGGTCGGCCAGGTCGGTCGGCGGGTCGAAGGGGTTGGGCCGGACCGTGGGCAGCGGGGACGCCGACGGGCACCACGGCGGGGTCGGCGGCGGGGTCGGTCGGGCGGCGTGCGTCATCGGACCTCCTTGCGCAGGAACTCGGCGAGCCGCGCGACCCCGGTCTCGATCTCCCCGGGGTCGAGGTAGCTGCAGGAGAGCCGCAGCCGGTGGTCGCCCCCGGAGCCGAGGTGGAACGGCGCCATCGGCGTCCACAGCACGCCGTACTCCGCCGCCGACCGTTCCAGCAGGGCGGTGTCGGCGGGCACCGGCAGCGTCATCCGGACGAAGAACCCGCCCTCGGGCCGGTTCCAGCTGATTCCGTCGGGCAGGCCGTCGGCCAGGTGGCGGTCCAGCGCCTCGGCGAGGTGGGTGAGGTTCCGCTGGTAGAGCTCCGCCTTGCGCCGGCCGAGCGCCATCAGGGAGCCGCCGTGCTCCAGCAGCATGCCGCCGATCAGGGCCTGGCAGACCGGGGAGGTGTTGACGGTCACCATGCTCTTGGCCGCCGCGAGTTCGTCGGCCAGCAGCGTCCCCCGGCCGGCCGACCGGACGACCTCCTGGTCCGCCACCACGTAGCCGACCCGCGCGCCGGGGAAGCAGATCTTGGCGAAGGTCCCGAGATGCACCACGCGCCGGTTCCGGTCCAGGGCCTTGAGCAGCGGCAGCTCCGTCCCGGGCGCCGCGGTGAAGCCGTAGGCGTTGTCCTCCAGCACCAGGAAGTCCTCGCGGTCGGCGAGTTCGAGCAGGCGGTGACGGACGTCGAGCGGCATCCGGCCGCCGCCCGGGTTGGCGAAGTCGGGTGCGACGTAGCACGCGCGGACCCGCCGGCCGGTGCCGCGGGCGGTCCGGCAGCGCGCCGCCAGGGCGTCGAGGTCGAGCCCGAGCGGGGTCTCCTCGACCCCGACCAGGTCGATGTCGAGCAGCCGGGCGGCCCCCCTGATGCCGACGAAGCAGGGGTCGGCGACGGCGAGCACGTCCCCCCGGGAGCCGAACAGGGTGCGCAGCGTCAGGAACATGGCCTCCTGGGCGCCGACGGTCACCACCACCGCCGCGTCCGGCACGTCGACGGCGTGGTCCCGGCGCAGCGCCCCGGCGACGAGGTCCCCGATCAGCCCGCGGCTCGGCCCGTACTCCAGCAGCAGCCGGCGGGCCCGCTCCGGGGTGTGGCCGCGGTCCCGGACGAGGTGGTCGAGGAAGCGGTCGAGGTAGCGCCCGGGGGCCGGGTCGGGCAGCAGGTCGGGGTGGGGGGCGCCCGGGGCGAAGGAGATGGCGTCCGGGTAGCGGGCCATGACCTCGTTGAGGAAGCCGATCGAGCCGAGTACGGGCTCCGCCAGCGAGGCGTGCAGCGAGGTGGCGTCCAGGCGCACCGGGCGGGGGCTCACCGGCGGGCCCCGGCCCGGGCCAGGACGTCCTGGCGGTGGGCCCGGGCCACCCGCTCCGGGGTCGTCACCGGGCGCTCCCCGGTGTGCCCGGGGCCGCGGCGGCGGCGAGCCTGCGCAGCTCGCGGTCGCAGGCGGCCAGGTGGGCGCCCAGGGCGTCGTCGTAGTCGGCCGAGCCGGCCTCCAGCAGGAGCTGGCGGCGTACGGCCAGCTCCCGGTCAGAGATCCGTCCCATCAGCACGGTCGCGGTGTGCACGGCCTCCGCGACGTCCTCGCTGAGCTGGTCGACCAGGCCGAGTTCCAGCGCCCGGTCGACCGAGATGTCATTGCCCCACATGACGATCTGGCGGGCCCTGGCGACCCCGAGGTGCTGGACCAGCCGGTAGAGCGACATGCCGGGCCAGAAGTGGCCGTCGTTGACGGGCAGCATCAGCAGCAGGTCCGGTGCGCCGATCCGGAAGTCCGCCGCCAGCAGGAGGTCCAGGGCCGGGCCCCCGCAGGCGCCCCGGGCGGCGGCGATGGTCATCGCGGCCAGGCGTTCGAACCGGCGCACGGCCCGCTCCCAGCGGTTGACCTGCCGGACGTCGACGGCGCCGGGCCAGGACCGGGAGTCGGCCGGGGTGGCGTCGAGGCGCAGCACCACGACGGACCGCTCGGGCCGGTTCTCCACCTCGTCGCAGACGGCGTTCACCGCCGCCGTCAGCTCGGCCAGCGGCCGGGTCCCGTCGATCCTCACCTCGAGGCCGAGTCCGTCGGGCAGCGGGGTCGGGTCGAGGTTCGCATGCATCGTGACCGCCATTCCTTCCGTCACCAGCCCACCAGGGCCAGTTCGATGGTTGATCCGGGACCCATGGTCATGAGGACGCCGAATTCGCCGGGTTCGGCGCAGGCTTCGGCGGCGAGCCGCTGGTACGAGAACAGAAAGGATCCGCTCGAAAGGTTTCCGTGGTCGCGCAGGACGCCGGTGGTGTGCCGGACGTCCTTCCGGGTGAGGCCGAGATTCACCCGGACCGAATCCACGACCTTCTTCCCGCCGGAATGGATCACCCAGTGGGAGATGTCGGACCGGTTCAGTCCCGTTCCGTCGAGGAGGCGGTCGAGCGAGAGTTCCGCGTGCGCTCCCACGACGTAGGGGACGTCCGGGTCCAGATAGAAGCTGAATTTCCCCTGGACGTCGTCCCAGTCGTACCGCATCGCGGCGGAGGCCTCGGGGACGAGGCAGCTGGAGAAGCGCAGCAGTGCCGGGCCCGCGGGCGCGGCGGCGGGGCCCGGGGCGGGCGGAGCGACGGCGGAGGGAGCGGCGGTGGGCGGGGCGGCGGTGGGCGGAGCGACCACGGCGACCGCCGCCGAGCCGTCCCCGAAGAGGCTGTTGACCACGGCCGAGCGCATGGTGCCGTCCATCACGTACGCCGCCGAGCACGCCTCGATGCAGACCATCAGGGCCAGCTCACCGGGGTGGGCGGCGGCCCAGGAGGCCACCGAGGTCAGGCCGTTGAGGCCCGCGTTGCACCCCATGCCCACCACGTCCAGCCGGGCGCAGTGCCGGTCGATGCCCAGCTCCTTGATCAGCAGCGCGGAGAAGCCCGGGGTGAGGAGTCCGGTCGAGGTGACGCAGCACAGGTACCGCACATCGGCGAGGGTCGCACCGGCCGCCCCGAGGCAGGCCTCGACCGCCCGCCGGCCCAGGGCCAGGCCGGTGGTGGCGTGCTTCGCCAGCAGCTGGCCCTGGGTCTCGACGGGCATCGAGCCGTCCGGCAGCCGCGGCGGGAGGGTGAGCGCGCGGCGGTCGATGGCACTGTTCAGGAAGATCGAGCGGACCCGCGGGTCGGTGATGCCGAAGATGTCCAGCAGTTCGCGCTGCGCATAGGAGGTGCCGGGCACCGAGGTGCCGACCCCCACGATCGCGGGGGATGTCGTTCGGGATTCCGCGGACCAGGATTTCGGGCGGTTCCGGACACTCCGGTCGGCCACTTTCATCGTCGTCTCCTCCGGACGCTTCCTCGGTGGTTTCTTCGGTGTCGCCCGTCAGTCGAGGTAGTCCTCCGGCCCGCCCTCGCGGACCGTGTCCAGGGTGAAGCAGTGGAAGCCGCCGCCGAAGAGCCTCCGGTGGCGGTGGCGGACCGGCACCACGGTGAAGCCGTGCCGTTCGAGCGTGCGCGCGAGCTCCGGGCAGGCCTCGTTGACCAGGACGGTGTCCGGGGCGACGGAGAGCACGTTCAGGTCGATGAACGGGCTGGTCAGAATCAGGTCGTCGTCGTCGTACCGCGGGAAGTTGTTGCCCTCGGCCGGCGGCGGGACGATCAGGTCCCACTTCCGGAGCGCCTCGGGCAGCTTCTCGACCACCCGCTCGGACCGGACCAGCAGCGTGCCCGGGCGCAACGCCAGCACCATGCTGTCGATGTGACTGTCACTCAGCCGGTGTACGCGGTGGATCCGGAACCGGCCCTCGAGGTGGCGCTCCAGCCAGTCGCAGGCCATCGCGTGGTTGGCGGTGGAGATGTTGACGACGAGGTCGCGTCCGAGCCGCAGGCACTGGGCGCCGTCGAACATCATCTCGAAGCCGACGTCGTACGGGGACGGCCGCGGGTCCCCGATCGGCTCGGTGGGCCCGCCGACCGTGCTGGTGCGCGCGTAGTCGAGGTCGAAGGAGGCGTCCGTCATCAGCGGGCGGGGCATGACGGTCCAGCGGGCGCCCTGCTGGAAGTAGTCGTTGAAGATCCCGGTGAGGAACTGGGTCTCGAAGTAGCGGGACCGGATCATCGGCGGCGTCTCGATGATCTCGTCACCCAGGATCAGGGTGTTGTCGCGGACGTTGAGGGGCGGCACCACCGAGGCCGTCCAGGCCGGCGTCTCGACCCTGGCCGTCGCGGCGTCGACGCTCATCGGCCGATGGACCGTCACGGAGAGCGATTCGAGTGTCTTGACGATGCCGTCCAGATCCTCGTTCAGCTCGTCCACATAGCGCTGCTTGATCGATTTCCGGCCGGAGCCGGCGCCCGGCCCGCCGTCGGCGGTGGCCGTCAGCCGGGGGTAGTACCACTCCGAGCGCGAGGAGTTGTCCTTGGCGATGTTGTCGTGGAAGAACAGGTCGAAGGACAGCTCGCGCTCGTGCGAGGTGTAGTTCTCCGCCGAACCGACGATCACCTCCTTGAGCGGCGACCATTCGTCGAAGCTGTTCAGCTGCATCGCGGACTCCTCCAGTGGGGGTTCTGCCGGCATGTGAAAGGTCCGGGGACCGGGTGATCACCGAGTGGGGTCGGCCGTTCGCCGCCCATGGGTCCAGGGGGGGCGGAATTGCACCGGAACCGGGACGGCCGATCCGCCGGACCGACCGTCCGCCGATCTGACGGCTCGTCATATGCGCCCCGGTGGACGCGGTGTCCGCACACCATCACTTCATCCCGCCCGACCGCGCGTCAAGACCCCGGTGACGAACGGGACTTCGATTCCGGCGGGATGATTCACCCATAAGTGCACACAGTCGGCCGCGCCGAGCTTCTTGATCCCGAGGGGTCGCCTACCGGTGCAATGTGACGTACCATCTGCTGGGCGCCGGGGTGTCCACCGGACCGGCCCAGGCCGTGGATCCCCGGATCGACGGCCCCCGCGACGATTGTTCCGTCCGGGCCGCCCGCATTCCTCGGGCGCTTCCGAGTTCTCCGCTATTCGCGTTCCGAGTTGTCGCGCTTCGGGAAGTCTTCCGCCGACGATCCAGAAGGGAATGCTCGTCCATATGAGCAACGCGCACGAAGGTGATCCGGTCTACGAACGCTTCCGGTTCCTGGTGAACGCCCCCGCGCTCTTCAACGCGGTGACGACAGCAGTCGAGCTCGGCGTCTTCCGGTACCTCCAGGAGCACGACCGGGCCTCGTTCGAGCAGCTCCACGCCGTCACCGGCATCCCCGCCCACCAGCTCCGGGTACTCCTCCAGGGCGTCTGCTCGACCGGCCTCCTGACCAGGACCGACGGCCAGTACGCCAACTCCGCGGTGGCCGCGGACCTGCTGGCGACCGACGCACCGGACAGCTGGTCCCACATCCTGGTGGGCTGGAAGGAGGTCTACTACCCGGCCTTCTCGCACATGACCCGGGCCCTGCACGCCGGCACCAACACGGCGCTCGCCGACCACCCCGGCGACGAGCCCACGCTCTACCAGCGCCTGTCCCGCAACCCCGAGTTGGAGACGGTGTTCCACCGGGCGATGAGCGCCTTCACCCTGCGGACCGTCGACGCCCTGGTCGAACGGGACGAGTTCGCCACCGTGCGGCACCTGCTCGACATCGGCGGCGGCGACGGCACCACCTCGGCCGAGTTCGCCCGCCGCCATCCCCGACTCACGGCCACCGTCTTCGACATGCCCAGCGTGTCGCGACTCGCCGGCGCCGGCGCGGCCGCGGAACTCGCCGACCGGGTGCGGCTGCACCCCGGCGACATCTTCGAGGACGCGTTCCCGCCCGGCGCCGACGCCGTGCTCTTCAGCCACGTCCTGGAGATCTTCGCCGAGGAGCAGATCCTCGCGCTGCTCACCAAGGCGTACGACGCCCTGCCCGCCGGCGGCAAGGTCTTCGTCTACGGCTTCAACGTGTCCGACGACGAGACCGAGGGCATCTTCTCGGCCCGGCTGGGCCTCTACTTCAACGTGCTCGCCAGCGGCCGGGGCATGGCCTACCCGGCCAAGGACTACGAGGAGTGGCTGCGCCGGGTGGGCTTCACCGAGGTGCGGACCGTCGGCGGACTCCCCTACGAGCACGGTCTCACCCTCGGCACGAAGGCCTAGGGCTCCGAAAGAGAGGACCTGAACCCCGGTATGCGCCCCTTCCCCGAACCCGACCCCGGCGAGCCCGCGCTCGGCTCCCCCGGCCGCTACCTGCTGTGGCTCGCGGCGGCCCACCGCGCCTCCGCGGCCCTCGCCGTGGGCTACGGCGTGCTCTGCACCCTGGCCCAGGCCTTCGTGCCCGCCGCGATCGGCCGCGGGGTCGACCGGGGGCTCATCGCCGGGGACAAGGGCGCGCTGGTGGCCTGGTGCGCCGTCGTCCTCGGCCTCGGCGTCACCCAGGCCGTCGCCGGCACCCTGCGCGACCGCTGCTCGGTGACCAACCGGTTCGGGGCCAGTTACCGCACCATGCAGCTCGTCACCCGCAAGGCGGCCCAGCTGGGCGCGGAACTGCCCCGGCGGGTCTCCGCCGGCACGGTCGTGAGCGTCGGCGCCACCGACATCACCCGGATCGGCGCCGCCCTGGAGAGCACCGCCCGCGGCGGCGGCGCCGTGGTGTCCATCGCGGTCATCGCCGGCGTCATGCTGACCGTCTCCTGGCAGCTCGGCCTGGTCGCCCTGGTCGGCGTACCGCTGTCGGCGGCGGCGATCGCCGCGCTGATGCGGCTGCTGCACGCCAGGCAGCAGGGCCTGCGGAAGGAGCAGGGCGCGTTGGCGGACCTCGCCGTGGACATCGTCGACGGCCTCCGGGTCCTGCGCGGCATCGGCGGCGAGCGGGTCTTCGCCGACCGGTACCGCGAGCGCTCCCAGCGGGTGCGCCACGAGGGCGTCCGGGTCGCGGGCGTCGAGTCGAGCGTGGCCGCCGGACGGCTGCTGCTGCCCGGACTCCTCGTCACCGTGATCGTCTGGCTCGGGGCCCACTTCGTCGGCACCGGCCGGATGAGCCCGGGCGCGCTGGTCGCCTTCTACGGGTACGCCGTGTTCCTCGCCGAGCAGCTGCGCCGCGCGACCTCCATGGTCGACCAGCTGACCAGGGCGTTCGTCGCGGCCCGGATGGTGACCGACCTCCTCGCGATGGAACCCGGGCTCGGCTCGGGCGACCGGGACCTCGCCGCCGAGGGGGCGCGGGGGCCGCTGCGGGACCCCGGCTCGGGCCTGGAGATCCCGCCGGGCCGGTTCGTCGCCGTCGCCTGCGCCCGCCCGGACGACATGCTGCTGCTGGCCGACCGGCTCGGCCGGTACGTGGACTCCCCGGCCACCCTCGGCGGCACCCCGCTGGCCGAGTTCCCGCTCGCCGAGGTGCGCCGCCGGATCCTGGTCGTCGACCACGACGCCCGGCTGTTCTCCGGCGGCCTCGCCGCCCAGCTCGATCCGCACGGCCGGGCGGGCGGAGCAGCGGACGGAGCGGCGGGCGGACCGGCGGACGGAGCGGCTGACGGCCAGCCGGACGGACGGGCACTCGGCGGCACGGACGGCGGCACGGACGGCCGCACGGACCGGCTGCGGAGGGCGCTCGACACCGCCTCGGCCCACGACGTCGTCGAGGCGCTGCCCGAGGGCCTCGGCCAGGAGATCACCGGCGGCCGGGAGTTCTCCGGCGGCCAGCGGCAGCGGCTGAACCTGGTCCGGGCCCTGGTCGCGGACCCGGACACGCTCGTCCTGGTCGAGCCGACCAGCGCGCTCGACGCCCACACCGAGGCCCGCATCGCCGAACGGCTCGGCGCCCACCGGCGCGGCCGGTCGACCGTGGTGTTCACCACCAGCCCGATCCTGCTGGACCGCGCCGACCACGTGGTCCTCGTCGAGGGAGGCACGGTCGTGGCCGAGGGCCGGCACGGCGAACTGCTCGCCGACGCCCGCTACCGCGCGGTCGTCACCAGGGAGGTGACGGTGGCATGAGCACCCTTCCCGTCGCGACGCCCCGCGAGGTGCGCGCGTACGCCAGGCGCCTCGCCCTCCGGTACCCGGGACAGCTCTCGTTCTCGCTGCTGCTGCACGCCCTCGCCACCGCGGCGGGGCTGGTCGCGCCGAAACTGCTCGGCGGACTCGTCGAGGACGCGGGCCGGGGCGGCGGCATCGACGGCGCCACCGGCACCGCGCTGACGATCGGCGCCGCCGTCGTGGCCCAGGCCGTCCTCACCCGCTTCGCGCTGCTCGCCTCGCTGCGGCTCAGCGAGAAGGTCCTCGCCCGGCTGCGCGAGGAGTTCGTCGACCGGGTGCTCGCCCTGCCGCTGGCCACGGTGGAACGGGCCGGCCCCGGCGAGCTGATCACCCGCACCACCCGGGACATCGACGTGCTGGCCGGAACCGTGCAACTCGCCGTCCCCGACACCCTCGTGGCACTCGCGACGGTCGCGCTGACGCTGGGCGCCGTGGCCCTCACCGCGCCGGTGCTGGTCCTGCCGTGCCTGGTCGCCGTGCCCGTCCTGTGGCTGTCGACCACCTGGTACCTGCGCCGGGCCCGGGCCGGCTACCTGCGGGCGAACGCCTCGTACGCCCGGCTCACCGGGGGCCTCGGCGAGACCGTCGACGGGGCGCGCACCGTGGACGCGCTGCGGCTGGCCGACCACCGCTTCGCCCGGGTCAACGAGGACATCGCCGAGTCCTACGCGGCCGAGCGCCGAACGCTCCACCTGCGGAGCGTCTACCTGCCGATCGCCGACACCGGCTATGTGCTGCCGGTGGTCGCCACCCTGCTGATCGGCGGTCTGCTCTACCTCGACGGCCACGTCTCCCTGGCGGCCGTGACGGCGGCCACCCTGTACGTGCAGCAGATCATCGGCCCGGTGGACCGGCTGCTGTACTGGATGGACGAACTGCAGGTCGGCGGGGCCTCCCTGGCCAGGATCCTCGGCGTGCGGGGGCCCGCGTCCGTGGGCGAACGCGGCGCGTCCGCGGGCGAGCGCGGCACGTCCGCCGACGACCGGTCCGGGACGGCCGGCCCCCGTCCGGCCCCGGCGGGCGCCGGGAAGGACATCGTCCTGAAAGGCGTGTCGCACGCCTACCGGGAGGGCCGGAACATCCTGCACTCCGTCGATCTGACCATCCGCGCCGGGGAGCGGATCGCGGTCGTCGGTCCGTCGGGCGCCGGGAAGAGCACGCTCGCCGGACTGCTGGCCGGGCTCCACACCCCCACCGCCGGCTCGATCACCATCGGCGGCACGTCGATGGCGGCCGTCCCGGTGGCCGAACTCCGCCGCCAGATCGCCCTGGTGACCCAGGAGCACCACGTCTTCCGCGGCACCGTGCGGGACAATCTGCTGATCGCCCGGCCGGACGCCGGGGACCACGAACTCGAACACGCCCTGAAAGCCGTCGACGCCTGGGAGTGGGCCCGCGAACTGGGCCCGGACACCGAGGTGGGCTCGGGCGCCGCACCGCTCTCCCCGATCCAGGCGCAGCAACTGGCCCTCGCCCGGCTGGTGCTGAGCGACCCGGTCGCCGTGGTCCTGGACGAGGCCACCTCGCTCCTGGACCCGCGGGCCGCGCGGCAGCTGGAACGGGCCCTGGCCGCCGTGCTGGAGGGGCGCGCGGTCGTCGCCGTCGCCCACCGGCTGCACACCGCGCACGACGCCGACCGGGTCGTGGTGATGGAGGACGGCCGGATCACCGAGACCGGCAGCCATGAGCAGTTGGTGCGGCAGGACGGTCCGTACGCCCGGCTCTGGCGGTCCTGGCACGGCGACCGGGACCAGCCGGCCGACCGAGCGGACTGAGCCGACCGAGCCGACCTGACCGGACTCACCAGGGACACCGGCACGACAGGAACAGTACGGACAGCAGGGACAGCACAGACAGCAGGACGGCGGGATCCGCCGGGCCGACGCTCCGTCGCGCCCGCGGGCCGCCGTCGCGCCACCCAGACACCGAAGCACGAAGGGGGACCACATGACGGACACCGCGTCGATCCGGTCCGGGGCCCGGCACGGGCACCTCGACGGAGCGACGGCGATCGACCTGGCCACCGACCGGCCCCGGCCCACCGCCGGGCCGTACCGCCCCGGGACCGAGCGCCTGCCGCTTCCCGCCGCCACGACGGCCCGCCTCGACGAGGTGAGCGGCTCGGCGGGAGTCCTCCCGTCGATCACGGTGCTCACCGCCTGGGCCGCCGTGCTGCACCGTCACACCGGGCAGACGGAACTGCTGCTGGGCCTGGCCGCCGGCCCGCAGACCGGCCCCGCGGCCGGCCCCACGGTCCTGCCGCTGCTCCTGCGGCTGCGGCCCGGGGCCCCGTTCGCCGAGGAGCTCGCCCGCGTCCGCGCCGCTGCCACCGACGCCATTGCGGACGCCACCGCCGCCGCTGCCGCCGTCCCGCACACCGCACCGCCGGAGCTGCGCGCCGTCGCCGGCCACCCCGGTGAGCGCGAGCTGCGCGAAACGGCGCCGGACGTCGCCCTGTCGCTGGAGCGCGAGGACGGGGCCGCCGGCCTGTGCCTGCGCTACAACACGAGCCTGCTGTCCCGCTCGACCGCCGCCTGGATGCTCGGCCACTGCCTGACCCTGCTCGAGGAGGCCCTCGCCGACCCCGGACGCCCGGTCCGGGAGCTGCGGGTGCAGGACGAGCCGCCCGCCGACGCCTGGTCGCTGCCCGCCCCGGCGGGCTTCACCGCCCCCGCGCCGGCCGGACCGGGCGAGACCCTGGTCGACCGGTTCCTGCGGACGGCGGCCACGCACGCCGACCGCACCGCCGTGACCGGCCCCTCGGGCGCGCTCGACTACGCCGGACTGGAGCGCGTCACCGCCGCGGCGGCACGACGGCTGCGGCGGTTCGGCGGCCCCGGCAAGCGCGTCGCCCTGCTCTGCGACCACGACATCGGCGCCGTGGTCGGCGCCTGGTCGGTGCTCAGGACGGGCGCGGCGTACGTCCCGCTGGATCCCCGGCAGCCGGACGGCCGGCTGACCAGGCTGCTGCTCGACGTCGACGCCGCCGCGATCGTCTGCGACCCCGGACTCGCGGAGCGCGCCTCGCTACTGGCCCGGGGACGGCAGATCGTCCCCCTGGACCCGACCGACCCCGGCCCCACCGCCGAGGTACGGCCGGGCGCCGGTGAGCCTCCCACCGCCGGGCCCGACGCGCTCGCGTACCTCCTGCACACCTCGGGCTCCACCGGAAAGCCGAAGGCGGTGATGCAGACCCGGGGCAACGTCCTCGCGCACGCGCTCACCTACGCGGACCGGATCCGCCTCGGCCCGGGCGACCAGGTGCCGCTGCTGGCCCGCCACACCTTCGACGCGGCCGTGATGGACCTCTACGGCGCGCTGCTGACCGGAGCCACCCTCCACGTACTGGACCCGCTGCTCCCGGCGCCCCGGCTGCGCGGGCGGCTCGCCGACGCCGGGGCCACCGTGCTGCACTGCACCCCGACCGTCTTCCGGCACCTGACCGGCGACCTCGCCGAGGACGCGGCGCACCACGAGGCCACGCTCGGGACCGTCCGGGTGGTGGTACTCGGCGGCGAGGAGGCCGGTCAGCACGACCTACGCCGCTTCCTCAGGGCCTTCCCCGACGGCACTGCCCTGGTCAACGGGCTCGGCCCGACCGAGTGCACCCTGGTCACCCAGCACCTGGCCGGCCGGGCCGACCTCGGCGGCGGCGCGCTCCCGGTGGGCGGTCCGGTCGAAGGGGTGCGGATCCGGCTCGTCGACGCGGACGGGCACCCCACGGAACTCCGCGGCGAGCTGGAGGTCCGCGGCGAGCGGGTGGCCGCCGGCTACTGGGACCAACCCGAGGCCACCGCCGCGGCGTTCGGCACCGCGCCGGACGGCACCCGGTTCTACCGCACGGGCGACCTGGTGCGGCGCCGCGCCGACGGGGCGCTGGTGTTCCTGGGCCGCCGGGACCGGCAGATCAAGATCCGCGGCCACCGGATCGAGCCCGGGGAGATCGAGGCGGTGCTCCGCGGCCACCCCACGGTCGCGGAGGCCGTGCTGACCGTCGACACCCGGCGGCCGACCGCCCGGCTGGTCGCGTACGTCACCCCGGCGACGGCCTTCCCGCCGGACGCCGAGGAGTTGGGGCGCTACCTGGCCCGCACCCTGCCCGAGCACGCCGTGCCCTGGCGGGTGGTCGCCCTGGAGCGGCTGCCGCTCGGCCCGACCGGCAAGGTCGACCGCGCCGCGCTGCCCGCGCCCGAGGAGGCCCCCGCCGACACCGGCGACGCCCCGAACACCCCGACCGAACGGGCGGTGGCCGCCGTGTGGTGCCGGGTCCTCGGCATCCCGTCGGCTCGACTGCACAGCAACTTCGTCTCCAGCGGCGGGGATTCGATCCAGCTGCTGGCCCTGCTCTCCGAACTCCAGGCCGAACTCGGCGTCGAACTGGACCTCCTGGAGATCCTCGCCGCCCCCACCGTCGCCACCATGGCCCACCTGATCGAACGGGAGAACCGATGCTGATCCTGCCCGGCGCGCGGCCCGCGCGGACGGCCGACCGGAACGCGCACTCCACCCGCGTCCTCGTCGGCAACGACTTCAGCGAGGACGTGCGCACCGACCGGGGCTGGACCGGCTGGTGGGTGCAGCGGATCGCCTGGTTCGCCGAGGACGGCGACATCCTCGTCCTGCCGGTGCGCCCCGAGGAGGACTTCCTCGACTACGTGACCTCGTTGACCGGCGTGCGGCGGGAGAGCCTGACGGTCGTCGTCCCGCCCGCCCACGCCGCCGGCGAGGGCACCCTCTCCCCCGCCCGCCTGGCCGACCCGGAGTTCGTCGAGGCACTCGAACTGGCCGTCGGTGAGCGGGAGGTGACCCATCTGTCCGCCCTGTGGCCGGACGCGGCCGTGGCGCGCCTCGCCGCCGCCCTCGGCGTGCGGGACGCGATGCCGGGCCACGGCTTCGTGGACCAGGCGGGCGGCGTGATGGTCAACAGCAAGTCGGCGTTCCGGACCATCGCGGGCGGCGCGGGAGTGCCGATGCCGGCGGGCGCCGTCCTCGTCAGCCCCCAGGTCGCGGAGGAGGCGATCCTGGAACTGCTCGGCGGCGGCCCGGTGATGGTCAAGCACGACTTCCTCTCCGGCGGGCGCGGCAACGAGATCCTGACGACGGGCGAGGGCTTCCGCCCGATCGGCGCCCGCCGGGTGGTCACCGTCACCGGCCGCGAGGACGTGCGGTCCTACCTGCGGGAGCGGTGGGAGTGGCTGACCGCCGGCGGGCGGGGGCGGCCGGTCGCGGAGCGCTACGTCCGCGACAGCTCCGCGTTCTTCGCGGAGTTCCTCCTCACCGAGGAGGGCGTGGAGCTGACCGGTGACGGCGAACTGCTCTCCGCCCCCTACGCGGTCGGTCAGATCATGCCGTCCCAGGGCCTGGAACCGGAGGTGCTCGAGGGAATCCGCGACGGCGGGCGCCGGCTCGCCGAGGCGCTGCACGCGATCGGCTACCGGGGCGTCCTGGGCCCGGACGCGATCGTGACCCCGGACCGCGAGGTGCTCTTCACCGAGTACAACGGCCGGGTCACCGGCTCCACCCACATCTACGGCCGGATCGGCGGGACCGTGGTGGGCGAGGGCTTCGGCAAGGACCGGATCATCCTCGAACGGGTGTGGCCGGAGGGCTGGGCGACCACCTCGTTCACGGCCGCCCTCACCGCCGTCGAGGGCGCCGGTCTCCGCTACGACCCGGCCACCCGCACCGGTGTCGTGCTGACCAACGCCTTCGACGGCAACAACGGCGTCATGTACTGCATCGTCGCCGAGGACCTGGCCTCCGCCTGGGCCTGCGACCGGGCACTGAAGCCGGTGTTCGCGACGACGGGTCCCGCCGGTTCCCCGGCGTGAATTTCCGCGCTTCCTCGGCGCGCTTGTCCCACCTGGTGTTTTCCATGGAACGTCCCGCACCTTCGGCGGGACTTCTTCCCAACCTGCCTACCGGCAGTCAGGAGAGTGCGACATGGCAGAGGTGAACAGCCGCCTGGCGGCACTGTGGACCGAGCTCCTCGGGTGCGAAGACGTCACCGAGGGCACGGACTTCTTCGAGTCCGGCGGTACGTCGGTCGTGGCCGTCTATCTCGCGGCCGAGATCCAGGACCAGTTGCGGGTCGAGATCGACGCGATCGAGATCGTCACCCACCGGACGTTCGGCGAACTCGCCGCGCTCGTCGGCGGGCGGATACCGGAGGAAGTGGCCTGACCGCTCCGGAGCGGGCGAATGCCGGGAGCGGCCGGGTCGGAGAATCCGGCCGCTCCCGGCATTCGCCCCGGTCGGCCGCCCCGCACCCTGCGCCGTTACATCTTGACAGCAAGTGTCACAATGTAACGCGCGCGGGGCCGGCAGGTCCGGCGGCGACCGATTCCAGCAAGCTCGGAGCACGTCATGCACCCCTTCCTCGACCATCCGGGGCCGCTCGCCTTCGCGCACCGGGGCGGTGAGCTCGGGCGGCCGGAGAACTCGCTGGCCGCGTTCGAGGCCGCCGTCGCACTCGGGTACCGGTACCTGGAGACGGACGTCCACGCCACCGCCGACGGCGTCCTGGTGGCGTTCCACGACAGCCGGCTCGACCGGGTCACCGACCGCACCGGGGTGCTCGCCGAACTGCCGTGGCGCACCGTGCGGGAGGCCAGGATCGGCGGCACCGAGCCGGTACCGCTGCTGGAGGACCTGCTCGACGCGTTCCCCGAGGCCCGCTTCAACATCGACGTCAAGGCGGCGCCCGCCGTCGGCCCGCTGGTCGAGGCGGTGCGCCGGACCGGGGCCTGGGACCGGGTCTGCGTCGGCGGCTTCTCCGACGCCCGGCTCGCCGCCGTACGGGCCGGCGCCGGGCCCCGGCTGGCCACCTCGCTCGGCCCGCGCGAGGTCGCGCGGCTGCGGCTGCGCTCGCTGGCCGGGCCGCTCGGGCGCGGCGGCGGGGCGCCGTGGGCCGGGACCTGCGCCCAGGTGCCCGAGCGGCACAGGGGTGTGCGGGTGGTCGACCGGGCCTTCGTCCGGGCCGCGCACCGTCTGGGCCTGCAGGTTCACGTCTGGACTGTGGACGACGCCACACGGATCCGGGCTCTCCTCGACCTGGGTGTGGATGGCATCATGGCCGATCGCATCGACGTCCTGCGCGATGTCCTCCGCGAGCGCGGATGCTGGCCCCACGGCGGCAACGGCTCCAGCACGGTGATAGGAACCGCCCCATGAGCACCGCGACCGACCTGCCGGAGCATCCGGCGACCGCCACCGACGACGGCCGCGCGCTGCGCCGGATGCAGTTCGGCTGGTACATCAACGACTGGGCGAACGCGGCCTTCTCCGCCACCGTCCTCACCGTCTTCCTCGGCCCGTACCTGACCTCCATCGCCAAGGAGGCGGCCGACGCCCGGGGCAATGTGCACCCGCTCGGGCTGTCGATCCGGGCAGGCTCGTTCTTCCCGTACACGGTGTCGTTCTCGGTGCTGCTGTCGGTCGGCGCGATGCTGCTGCTCGGGACGGTCGCGGACCGCACCGGGCGGCACAAGGAGCTGATGTGCGGCGCGGCGTACGTCGGCTCGGCCGCGACGATGGGCATGTTCTTCCTCGGCGGTGACCGCTACCTGCTCGGCGGCGGCCTGCTGGTGGTCGCGAACATCGCGTACGCGGTGTCGGTCGCGCTCTCCTACGCCTACCTCCCCGGCCTGGCCTCGCCCGACGAGCGGGACGCGGTGTCCTCCAAGGGCTGGGCCTACGGCTACGCGGGCGGCGGCCTGCTGCTGATCGCGAACCTGGCGCTGTTCCAGGGCCACGACGCGTTCGGGCTGTCCTCCGGCACCGCCGTGCGGATCTGCCTGGCCTCGGCGGGACTGTGGTGGGCGATCTTCACCCTGGTGCCGCTGCTCCGCCTGCCCTCGCGGGCCGGTGTGCTCCCGGGGCGGCCCGGGGTGCCGGCGGCGCGCACCGGGGACGCCACCGGGGTCGCAGCCGGGGAGGCCGCCGGCGGCAAGGACGCCGAGCCGGCCGCCGGGAGCCTGCGCGAACTCGGCCGCACCCTGCGCGGCATGCGCCGCTACCCGCTGACCCTGCTCTACCTGGGCGCCTTCCTCTGCTACAACGACGGCATCCAGACCGTCGTCTCGCAGGCCTCGCTGTACGGCAGCGAGGAACTGGGCATGGACCAGACCTCGCTGGTCGTCGCCGTGCTGCTGGTGCAGATAGTGGCGATCGGCGGCGCGCTGCTGCTCGGCCGGATCGCGCACCGCTTCGGTGCCAAGAGCACCATCCTCGGCTCGCTGGTCGGCTGGGTGGTGACCCTCGCGCTCGGCTACTTCATGCCGGCCCACCAGCCCGCCTGGTTCTACGCCCTGGCCTGCATGATCGGTCTGGTGCTCGGCGGCAGCCAGGCGCTGTCCCGCTCGCTGTTCTCGCACATGATCCCGGCCGGCCGGGAGGCCGAGTACTTCAGCGTCTACAAGGTCAGCGACCGCGGCACGAGCTGGATGGGCCCGCTGGTCTTCGGCCTGGCCTACCAGATCACCGGCAGCTACCGCTCGGCGATCATCTCGCTGCTGGTGTTCTTCGTGATCGGCTTCGCCGTGCTGCTGCGGGTCCCCGTCCGACGCGCGATCGAGGCGGTCGGCAACCCGGTGCCCGAGCGCCTCTGACCGCACCCGGGAGCGAACGGGACAGAGCGGGGAACAGGACTGAACAGGACGGCACAGGACGGAACAGAACCGCTCGGAACGGGGCGGGGGCTCTCGCAGCCCCCGCCCCGTTCCCGTTGTGGTCCGTCGCACCGCGTGGCGGCCGGTCAGGCGGTCGGCTTCCAGCCGAGGGCCGGGGCCAGGTGGGCGGCGATGTCGGTGAGGATCTGGACGTAGTCCTCGTGGGCGAAGGTGAACGGCAGCGCGAAGACCACCTCGTCCACCTCGCGGAAGCCCGCGTGGGCGGACAGCTGCTCGGCGATCGCGGCGGACGGGCCGACCAGGTCCCGGGCGAACATCGTGCGCGCCGGACCCTGCGGGGCGGCGGTCCGCGGCGTCCGGGCCCGGACGTACTCCTCGTAGCGCGCCCGCTGCCCCGGGGTGGCGCTGTCCGTGGGGATCACCACCAGCCCCTGGGAGACCCGGGCCCCGGCGCCCAGCGGGTGGTGCGCGCGGAAGGCCGCGATCTGCGAGCGCTGGATCTCGGCGAAGTCCTCCGACTCCTCGGCCCGCACCACGTTGCTGGTGAGCAGCGAGAGCCCCTGCTCCCCGGCCCAGCGGGCGGAGCGCAGGCTCCCCCCGCCGTACCAGAGGCGGTCGGCCAGACCGGGCGAGACCGGCTGGACCCGGTCGGAGTAGACCTCGATGCCCTCGACGCCGCCGAAGTCGGTGGCCGGCTCTCCGCGCACGAAGCCCAGCAGCCGGCGGACCCGTTGGTAGCCGAAGTCCTCGGCCTCGGCGGTGTCCGGGTACAGCGCGCCGGACACCCGGTCCCAGTGGCCGGGACGGCCGACGCTGACGCCCGGGTTGAGCCGGCCGCCGGACAGCAGGTCGGTGGTGGCGAGGTCCTCCGCCAGGCGCAGCGGGTTCTCCCAGCCGACCGGGACGACGGCCGTGCCCAGCTCGATCCGGCGGGTGCGCTGGGTGGCGGCCGCGAGCACGGCGACCGGCGAGGAGATGCCGTACTGGAGGTGGCGGTGGCGCACCCAGGCGCTGTCGAAGCCCAGTCGCTCGCCGAGTTCGATGAGCCGCAGGGTCTGCTCGTGGCCCTGTGCCGGGTCGGCGGGGTCGAACAGTCCGATGGTCAGGAATCCCAGCCTGCGCAGGGGCCTCGCGTGCGACGGCACCGGTGTCCTCTTTCCTCGGCGCCCCCGGGCGCCGACGGTGACCGGCCGGGCGGCGTGCCGTCCACCGTCACACACCGGCCGGGGGCGCTCAAGGGCCGCCGGGGATTCGTCATGGGGCGCAACATCCCTGTCACGCCGCTGTGTTCGAACCACCGGCGGCGTGCCGCGGGGCCGCCCCGGGGTGATCCCGGAGCGGCCCCGTAGTGGCCCTGCGGCGGACCTGTCGCGGCCCTGCGGCGGACCTGTCGCGGCCCCGCGGCGACCCGGTCGCGGAGGCCGGTCAGCTGCGGGCGAGCAGCTCCAGGGTGTCGATGACCCGGTTGGAGAAGCCCCACTCGTTGTCGTACCAGGCCACCACCTTGACGTGCCGGCCGTCGACCCGGGTGAGCGCGGAGTCGAAGATCGAGGACGCGGCCTCGCCGGTGATGTCGCCGGAGACCAGCGGCTCGTCCGCGTAGTCGAGGATGCCCTTGAGCGGGCCGTCGGCGGCGGCGCGGTAGGCGGCGAGCACCTCGTCGAGGGTGACCTCGCGCCCGACCGTGGTGTTCAGCTCGACGATCGAGCCGACCGGGACCGGCACCCGGATCGAGTCGCCCGACAGCTTGCCGTCCAGCTGCGGCAGGACCAGGCCGATCGCCTTGGCGGCGCCGGTGGTGGTCGGCACGATGTTGACCCCGGCGGCGCGGGCCCGGCGCAGGTCGCGGTGCGGGCCGTCCTGGAGGTTCTGCTCCTGGGTGTAGGCGTGCACCGTGGTCATGAAGCCGTGCTCGATGCCGGCCAGCTCGTCCAGCACGGCGGCCAGCGGGGCCAGCGCGTTGGTGGTGCAGGAGGCGTTGGAGACGATCACGTGCGCGGCCGGGTCGTAGTCCGCGGTGTTCACGCCGTAGGCGAGGGTGACGTCCGCGCCGTCGGACGGGGCGCTGACCAGGACCCGGGCGGCGCCGGCCTTCAGGTGGGCGCGGGCGGCGTCCGCCGAGGTGAAGCGGCCGGTCGCCTCCAGGACGAGGTCGACGCCGAGCTCGGCCCACGGCAGGGCGGCGGGGTCGCGCTCGGCGAGCACCTTGATCCGGCGGCCGCCGACGACCAGCTCGTCGCCCTCGACGGCGACCGGGTGGCGGAAGCGGCCGAGCGCGCTGTCGAAGCGGAGCAGGTGGGCGAGCGAGTCGATGGGGGCGAGGTCGTTGACCGCGACCACCTCCAGCTCGCTGCCGCGCTCCACCAGGGCGCGCAGGCTGTTGCGGCCGATGCGGCCGAACCCGTTGATGGCGATGCGGGTCATGGAGGGCTCCCTCTGCGGTTCCGGCGGTGCCGGGCGGTGCCGGAGTGCTCCGGGGTGGTGGTCCCGGGGCGTTCCGTCGTGTGCTGACACCTCCATGATCGGGACTCCGCCGGGGGCCGGCCAGGGGCTGGATCGACATGGTCCGCAAGGATCGCGCCAGACCCCTCGCCAACGGTCGCAAGGATCCCGCCAGCCCTCCGGGGATGCCCGCACCCGCCCGCCGCTCAGCCCTCGGCGCGGGCCGCGAAGGTGTGCCGGTACTCGGTCGGCGAGGTGCCGAGGACGCGGTGGAAGTGCAGCCGCAGGTTCGCCCCGGTGCCGAGCCCGACCCGGCCGGCGATCTGCTCCACCCCCAGGTCCGTGCGCTCCAGCAGTTCCCGCGCCAGGTCCACCCGTGCCCGCAGCACCCACTGCATGGGCGTGTAGCCGGTGTCCTCCACGAACCGCCGCGAGAAGGTCCGCGCCGAGACCCGCGCGTGCCGGGCCAGGCCCTCCAGCGTGAGCGGCTCGGCCAGCTGCGCCAGCGCCCACTCCCGGGTGCCGGCGAAGAGGTCGCCCAACGGCTCGGGCACGCTGCGCGGTACGTACTGGGCCTGGCCGCCGCTGCGGTACGGCGCGGCCACCAGCCGCCGCGCGACATGGTTCGACAGGCCCACGCCGTGGTCGCGCCGCACCAGGTGCAGGCACAGGTCGATGCCGGAGGCCGCGCCGGCCGAGGTGAGCACCGCGCCCTCGTCGACGAACAGCACGTTCTCGTCGACCCGGATCCGCGGATGGCGCTCCGCCAGGGCCTTGGCGTAGTGCCAGTGGGTGGTCGCCCGCCTGCCGTCGAGCAGCCCGGTGGCGGCCAGGGCGAAGGCCCCGGTCGAGATGGCCGCCAGCCGGGCGCCCCGGGCGTGGGCGGCCACCAGTGCCCCGACGACGGCGGCCGGCGGCGCGGTGGTCGCCGGGTCGCGGTAGCCGGGGACGAACACGGTGTCCGCGTGCTCCACCGCCTCCAGGCCCTCGGCCACGTGGTACGAGAGGCCGTCGCCGCCGGCCACCAGGCCCGGCGCCGGACCGCAGACCCGGACCGTGTAGGGCATGCTCGGCCGGCTGGAGAACACCTGCGCGGGAATGCCCACGTCCAGCGGCTTCGCCCCCTCCAGTACGAGCACGGCGACCCGGTGCTTGCCTCGACCCATCGGGCCGCCTCCACTCCTCCGCGGTCGGCCCGGGCACCGCGGCACGCCCCGGCCGGCACGGTACCGACCGCAAGCATCCTGCCATCGGCCGGGGTCTGCCGCCGCGGCCCGGTCAGGGCGTGGCGGGTCTGCCGCCCCGGCGCGGTCAGGGCGTGCCGGGGGCCGGGCGGGCGACGCGGGGCAGCAGGGGCGGGACGGCCTCGCTCTTCACCAGCCAGGCCACGCCGAAGGCGAACACCGACACCGCCTCGCCGAGGTAGGGCAGGGTCAGCGGCCAGTCCCTGGCCAGGTGCAGCACCCCGGCCACGGCGACCGTCAGCACCCCGGCCACGATCACCCAGCCGCAGACCAGGTACACCCAGTCGCGTGCCGGGCGGTGGCGGCCGGCCGCCGGGGAGTCCGTGAACAGCCGCAGGCAGAAGTACCCGAGCACGCCGAACAAGCCTGCCGCGAAGGCCAGATGGAGCATCCCCACGGTGGTCTGGACACCGCTGGGGTGCGGCACCAGGGCGGACGGCGGCTCGGTGGGGAACAGGGCCACCCCGATCGCCAGCACCCCGGCCACCGAGCTCAGCCGGTCCTCCCGGCGGTCGTGGCGGTAGCAGATGAGGAAGACGCCGACGGCGCACAGACCGCCGACGAAGACGTTGCGCATATGGGTGTAGTAGGACGCGCTCATCGAGTCGAGCAGCGCGATCCGGGCGGAGGTGAGGCTGTTGCCGAGCGGCAGGGCGATCGGCAGCAGGAACCCGAGGACACCGATGCCGAGGCGCAGGCGCCGCACGGTCCGGACGTCCTGGGCACGGGGGTCGGGATCCACGGGGGTCCGGGCTTCGGCAGGGAGGTGGGCGGACATGGCGAGGCCTCCTTCGACATGCTGAGGCTGTCTGCACCGCGGCCGGGACGGCGGGCCGCGGCAGGGTGATACCCGCCCACCACCGTCCCGGAAACCCCTTCCCGTCTGCGGTTCTGACAGACAGTCACAGTACGGACGGGCCCGAGGTGTCAGTCGACCGGCCGGAGCAGATCCCCGACCTCCTGCGCCCGGCGCAGCGGCACGAACCGCACCGCGCCCGCCGCGTCCACCGTGAAGCCGTGCACCGCCGGCTCGGGCAGGCTGTTGTACTGGAAGTGGGTCGTCGCGTAGTAGGCGCCGGTGTCGAGCAGCGCGACCAGGTCGCCGGGCTCCAGCAGCGGCAGCGCACGGCCCACCGCGACCAGGTCCCCGGCGAAGCAGCACGGCCCGGCGACGTCCTGCGGCACCGGCGTGCCGTCCTTCTCCGCGCCGGAGGGGTGGTGCGCGGTGATCCGCAGCGGCCAGGCGTCCGGCATGAACACCGTGCGGGTCGCGACCTGGGCCCCGGCGTGGGTGAGGGCGATCCGCCGGCCGCCGGAGGTCTTGGTGTACTCGACGTACGCGGCGGTGAAGCCGTTCTTCGCCAGCAGGGAGCGGCCGAACTCGGTCGCCAGCCGGTACCCGCCGCCGAACAGCTCCGGCACCCGGGCCCGCAGCAGTTCGGCGTACCCGGCGAAGGTGGGCGCGGTGGTGTCGTCGGCGAAGTTGACCGGCAGCCCGCCGCCGAGGTCGATGCCCGCCACCTGGCGGCGCCGCAGCTCGCCGTTCACCCGCTCCGCGAGGCCGACGGCCCGGGCGACGCCCTCGGCCATGAGTTCCGGTGAGCAGCCCTGCGAGCCGACGTGCACATGGACCCAGGTCAGCCAGGGCCGCTCCCGGAACGCCTCCAGCAGCCGCTTCTCGTTCCCCTCGTCGGCCAGCCCGATCCCGAACTTGGACGTCGCGGTGGCGGTGCTCATCGCGCCGATCGACCCGCCGCCGATCTGCGGGTTGATCCGGACCCCGATCCGGGAGCGGGGCGTCCCGGCCCCCAGCAGAGTGTCGACGCGCTCCAGCTCCTGCCAGTTGTCGATGTTGACGGCGACACCCAGCTCCAGCGCCGCGGCCAGCTCCCGCCGGGTCTTGGCGGGCGAGTCGAGGACGATCCGGTGCGGTTCGAAGCCCGCCGCCAGCGCCTGGGCGAACTCGCCGGGGCTGGCCACCTCGCAGCCCATGCCCAGCTCCCGCAGCCAGGCCAGCAGCGGGACCAGGCAGTTCGCCTTCGCCGCGAAGGTGTGCAGCACGTCGAGCCGGCCGGGGAAGGCCGCCCGCAGGTCCGCGACGCTCGCGGCCACACCGTCGAGGTCCACGAAGGCGGCGAGCAGCGCGTCCTCGGGGTCGAGCAGCCGGTGCCGCACGGCTTCGCGCAGGACGCGCTCACGGCGGGCGGCGGCGGCCGGGTCAGGGCCTACAGGCTGAGGAAACGTCATGGTCCGGCACTCCCCCGGTTCGTCGGGCGGTCGGACGTCCAGTCTGCCCCAGGCGTTGCAGTCCGGTGACACGGAAGGCCCGATTCCGTCGATTGTTCGCACTACGTTCGGTCGTGCACGGCACCGCACGGCCACCCGGCACAACCGCTCAGGAGAACCTTCATGTCCCGCACGGCGACCCGCCGCCCGACCACCGTCCGCACGCTGGCAGGAGCGATCCTGACCGTCGCCCTGATCGTGCCCGTGGCGACTGCCTGCGGGCCCGACTCCGACGCGTCCGCGACGGCGAGCGGCACCGCCTCCCCCGCGCCCGGAACCGCGACCGGCGTGCCCGGCGCGCCCGTGCCCGCCGCGACCACGCCCGCCACGGCCGCGCCCGCCACAACGGCACCGCCCACGCTGGCCGGGGCAGGGACCACCACCGCCGCATCCCTGGCCCCCGCCGCCACCACCGCCAAGCCGTCCGACACCCCCACGCCGACCGCCAAGCCGAAGTCCCCGGGCCGCAGCTACCCCCTGGTGGACGGCAGCACGGCCGAGGTCCAGCCGGTCGGCAACCAGAACTACACCGCCAGGATCGTCAGCCGCGGCTCCGTCCTGGCCACCCTGGAGACCAAGGACGCCGACGCCGGTCTGGACGCCAACGACATGTTCGTGGTGCTCTCCGTCGACGGCACGGTCCACTCTTGGATGGGCGGCGCCCACCAGGGCCCGGGCACCTTCAAGCTCGCCGGCGGCTGGACGGCCAAGGTCACCAAGGTCGGCGAACTCCACTACCGGGCGCAGATCCTGGGCCTCGACAACGCCGTGAACGACACCTTGGACGCCGACCAGCACGACACCGGCGCCGTCGCCAACGGCGTGTACATCGTGCTCACCGCGGGCGGCCGGATCGGCGCCCACATGTGAGACCGACCGGGCCCGACGCCACGGGCGCGACGCCGCGACGCCTCAACTAGCCGTTCCCCAGGCCGTCGAGCAGGTGCCCGGTCTCCCGGGTCTGCGGGTGATCGGGTCCGAACAGGCGCGACTGGCGCCGGTGCAGATCGGCCAGCAGGGCCGCAGCCTCCTCCTGGCGGCCGCGTTGGGCGACGACCCGCGCGAGCAGGACGCTGCTACTCAGAGTCCCGGAGTAGTCCGGGCCCAACAGCCGTGTGCGTTCGGCGACGACCGCGGTCAACTCCTCCTCCGCCTCGACGAGCCGGCCCTGGAGGCCGAGCACCCAGCCCAGCCGCTCCCGGGTAGCGAGGGTGTCGTGGTGCTCGTCCCCGAACAGCTCCCGCCGGATCCGCAGCACCTCCTGGAGCTCCTCGCCCGCCTCCGCAGCCCTGCCCTGCTGGCCGATCGTCCAGGCCAGCCGGTTGCGACTGGCCAGGGTGACGGGATGGTCGATGCCGAACGCGGCGGCCCGGCCGTCGCGGGCGGTCCGGAAGAGGGCCTCGGCCTCGGCCCAGCCTCCGGTGTGGGCCTCCACCCGGCCGAGGACGTGGTAGGTATCGAGGGTGTCCGGGTCCTGCTCACCCAGGTTCACCCGTTGGGTCTCCAGCAGTGCGGCGAGGGTGGCCCTCGCCTCGGTGTGGCAGCCGAGGTCGGCGACGACCCGCGCGAGTTCCCCTTCCGTCCTGAGGGTCGACCGGTCCGCGTCTCCCAGGTGCTCCCGCTGGTCGACGAGCAGCAGCTGCAGCCCCTCCTCCGCCTCCGTCCAGCGGCCCTGCAGGGCGACGGCGCGGCACAGCGAGTACCGCAGGTCCAGCACCTCACGGTCCCCGGAGGAGAGCGCGCCCACCACGGCCAGGGTCGCCGCGCAGATCTCCTCCCCGATGGCCGCCGGTCCGCTCCACTCCGAGTAGTCCGCGAGCATGCGAGCGCCGCGCGCCGCCAGCCGCAGGCCGTCCGGGTCCAGCACCGGCGCCGCAGTACTCAGCAAGGAGCGGAAGTGCGGGGTGAGCAGGCGGAACGCCGGCCAGTCGGCGGGCCGGTCCGGAGCCAGGCGCGCCAGTGCCTCGGTCACCAGGAGGACGGCGGTGGCCGGGACGGTCCGGGCGGCCGCCCCGCCGGCCTGCCGGTCCGCCTCCAGGTGGGCACGCCCGACGTCGGCCACCACCGGATGCACCATCAGGGCCCGTCCGCCGCTGCCGGACGGCGGCGGATCGAGCCGGTTCAGCAGGCCGAGGCGGAGCAGGCCCCGCATGCCCTGTTCGAGCCAGACCACCTGCTCCGTCCGCTCGACGGCCTCCGGCGGGAGCAGCGCGGCCAACAGGGCGACGTCCAGCAGATCGTCCGGGACCGGGGTCGCCGCGCCCAGGCAGGAGAGCAGCCGCAGCAGTGTCCGGGCCTGGGGCACACCGTAGCGGGCGAGTGCGTCGAGGGAGGTCTCCCAGGTGTACATGAGGGTGGAGCGGGAGTCGCCGGCCAGTTCCGGGTCGGGTGCGAGAAGGTCGACGGTGCGCGGCGAACCGTCGAGTTCCCGCCGGTAGTCGGCGAATCCCCGGGTGAGCGCGAAGTCGGAGCCGAGGTAGCTTCCGGCGAGGTGCAGGGCGAGCGGGAGACCGCCGAGCCGTTCGCCAAGTTCGGTGGCCTGCTCCTCGGTCCCGGCCGCCGGTGCCAGGTCCCGCAGGATCCGCCCGGCGTCCGCCGCGTCCAGGCGGTCGAGCCGGCGGAAGACGATGCCCCGGCCCCAGGTCGCGGGGTCGGCGTGCCGGGTGGTCACCACGACGAGGCCGGAGCGGGGTACCCGCAGCCAGCCGGTGCCGTCGGCCACGCCTGCCGAACCGGGCGGGGAGCCGGGGGCGGCGAGGGCCTGCGGGGCGTCGGCGTTGTCGATGACCAGCAGCCAGCGGCGCTTCTCCCGGTCCAGCACGGCCCACAGCGCGTCCGGCGCCCGGGAGGTGCCGGAGGCGATCGCCTCCTGTTCGGCGACCGGGGCACCGAGCGCACGGGCGACGGCGAGCATCCCGGACGGCAGGCTGCCCTCCTCGGCGGCGGAGACCCACCAGACGTGGCGACGGGGGTCGGCCCGGACCCGTTCGGCGAGCGCCGCGGCGACCGTGGACTTCCCGATCCCGCCGAGGCCTGCCAGCACGACCGCGTGTCCGGTGGACTTCTCGGCCAGACCCAGGAGTTCACGGAGCTGCTCCTGCCGACCGCGGATCTCCGCCGGCAGGCTCCGTAGCGGGGCGAGGACGGAGGCCGGGGCAGCGGCGGTCTCCGGGCCGTCCGCGGCGGAGGGCGAGGGCGGCGGCACGGCCGCGTCGGGCAGGGCGGGCCGGCTGTGGTGCTGGCGCATTTGCAGCCGCAGTTGCCAGCTGGCGACCCCCAAGGCGACGAATCCGGCGACTGTTCCCCCGGCCGTCCAGAGCAATCCGGCGTCCATGGTCGACACGCTACTGGACCATCGGTTGCCGAGTACCGCGACGGCGGGGAAACGTCGGGGAGTTGGCCGATCACCACGCCCGATCACCGCGCCCGGGGCGACAGCGGTCCTCGTCGTCGGAGCGGGCCGAGGGCGGGGCGCGGAGCACCCCGACCGCAACGGGATTCCCGCCGGGCGGTCGCTACTCGCGGGCGAGGTCGAGGAAGAGCGCGGCGGACCAGCCGAAGCCGGAGGTCGCCCTCGGCGCCCGGGTGCCGGTGAGCGGGTTCCAGTACTCGTGGAGGCCCCCGCCGTCGCGGACCATGGCGAGGGTCCGTTCGCGCAACTCCTCGGCGGTGCCGGGGAAGCCGGAGCGGTGCAGGCCCTCGATCAGCAGGTAGTTGATGTTCAGCCAGACCGGGCCGCGCCACATCGCCTCCGGGTCGAAGGCCGGGTCGTCGAAGGCCACGGTGGGGACCGGCCGTTCACCCCAGTAGGCGGGTGAGCGGAGGGTGCGTTCCAGGGTGGCGGCGATCCCGGCGGGCAGTCGGCCGGTGAACAGGGGCATCAGGTCGAGCGCGGTGCGGACGGGTACGGGGGTGCCGGCCGCCAGGGTGGTGAAGCGGGTGCCGTCCCAGCGGCGGGCGACCAGGAGTGCGGTGTGGGCGGCGGCGCGCGATCGCCAGTCGGCGGCCTCGGCGGGCCGGCCGAGGGCGTCGGCGATGTCGGCCAGCCGGTCGGCCTCCAGGACTAGGTAGGAGTTGAGGTCGGGGGGCTCGGCGCGGGGGCCGTGGTCCCAGATCGGGCTGTCGTCGAGGCCGGACGAGTAGGGGTGCAGGTATTCGGGGAGGCCGTCGCCGTCCGGGTCGGAGGCCGCGAACCACCACCGGTGGGCGCGGGCCAGCCGGGGGTAGGCGGCGGCGAGGAAGGACAGGTCGGGGTCGGTCTCGTGGACCTTCCAGACGGCCCAGGCGGCCAGCGGCGGTTTGGTGACCGGCACCGCTTCGCGGGTGGGCCGGGCGCCGTTGGCGGTGCCGACGTGCTCGGCGAGCCGGGCGTGGTCGGCGCGGGGCAGGTCGGTGGTGTCGGCGAGCACGCCGTGCTCGTGCACCACGTCCGGGAGCCGGCCGTCGGGCAGTTGGTGGTCGAGGAAGAGCAGGATCTGGTCCCGGGCGAGCGCCGGATCGGCGTGCCGCAGGGCGACGGCGTGAAAGAGCGCGTCCCAGTTCCACACCCCCACGTAGCCGTACTTGGACGGAACGAGGCCCTCGCGGCCGGCGATCGGCAGCAGGTTGACGGCCAGCGTCCACCAGGCCGTCCCGGCCGCCGCGGCGAGGTCGGGGCGGACGGCCGGCATCCGGGCGAACCACGCCGCCCAGCGGGCCTCGGCGGCGGCGCGGACGGCGGCGGCCGACCACTCCCCCGGCGGGCCGTGCAGGACGTGGCAGCCGTCGAGCGCGAGCGCCCGTCCGGTGCCGTCGGGCAGCCGCCAGGAGGCGTGGACGTCGTGCCCGGCGAGCACCAGGGTGGCGGGGTCGGCGAACAACAGCGCGGCTCCGCCCGCGAATTCGACCGCCGTGGGGGTCGCGGAGCGGACGGGCAGCGGGTGCCCGTCCACGTCGCGCAGCACCAGCCCGGTGAGTTCGACGGTGTCGGCGAGCCGGGTCTCGTACTCGGCCCGGGCCACCCGCAGCCCGTCCGGGCCGGCGGTGACCAGCAGCCGGGAGCCGCGTTCGGTGAACGGCCGCTGGTCGAGGTCGAGTTCGACGTGGTGGGCGGGAGAGGGGGACATCAGCGGCCTCCCAGGCCCGAGGAGGCCATGCTGTTGAGGATCTTGCGCTGTCCGACCAGGAAGGCGATCAGCATCGGCACCACGGTCATCACGGAGAGCGCCGCGGTGAGCCCGTAGTCGACGCCGCCGCGCTGGGAGTTGAAGGAGTCCAGCAGCAGCGGGACGGTGAACAGCTCCGAGGTGTTGAGGAACACCAGCGGGAAGAAGTAGCTGTTCCAGCTGGCCAGGAAGACGATGATGCCGAGCGTCCACAGGCCGGGCCGGATGTTGGGCAGGACGATCCGCCAGAAGATGGTCCAGCGGCCGGCGCCGTCGATCCTGGCCGCCTCCTCCAGCTCGACCGGGACGGCCCGGATGAACTGCCGCAGCAGGAACACGGCGAACGGGTTGGCGATCGCCGGCAGGATCAACGCCAGGTGGGAGTCGATCAGTTGGAGCTTGGCGAGCATGATGTACAGCGGCACGATGGTCACCTGGGCGGGCACCATCTGGGTGGCCAGGAAGAGCCCGAACAGCGGCCCGGAGCCCCGGAACGGGATCCGGGCGAAGGCGTAGGCGGCCATCGCGCCGGTGAACAGGGTGGCGGCGACGGTGATCGCCGCGATGTACATGCTGTTCCAGTACGCGCGCCCGATCGGCACCTCGTTCAGCACGTCGGGGTAGTTCTTCGCGCGCCAGGGCGTGGGCAGCCAGGACAGCGGCTCGTTGATCATCTGGCTGACGCCCTTGAAGGAGGTCAGGACCATCCAGACGAAGGGGAACAGCATCAGCAGGCCGCCGAGGACGAGCCCGGTGTGCAGGAGGAGCTGCCGGGGGGCGGTGGAGTGGCGGACGGTCATGGCGGCGCCTCAGGACTCGTAGTGGACGAAGCGCTTCTGCGCCTGGAACTGGATCGCCGTGACGATCAGGGTCAGCAGCAGCAGGAGCAGGGCGGCGGCGCTCGACAGTCCGAAGTGGAACTCCCGGAAGCCCTGTTGGTAGACCTTGTAGACGATGGTCTGGGCGCCCTCGTTGTGGTCCGGGTTGACCAGGACGTAGACGAGGTCGAAGGCCTGGAACGAGCTGATCACCGACACCACCACGGTGAAGAAGACGGTGGGCGACAGCAGCGGCAGGGTGACCGAGCGCAGGGTCTGCCAGGGGCCGGCGCCGTCGATCCGGGCGGCCTCCAGCAGATTGGTCGGGATGGTGGCGAGACCGGCCAGGAAGATCACCACGTTGAGGCCGAGCGAGGACCAGACGGTCACCACCGAGACCGCGACCACCACCCAGTCGGGGTCGGCCAGCCAGTCGGGCAGGGTGATACCGAGGATGTCGTGGACGGTCCCGTTGAGGATGCCGTCGGCGCCACCCCCGAGGATCATCTGCCAGATCACCGACACCGCGACCGAACTGGTCACCACCGGGAGGAAGTAGACGACCCGGTAGGCGGTCCGCCCCCGCACCCCGTGCAGGGCGAGGGCGATCAGCAGCGCCAGGGCGAGGCCGCCGGGCACGGTGATCAGCCCGATCTTGACGGTGTTCCACACCGCCCGGCCGAACTCCGGATCGGTCAGCTGGGTGCGGAAGTTGTCCAACCCGACCCAGGTGGCGTCGCCGAGGCCGTCCCAGCGCATGAAGGAGAGGACCACGGCGAAGCCGAGCGGGCCGACCAGGAAGACCAGCAGGCCCAGTAGTTGGGGGCCGAGGAAGACCAGGGCCCACCGCCGGTCGCGGCGGCGCCAGAGCGGCTCCCGGCCGCCGCGCGCGGTGGGGGCGCTGCCCGCCGGACCGGCGGCGGGACGCTCCCGCCGCCGGGCCGCGGCCTGAGTGAGGGCGCTCAACCCTGCTTGCCCTTCATACCGTCGACCAGGGTCCGGAGCTGGTCCATGCCCTCGTCGAAGCCGGTCTTGCCCTCCCAGATCTTCATCAGCTGGTCGTTGATCGCCTTGGTCAGACCGGGGACGGCCACCTCGTCGGGGTAGTTGGCGAAGCCCCGGTCGCGGACGTCCAGGAAGGTCTTGGCGTGCGGCGGGTAGCTGCCCTCGGTGACGAGGCTCTCGGCGCCCCGGACGGAGGGGACGGCGCTGCCGCCCTTGAGCCGCAACTGCTGGCCCTCCTTGCTGACGAACTCGGTCAGGAAGGTGAAGGCCTCCTTCGGGTGCTTGCTGTTCTTGTTGACGGTCAGGTAGGAGGCGGCGACGGCGCCGGGTATCGGCTGCCCGTTCTCGGACGGGAACGGCACGATGTCGTAGCTCTCGCGGTCGCCGCCCTTGTCGATGCCCTCGATGACCCAGCGGCCGCCGGCGTAGAACCCGGCCTTGTGCTTGATGAACTGGGTGGCCGCGCCGTTGCCCTCGGGCAGCAGGTCGGCGGAGGCGAAGGTCTTGTCCCGGTAGCCGTCGGCGAGGGTCTTCAGCGCCTGGCGGGTCTTCGGGTCGGTGGTGGCGACGAACTTGCCGCCGTCCCAGACCTTGCCGCCGAAGCCGTTGACGACGCTGTAGTTGGCGCCGTACCAGTTCCAGAAGATGGTGCCGGTCCGGTCCGCCGCCTTGAGTTTGGCGTTCATCTCCAGGAACTTCGCCGTGGTCCACTGGCCGGCCTCGTTCAGCGCGGCCGGGTCCTCGGTGATACCGGCCGCGGCGAGGGCCTTCTTGTCGAACCAGAGCACCTCGGGGTTGGTGTCGTTGGGCACGCCGTAGGTGACGCCGTCCTTCTTGGCGCCGCCGTAGATGCCCTCGAAGAAGTCGGCCGGCTTGCTGCGGCTGTCCGGTCCGGCGAGTTGCTGGTCGAGCGGGGACAGCACGCCGTCGGCGACCAGCTTGCCGATGTAGTCGTCACCGACGTAGAAGACGTCCGGCGCGGTCTTCGAGGTGAGCTGGGTGAGCAGCTTGGGGTGGTAGTCCTCGTAGGAGGCGACCTGCTCCAGCTTGAGGGTGATGTCCGGGTGCTTCTTGGCGAACTCGTCCGTGAAGGTCTTGAAGACGGCCAGGTCCTCGGCCGAGCCCCAGGTCGACCAGCGGATCGTGACCTTGCCGCCGTCGGCCTTGGCGTCACCGGCGCCGCCCGCGCCGCTGGTCCCGCTGCAGCCGGTGACGGTGACGGCCAGTGCCGCCGCGGCGGCGACCAGGGCTGTTCTTCTCGTGAAACTCGTGATACTCGTGATACTCGTGATACTCGTGAAAGCGGACATCGGATGCCTCCTGGGCTTTCGTGAGAGTGGGGCGTCGCGAAGGGGGTGGTACCTCGGTGCGTGCAGGGGGGTGGTACCTCGGTGCGTGCAGGGGGGTGGCGCGTCCGTACCTGAGGTGCGTCCGTATGTGAAGCGGGTGGTGCGGGGGTGTCAGGCGAGGCCGCCGCCGTCGACGACGAGGGCGGAGCCGGTCATGTAGCTGCTGGCCTCGCCCGCCAGGAAGAGCACCGCGGCGGCGATCTCCTGCGGCGTGCCGGCCCGGCCCATCGGCCGGTCGGCGGCGTCCTTCTCGAACACCGTCCACTCCTCCTGGAGCTGGCGTGCCTCGTCGCGGAGCATCGGCGTCATGGTGTCGCCGGGGTTGACCGAGTTGACCCGGATGCCGGCGGCCGCGTGGTCGATCGCCAGCGCCCGCGTCATGTTGACCACCGCCGCCTTGGAGGCGCAGTAGGACAGCGCGTTGCCGCCGCCCTTCAGCCCCCACCCGGAGCCGGTGTTGACGATCGACCCGCCCTCGGTCATGGCCGGCACGGCGAAGCGGCACATCAGGTAGACGGAGCGCACGTTGACGGCCATCACCCGGTCCCAGTCGTCGGCGGATATCTCCAGCGCGGTCTGGCGGCGGATGATGCCGGCGTTGTTGAACAGGACGTGCAGCCCGCCGAAGGTCCGCACGGCGATGGTGACGATCCGTTCGCAGTCGGTCTCGGAGGAGACGTCGGCGCGCACCGCCACCGCCCGGCCGCCTGCCGCCTCGATCCCGTCGACGACCTCGCTCGCGTCCGCGAGGTCGGCGACGACCACCGCGGCGCCCTCGGCGGCGAACAGTTCGGCGGTGGCCCGGCCGATGCCGGAGGCGCCGCCGGTGACGATGGCGACCTTGTTGCGCAGGGTGTTCATGAAAGCTCCTCACTCGCCGAACTGATGCGGTACAGCACTGATTCACGGTGCCCGGTGACCACCCGGACGTGGCCCTCGAACGCGGCGTCGGCCCGGGGGTCGCCACTGTCGACCAGCAGCGGCCGCCCGCCGAGCGCGGCGAGCTTCTGCTGGGTGGCGAGCACGACGACCCCGGCGAGCGCGGCCAGGACCCGGGGACTGAACTGCTGGTTCCCGCGCCCGATCACGAAACCCTGCCCGCCGATCACCGACAGCACACCATGCGTCACCTGTGACATGGCAATGGCATGCAGCCGCTGCTCGGTCACGTCCGGGGCGAGCAGGGCGCCGTCCCGGACCACGTCCACGCCGAGGGGGGTCAGCGCCAGCCCGAGCGCCCGCCCCACGGCCAGCGTGGTGGCGCCGGGGCCGAGCGCGTAGGCGGTGCCGGGGCGCATGCCCGCCACCACCGCGCGGGCGATGGACTCGGCCGAGCCGGGCGGCGCCGCCGAGGAGCCGGTCTTGCGCCCGCTCAGCCGCTCCCGGGCCGCCGGCACCCGCAGCGTGCCGTACAGCCGGGCGCCGACCAGCCCCGCGCGGTGGCCCTCCTCGTCCAGGTCGACCACCTCCGCGTCGACGGTCCGGCCGTCGAACCCGGCGGCGGTCGCGCCCGCCGCCGCCGGGCTGACGGCGAAGCAGCCGGAGTAGACCTTCACCCCGGCCGGGACTCCGAGCACCGGTGGGCGCGGCCCCGCGTCCAGGACGTCGCGCGCCGTCCCGTCGCCGCCCGCGAACAGCAGCAGGTCCACCTCTCCGAGCGCCGCGACCGCCGCCCGGGTGTCGGCCGGGCCGGTGGACGCCGGGCCGGTGGAGGCCAAACTGTCGGCCGCCCCGGTGAACGCCGCCGGGCGGTCCCCGACCCGGTGCGCGGCCCGGTGCGCGAGCCGGTACGGGACGCCCGCCGCCCGGGCGCTGTCCTCCCCCATCGGGCCGGCCACGGTGCGCACCAGGACGTCCGGGCGGTGGGCCCGCAGGGCGCGCAGCGCGGCGGCGGCGCGCTCGGCCGCCCGGGGGACGGCGCCCAGCGCGAGCGCCCTGGCCTGGATGTCCGGCCCGTCGCTGCCCTTGAGGGCGACGGCGCCGCCGAGGCCGGCGACGGGGTTCACGATCAGGCCGACGATCATGCCGGCGGCTGCCCGCCGTGCTTGCGGCGGTAGGCGCGCCAGCTGGGCGACCACTGTGCCGGGTCGTCCAGCGAGGCCGGGTCGATCCGGTGCACCGTCTGGCGGTAGGGCGCGTTGCGGACGAACTCCGGGTCCTTGCGGGCCTCCTCGGCGACGTGGGCGAGGATCGCCGCGTACTCGTCGAGGTCCTCCCTGGAGTAGGACTCAGTGGGCTCCAGGGTGAAGGGCTCCGGCACCACGTAGGGGTGGTGGCTGGTCCAGTAGTGCACGCCGAAGTCCGCCGCGCGGATGCCGATCTCCTCGGAGTGGACGCCGGTCTCCTCGGTGAGTTGCTGCCAGGAGTAGCGGACCTGCTCGACCCGGCGGCGGTCGGCCCACGGTACGGAGGCGCCGGGGATCCGGGCGACCTTCGCCAGCAGGTAGTTGTTGTTGAGCACGGCCGTCTCGGCGACCTCGCGCAGGCCCTCGGCGCCGAGCGCCATCACCCAGGCGTAGGCGCGCACCACGTTGGGGGTGACGCCGAGGAAGGGGCGGATCTTGCCGACCGACTGCTCGGGGGTGGTCAGGGTGAACACGTCCCGCTCCCCGCCGACTTCACCCTCCGCCTTCTCGATGTCCGTGGCCTCGGCCCGGTCGACCACCGGCCCGGGCAGGAACGGCACCAGCGCCGCCGAGACGCCGCAGGCGCCGGCCGCCGGGCCGCCGCAGGCGTGCGGGGTGGAGAACGTCTTGTGCAGGTTGAAGTGGCACAGGTCGAAGCCCGCATCCCGGGCCCGGGTGATGCCGAGGATGCCGTTGGCGTTGGCCTGGTCGTAGCACGCCAGGCCGCCGGCCTCGTGGACCAGGTCGACGAACTCCCGGATCCGCGGGTTGAAGATCCCGGTGTCCTCCGGGTTGGTGATCAGCAGGGCGGCGGTGCGCGGCCCGACCGCCGCCCGCAGCGCCTCGATGTCCGGGTTGCCGTCGGCGTCCGGCATCAGGGTGATCACCTCGTAGCCGGCGACCTTGGCGCAGGCCGCGTTCGAGGGGTGCGAGAACATCGTGGTGATCACCTGGTCCCGCTGCCCGCCCTCGCCCCGCGAGGCGTGGTAGGCGCGGATCATCGCGATGTTGGCGTAGATCGCGGCGGAGCCCGCCCCCGGCTGCAGCGACACCCGGGCCATGCCGGAGATCTCCTTGAGGATCTGCTCCAGCCGCCAGTAGACCTCCAGCACGCCCTGCACGGTGGACTCGGGCTGCAGCGGGTGCAGCGCGGCGATCCTCGGGTCACGGACGAAGGAGTCGTTGACCTTGGGGCTGTACTTCATGGTGCAGGTGCCCTGGCCGACGTCGATGTTGAAGTCCGCGCCGAGGGTCTCCTGGGAGAGCCGCAGGTAGTGCCGCACCACCTGGTTCTGGGAGAGTTCGGGCAGCGCGGGCGGGGTGCGGCGGGCGACCGACTCCGGCAGTTCGACCAGGGGCGCGTCCGGCGCGGGGACGCCCACGCCGCGGCGGCCGGGCCGGGACAGCTCGAAGACGATCTCCTCGTCCCAGCGGGCCTGGTGGAAGCGCCGCAGGGCCGGCTTGGGGCTGACCGGCAGGTCGGCGAAGGGTTCGGTGTGCGAGCTCACTCGGCGCCTCCCAGGGCGGAGAGGGCGTCCTTGACGGCCGCCGCGAGGGTGTCGATGTCGGCGATCGAGTGCCGTTCGGTGACGCAGACCAGGAGCTCGCGGTCGCCGAGCCGCACGCCGCCGAGGATGCCCCGGCCGTGCAGGTCGGCGAGCAGCGCGTCGGCGTCCGGCACCTCCACCGCGAACTCCCGGAAGTGCACGGCCTCCTGGTGGCGGACCACGGCGCCGGCCGAGGCCAGCGCGCGCATCGCGTAGCGGGTCCGGGCGAGGACGGTCTCGCCGATCTCCCGCATCCCCTGCGGTCCCATCAGCGCGAGGTAGACGCCGGCGGTGATGCCCCACAGGGCGGCGGCGGTGCCGACCCACTCCTTGCCCTCCTCGCGCAGCGCGAACGAGGTCCGGTCGTAGAAGACGTCGCCGAAGCCGTACTCGCCGGGCACCGCCGTCGGGGCGATGCCGAACAGTCGGGACGGGAACTCCGCGACCAGCCGCTCGTCGTCGTGGCTCGCGATGAACCCGGCCTGGCCGCCGCCGTACTGCGGGTGCATGCCGAGCGACTGGATGTCCCCGCAGACCAGGTCGGCGCCGTAGGAGGCGGGCGGGGCGAGCACGCCGAGCGAGATCGGGTCGGTGCCGACGACCAGCAGCGCGCCGACGCCGTGCGCCAGTTCGGCCAGCTCCCGGCCCCGGGTCTCGACCACGCCGTGCACGGTGGGCGTCTCCAGGTAGAGGGCGGCGAAGCTGTCGTCCAGCCGCACCTCGCCCATCTCCCCGGAGTCGGCCACCGGGGCGAGCAGCACCTCGACGTCCGGGGTGAGGTAGTCGCGGATCTTGGCCAGCTTGTCGGCCGCGATCGCCCCGCTCACCAGCACCTTGGCCCGCCCGGTGCGGCGCGCGGCCATCCGCAGGGCCGTCCCGGTCGCCTGGTAGCCGTCGTACACGGGGACGTTGACGACGTCCATCTCCAGCAGCTCGGCCATCATCGAGACGTACTCGAAGAGGGCCTGGAAGCGGCCGTGGTCCTCGTAGGGCTCGCCCGCGTAGGCGGTGAGGAACTCGCCCCGGCCGTTCACCTCGTCGCACACCGCCGGGACGTGGTGGTGGTAGCAGCCGTGGCCGAGGAAGCTCAGCAGTTCGGCCGGGTGGGTGTTGCGCGCCAGCAGGCCGTGCATGTGCCGGACCAGGCCGGGTTCGTCGGTGTACGGCGCGGGCAGGTCGAGCGGGCGGTCGAGCCGCAGTTCGGCGGGGATGTCGCGGTAGAACTCGGCGACGTCGGGGGCGCCGATCTCGGCGAGCATCGCCGCCCTGGTCTCGGGCCCCGCGTTGGGGATGTACGGATGGGCCACTGGCGCTCCTCGGGTCAGGGCTTCGGGACTGCTTCGGGACTGTTTAAGGACGGCCTCGGGACTGCTTGAGGGCTGCCTCAGGACGACGGCGGCGCCCGGCGCGAGCGACAGGGGGCCGCTCGGCAGCGGACGGCCGGTCAGCAGGTCCGTGAACACGGTGTCGGCGGGGGTGGTGGTCGGGGTCGGGGTCGGCAGTGGGACGGTGGCTGTCCGGCTGCCGTGGTTGAGCAGGAAGAGGTAGCGGCCGCGGCGGCAGGCCTCGACGCCCTCGGGGAGGTCGGGCCCGGCGACGCCGGTGACGCCGGCGGCGGCCAGCACCTCGTCCAGCAGCGGGGCCGGGTCCTCGGGCAGGCAGCTCAGATAGGTGGCGGTGGCGGGGCCGGGCCCGGAATCGCCGCCGTGCCGGGTGACGGCCGGGCGGCCGTCCAGCGGGCCGCCCCGGTAGCGCGCCACCACCTCGGCCCCGTCGGCCTCCACCCACTCGGTCCAGGTGCGGGCGAGCAGCCGGGTGCCGTCCGCCGTCTCCACCTCCTGGGTGGCGCCGTCCGGCAACGGCCGCCACTCCTCGACCCGCACCCCGAGCAGTTCGCGCAGCGGCCCGGGCGCCCCGCCCCCGTGGACCCGGTCGGCGGCGTCGACCACCCCGCTGAACGGCCCGACCACCAGGTGGCCGGGGAAGCCGGCCAGCGCGGCGCCCTGTTCGGCCGTGCACAGGTAGAGGTTGGGCGCGATCACCAGCCGGTAGCCGGAGAGGTCGCGCCCGGGCGGGGCCAGGTCGACGGCGATGCCCCGGGCGTGCAGCGGCGCGTACCAGGAGAGCAGCAGCTCGTGCAGCCGGAGCCGGTCGGAGGGCATCGACTCGGGCGCCTCCAGCCCCCACCAGCTGTCCCAGTCGAGCAGCAGCGCGACCTCGGCCCGGGTGGTGCTGCCGGCGACCTCGGCGAGCCGCCGGACGTCCGCGCCGAGGGCGAGCGTCTCGCGCCACTGCCGGGTCGCGGTGCCGCCGTGCGGCAGCAGCGCCGAGTGGAACTTCTCCGGGCCGTAGCGGGCCTGGCGCCACTGGAAGAACATCACGCCGTCCGAGCCGTGGGCGAGCGCCTGGAGGCTGTGCAGCCGCATCACCCCGGGATCCTTGGGGACGTTGACCGCCCGCCAGCTGACCGCGCTCGGCGCGGACTCCAGCAGCAGCCAGGGCCCGCGCTTCAACGAGCGCATCAGGTCGTAGCTGAGCGCGGCCTTCACCGCGGCCCGGGGGTCGGCCGGGTCCGGGTAGGCGTCGTCGGTGACGACGTCCTCGGCGGCGGCCCACGCCCAGTAGTCGAGGTCGCGCAGCACGCTCATGAAGTTGGTGGTCACCGGCACGTCCGGGGTGACCTCCTTGAGCACCGCGCGCTCGGCCTCGAAGCAGGCGAGCAGCGCGTCGCTGGAGAACCTGCGCCAGTCGAGCAGCTGCGCCGGGTTGACCGGTCCCGGCGCCTTGCGGGGCGGCTCGATCTGCGTCCAGTCGGTGTAGTGCTGGCCCCAACAGGAAGTCCCCCAGGCCGCGTTGAGGCCGTCCAGGGAGCGGTGGCGCTCCTTCAACCAGCGGCGGAAGTCGCGCGCCGACTCCGGGCAGAAGCACTCGGCGGTGTGGTCGGCGTACTCGTTGCTCACATGCCACAGGGCGAGGGCGGGGTGGTCGCGGTAGCGCTCGGCCACGGCCCGGGCGAGCCGGACGGTGGCGGCGCGGAACACCGGTGAGGAGGGGCAGTAGCCCTGCCGGGAGCCGAACTCCAGCCGGGTCCCGGCGGCGTCGACCGGCATCACCTCCGGGTGGTCGCGGACCAGCCAGGGCGGCGGGGTCGCGGTGGCGGTGGCGAGGTCGACGGCGATGCCGTGCTCGTGGAGCAGGTCGAGGACGCGGTCCAGCCAGCCGAAGTCGTGGACGCCGGGGGCGGGTTCCAGTCGGGACCAGGAGAAGACGCCGACCGTGACGAGGTTGACGCCCGCCTCGGCCATCAGTCGGACGTCCTCCTGCCAGACCTCCTCGGGCCACTGCTCGGGGTTGTAGTCGCCTCCGAACAGCAGTCCCGGCACCCGGGTCAGGCCCATGCTCCGCCTCCTCGAGGGGTCGAGGACCCCGCTGGGAATTTTGTATTCAAAATACATAGTGCAGTACACTGAATGCGGTCAAGAGTTATGCTGCGAATCCGAAAAAAGGGGGACCCCGATGGCGATCGAGCGCCGCCCACTGCGCGAGCAGATCCGCGACGAGCTGATGGACCGCCTCACCCGCGGCGAGTTCGCGGCCGGCACCGACGTGAACGAGGCGGTCCTGGCCGCCGAACTCGGGGTCAGCCGGACCCCGTTGCGGGAGGCCCTGATCGCCCTGGCCGGCGAGGGCGTACTGGAGAGCAGCCAGGGCCGGGGCTTCCGCTTCGCGCCGGTCAGCCGCACCGAGTTCCGCGAACTGGTCGCGATCGTCGCCGCCCTGGAGTCGCTGGCCCTGGAGTCCTCCGACCCGGCCCACCTGCGGACCATCGCCCCGCGCCTGCTGGACCTCGCCCAGGGCTTCCCCGACCAGGTCGCCACGCACGCGACCGTCGACCGGCGCGACGACGAGTGGCACGGCCTGCTGCTCAGCGGCTGCTCCAACGAGCGCCTGATCGACCTCCTCACCCGGGTCAAGGCCGGGATGCGGCGCTACGAGAACCTGGTCGTCGCGGAGGACGAGCCGGTGGCGCGCGAGTCGGAGGAGCACTGCGAGATCGCCCGCCGGCTGCTGGAGGACGACCTGCCCGGCGCCATCACCGCCCTGCGGGCCAACTGGATCGGCGGGATGGAGCGGATGCTCGCGCACATCCCGGCGGAGTGACGCCCGTACGCCGCGCCGGTGCCCCTTGGGGCAGCCTCCGACCGCTCGGCAGGGGCCGGGCGGGCGGTCCGCGTTGACACCCCGGCCGACCTGGGCCACCGTAGTCGCAGAGCCGGACCCCGACCCCTCGGCGGACCGGCGAACGCGCTTGTCAGCAGCGCGATTCCAGCCCGTCCCGGGTCCGCCTCCCCCGTCGGACCCGGGACGGCTGTGACACGGAACGGACCTGGACCCCGCTCCTCCGTCTCCCGCGTTCGGCGCCGCCGTTCGGCCGCCGGACTCCGCCAAGTCCTCTTCGCTCGAGGCTTGCTGCAGCGACAAGCACCGCAGTGGCGGGAAGCCGCCACAGGCCCGGGCGGGGCGCGTGGGCGGGGGCGCGATCAACGGAACATTGACGGTCCATCAACTGCCGTGGCATTTACGAACGTTGCACCGTTAGCCGCCGCCTCCCCTTCTTCTGACCCCTCGCTCGACCGGTCCGGTGCCCGCCCCGCCGCGTTCGCGGGGCGGGCACCGGCATGTCCCCCTCCGTCAGTGCCCCGGGGGCGCGTCGGTGGGGTAGACGTGGAACGGGGCCACGTAGGGATAGGGAGCCTGGTGAGCGGCGGGCGGGGCGGCAGCGGTGAGGGCCCCGGCCAGGATCAGGACGAGACCGGCCAGTTGGAACAGGACCGAGACCGCGGAGACGAGACTCAGCGCCACCAGCGGCTCCATGCCCGCGAACACGGTGTCGAGGCCGAGGCTCGACGCCAGGACGAGAATGATCGGCCCCGGGGCCGTCACCAGACAACCGATCATCGCCAGGCGGGCGTTGCGCCCCCGGCGACGGATGAAGGTGCCCGCCACCACGGCACCGACCAACGGCGTGAGGACCGAGACGGCCGCGATGAACAGGTGGACGAGGCCGACGGTCCGGTAGTCGGTCATGGGACTCCAAACGTGTGCGGGGACGGGCGGTTCCGGGACACCCCCGATCACGCACCGGGACCGACCGGCGGTTCCGCACCGGCGCGAAGCGGCCACCGAGGAGCCTCCGCACGGCACGCGCTGCGCCACCTCGGCATCGCCGCCCACATCGCCGGGGACCTGTCGGCGGCCCGCGAGCGGCTGGAGGACGGGGTCGGGACAGGCCGGTACCGGCTATACGATCTCCACCAAACGCACACCCGTGCGACAGAGTTCCATAGAGAAACAGGCCCATGTCCCACCCGTTCCTCATCATCGCCGCCCTCGTCCTCCTCATCAGGCTGGGCCTCTGGCTGAACAAGCACCGCACGGCCCCCACGAGCCGCGGTGTACCCGCACCCGGCCTGGTGCCGCGCGCAGAACTGGTCGAAGTGGGCAGCGAACCCTCCGACCCGGTGGCGCAGGCGGCACTCGACGCGGCCAGAGCAGGGAACTGGCGACCCGCCGCGGCCTACCTCTCGGACGGCGACGGCGACTGGAACACCCGTTACTCCCGGTTGGACCCGTTCGGCGACCTCGCGGCCACCGACGACACCTGGCTCCTGCGATGGCGCGAGGAGCAGCCCGACAACCCCGAGGCCGCCCAGGTGCAGACCGACGCCCTGGTCAAGCGGGCTTGGGAGATCCGTACCTCGCAGTACGCCTCCCAGGTGACCCGCGAGCAGGCCATGGGCTTTCACCAGGTGCTGCAGGAGGCGGCGGAGGTGTCGTACGAGGCAGTCCGGCTCGCCCCGGCCGGGGACCCGAACGCCTGGGTGATGCAGCAGCCGATCGCGATGGGCCAGGGCTGGTCGCACGAGCGCTACCGCGCACTGTGGTCGGAGATCGTCGCCCGCGAGCCCCACCACTACGGCGCGCACGCCGCCGCGCTGCAGTACTGGTGCGAGAAGTGGCGGGGCAGTCACGAGTTGATGCACGAGTTCGTGGACAAGGCGATCGCCGGAGCGCCGACGGGCAGCCTGCTGACGGTGCTGAAGCTGCGGGCGTACTGGGAACAGGTCCTGCGCGACGAGTCCGCGGCCCCGCTCTACCGTTCCGCCGAGTACACGGCCGCCCTGGACGCCGCCCTGGCCGACTTGGAAGCCGCCGACCCCGCCCATCCCGGCATCGTCCCGGCGCGTGGCTGGATCGCCCACGGCCTGATCGAGAACGGCCGCCCGGCGCAGGCCCTGAATCTCTTCCGCAGGATGGGCCGGGAGATCGCCGGCCCATGGCTCTACTACGGGAACCCGGCCGCCGTCTTCGACGCGGCCCGCACCAAGGCGGCCCGCGCAGCCGCCTGACACTGTCGACGGCCGCCCGCCGCTCGCGGCCGCGGCGTCTTCCGCCCTGGTGAGGGCGGGAGCGGTGCTCGCCCTGCTCGCCGTACTCGTGCGGCCGACGTTCGCGAAGCCTTCCGGCTGACAGCAGCTGCGGTGGAGTGGGAAGTCGGGCTCTCCGACTTCCCACTCCACCGGGCGCCCGCGACGGTCGGAGGACACCATCGGGGCCATGGTGGTGGGGGCAACGCCGACGTCATCGGCGGGCAGCCACCAGTAGGACCGGGGGCACCGCCTCTTCCCTCCGCAGGCGCGCGAGCCCGACCGGAGCGTCCGGCGGAACGCTGCCGCGGGTGTCCGCCTGAAAGCGGTCGGACACCCGCCGCACGGTCGGGTCCGTCGGGGCCCGTGCTCAGCGGGCGGACCAGATCGGGCAGTCGGCCGTGTGGCGGGTCAGCATCACCACGGTCCCGCCGTCCGTGACCTGCCGGTCGCGCGAGACCGTGCAGCACGCCACCAGTGCCGGAGGCATCGCTCGGGCGACAACAGGGGCCTCGTCCCGGTCCGGCACCGCGGTACGCGGCCACGCCGGCTCCACGAGCGGCGGCCCGGGCCGGCGAAGGGAGATCCGGCGGCCGACCTGCCCGACGGGCACTCCGAGAGCTCGGGCGCGGGCGTGCAGACGGCGACGGTCACGGCGTTCGGACATGGTCACACCCTGCACCCTCCCACCCCCTCCGCGCCAGCGGCCTGGCAGACGCCTGCCCCCCGACGTTCGGCCGACGCCGCGTCCGGGTGTCCTTGTGTTCGCCATGCACAGCGCACGGCCGGCCGTTGTACAGCCCCGACGCGGACCCGGTCCTCCCCGGCCTCGGTCCTGCCCTCCGCTCTCGGCGTGGGCCGGGCGCCCCGCGCCGGTCAGTAGCCCTGGTAGGAGAAGGCCGCCCAGACCTCCAGGGCGTCCGGGGCGCGGCGGGCCAGCGAGACGAGTTCGGGCGGGGCACCCGGCGGCAGGCCGCGGTCGGGGTCGAGGGCCCACAGCTGGGCGCGGCGCAGCGCCTCGGCGGGCGGGTCCCCGGCGGCGAGGCGGCCGTGCAGGACGTACATGAGCACGCAGACCATCTCGTCGGACACCTCCCAGCGCGAGCCGACCGCACCCGTCGCCCCGGCGGCGAGGAAGGCACTGGAGAGGGTGAGCGCCTCGTCGAGGTCCTCGCCGGTGTGGTCGCTGACGCAGGCGTCGAGCACGACCAGCCCGCCCGGGGAGCCCGGTGGGCGGCCCAGCGCCTGGCGGAGGATGTCACCGACCGGCAGCCGGCCCCGCCGGTCCCCGGCACCCGGGTCGGGGGCGAGCGCGAGGTAGGCGTCGAGCGGCGAGCGCCCGGACGGCAGCGCGTGGCAGGCCAGGTGGAGTACGGAGGCCCCGGCCCGTCCGGGCGCGGGCAGCGCGGCCAGCACCTCACCCGGGGTGCCCGCCCCCTCGGCGTCCTCGACGTAGCCGAGCAGGGTGCCGTGCGGGTAGTGGTCGGCGTGCAGGTACTCGGCCTCGACCTCGGCGAACATCAGGTCCCTGGTCGGGTCGCCGACGATCACCGGCCGTTCGGCGAGCGGCAGCCGGGGCCGCCGGACCACCTCGCAGAACTGCCGCGCGGAGGCGGCGTACGAGACCACCGCCCGTTCCACCACCCGCACCGGCCGGCCGCCGTCGCGCAGCCCGCTGCTGAGCAGCCCCGCGTGCCAGGGCACCCCGCCCAGCGCGCCGAACGGCACCAGCACCAGCCGGGGCGGCGCGCCGGGCGCGCGGCGGGCGGCGGCCGACCGCAGGGCCGGGTGGCGCAGCAGCGGGCGCATCACAGCGGTGCCGGCCCAGTCGCAGAGTTCGCCCAGGGTGCCCTGCCAGCGGCGCCGGGCGGCGACCCGTTCCGGGTGGCGGGGCGGCAGGTGGTCCAGGGTGGCCCGGCGTTCTCGGTGCGCCCGCCGGTAGGTGTGCAGCAGGTCGAGTGCGGAGCTGCTGACCAGGGTGAGGGGCAGCAGGTGGACGGCGCCGCCGTCCTCGCCGGCGGTGATCAGCAGGGCCTGGCCGCTGCGCCCGTCGGCGGGCGGCAGCAGGTAGACCAGGGCGTCCGCGTCGGCCGCGCGCAGGCTCCGGGCGATCTCCTCGACCGGGGGCGCGGACACGAGTGCCGTCCCGGCCGGGGAGGCGGCGAGGGCGGTGAGGGCGCGGCGGCGCAGGTCGTCGGGCATGGGGATGTCGGCGCCGCCGGGGAGGGATTCGAGCAGGGTGCCGGGCAGGCCGAGCAGCGCGTCGAAGTCGAAGGGGTCGGCGGGCGGGCCTTGCCGGGGGCCGTCCGCCGTGCTCTCCTCCGGGCCGGCTGCCGTCCGCTGCTCCGGGCCGGCCGCCGTCCTCTCCTCCGGCCCGGCGCCGAGCCAGGCGTCGGCGAGGTCCTGGTGCCCGGCGATCCGCAGCAGGTCGGGGACGTCGGTGGTGGCGGTGGAGGCGTGCAGCACCAGGCCGCGGCCGAGTTCCAGTGCCTCGACGGCCGCCCGCAGGTGCGTCTCGTCGCCGGGTGGTGCACCGCCGCCCGGGCCCGCCTCGTGCTCCCGGTCGGCGATACACCACCCGGCGATCGTCAGCGCCTCGGACGCGGCGTCCCTGGCCAGCAGCAGGGCGGGTTCGGCCGAGGCCTGGAGCAGGGTCGCGGCGGCGAGTTCGCGCAGCCCGGCCAGCCCGAACCCACGGCCGAGCCGGCGGTCCTCCGGCCCGAGCCGGGCCCGGTGGACGGCGGCGAGGATCCCGCTCACCTTGGCCAGCAGCCGGGTCGGCGTCCCCTGCCGCATCCGCTCGCGCACCGATCCCGCGGCGGCCAGCGCCTCGACGGCGTCGGCGGGCCGGCGCGCGTGGCGGTAGCGCTCCAGCAGCAGGGTGGCCCGCAGCAGCAGGCCCCGGGAGCCCTCCAGGCCGGCCGGGTCGGTCTCCGCGAGGAAGGCGTCGAGGTAGCGGAGCGCGCCGCCCGCGTAGTGCTCGTTGAACGGCCGCTTCGCGGCGAGCAGGACGAACGCGCCGGCGGCCCGCAGGGTCAGCACCGCCTTGTACAGGTGCCCGGCCGGTGTCGCGTCCGCCGCCTCCATCATCAGACCTACCGCGTCCATCAGCCGGGCCGACCCCGCGTGCAGCGCGTGGAAGAACATCACCGCGCCGAGGTCGCCGCGTGCCACCAGCCGGAGCGGGTCGTCCTCGGGCACCGCCGCGACCAGCGGTTCCAGTTCGGCCACCACCCGCCCCATCGCCGCGACGTCCTGGACTGCCAGGGCGGCCTGGAACTCCAGCATCAGCCGGGTCCGTTCAAGCATCGGCCGGTGCCCGCCGAGCAGCCGCCCGACGCCCGGGAGGCCGCTGGTGGCGAGGAAGGCCACCACCTCGTCGGTGTAGCGGCGGGAGGCTTCGAGGTCCTGGTGGTCGCCGCCGAGGAGGTACCGCCGGTAGAGGCTGACGGACAGGTTCTCCAGGTGCACGACCCGGTTGACGTCGTCCGGCGCGGCCCGGCGGAACGCTGCGCGTTCGTACCGGATCGCCGCGTCCAGGTCGGCGGCGGCGTTGGTGAACGCGAAGCGCTTGCTCATCACGGCCGCCAGCGAGCCGTCCAGGTGCTCCGCCGACCACAGGCTGCCGGAGGGCCGGGCCCGGGCGTCGTCGAGCAGGCCGATCACCCGGTCCAGTGCGGCCTGGTCGGTGGAGAACTCGTCGCGGGCGATGGAGGCGTGGGCGAGCTGCTGGAGGATGTCGCTACGGTGGACGCGGTGGTCCTCCTCCCCCATGGTGGCGACGGCCCGTTCGAGGTGGTGGAGCGCCTCCTCCAGGGGGTAGGAGTCGGGCTCCTGCTCGCACAGCGCGTTGACGATCGTGCCGAGCACCGCGTGCGAGGGCGGTCGCACCGGGTCGTCCTCGGCCATCCCGGCGAGGCCCTCGCGCAGCACCTCGACGGCCTCCCGCGCCTCGGCCGTCAGGAGGTAGTGGTCGATCCGGGCGAGGCCGCCGAGCGTGCTCCCGAGCGCCCAGCGCACGGTGCCGCCGTCCGGGTCCTCGGGCGGGACCAGCCGGCGCAGGTCGCGCAGCCGGGCGAGCCGGTGGGCGGCGTCCTCGGGACGGACGGTACCACCGCCGCGGGCCTCGTACTGCTCCACCAGGGCCAGGCAGGCCCACAGCCGGGCGGGCGCGTCGGGCTCGGTGGTGGCCGCGACCGTCTCCAGTTCGGCGACGGCCCGGCCGACCGTCACCGGGTCCCCGGCGCCGTCCCGCTCCGGGCCGAGCAGCAGCCGGACCAGGCACTGGCGGGCGAGCAGTTCGACCGGTTCGGCCAGCTCGGCCGGTCCCGGACCGGCGGCCGGGTCGGGGCGCGGCGGGGCGGCGCCCGCTTCGTGCCACGGCTGCGGGCGCAGCCGGTCGAGCAGGCTGGTCAGGACGGCGTCGGCGGCGGCGCGGTCGGCCGGGGCGCCGTCGCGCTCGTGGCGGTCGGCGAGCGCGCAGCCGAGGGCCAGGAGGAAACCGGGATCCTGCTCGTCGTAGGCGTTGTACGCGCCGTAGCCGCCGTCCCCCTCCCGCCCCTGCCGCCCGTCGCGGGTGCGGTCCGGTCCGCCGGGGCCGAGCACCCGCCACGGGCCGAGCGGTACCGGGACGGGGCAGGCCAGGCGCAGCGCCTCCACGGCCCGGTCGAGGTCCTCCGGGCGGGCCCGCCCGTCCTCCTCCGCGTCCCCGAGCCGCGCGTACAGCAGCAGTCCGAGCTTCGCCGCGGCCACCGCCCGCTCCGGCGCGGCCGGGTCGAGCACGGCCGTACCGATCGTCAACAGGCCGATGGCATCGGACCGTTCGTCCCACATCGCGGCCCGGATGTGCTCGTCCTCGGCGAACTCCGGCCGATCGACGCCGTTCCAGTACCGGACCGCGAGCGTCAGCCCGAGCAGGCACCGGACCTCCGCGAGCGCCCCGCCCGGCGCGGCCGGCCCCGCGTCCTCCAGCAGCGTGCGCGCCGCCGTGAACGCGGTCAGCGCGCCGGACAGCGCCATCGCGGCCCGCCGCGGATCCGTCGCCGAGTCGTGCTCGTCCAGCAGCCGCCGCCCCCGCCCGACCAGCCCGCCGACCTCGTCCCCCACCACCCGGACCTCCCCTTGGCCACATCAATCCCGGTGCCCCGCACGCAGCCCACACGCTACGGTGCCGGGGACGATCCCCGGAGGTGACCCGATGCAACCCCTGCTCCTGTTGGACGTCGACGGGCCCCTGAACCCGTACGCGGCCAAACCGCACCGGCGCCCCGAGGGCTACCGGACCCACCGCCTGCTGACACCCCACTGGCACGCCGCCGAACGCGCCCGCCTCCGCGCCCACGGCCTGCCCAACAAGCCGGTCAAACCCCTCCGGGTCTGGCTCAACCCCACCCACGGCCCGGCCCTCGCCGCACTCCCCTTCGCCCTCACCTGGGCGACGACCTGGGAAGCGGAGGCCAACGATTTCATCGCCCCCCTGCTGGGCCTGCCCGAACTCCCCGTCATCACCTGGCCAGACCCCCGGCCGGAGCCCGCGGACGGCGTGTTCTGGAAGACACCCGCCATAGTCTCCTGGGCCCAGGGCCGCCCGTTCGCCTGGGTGGACGACGAGATCACGGACGCCGACCGCACCTGGGTCGCCACCCACCACAACGGCCCGGCCCTGCTCCACCGGATCGACCCCCGAGTGGGCCTGACGGCGACCGACTTCACCACCCTGGCGGACTGGGCGGCCGCGACACGTAGCCCGTGAGGGTGACCACCTCCCCGGCGCCGGACGTCCGGCCGCTCCCCGGCGGCTCGTCACGTCCGGGAGCGACCGGAACCAGCGATGGAACTACGTGGCGTAGAACAGCCTCGTGGCGTCCTGGATCTCGGAGACGGCCCTGGCGAAGTCCGGCAGCTCGCCGCCCCAAGGGTCGACGATGCCCTCGCCGAGGATGCGCACGGGCCGGTCCGGGTCGACGAGGGCCTGGACAGTTGCGGCGGTCTCCTCGTCCACGACCAGCAGGTCGTCCGCCCAGTCCAGCAGTTCCCGGTCCAGGAACGCTCCGCGGTGCTCGGTGAGGTCGTAGCCGAATCCGGCGGCGGCCTGGACCATGAGGGGGTGAGCGGGCTTGCCGACGTGCCAGTCCCGGGTGCCGGCCGAGCGCACGTCGAGGGTGCCGCCGGCCCGCTCGGCGATGACCAGCGCGGCGATCGGGGAGCGGCAGTGGTTGCCCCTGCAGATCACCAGGACCTTTCGGCGGGTGAGGCTCATGCGTGATCCACCCGCTCGATCTCGAACGTGAGCACGCCGAGCGCTTCCTTGTGGGGCGGGAAGATGGCGCGGATCGCTTCGAGCTGTTCGATCTCGGTGGCGTGCGGGTTGACGGCTTCCACGCGCTCGGTGCCGAACATCTCCGTGAAGGTGCGATACCTTCCGACCCGCGTGACGCGGGTCAGGCAATTCGACTCGCGGCAGGTGAAGTTGATCAGGTCTCCGGCCTTGATCCGCTTCATCGACTCGTACCCGACGCGCACCTCGACGGTCTTCTCGCCCTTGGCGATCAGGTCGAAGTACTGCCGGTAGATCGGCATGGTGCGGGGGCGCTTCGCCTGGGAGTTGTGCGGTGCAGGCTGGCGGGTGCTCATCAGGGTTTCCAATGCGGTCGTGGTGTAGGACCGGAAGAAGTGCTTGGGGTCGCTGAGCACCAGCTCGCCGAGTCCTGTCAGCGCGTCGACGTAGTCCTCCTGGGTGCCGGGCCACGCGGAGGGGTCGAGCACCCAGGCAGGGGTGTTCTCGTCCTGGGTGAGCCCGAGTTCGGCGGCTTCGCGCAGCAGGCTCTTGGAGAGCTTGCCGCCGTCGCTGCCGAGGATCTGGGGGGTGAAGATCCGGACCGGCAGGGGGCCGACCGGCAGCCCGAGGGCAGCGTGCGCGCCGTCGACGAGCTGGCAGCCGAACGCCCAGTCGCCGCCCTTGACCATGACGTGCAGTGTGCGGTCGTCGGGCCGGTAGGAGCGTTCCTTGACGACGTTGCGGTAGAGCGTGGCGAGATCGAGGTAGCCGCCGCCCAGGGGCGTGATGTCGGCCTCGTAGTGGCCGTGTTCGAAGCAGTGGGCCTCGAACAGGCCGCCGGCCTCGTCCAGTTCCACCAGCCTCGTCCGGTCGGCGTACTTCTCGGCCCAGCCGCAGACCGGGCAGGGCAGCCGGATGTGCGCGCTTCCGCTGTTCGGCGAGAGCCAGGTGCCGACCTCCTCCAGCAGCTCCAGGGTCCGGAGGAACTCGGCCCGGAAGGCCGGGGTGTCCTGCTGCTGGGTGTAGGTGCTGACCGTGTAGGGCACGTTCGTCCGGGTGCGGCAGGCGTCGAACAGCGGGAGGTAGTGCCGGGCGACGAGCGCCGTGATCTCGTCGGCGCTCAGGCTGTGGGCGAAGGCTCGCTGGTACCGCCGGTTCTCGGCCCGGACGGTCTCTGCCGGAGAGTTGTCGAGCGCGCAGAAGTCCACGCTGGTGTCGACACCGAACTCGTCGCGGGCGCGCTCCGCCAGCAGGAATGCGAGGCTCTGGACGAGGTGGGTGCCGACGTGAGGCTGTCCGTTGATCTGTGTGCCCACCGAGAAGTCGATGCTCTCGATGTCGGAGTCCCCGATGCGGGGCCTCAGGACGTCCACGGCATCGTCAACGGCGTTGGCGAGCACGGTGTTCGGGGACTTCAACGTCGGTGTGGTCATGATGCGCCTCCCTCAGGTCGGGACGGTGCGGAAGGTGGTGCAATGCGGGCGCCCCGGCGGTCACGACCTGACGGCACTCACGCCCGGGATTGCGTCTCGCCATCGGTCCGTCCTCCTTCGCGTCGGCGGTGGTGGTGCGTGATAGACCGTAGGGAGGCGGCTACGAACGGTGCCATGTTCTTGCACCGTCTTGCACGGATTCACCCGAGAGAGGCGATGGCCTCCTCGATCAAATTCCTGGCCTGAGGACCGTAGACGGCCATCGACGCGAGGACCTTGAACGCCTTGGCATAGGTAGCGACCTCTCCCGGGGCGGTGATCGTGACGGCTGCCGACAGAAGCTCGGCGTTCACCTGCCGGTCATCGAACATCGAGAACGCCTCCAGTGGCCACATCCTGCGAGGTGCTCCGAAGGGAATCACACCGAAGCTGACCCGCGGTGCGCCCATCACCTCAAGCAGATAGCGCAGTTGGTCCTCCAGGGCAACAGGGCCCCCGATGGGGTACCGCAGGACGGTCTCCTCCACAACGAGAGCAAAGGTTCGATTTCCCTCGTGAAGGAAGCGGGTGCGCTGCAGTCGGCTTTCGACGGCAGCCTCAACGTCGTCCGGCGTCTGTTGGAATTCGGTGATGGTAGCCATCAATGCACGCGCGTATGCCCGCCGTTGCAGCATCCCTGGAAATACGTTCGAGCAGTAGACGCGGATCTGCCGGCTGCGGTCCAGCACGGGAAGAACCACTTCCTGGGCGTGCTTCATCCTGGTCCGGTGCAAGCGCTTCCACTCTACGTACATCTCGCCGGCTTGGCGGTTCGCGGCTACCAGATCGCCGGCCAGCTGCGCGGCACCGCACGCCTCGCACCATTCACGGATGTCCGCATCGGACGGCGGAGTCCTGGCATTGGCGATCCGCGAGACCTTCGACTCGCTCCATCCCAGGAGCAGAGCCAGGCCATGGCCCGAGAGTCCGGCATCCCGTCGAAGCTCCTTCAGACGGGCTGCGATGGTCTCGCGGGCGCTCTGAGCGCTTGACGACGGAGAAAGAGACATGGCCCGGCGGTCTGTCGATCGGAGTCAGAGGGTGTACTTCTCGTGGTCGACGGCCCGCCCCCAGACAGCCTCGAAGGCCGCGGCACAGAGCCGTGCCACGTCGGCATCATCGGAGTGCTGCGGGCCCAGACCCCTCCCATAGCCGTCGAACAGATTGAAGCGCACCAGCTTCCCGTCGAACAGCCAGAAGTCGTTTCCGGGGAGGGCAAGGTCCGATGCGTGGCTCCGGGGAAGCCAACGGACCAGCTCACCGGCGGCCACGTTCACCTGGGTGATGTGGTGCTCATAGCGGATGTAGGTCGTCACCGGCTCCGAGACGATCCGCGCCCGTCGTACAACGACGCCACGCGCGAGCGCGCGCCGAATGGCCTCGGTCCAGTCCTGCCAGTACTCCGATTCAGGATCTACGTCGACGGCTTCGCCGCGCTGCCACCGGGCGATCTCGTCGGACTCCTCCTCGATGCCGTACTGGTCCCGCATCTCCAGGTGGACAGCCGAGTGTTCGGCGGCATCCAAGAGCTCATAGAAGCTCGGAACCTTCTGCGGCATCGCATGCCTTCCTGAGGATCGGCACCATCCGGCGCGGAATTCGAATCACTGCTTCGTTGTCGGGGATCGAGTTGGCGTGGTCGGGCCCGTGCCCGGCCTCGAGGACCTTGCCGATCAAGGTCCTGTCCGCCGCATAGCTCTGCACGACCAATTCCCCGGACTCGTCATCGACCCAGACGGTCGGGCTCTGGTCCTTGCCCGTCTCCGGGTCGATACCCACGAACCGTAGTGCCATGACCACTCCTCCTGTCATGTCGCTTGCGCGATCTTGCACAGACGTTGCACAGAAGCTCAGCATTGCGTGCGGAAATGCTGTTTGTCAGGCGTTTCCGGTTCTGACGGTCGGACTTGTTGTGCTGCCGTCGAGCGCACCGAACGGCAGACCCGGTTGGCCGCCGGGCAACGGGCTGCCCGCGAGGATGAGCCAGGGCGGACCGTTCCGTTGGGGTAGGTCGGCGTGAGGTCCGGTGCGCCCGCTCGCCGATCTCCGGCCGACGGAGAAGCCGCTTTCCATGCACCGCAGAGCTTCAGGAAGTGGAACGCAAACTGCTGTGAGCAGGGCCGATCGGGTGGATTGTGGAATTTTCTGATGGTTCGTACAGGTGATCGGGGTAGTTGGCGGGGGCTCCTCGCCGACGATCGGCGGGGTGGATGCCCCGAATCGCAGAGAGGCCCTGGATCATGAGAAGACGTTCGCCGGTCCGTACGCTCGTCGTGGCGGCGCTCGCCGTTGCCGGGTTGCTGCCGCTGTCGGCGGCCGGCGCGCCCGCCCTCGGGGGCGCGCCCGCTGTGTACAGCGGTGTGGAGGACGACGAAGCGGGGGAGCTGAGCCCGGAGTTGCAGGCGAAGCTCGACGAGGCCGTGCGGCGGGTGATGAGGGAGGCGGGCATCCCCGGGGTGCAGGTCGGGCTGTGGCTGCCGGGGCGGGGCCGGTACGTCCGCTCGTTCGGGGTGGCCGACAAGGAGACCGGCGCGCCGATGACGGACCGGCTGAACATGCGGATCGGCAGCGAGACCAAGACCTTCACCGCCACCGCCGTGCTGCAGTTGGTGGACGAGGGGCTGGTCGGCCTGGACGAGCCGATCGCCGCCTACCTGGACGGCGTGCCGTGCGGGGAGGCCATCACCGTGCGGAACCTGTTGGAGATGCGCAGCGGGCTGTTCCCGTACAGCGCGGACGCGGACTTCGGGAACGACTTCCTGAGCGATCCGCAGCGCGTCTTCACCCCGCAGGAGCTGCTCGCGTACGGGTACAAGCACGACAACGTGTTCCCGGCGGGCACCCGCTACCAGTACTCGAACAGCAACTACGTCCTGCTCGGCCTGCTGGTGGAGAAGCTGAGCGGGCGGAGTATCGAGCAGTTCGTCCATGACCGGATCACCGTGCCGAGCGGCCTCGGGCACACCCGCTACCCCGAGGGCACCGCGCTCCCCGCGCCGTACGCGCACGGCTACACCAACCAGACGCTGTCCGGGGAGGTCGCCGACGCCACCCACTGGAACCCCTCCTGGGCCTGGTCGGCGGGCGCGATCGTGTCCGATCTGCGCGACCTGAAGCACTGGGCCGAGGATGTCGCCACCGGCACCCTGCTGTCCCCCGCCACCCAGGCGCAGCGGCTGAAGATGCTGCCGACCGGGATCCCCGGGGCGGACTACGGGCTCGGGATCTTCAACATCGGCGGCTGGATCGGCCACAACGGCTCGCTGCCCGGGTACGAGAGTCTGACGATCTATCTGCCGGAGGAGTGCGCGACCCTGGTACTGCTGCTCAATTCCGACATCATCGCCCAGAATTCGGAGCCCAGCACGCTGGTCGGCAAGGCGGTCACCAGCATCGTGACGCCCGATCACGTCTACGACATCCCGCCCGGTAAGTAGGCTCGGGGAGGTGACGCGGGGTGGGTGGCCGGCCGGTCCCCACCCCGGCCGGACGGAGGGGGCGGGTCGTGAACGGTGACGGCGGCGGGCGGGCGGTCCCGCCGGTGGTGGACGCGGAGGTGCGGGCCGCCGGGGTGGGGGCGGGGGAGCCGCTGACGCCGGAGAACCTCGCGGCCCGGCAGGCGCGGGACGCGGCGGCGCGGCCGAGGCCCGGGGTGGCGGAGCTGCGGGACGGCGGCCGGTTCGAGGTGGCGGAGCTGGCGGTGCCGGGGCTCGGCGGCGGGCCGGAGGTGCGGTTGGTGAGCGCGCGGCCCGCCGGGGCGGTGGGACCGCTGCCGCTCCTCTACTACCTGCACGGCGGCGGCATGGTGATGGGGAACGCGTGGTCGGTCCTGCCGCGTCTGCTGCGTGAACTGGCCGAGCCGCTGGGGCTGGCCGTGGTCTCGGCGGAGTACCGGCTGGCTCCGGCGGCGCCGTACCCGGCGGCGGTGGAGGACTGCTACGCCGGGCTGCTCGCGGTGGCCGGGCGCGCGGCGGAGCTGGGCGCGGACGCCGGGCGGATCGTCGTCGGCGGCAAGAGCGCGGGCGGCGGTCTGGCGGCGGCGCTCGCCCTGCTGGCCCGGGACCGGGGCGGGCCGGTCCCGGCCGGCCAGCTGTTGCTGAGCCCGATGCTGGACGACCGGGACCGCACCTTCTCCACCCACCAGCTGGCGGGCCACGACACCTGGGACCGGACGTCGAACACGACCGCCTGGCGGGCCGTGCTGGGCGAGCGGTACGGCGCCGCCGAGCTGCCGCCCTATGCGGCGCCCGCGCGGGCCACGGACCTGACGGGGCTGCCGCCCGCCTATCTGGAGGTCGGCTCGGCCGAGACGTTCCGGGACGAGGCGGTGGCGTACGCGGACGCGATCTGGCGGGCCGGCGGCGCCGCCGAGCTGCATGTCTGGCCGGGCGCGTGCCACGGCTTCGACACCTACGCCCCGGAGGCCGCCGTCAGCCGCGACGCCCGGGACGCCCGGCTGCGCTGGCTGCGGCGCGTCCTCCGGGGCTGACCGCAGGGGCGGCTACGCCGACTCCAGGGCCGCGACCAGCTGCGGCAGCGTGCCGGTGAGTGCGGCGAGCGCCAGGTGGTCGTGGAAGTCGCGGCTGTGCACGATGAGTCCGTCCCGCACCCGCAGGACCTGGAGGTTGGCGGCGGTGAGGCTCCGCCCGGTGGTGCGGTGGCGCACCTGGTAGTCCCACTCGGCGACGATCACCTCGGGGTCGTCGGTCTCGCGGACCACCACGTTCCGGTGGCTCAGTTCCAGTGGGGACTGCCCGCCGAGCTGGGCGAACCGTTCGGCGAGCACCTTCCGCCCCTCGAACCGGCCCGGCCCGCCGGGTTCGAGGGGCGTCTCCACCACGACGTCCTCGGCGTAGAGCGCGGCGAGCTCGGTGAAGCGGCCGGCCGTGATGCCGTCGAGCAGTACGTGCAAGGTCTCGCGCGGTGACCGAGTTTCGGACATGATCAACCCCCGGAACGACAAGGACGAAACGACAAGGACGGAGCGGCAAAAACAGAGCGGCAAGGACGGAGCGGCAAGGACGAGGATGCGGCCGCCGCAACCGGACCTGCGGCTCCGGTACGACGATACGGACTGGGCAGTCCGGTTGTCCAGGCCCGGCCGGCCGGCGTTTTCGCCTTCGCACGAAAGGGAGTTGAGAGGATGAGCGACACAGAGGAGCGACCGCTCCGGGCGGACGCGGCCCGCAACCGGGCCAAGTTGCTGGACGCCGCCACCGAGGTGTTCACCACCTGCGGCGTCGGTGTGCCGACGGAGGAGATCGCCCGCGCCGCCGGCGTCGGCGTCGGCACGCTGTTCCGGCACTTCCCCACCAAGGAGGCCCTGTTGGAGGCGGTGATGGTGCGTCGGATGGAGACGATCGCGGTAGGGACGGCCGAACTGGCCGCCGGGGCCGAGCCCGCCGAGGCGTTCTTCGGCTGCTTCCGGCTGATCGTCGAGCAGTCCGCCGGCAAGAACGAGTTCGCCCCGGTCCTCGCCGCGGCCGGCATCGACGTGCACTCCGCGCTGCGCGCGTCCTCCGACGTCGTCCGCACCCGGCTGGCGGACCTGCTGGACCGCGCCCAGCGGGCCGGGGCCGTCCGCGCGGACCTCACCCTGCCCGAACTGATCGCGCTGATCGTCGGCACCGGAGCCACCCTGGACCAGCTCGGCCCCGACCCGGCGGGCCACGGGCGCGTCCTGGACGTGGTGTTCACCGGGCTGCGCCCGCACTGAACCTCCGGACCGGGACCGGGACCGCTCCCCCGGGCGCCGCCGCAGAGTGGTGGGCCAAGGGCCGTGCGCCGAAGTGCCGCACGCAGGGACCCGAGGACCGCGGCGGCACCGCCGAGTACCGCGGTGGCGGCCAGTGAATGGCCCCACAGCCAGGCCGCGGTCTGCACGACGGCGCCGAGCGCGAAGAGCCCATCAGGAACGCGAGGCTGCTGTCACTGTCGCCGTCGGTACCTGTGTTGTCCTGGCGCCGCGTGCGTCCTGCGCCGGGCTTCATGCCTGTCACCGACCGTTTCCTTCCCGTCCGACGAGAGGGTAGGGCCCGACCGTAGCCGCGGTTCATGTTTCTGATGAATCGCCGTAATTCGACGGCTTATTACAGCTTTGACGGGCTGTCAGTGGCCGTGTGGCCGCTGACCGGCTAAGGGCGCGGGCGCCCCTCTTCTACGCCCCCGGCGTACGCTACTGGTTTTCGCCAGATGCATCGACGATGCCCACCGCACTGCGACCGGGATATCGTCCAGCTGACAGGTGATTCGCGGGGTGAAGGCTCTAGCTGCGTTCTATTCGTCCATCAAGAGCGCTATTGCGTCGGGCAGTTCGGCAGCCTGGGCAAGTGCAGGTGTTGGCCCCGCCGCGAAGCCGGTATCGGCGCGAGATCCGGTCCGATTTCCGCTGCTGCCTGTGATCGACTATCGACATCCCGTCAGTTTGTCGGGCAGTGCTACATCAGAGGGCGGAGCGGGCCGCGAGGGGCGGCCCGCCGACGGGAGGGGAGCCCATCCGATGCCGATGCCCGAGGGATACCACGTCGTCCGCAGCCACATCCGACGCAACCCGCGACCGAGCGCGAGGAGGATGAGCGGCTGGACGATCGTCGACGTCTGCACGCTCGTGTGGCTGTGGAGCCATTTCATCGGCTTCGGCGACACCGGCGCGGCCACGCCAAACAGTCCGGCGCTGACGGCCACCTCCGCCCCGGTGGCCTCCTGATGGCTCGCGGGCGACGCCGGTGGCTGCGCTGGCCCCGGGGTACCACCGAGCACGTGGCGGCCGGTGTCACTCCCCTGGCGGTGGCCACGTTAATCACCCAGGCCGCGATCGCCGGCGCCCGGGTCACGCCCAGTACTGGCCCGTACTCGTCCCTCTTGCAGCCACCGCCCTCGCCGGCGCGGTACTGTGGTGGGTGCGGCTCCGCGCCGCTGATAGGGCCCGCCCGGCGCGACTGGCCGGTCTGCAGCTGACCCTGAGCAGCATAGACGCGCTGGACGACCAGGAGTTCGCGTTCGCGTTGCGGAACCTCCTGGTCCGCGACGGCTGGACGGTCGGCAGGGCGGCCAGGCCGCCGACGTGATCGGTCAGCAACCGGCACTGGGCCGGATCGTGCTGCAGGCGAAGCACACCACAGTCGACGGAAAGGTCGGCTCCCCGTGATGTACCAGGTCAAGGGCACCGCCGGCCGTCCACGGTGCCGACATCGCCGTCGTGGTCACCAACGGCTCGTTCACTGCGACGCCAAAGCAATGGGGCGACAAGCACCAGGGGCGCTGGGTCGACCGCGACCGGCTCCGTCTGTGGGCCGAGAACGGCGTGGCCCTCCACGAACTGCCGCACCTGCCAACCGAAGGCCCCGGCGGCGAGCACGCCCCGTCGCCCGGCCGTTCCGGCGCCAGCACCCCGAGGTACAGTTGGGCCGAACGGTGCGCCATGACGGTACCTTCGATCCGCTGCTGAGGCCATCGCCTGAGCGGTTCTCGCCATCGCCGTCGCCAAGGTGGTCCGGCAGTGGCTGAGCACCTCCTGCTGGCGCTGGCTCAGCGTGGACGTCTGGGGCTGGATCACCGATCACCCCTGGTGGTCGGCTCTGATCGCCGCCCCGATCGCGCTGGCACCCGTCGTGCTCGCGGCCCACCTCCTCACCCCACGCGGGTACGTCCGCTACGTGGAGGACGACTTCGACAACGAGACCCCGGCCATCCTGATGTACGGGATGCATTACCTGGACACGATGGAAGCCACGGAGTTCGAGCGGGCGTGCGCCGACCTGCTCGCCCGCGACGGCTTCACCGGGGTCCAGCACTCGGGCCGGCCGCACCGGGGACCTCGGCGCGGACGTCATCGCCGGGGACCACCTCGGCCGCAAGGTGGTCGTGCAGTGCAAGCACTACGGCAAACCGGCCGGATCCCGGGACATCCAGACCTTTAACGACACCGCCCGCCCCGAACACCACACCGACGTACCCGTCATGATCGGACTCAACGGCTTCACCCGGGACGCCCGCGCCTTCGCCGCCCGCCACGACCTCGTCCTCCGTCCTCGTCAACCGGCAGATCCTCTGCGACTGGGCCCAGGGCACCCAGCTCTACGACGCTATCGACGACGAAGTGAACCGCGCCGGCGCCTGAGCACCCGCCGGCGCCCTGTCGGCGGGGACACCCGTCCTCGCCCCGGCCCGCTGAAGCCGCTCAAGCCGAGGCTGAGCACATCATCACGGGCACGGGACGACCCAGTACGACAGCACCGAGCCGTGGCCCTCGGCGACGCCGTCGCCGTAGCAGAACGGAGCTCGGGAACAGGAAGTACTCCTCCTGGAACGACGAGTTCCTCCTCCCTGGATCCGACCAGTCGTTGGATCACCGTTTAGAAGTCATCTCATTTGGTGATCCTGCAATGGCAAATCACGGCTGCGGCGATGCTGACGAACGCTGCGAAGTGGGCGCCCTTCCGTTCGTAGCGACGGTGGAGCCGGCGGAAGCCGCCGAGCCAGGCGACGGTGCGTTCGATCACCCAACGGTGCCTGCCGAGCCGGGTGGAGGACTCGATGCCTCGGCGGGCGATGCGGGCGGTAATCTGGCGGCGCCGCAGGTAGGAGCGGATGAAGCGGTGGTCGTCTGCTTTGTCGCCGTGCAGCTTGCCGGGCCTGCGCCGCCTCGGGCCGCGCCGCGAGCGGATCGGCGGGATGGCGTCGACCAGCGGTATCAGGGCCTGGCTGTCGTGGACGTTGGCCCGGAGATCGCGAGCGAAAGGGGCAGACCGGTGCGTTCGGTGAGCAGATGGATCTTCGACCCGTACTTGCCCCGATCGACAGGATTCGGACCCGTCGGCTCCCCCTTTTCAGGGCCCTCATGTTCACCGAGTCGACCGCGCACCTCGACCAGTCCAGTTCGCCCCGCGAGCCGAGTTCGTCCAGGACAACTCGGTGCAGCTTGGCCCGCACCCTCGCCTTGCTCCACTCTGTGAAGCGCCGATGGGCAGTGGGCCCTGACGGGCCGAAACACGGCGGCAGCTGAGCCCACGTACAGCCCGACGTCGCAACGAACACGATCGCCGCCAGCACCTCGCGGTCGCCGTGCCGCCGCCGGCCGCCGCCCTGCGGGCGCGTCGGCGCCTCCGGCACCACCAACTGGAACAGCTCCCACAGCTCGTCCGGCACCAGGCGCTCCACGATCATCACGCCCGCAGTTTACCCAACCCCGCCAAATAAGATGTCTTCTTAGTCGACTTTGCCGCATGCTCAAAGCATCGGCGGCATGACGATCTGTCATACCGCTGCGCCTCATCTACCTCGCCGCGGCCAACGCCCTGGCGCTCCTGCGCCTGCTGCCGATGAGCGATCGTGAGAAGTCCACGAGATCCTCGTGCTCGGGCACCAGCTCCTCATCCTGCAGCGCCGTGTCGGCAAGCCGAAGTTCACCGACACCGACCGCGCTGTCCTCGCTGGCCCGAGCGGCCACACCGAAACCGTCCCGACCGGGGCCGGAGCGGCCTGCAGGCTCGAGGAACAAGCACCGCGCCAGGCACTGCGGCATCGGCGAGACCGTGAAACGCGCCGAGCGGATCAAGGATCACCAAACGCAGCGAGGTTGAACGCCAAGCTCAGTGCGGCCGGGGCGATTGCGGGCCGGCCATCCACGCCGCGGCGGTCGGCAGTAGCCGGAGCAGGGAGGGCCCCTCTGCCGGTATATGGCCAGGGCTTGGGTGGCGGTCGGAATCGCAGCTCGGCAAGGCGGTTCGTGGCGACTCACTGAGCGGCCAGGTGCTTGTCCGGCTCGGTATTGGTCAGTTCGCCGGTCCATGTGTCGGTGGCGAGCGCGAACCGTGGTTGTGCCCGAACTTCGCGGGTGGGTCGGGCGGAGCTGACGCAGCCCCGTCGCCAGGTCAGTGGTAGACGTCCACTACGATCCGGTTGGGGCTAGTGAGGGTGAAGACGTTATAGCTTGTGCAGTTGTCGAGCGAGAGCCCGAAGTCGGTGTAGCCCTCGAAATCGCTCAGGAGCTGGACTCCCTTGAGCGACGGGAGCGCGACGGGGAGGATGGTCGGGGTCGTGTAGGACCGAGAGCCGTCGTCGTAGGTAGTGTGTGAGAAGAATGTGTGGAGCATCAGGTACGACTTGCCGGGTATCTGGACAACCTTTGTGTCACCGCTCCCGCCGACGGTGTACTCGCCGGTAGACGAAATACCGGCCTGCACTGTGGGCAGTTCCGAGCCGCCGACATCGAAGACAAGACGGTCGAAACCGGTGTGAGTACCCGCGCGGGCGTCCAGATAGCAACTTTGCGTGCACGTCGTTACCGCGCCGGCGGGTGAGGCACCGATGAGCGTCGCGGCAGCCAAGGTAGCGGCGGCGATTGTTCCGGTAAGGCCATGGCGGGTCTTGAAAACAGGCATCAGCGATCCTTTCGAGGTGACTATCTGCGGAGTACTTCGATTGGGTCGATCCGGGCCACTCGTGACGCGAGGTAGAGGCATGCAGGTATCTCGATGACCTGCGCGGGTATGACTACTGCCGATTCGAAAGAGTTTGTTGAAATTCCAACGAGATCGGAGCTTTCGACATGGGGCGACAAGCACGTTGATCAGACGGCAAACTGTGGCCGCAGCTTGGGTCGAGCACTCCAACAGTGCAGGTATTGGAGTTGCCGAGCGACCGTTAGTAGCCTAGCGGATGATGAGAGGCGTGCGTCTGTCAATTGCAAATCGCACACATAATATGCCGCTGACCTGCAGGGACGAGCAGGGATTGACCGGCATGAGATCACCTTCCGCTTTCTGGGGGCGGCGAAATATCCGTTTAGGGTGCTTTGAGTGATTAAGGGGCCAGGGGCGGTTCTTGTCTCTCGGGGTCCATATGAGCCCAGCCCACCAAGAATTGATTGGTTTTGGGAAGCGGTCAGGCGGGAAGCGGTCGATCCCCCCACACACATTTCGCCTAAAATGCGGACCAGGGATGTCTACTGTCCGGTGAGAAATGTCAGGGCCCACCGAATCGGATCGGGGATCGACAGGAATCGCGATGCTTGCGGCTGGCCGGTAGGATTTTGACGGCGCCTCCGCGCCCCAGTTCCTTGTGGATATCACGGATCGGCGACGTTCTCACTGCGAGGGCCAGCGGCTTGACCGCAACTCTCTGGAAGAACGGCAATCCCCTCCTCACCTCTGTCCGAATATGCCTGGACTGGGAGCCCGCCAAGCACATCAGCTGGAAAACAGGTACGTGGCCTCGGCCTCAAACGGGATATACCCCACCTCGTCGATCACGATCAGCGGGTAGCGGTCGAGCTTGACCAGCTCGTCTCGGAGCCGGCCGGCATGGTGGGCGGCGGACAGGGGCCGCCTGGCGCGAACGCGACCCGGCGGCCGGCCTGGCAGGCCCGGACGCCAGCCCGGCCGCGATGCGCGTCCCGCCCGCGCAGGCGGCCCCAGGAAGATCGCGTTCTCCTTGGCCTTGAGGAAGTCCAGTGTTCCCAGGTGGGCGAGCTGCCGGCGCGTGATTCCGCGCAAATGGGCGGGGTCGATTCCTCGATCGAGCAGGGGTGAGCGGCCCGACTGGCCGTAGCCGAGCGGGATGTCGACCGGCGGGAACCACAGGTCGCGCTGGGCGAGCTCAGCGGGCTGGCAGACAGTCCGCGAGAGCGGGTCGACCGACAGGTAGGCGGGACGCACTCTGTGCACGCGCTCCTTGGGGATGGTCATCCCGCACTCCCAGCCGATCCGCTCGGCGATCACGGTCGCGGGCATCGTTTCGCGGTCTGCCTGCGCAACTCGCAGGTCGTGGGCTCCACGGCGTCCACCGCCGAGCCCTTCAGTGGTCGCTGGTCGACCGGCGGCCGATCGGTAGCCGGGGCTCGTTTCACCTTGTTCTTCGAAATACCCAGGTGCCGGGCGATCCCCTGGATCGGCATACGCTCGCCCGCTGCAGCCGGCGGATCTCGGCCCGATCCTCCATAGAAATCACCCTCTCCTCTTGGCCCTCAATGAAGGTCGGGATGATCAGAGGATCGCGAGGTGGGCCACCGCTGATCCGCCGTCCAGCGGCCTTCAGGTTCTGGATCATTTTGGTGTCGCGCGGTGTGCTGTTCATGGGTGGCCTGTTCAGTGCGTTCTCGTGCGGGGCGTTGCGCGGTTGGGTTATGGGGTGTCGCGTCCGGCTGCTTCCGCCTCCACCTGCAACTCGCCGGCGACCCGTTGTCAGCGCCGTGCTCCGATCGTGCACCAGCGGCCTTCGCCGACCGGTCGTCGGCCTTCCCGTGCGACTGCGAACAGTACAACCGGAAGAGGAATCGCCAATTCCAGGCAGCCCCGACAGAAGAAGATGCACCAACTGATACTGGACAAATAACGCGGCATCAAGCGTTGACCGGCAGCGAACAATATCCACATCACCGTCAAATTGTTAAATTCTCGGCAGGCGGCCGTTCAAATCTGTCGAAAAATCAACCCATCCCCCCCAGGACACCATGACCCAATTCTGGCATGTCAGTAAATTTTACTCCCACCTAGGGCCACGCGATCGACAGAATCGGCCATCGAGAATCAAGCCACTATCAGCCCATACGGTATATGTCCGATTTCTGCCCACCTTGGCGATGATTCAATGGGTCCGCACACGACCTGGTCGGCGACCATCGCAAGGAAGGGAAGCCGGCCCCCTGTCGCAGCAGTGGGAGGATCAGCAGAGTCCGCTCGGCACTCCTGAAAATCCTGGCCTCGACGGCCATCGGGTCGAGTTTAATCGATCTTCGAGAACAAGAAAGGAAATGCTATGAATCTCAAGTCGAAAAGCATTGTGCGGGGAGCGATACTCGCCGCTGCTCTTACCAGTTCGCTGGCCTTTGCAGACCAGGCGAGCGCTGCCGACTACTTCGTGTCGGACAACTGCCTCGTCAATACGAATCCCGACTGCACCACGGGAACGAACGTGCTGTACGTCTTCTACAACTCGGTCGATTCGAACGGCTATACCGACAGCGCTCGCGCGAAGTTCCTCGGCAACGTTCCCGACTACGCCGGGGCGGGGGTCAACATCCACTACATCTTCTCCGGCAACTCCGGGAACGGCGTGGCCGTGAAGAACAATGCGGCGTCCGTGCTCGGCTGCTCCTCCCAAGCGAACTACCGGGTCTACCTCTACTCCAACTACGGAGGCCATTCCCAGTACATCTCGGGCAACTACGGCTGCAGCAGGGGCGTCAACCTCGACTCGCAGCTCCACAACGACAACGCCTCACAGGCCTGGGCCTGAGAAGACGGCCCCCGAGCCTCCGAGCGGACCACCGGAGTGCTTCACCCGCAGTCCTCGGACTTTCCAGGTCGGAGACGGTTCGCCCGGCCCGGAGACGGTTCGCCCGGCCCGGGGTCGGGCCGGGCGGCCGGACCGGCGATGTCGTCGGAACCGTCACATCCTCCGCACCACGACCGACGTCAACCTTCGCGAGAAAGTGACCCTATGGCCGGTACACCGCTTCACCACCGCTTCCGGGCTCTCCCCGGTACGGTCATCGCGGTGCTGATCGCGGGCAGTGTGGTCCTGGGCATCAGTGCCTGTTCCGGATCGCCCATGACCGGGCAGGCCGCCATGTCCAAAGACCGCCCCAACGCGACTGCGCCGCCACCCTTCCCGTTGACCGGTCTGACCAAAGGGCTGATGCTCCCGATGTCGGCGTACATGGAGAACTACTCGCAGCGCCAGACCATCGACAGCGCAGTCAACCGCTTCACCCGTGACTGCATGGCGCGCTTCGGCTTCTCCTACAATCCGCCGCCAGCCGACGGAAACCCCGCGAGCATCTACGACGACACCAACATGGTGCGCCGGTACGGCATCACCGACCGCGAGTCGGCAAGCAAACTCGGCTACCACCTGGGGAGCGAGTCCTACACTCCGCCACCCGTACCAAGAATGAGCGCCGCGGAGGTCGCGGTCTTCAGCGGCCATGTGGAGATGAAACCGGGAGCGTCTGAGGCCCCACCGACCCTCAACGGAATCCCCATTCCCCGGGAGGGCTGCCAACGGGAGGGCCTGGACAAGGTCGGAGCAATGTTGGACACCACCCTGTCGGGCCGACTCGACAGCGAAAGCTTCGACACCTCCAAAGCCGCCCCCCAGGTACAGGCGGCACTGGGCCAGTGGTCCTCCTGCATGGCGGGCAAGGGTTACACCGTCGACCTTCCCGAGAACGCCTTCAGGCTCGCGCCTGCCGGCGGCTCCGGGGCGGTGAGTTCGGCCGAGATCGCCGTCGCCCTCGCGGACGTCGACTGCAAGGAGACGGTGAACCTGGTCGGCATCTGGTTCGAGACCGAGAGCCGGGTCCAGCAGGGGCTCATCGAGAAGAACCAACTCGCCCTCACCGAGCTCCGCGACCGGATCAACGCTGCCGTGAAGGCCGCCACCGCCCGGTGAACGGCCGCGCAGCTCCTGGGAGGACATCCCGTCCTCACCTCTCATTCCGTGCATTCGTGGTTGGCCGGCGACAGGAACGAGCGAAGTGAACGTCATGGAACAAGCCGGAGAGCCGTCCGAGCCGCCGACGGCGTCCGGGGCGCGGCTGGTACGACGCAGGCGGGCCATCATGGCAACCGCGCTGGGCGCCGCGCTGGTGTCGGTCGGCGCGATGGCCGGCTCGTCCTTTGTCCGGTCCCCCGCGCAGGCGGCGGCCGACTCCGGGCCGCCGCAGGCCAGCACCGTGACCACTCCGGTCACGTCACAGGTCCTGCGCAGCACCGTGGTGCTGCGCGGCACGTTCTCGGAGGGGAAGAAGACCTCCGTGACGCCCACGTCGGTCGCTGCGACGGCCGGCAACCCCGGCGGAGCGAACGCGGTCGTCACCCGTCTCCTGGCCAAGCCCGGCGACGAGGTCAAGCCCGGTGTCCCGCTGGTGGAGTACTCGGGCCGTCCGGTGTTCGCCCTGGAGGGCCCCCTGCCGTTCTACCGCGATCTGACGCCCGGTGAGTCAGGCGCCGACGTGGAACAGTTGCAGACCGCCCTGGGCAAGCTGGGCCACGACGTCGGCTCCGACACTCCCGGGACGTTCGGGCCGGGGACGAAGCGGGCCCTCACGGCGCTGTACACGGCCATGGGCTACCAGGTCCCGATCACGGGCGCGACCACCGCGGCCGCGGTGAAGGCGGCCCGTCAGGAGGCGGACCAGGCCAGGGCCGCGTTGAAAGAGGGGCAGAAGCCGGCGCCCTCGACCACGACGGCTTCCGCTCCGTCCCCGGGCGCCACCCCGGACGCGAGCGGCGGAGCCGGTCCCGCGAAGGCACCCGATCCCACGAGGAGCGCCGGGCCAGGAGGCGGTGCGGCTCCCACCCCGGACCTCACGGCGCTCCGCCAGCGGGTCACCCAGGCCGAGGAAGCGGTGCGGCAGGCGGAGAGCGTCGACGGGCCGATGCTGCCCGCTTCGGAGTGCGTCTACCTGCCCTCCCGACCCACCCGGGTGGCCGCCCTGCCCCTGGAGGTCGGCGACCCGGTCAAGGGGCCGGTGATCACCCTGGCGCGGGGCGACATGCAACTGATCGGAATGCTGGAGCCGGCGCGCGCAGCCCTCGTCCAGCCGGGGATGCCGGCGCAGGTGCTCTCCGAGACCCAGGGCCGGGAGGCGAAGGCCACCGTGGCATCAGTAGGGGAGCTGACGGCGCCCGGTGACGTGCCGCCGGCGGCCAAGGGCGGTGAGCCCACCGGCCCCCCGGCGCAGGCGGTCAACGGGGGAGCCGCCTACCTGCCGCTGGCGATCAGTCCGGCCGAGCCCTGGGACAAGGCCTGGGCGGGCCGGGAAGTCCGGATCACCATCACCTCCGCGACGACCTCCGGGCCCGTCCTGGCGGTGCCTGAGGCGGCGATCTTCGCCGGAGCGGACACCCGCACTCACGTCACCACGGTGCGGCAGGACGGTACCCGGCAGTTGGTGAACGTCACCACCGGGCCGTCCGCCGACGGCATGGTCCAGGTCACGGCCGCCGACGGCGGGCACCTGGTGCCCGGTGACCAGGTGGTGATCGGCGAGTGAGGATCACCACTGTCCACTCCACAGACCCCACCCGCACCGCGTCACCGGCCACGGCGGATCCGGTGATCGAGCTCGTCCAGCTCGCCAGGTCGTTCCCGGGCCCTCCGCCGGTCGATGCCCTGCACCCGACCGACCTGACCGTCCGGCAGGGCGAGTACCTGGCCGTCACCGGTCCCTCCGGCTCCGGCAAGTCGACGCTGCTGAACCTCCTGGGCCTGCTGGACCGCCCCACCTCGGGCATCTACCGCTTCTGCGGAACGGATCTCCGGGAGCTGGACGAGGCCGGGCGTACCGCGCTGCGCGGACGGCGGATCGGATTCGTCTTCCAGTCCTTCCACCTGGTCCCGCATCGCACCGCCGTGGAGAACGTCGCCCTCGCCCAGCTCTACGTCACCGGCACCCGGCGCGAGCGCCGGGGCGTCGCCGAGGCCGTCCTGCGGCGGGTCGGGCTCGCCCACCGCCTCGACGCCCTGCCCACCACCCTCTCCGGGGGTGAGCGCCAGCGCGTCGCCGTCGCCCGGGCCCTGGTCAACGCCCCGGACCTGCTGCTGTGCGACGAACCCACCGGCAACCTCGACTCCGGCACCGCCGGGACGGTGCTCGACCTCATCGACGACCTGCACGGCGACGGCGTTACGGTGATCGTCATCACCCACGACCCGGGGGTGGCCGCCCGGGCCTCCCGCCGGGTCGCCATCCTGGACGGGCGGATCAGCCACCGGCAGGACACCGCCCACGGGCGGGACACATGATGCCCCAGGTACCTCCGGGCCGGGCCCGACGGCTCCGCGCCGCCGTCCGCGACCGCAGGACCCGCCGGGCCGGGTACACCCGCCTGGGCGTCCACGACCTCGTCAGCGAGGCTGTCACCGGTCTGATCCAGCGACCGGCCAGATCCGTGCTCACCATGCTCGGAACGGTCCTCGGTGTCGGGGTGTTCGTCGCGGTGCTGGCCCTGACCACGACCGTTACCCACCAGATCGGCAAGTCCTTCGACCTCCTCCAGGCCACCACCGTCACCGTCACGGACACACCGACGAAGGCCCCGAAGACCGCCCTCGTACCGGGGGAGGAACCGCGCACGGGCTTCCCCTCGGACACCGACGCGCGGTTGGCGCGGCTCAACGGGGTCGTCGACGGCGGCCTCTGGTGGACCGTTCCCCTGCGCAGTCCCGCCATCGGGGCCAAGCCCGCCGGGTCCGCCGCAGCCCCGGGCGGACAAGGCGGCGGAATCGGGCTGTACGCCGCCACTCCGGGTGCGCTCGCCGCGATGCAGCCCACCGTCAGGAGCGGGGTGCTGTTCAACTCCTTCCACCAGGAGCGCGGGGAACAGGTCTGCCTCCTCGGTTCCGCGGCGGCCCGCCTGTTGGGCATCACCCGGGTCGACAGCCGGCCGGCGGTGTTCGTCGAGAACACCGCCTACACCGTGGTGGGCATCATCGCCGAGACCCAGCGCCTGCCCGAGTCCCTCCTCGGCGTGATCATCCCTGCCGGTACCGCGCTGACCGCCTACGGCCCGCCGAACGACCGGCCGGCGCAGGCTGTCGTCCACGTCCGTCTCGGAGCCGCCCAACTGATCGCAGACCAGGCGCCGCGGGCCCTGCGTCCGGACCAGCCCCGTCTGCTGAAGGTCGCCGCCCCGCCCGACCCGCGCTCCCTGCGGGACCAGGTCAGCACCGACCTGTCGGGTCTGTTCCTCCTGCTCGCGGCGATATGCCTCGCCGTCGGCGCCCTCGGAATCGCCAACACCACCCTCGTCGCCGTCCTCGAACGCACCGGAGAGATCGGACTGCGCCGGGCACTCGGCGCCCGCCCCCGTCACATCGGTGTCCAGTTCCTCGCCGAGTCCACCGCTCTGGGCACCCTCGGCGGGCTGATCGGGACGAGTCTCGGTGTCCTGAGCGTCATCGCCATCGCCGTCGCCAAGCGGTGGACCGCCGTCATCGAACCGGCCACTGTCCTGCCCGCGCCGCTCATCGGCGGTCTCGTCGGCCTGGTGGCCGGCTGCTACCCCGCGCTTCGGGCGGCGCGCATCGAACCCCTCGAAGCACTGCGCCGGTGACCGCGGACACACCGCTCGCGGTCGCGTCCACATGGTCGCCCGGCGCAGCCCGGGCTGGCCCGTCGGAAGGGAGGGTCCGGTGGATCCTCCTCCAAGGGCCGGCCGCTTCCCGTCCATCGAACGCAAATGAGAGGTACCACGTGTCCCTGCGCAAACGGCCGCTCCTGGGATTACCAGGGACGGCTTTCCTCAGCATGGCCCTGATAGCCGGAGTGATGTCCGCGACCAGCCCCGCCCAGGCGGCGGCCCCGCCACAACAGCCGTCGGCCGCCGCGGCCGATGGCGTCCTCGGCCCCGCCGAGGACGTCCTGGTCAACGGCTGGGGCGACGACTCGGGCTACCACATCGACGTGGCCACCGGCGCCGGCGGCTACCGGTGGCGCGAGGTGGCGCTGCTGCGGCCCGCGGGTATCGACGACGCGTCCTGGACGGGCTACCAGTGCGTGTCCGGCGACGGCAGGTTCGCCGCCGTCGCGGTGCTGCCCGCCGGCGCCGTCAACCGGGCCGAGGCCCGTGACCACGGAGCCCTCGCGTACTCGGTCGACCTGTCCAGCGGCGTGGTGAAGCCAGTGGCCTCCGGGGTCGCGTTCAAGTACCACTCGCCCGGCTGCGGTACCGGGCAGACCGCTACTTTCACGGTCAACCCCGGAAGCGATCAGCGGCTCACGCAGGTCCTGACGGTCGATCTGCCGACCGGCGAGATCAAGGAGTCCACCACCGTGGTGGGCCAGGTGACGTCTGTGGTCCCGACCCCCGGCGGCCCGGTGGGCGCCCAAGGCGCCTCCCTGGTCCGCCTTCCCGCGTCCTCTGCCGAGACCCCCGTCGAGCCGGTGCGGATCGCGCAGGTCGACGGCCTCGCCCACGACCTGCGCCCTGCCACCGGCGGCGGGGTCGACTTCGTCGTGCACAAGGACGGCCGGCCGACCTCCGCCCTGATGCACGAGCGGGACGGCAAGCTCTCCACCCTCGGCGAGGGCCCCAGCGACGCGCTACGGCTGATGCAGGGCCGGGGCGGGAAGTCCGTCGCGCTGGGAGCCACCAAGCTGGCCGAGAAGTCCGACATCCGCTCCGTCTCCACCGGCAAGCTGCCCCTGGGCGCCGCCGACGTGTCCCTGGACGGCGCCGCCCTGCTGGGCCTGGGGCCGGACACCGCCGTGTCGGCCCCGCTTCTCGTCGCGACAGCGGGTGACACGCTGCTGAAGCGGGACGCCGCCGACCCCGCCGCGGTGTCTGTGTCGAGTGCGGTTCCGGCCCTCGCGCCGGCTCCGGCCGGAGCCGTGTCGCCCTCCACTGCGTCTGCGGACAAGGACGCCCCCGCCACTGAGGGACCGGCCGCTCGCGGCACCGGGGAGTCCCCCGCCGTCGCCGATCCGGCAGCCGCACCGCCGGCCACGCTGGCTGCTGCGGCGCCCAAGTGTGCGGTGGACCGGCTGGCCGAGAACCGGCAGGTGATGCAACCGGGTACCGCGCAGGCGTCCTGGGCCATCCAGATGGCCGAGCAGGGCATGCTGACCGGCGCCGCCTACACCCGCCCGGCCGGGTACGCCAACCTGGGTCTGGCCGCCTACGCGCCGAACGGCGACTTCGCCCGGGTCCCGCTCAAGCACCCCGCGAGCGACACCTTCGACTCCGTACCGCGCTCGGTCTACCAGGCGATCGTGGCGCAGGAGAGCAACTTCAGCCAGGCCTCCTGGCACGCCCTGCCCGGTATCGCGGGCGGCGCGCTGGTCGGCGACTACTACGGCGCCGGCGGCTCCATCTCCAAGATGGACTACGCCAAGGCCGACTGCGGCTACGGCCTCGGCCAGGTCACCAACGGCATGTCCAAGGGCGACACCGTCTACTCGGTCAACGGCCAGACCAAGATCGCCGTCGACTACCAGGAGAACGTCTCCGCCGGCCTCCAGATCCTGGAGCGGACCTGGAACCAGCTCTACGACGCCGGCATCACCGTCAACGGCGGCAACCCGCGCTACCTGGAGAACTGGTACCTGGCCGCCTGGGCCTACAACTCCGGTATCCAGCCCACCGCCGCGTTCGGCAACACCACCGGCTGTGTGCCGAGCCCCACCTGCACCAGCGCCGAAGGCAACTGGGGCCTCGGCTGGGCCAACAACCCCCGCAACCCGGACTACCCGCCGACCCGCGCGCCCTACCTCAAGAACTCCTACGCGGACGCCGCGCACCCCGGCAACTGGCCCTACCAGGAACGGATCATGGGCTGGATCGGCCAGCCGATCCTGCGCTTCAACCAGCCCGCCTACACCAAGCCCGACTACCACGGCGGCAAGACCTGGCTCCAGATCCCCCCGGTCACCGCCTTCTGCACCACCGACAACAACTGTGACCCCACCGGGGCCGCGAACCCCAAGTTCTGCACGCTGGCCAGCTCCCAGTGCTGGTGGCACCAAGCCGTCACGTTCATTCCCGACTGCGCCACCACCTGCGCGACCAGTGCCTACACCGTCGGCGCCGGCTCGACGGAACCGGCCATGGTGATGCCGCACCCGCACCCGCCGACCTGCACGCTGGACTCCTCGAAGGTCGGCAACGCCGGCTACGGTGCTCCGATCGTCGTCGACGAGGGGCAGACCCAGCCACCGCTCAACCTGGTGGGCTGCGGCGCGCCGTCCAACTGGTCGCAGGGCGGCACCTTCACCTACGGGTACGGCACCAACGCCGCCGGTGACAAGATCGGCGCGATCGACACCCATCAACTGGGCGTCGGCTTCGGCGGCCACATCCTGTTCACCCACACCGAGGACGGCTCCAACCCGGACCTGATCAACATCGGGACCTGGACCCCGAACCTGCCCAAGCTCCAGTACTACAAGATCAAGATCCATCTCCCCTCGACGGCGGCCACCGCCACCAATGTCGTCTACACCGTCAACCCCGGCGGCGGCGCGGCCCCCTGGAAGATCCGGGTGAACCAGAACTGGGGATCCGAGGAATGGGTCACCATCGGCACCTTCGCGATGCAGAACGGCGGCACCCTCCAGCTCACCAACAAGAGCGAGGTCACCGGCGCCGGGAACATCAACTACGCCGACTACGACGTCGCCTACGACGCGGTCGCGTTCGTCCCGATGGGCGGTACTCCCGGCCAGCCGATCGGCGGCCCGCCAGGGATCAAGGACGCGCCCAAGGGCAGCAATCCCTCGTGGGTGCAGTGCGGCTGCGTGCGCCGCACCGCCGGCGACCCGGTCGACACCAGCACCGGCTACTTCGGTGAGACCTTCACCGACCTCACCACCCCGGGCCGCGGCAAGCCGCTCGACTTCACCCGCACCTACGCCTCCGCCGTCGCCGACCCTGCCGGCCCGGCCGGCGCCCTCGCCTCGGACGGGCCGTTCGGCTGGGGCTGGACCCACTCCTACAACCTGAGCACCGTCACCGACCCGGCCACCGGCAACATCACGGTCCGCCAGGAGGACGGCTCCCAGGTCGCCTTCCTCAACAACGCGGGCACCTACGCGCCGTCGGCGCCGCGGTTCAACGCGACACTGACGAAGAACGGCACGAGCTACACCTTCACCCGCAAGTCGAAGGAGGTCTTCACCTTCGACACCGCCACCGGACGGCTGCTCCGCGAAACCGACCTCGCCGGCAGCAAGGCCTCACCGCCCTACGCCACCACCCTCGGCTACGACGGCGCCGGCCACCTCAGCACGATCACCGACCCCGGCGGGCGCAGCTACACCCTCACCTGGACCGGCAGCCACATCACGGGCCTCGCCGACGGCTCCGGACGCCAGGTGAGCTACGGCTACGACGCCGCCGGCAACCTCACCGACGTGCTCGGGGTCGGCACCACCCGCACCCCGGTGGTCAAGGACGACGACCACTTCCAGTACGGCTACACCGCCAACCACCTGCTCAACTCGATGCGTTGGCCCACCCAGTACGGTTCCACTGCCACCCCCGCGTCGGCCGTCTCGATGACCTACGACGCCGCCCAGCGGGTCCTGGTCCAGACCGACCAGCTCGGCGGAGCCACCACCTTCACCTACGGCCCCGACAGCGGCGCCAACCTGGCTGCCGGCCAGACCCTGGTCACCGACCCGGCCGGCCACAAGACGCTGTACACCTATCAGAACGGCCTGCTCCAGTCCGAGACCAAGGGCTACGGCACCACGGACGCCGGGGCCGCCACCTACACCTACGACCCGATCAGCCTTGGCATCACCAGCATCGCCGACCCGCTCGGCAACCTGCAGACCTTCAGCTACGACGACCACGGCAACCAGACCTCGGCCAGCGACGCCCGCGGCTTCACCACGGCCAACGCGTACGACGGCAATGACAACCTGATATCCACCGTCGACGGAGGCGGGCTCCGGACCACCTACGGCTATGACGAGCCGGGCCACATCGCGGCCACCGGAAGCGGCTTCGGCCTGCTCACCAGCGTCACCCGGCAGCCCAAGGAGGGCTCCACGGCCGCCCGCCAGGCGAACCTCTACTACGACGACAGCGCGCACCCGGCCGACGGCACCCGCGCCGTCGATGCCCGCGGCAACACCAGCAGCAACACCTACGACAGCGCCGGCAATGTCGTCAGCAGCACCGACCCCGAGAACAACCAGACGAAATACGGCTACGACCTGGGCCGCGGGAAGCTGACCTCCGTGGTGTTACCGGTCGGTGTCGCCGCGGGGACCACGCCTGGCTGCGCCCCGCCGGCCAAGGGCTGCACCGCGTACTCCTACGACGTGTGGGGCAACCTCAGCAAGGTCACCGACCCGCTCGGACACTCCACCTCCGGCACCTTCAATGCCGACGGCGACGAGACGTCGACCACCGACGCCAACAATCGCACGACGACCTACGCCTATGACCCGCTGGGTCGGAGGACCTCCGTCACGCGGCCGGACTCGACGGTGATCACGACCGTCTACAACCCGGACGGAACAGTCGCGAAGACGGTGGACGGCCGGAACTCGGAGACCCTCTACGGCTACGACGGACAGCTGCGGCAGACCACCCGGACCGACCCGCTCGGCCGGAAAACCACGGCCAGGTACGACGCGGCCGGCAACCTGCTGACCCTCACCGACCAGGCGAACCAGGTCACCACCTACACCTACAACCCCGTCGGCCTCCCCACATCCGTCAGCTACTCCGACGGCACCACCCCGAACGTCACACAGATCGGCTACGACGAGACGGGGCACCAGACCTCGATGGTCGACGGCTCGGGGACGAGCACCCGGACCTACACCCCGTTCGGGGAACCGGCCTCCCAGACCAACGGCGCCGGAGCGGTCGTCGGCTACACCTACGACGCCAACGGGAACCAGGTCACCACGACCTACCCCGGCGCGGCCGGGCACACCGTCAGCCGCACGTTCGACAAGGCCAACCGCCAGACCAGCCTCCAGGACTGGAACGGGAAGACCACCGCCTTCGGCTACAACGCCGACAGCCTGCAGACCTCGACCACCTATCCCAACGGAACCGTCGCCACCACCGTCCGGGACGACGCCGGGCAGCCCGCGTCGGACACGCTCGCCAAGGGCACGAGCACGCTCGCGGCCCTGACCTACACCCGCGACGCCGCGGGGCAGCTCAGCTCGGAGACCCCGGTCGGCGTGCCGGGTGGATCCCGGACCTTCGGCTACAACTCCCTGAAGCAGCTCACATCGGCCACCACCGCGGGATCGGCCGCCACCGCGTTCGCCTACGACGCGGCCGACAACCCGGTCCAGGTCGGCGACACGAAGCAGGTCTTCGACGCGGCCAACCAGCTCTGCTGGTCGGTGGCCGGAACCGCCCCCGGCAACCCGGTGTGCGGAACCAGCGCCCCCGGAGCAACGTCCTACTCCTTCGACACGCGGGGCAACCGCACCGGTAGCACGTCGAGTGCCGGGACCACGGCCTACGCCTACGATATGGCGAACCGCCTCACCTCGGCGACCGTGAACGGCACCACCAGCACCTACGGCTACGACGGGAACGGACTCCGCTCGTCGAAGACGGCCGGAGGATCCACCACGTCCTTCGTGTGGGATTCGCAGGACGACCCCAATCTGCTCTTCGACGGGTCGACCAGCTACATCTACGGCCCGCACGGGGTTCCCGTCGAGCAGATCACGGCCGGCGGCACGCAGTGGTTCTTCCACGACCAGCTCGGTTCCACCCGCGCGTTGACCGATGCCGCCGGTGCGGTCGCCGGCACCTACAGCTACACCCCGTACGGCACGACGAGCGGACATACCGGCACTGCCGCGAGTGCGCTCCAGTTCCAAGGCCAGTACTCCGACGCCGAGACCAGCCTGATCTACCTTCGTGCCCGGTACTACGACCCCGGCACCGCGCAGTTCCTCAGCGTCGACCCGGATGTCAAGCAGACCAACAGCACCTACGGATACGCCTACAACAACCCGCTCAACAAGATCGACCCCAGCGGGAAGTGGGGGTTCCTGGCCGTCCTGGGCGGGGTCGCGGCGGGCCTGAGCCTGCCCGAGGTCGCGGTCGCCGTGGTCGTGGCGGTCGCCGTGACCGTGGCGGTCTACTACGTGGCTTCGGCCATCAACGACCGGATCAACCAGGTCTCGTCGATGGTGGACTCGTACAACTCGACCAACTCCACCGCCGCGTACGTGCCGCCGCCCGCGAACCTGCCCGCCTTCCCTGACGCCAAGCTGGTCCCCCGAAAGACCCCGGTCAAGAACGGCGGGGGGCTGCGGAAGCGCTGGAAGGACAAGGACGGCTGCATCTACGAGTGGGACTCCCAACACGGAGCCGTGGAGAAGTACGATAAGAAGGGCAAGCATCTGGGTGAATACGATCCCGACACCGGCGAACAGACCAAGCCCGCGGACAAAAAGCGCAAGGTGGAGAAGTAGATGTGGTACCTGGAGTGCTTCTCGCGCAGCACGGAGGAGCTGATCGAAGAGATCGCCCTGACCTCGGTCAACGGCGAGAAGGTACGCGCCCTGCTCTCCCTCCCGGACGACGAGGACGTCTACGCGGGCGGATACCCCGTCACCGGGGAGGTGCTCGATGCACTCGCCCGGCCGGCCGGGCATGCGCCCCGGCCGGACGCGGAGTACTTCGTCGCCTACACGGCGCCGCGGATCCCCGTGTGGACCTCGGGAGAAGAGCCGGCGGTATTCTGGCGGGACGGCGTCCTGGTGAACCTGAACGCCACCCGGGAGCCCGGTCCGACGGACACCTGACCTTCCCGCCAGCAGACTGATCCGTCCCGTACCAGCACCAGCCGGCCCCGCTGGTCCCCAGTCCCCCCGGGGGCCAGCGCGGTCCGTCGTCGAGCGGCGTCGGCTTCATGGCGCCGCTCGACCGATCCGGTCAGCTGGTCGCCGGTCATCGGACCGACACATCGATGTCCTTGACGTCGCCCGCGGCCGGGTCGCCGTCCGCCTGCGGGAAGAGGTCGACCGATCCCAGCGGGGCGGTGCCGTCCTTCGACGGGGCGAGCGCGAACGCCCGGCCGGTGAACCGGCCCTTCACCGTGCTGCTCCTGAACACCTTGCCGATGGCCGCCGACACGTCGTACACCGTCGTGTCGCCACGGCCGTCGTCTCCGACGTCGCTCCGGGTGAACACCACGTTGTCGGTGCTTCCGCACCCGGGGAGAAGTCCGCAAGCTCCGCCCCGGCGACGTCCTTGGTCACCTCGCCGGTGGTCGGATCACCCCTGCGGCGAACGCATCCTTCTGCATCATCGCCGGCTTGTTGGCCGCCATGGACGGGACGTAGACTGCGGCCGCGTACCGGCCGGAGCCGGTGGCGCACACGTAGCCGGTCCACAGGCGATTTCGCCGAGCGCGTTCTCGCGCAGGATGTGGAAGCCCGCCGAGTCGCCGGTCCCCATTACCGGGAGTCGGACGCCTTGTGCCAGCCCGACCGAGCTGCTCGTCCGACTGAAGAAGCGTTCGGATGCCAATGACCGACGGGAAGGACCTCGTCCAACGGCTGGTCGGCCAACCGTGCGTGGACGTCTACCGGTTCGGGGACATCGGTGTTGTCGACTTCGGCGGGACGGTCACGCACCCGCTGGGCGCCTCCGGGGAGGTGTCGACGGGCAGTGAGTTCGCCGTCCACGCCCAGTGCCCGTTCCGGCTCGTCCAGCACGAGAAGGTCTTCCTCGGCTCCGACGACCTGGTGCCGGCCCGCACGGGCGTCCCGCCCCAGGGCGAGGACGAGCGACTCCAGTTCGACACCGGTGCCGAGGTGCTCCGGGAGTTCCTCGGCCGGATGGCCCCGCGGGTGCAGTCGGTCGAGCGGGCGCCCGAGGGCGACCTGCGGATCGTGCTGGAGCACGGGATCAGGGTCGACGTCCTGCCCACGAGCTCGAAGCGCAAGGAGTCCTGGCGCTTCCTGATCCGCTTCGGCGAGCACGTGACCTTCCCGTCGATCGACTGACCACCGCCTCCCGACCAGCCGGGCCGTCCCCCGGATCCGTCCGGGGGACGGCGCGTTCCGTTGGGCGACATGGCGGGTCATGGCCGCACATGCCTCGATTTCTAGTGATCATCCCGTCTCTTTTCCGACCGACCGGATAGCTCTTCCGAAAAGGTCCATTCGTCAGCAAACGAAATGGAAAAGGTGAGGTGATCATGGCTAAAAGAACTCCTTGCGGAGTCGATCACCACTTGGTGAAGATGTGTAGTCGATCCTCCCTGGGGCGTCGGTGTTCGACGACGATGGATCGGTTCTGTCGCAGGTATCCGTGCCGCTTGTCCGAACGTGGTTTCGCGCGGCGCCGGTCCCAGGCCGCCGCCGGGCGGCAAACCGTGGACCAGACCCGAAGGACGAAGGATGAGGACCTTACGTGCCATGGCGCGAGTCGCCGTGGGCGCGACGCTGCTCGCGGCGGCGCTGCTGCCAGCGGCGCCGGCACACGCGACGGCGTCGTGCAAGTACAGCACCTGCGAGGGCGGTGACCCGGACGCCTCCGGCTGCCGCGAGGACGAGGAAGTACTCCAGACGGTGAACGGTCAGAATGCCGCCGTCAAGTTGATGCGCTCGCGCGCCTGCGGAGCGACCTGGGCAGAGGTACAGGTGCTCCAGGGCAGCAACTACGCGTACGCCTACCTCTGGTCCATTTCCGGGGACGGCGGCATCGAGAACGCCAAGGGGACCACCGTCGGGTACGAGTTCCGCGCGAGCTACCCCTACATGGCGTGGAGCAAGATGCGGGACTGGCACAAGTCCGTCCGGGTCTGCGACCAGTACGGCCCGGAGGACCGCGCCCGCTGGTTCGTGCCCAGCCCCACCGGCGGCGACGACAACCTCGGATCGATCTGCGGGCTGTGGTTCTGATGACACGAAACCCCTACCGTGCCGCGCTCCGGCGGCCGCACCGCGCTCTGACCGCCACCGCCCTGACGGCGGCCCTCGCCGCCGCGGTGCTGCCACAGGCCGCCGCCCAGCCCTCGGCGCCGGCGCCGAACACAGCCCCGGCCAACGCGGCCGTTCCCGCCCCGGACGACAAGCTGGGCCGGGACTGGAAGAAGTCCAAGGACGTCCTCGTGACCGGGGTCGGTGACGAGAACGGCTTCCACCTCTACCGCGCTCCGGAGAACAAGGCCTTCACCTGGGAGACCCTGGCGACACTGACCGGGCCACTGGCCGAGGGCGGCAGGTGGAGCGGTAACGTCTGCGTCACCGGCTCCGGCCGGTACGCCGTCGCCGTCTACGCGCCGACCGCGGTCGCCAACCGCGCCGAGGGGCTCGAACAGGGCGGCTACGCCGCCGTGGTCGACACCGTCACCGGCCAGGCCCGGAACGTCACTTCCGGCGTCTCCCTGGCCTATTTTTCGCCCGCCTGCGGCGCCGGCGACCGCGTCCTGCTGAGCCGCTACAGCGGGCCGGAGGGCAAGACCACCGAGGTGCTCACCGTGGACGCCGGCACCGCCAAGGTCACCGGCACGGTCCGGAGCGAGGAGCAGATCACCAACCTCACCCCCTCCAGGACCGGTGACTACGGTGTGGCCAGCGGCTCGGTGGTGAAGATCGGCTCCGACGGGCGGACCGCCCCGGTGGTCAAGCCCGCGGGCGCCGTCTTCGCACTGAACGCCGCGCCCGACGGCGGACTCGACCTGATATCCGCCAAGGAGAAGCGCGCGGTCGCCGAGCACTGGTCGCCCGATGGGCTGACCGGCCTGGGCGACGCCCCGCTGGACCGGCTGCAGCTCTTCCGGCTCGGCGACGGCCGCAGCGCCTTCGTCGGCGACGTCGCCGGCCTGAAGAGGGACGCCCCCGGCACCCCGGCCGCACTGCCCGCCGACCAGCAGGTCGCGGCGGTGTCCCAGCAGGGCCACCTGCTGGCCGAGAGCATCGAACCGGCCTGGGCCAACCGGGTGGCCGCGCACGGCGAACCGCTCGACGCGGCCGCGCGGCAGGTCAAGGCGAGCGTGCGCGCGGTGCACAGCGGGGCCCGCTCCAGCGGGACCGTGACCACCGACCCGGACGCACCGACCCTGCTGACCGGCGGGGTCGGCGGCACGACGGCCGGTGCCGAGGGGAATGCCGCGCCGGAGGCCACGGCGGCGGACGGCGCTCCCGAGAGCGTCGCCGCGCTCACCTCGGAGGACGGCTCCACCTGGGGCGACGTCACCGGCGGCCTGGTGAGCACGGATCCGGCCACCGAGGCCAAGTGGGCCACCCCCAAGTGCGCCGTGAAGCGGAACGACCCGAACGCCCAGGCGCTGCAGCCGACCCCGGCCATGGTCCAGTGGGCGGTGGACAGGGCCGTCACCAACAGCTTGAACGTCCAACGCCCGGCGAACTACTTGGGCACCGGACAGCCGGCGTACACACCGCAGGGGATGTTCCCCGAGCCCGGCCTTGGAGCGCAGAAGGAGAAGGGTCTGGTCCCCGCGCAGGTACTGCTCGGCCTGATCGCGCAGGAGAGCAACCTGTCTCAGGCGACCTGGCACGCGGTGGCCGGCGACGCGGGGAACCCACTGACCGGTGTCTACTACGGCAACGACAACCTGCTACGGAGCAGCGCCGACGCCGCCGCAGGCCGGACCGTTCCGGTCGCCATCAACTACAGCAACGCGGACTGCGGCTACGGCATCGGCCAGATCACGACCGGCATGACCGCCACCGACACGACGACCTGGACCGCGGCGCAGAAGACCGCGATCGCGACGGACTACGCCGCCAACATTGCGGCGGCCCTGCAGATGCTCGAAGGCAAATGGGAGCAGCTGCGCACGGTCGGCCTGCTGCCCAACGGGGGTGACCCCCGGTACATCGAGAACTGGTACCTGGCTCTCTGGGCCTACAATTCCGGCTTCTACCTGCAGGGCGGCGATCCGAACGGCTGGGGGCTGGGCTACCGCAACAACCCGTCCAACCCGATCTACCCGGCCAACCGCCAACCCTTCCTGCGGGCCTCCTACGCGGACGCCGCGAAGCCCTCGCAGTGGCCGTACCAGGAGCGGGTGCTCGGCTGGGCGGAGCGCCCACAGAACGACTACAAGGGCGCGATGGCCTACCTCCAGCCCACCTACTCGTACCTGCACTCACTCAACCTGTCCACCAACTACGGACTGTTCTGCGGCTCCGGGAACAACTGCACCCCCGGCACCGGGTGCCCGGCACTGAACAGCACCTGCTGGTGGCACGGACCCGCGGTCTCCTGGATCGGCGCCCCAATGGACGTGAACGCGAGCATCCAGCGGCTCGCCTACACGACGTCGGACCCGGAACCCGCGATGGTCGCGCGCTACCCCAAGCCGGACTGCACACTGCCGTCGACCTGGGACGCGGCCCAGACCAGGGTGGTGTACACCCAGCTCAGCCCGGCGAAGAACGCTTACAGTTGCAACGGGCGGATCCAGGACGACGAGAGCAAGTTCACCCTGCGCACAGGCGACAACTACTCCCACGCCGCCTACCTGGCCCAGATCGATCTGCACCAGTTCGGCGCCGGCTACGGCGGCCGGATGTACTTCACCCACACCTACGACAACGGGACCGTCACGCAGCCGCAGTACGTGAACTACGGCTGGTACAAGTCGCCTCCCCAGATCCCGAAGAACATCTCGCACAAGGTCGTGGCGACCTGGACGCCCGAACTGACGCTGCCCGCCTACAAGATCTTCATCCACCTCCCCACCCACGGGGCGCAGGCGACCAACGTGCCCTACTACATCTACTCGGGCTGCGGCACGATGGGGCAGGGGCTCATCCCGAGCACCTACTACCTGGACCAGTCCCAGAGCAAGACGGCGGGGCAGGGCTGGTACCAACTCGGCACCGGAACAGTGCTGTTGTGCTCCGGCGCTCGAGTCCAAGCGAGTAACCTCGTTGATGCGGGCGGCTTCAGCGGGCCGGACATCGCGATCGACGCGGTCGCCTTCACGCCCTGACCCGACACGTCCCGACCGGGCAGGGAGCTCCGCGCTCACTGACCGCAACCCACCAGCCGGGTCGACACCCTTCCCGGCCGGCATCCGAGAGGCTGATCACGTGACGTACCGAAGGCGCCGGTCCCCGGTGGCGCTGTCAACCCTGCTTCTGGTGGTGGCGCTCCCGATCGCCGGGTGCTCCTCCTCCGGCACGAAGCCGCCGAACGCGGCGGCCGGGGAAACCCGACAGGTGTCAGGCACAGTGTCGTCACCGGCGAACGGCGCCTCCGGTCCGGCCTCGTCGGCGGCCAGTCCAGCGGCTTCCTCGGCGGCCGGCTCGGCGGCCGGTCCGGGAGCCGAGCCGGCCGCACCGGCCGGCGAGCGGCCGACCGCCGTTCCCACCCCGGCCGTGCCCTTGCCGGGGACCGGGGCCCGGCCGACGGCTGTCCAGCCGCCGGAAGCGGTGCCGATGGCTGAGCAGACGCCTCACTGGCGAGGTTCGGCCCTCCCGGGCCCCAAGGCCGACACCGTGGCCGAACGGCTGAAGCAGCAGTGGGGGCTGGAGTTCCACGTCCAGCAGGTCCGAGCCGTCAGCGCCGGGCTGCCCGGCCACGTCCGGTACGAGGCGCTGAAGGAGTTTCCCGAGGCGTACAACTTGATCGTCATGATCCAGGCCGACGGGGACGGCCGACCCAGGAACATCGTCCTCGCCGCGAACGGGGCACCGTCCGCGGCGATGGCAGCCACCCTGGCGCAGGGCTTCGACCTCAGCCTGGACGGCCACGCCGGTGACGAGCGGAAATCCTGGGTCCAGAGCCAGTTCGCGGCGTACGGGCAGTCCACCCAGGTCTCGCCCATGGTCCCGCGCCGGACGGACGGGGAGGTGACCACCTCCCTGAGTGTGGCGTCCGACCACACGACCCTCCAGCTCAGCGGCTCACTCCCCTCGTAGCAGATGCGGATCCGGCTGCCGTTCCGATCGCCGGGGCGGCAGCCGGGCCCGGATGCCATGAGCTCGGCACGCCTACTCGCCCTGCTGCCGATGCCCCCCAAAAAAGGCACCCCTGAGGTCGGCTCAGCGTTTCGAGCCGCTCCGGCCTCCGGGTCCGACAAGTACCCGGGATTCACGGCTCACAGCTGACACCCGATAAACGTGCGGCCCGTCGCGACGGAAGACGCCTCAGGTTCCACTGGCATGCCCGTTTCCCGCGAATCAGGGCCCGTTTCTGCGCTGACGAGGCGACCGGTTCGCGATCGGCGACACGCGGATTCCCGGATGGATGAACAAATTCCCCGCCACGGCCGGGTCGCCTGATCCGTGGCCTTACCGATCGTGTTGCCAACTCTCCAAGGCTAATGTGGTTACCACCAGGGTCGGAAGGGCTTGTAGAGGTGTCCTCCAGGCAGAGGCGGACGAGTTTTTTGAGGGCTTCGAGGTCGATGAGTTTCTCGTAGCTGACCTGCCGTTGGGGGTGCGGTGGTAGACGGTGGTGGCGAGTTCGTCGCGGACGAGGGCGGCGATCTTCTTCCGGCCGTCGGTGCTGAGGGAGGCGCGGCCGACGTCCGTCTCAAAGTCGTCGCGTTTGAAGCGTTGCTGGCTGGCGGCTCGTCGTAGGAGGCGTTCGGAGAAGAGGGGTTTGACTGGTTCGGCGAGGGCGAGGGCGAGAGTGTTGCGGCGGCGGTCGGTGTCGGCATGGACGAAGCCGATGGCGGGGGGAGGGGGGGTGGAGCGCAGGGCGGGTAGGACGAGGGCGTTGAGGTAGCTGATGAAGGCGTTATCGGCGTTGGTGGGGGGGGTCGGCGGGTGCGTCCATTGAGGCGCAGCCAGGTGGGCAGGCGGCCTGGGTCTGCGGAGGTGGTCGAGGAATTGGGGGTCGTCATCGAAGATGATCTCGGCGGCGGGGTCAAGGGCCTGGTGCAGCATGGCCTGGACGACGTCGGCCATCGGCTGCTCGTTGACGGCAGCGGCCCGGTGGGCGGCCTCGTCGTGGTCCCTCTTCGCGGTGGCGTCGGCCCACTGGGCAATTCAGGCCTTGGTGACGTGGCAGGCGTGCGCCCGGCCCTTGGCCAGCAGGCCTCGGTTCAGGTCGAGCAGGTCGATGGGGCCCGGCCCCCGGGGGTGAGCGGGTGGTACTGGCCGACCGCCAGGACCAGCCGCAGGTGCGGTGTCGGGTCCTCGGCCGTGGGGTCGATGAGCAGCGGCTTCCCGTCGGGGTCGAGCGGGAAGACGGCCTTCTTGAGGTGGCTGTTGCACAGTGAGCAGGCGAGGACGTGATTGGTCCAGTCGAAGGCGCTTACCGGGTGCCGGTGATGGACGCCGCGGCCCTGGTACGGGCGAGCGTGACTCGCGTAACGATGCCGGCACGGACCAGTGCCCACAGCGCTTGCAGGAATCGGCGCAGCGGTCACCCGCCCCGCCGCCGGGCGCCCGGATTCGAGGGACGTCGAAGGGCTTTGCCCGGGCGCGGCGGGCGCGGTGAGACTGGCCGGGCCCAGGCAGGTACGACTTCGGGAGTGTGTACGTCATGAGAATCGCGAGATCCCTCGTCCCCCGCGCCGGTGTCGCGGCCGGTGCCGTGCTGATGGCAGCCGGCCTGCTGGGCGGTCCCGCCCAGGCCGCCGGCGGCGCCCCGGCCGCGAGCGGCCCCGCCGGAGCCGCAGCCGCGGTGTCGACCGTGTCGAACGCCGACCAGACCGTCATCCGCGCCACCGCCGGCCTGAGCCCGGGCCAGAGCTGGTCCTCGCCGGACGGCAGCACCGTGCTGTTCCAGCAGTACGACGGCCACGTGGTGCTCTACAAGAACAACGTCCCGATCTGGACGGCCGTCGGCACCTACGGCCTCGGCTCGTACTTCTACGTCCAGGCCGACGGGAACCTCACCGCCTACGACGCCGCCTGGCGTCCCCTGTGGGAGAGCCGCACCGCCGGCCACCCGGGCGCCTACCTCGCCGTCCAGAACGGCGGCAACCTGGTCGTCTACTACAACCAGCGGGCGCTGTGGTGGTCCAACTACCGTCCCGCCGACGCCGACCCCGAGTGCCGCCCCGGCCGCATCTGCCCGTAGCCCGGTACCGCCACGCGTGCCCCCGCTCCTCCCGGACAGCGGGTCCGGGAGGAGCGGGGCTCCGGCGCGGGAGGTCGGACCGGCCGACTTCCTACTCGCCGATCCGGCGGGAGGTCCAGACGGCCAGGTAGCACGCGAGCGGGAGCACCACCAGGAGCGCCGCCCAGAAGGCGGCGTGGCCCCAGAGCTCGGCGAGCGCGCGGAACCACGGGCCCAGGACGGGGATGCGCAGCGCCTCCAGCGGGCCCAGCGGCGGGGGCCAGGCGCCGAGGACCGCCGTGCCGACCGCGGCGGCGGCCAGCAGGCGGCGGGCCGCGCGCGGGACGGCGGCCGACGCGACGAGGGTGAGGAAGGCCAGCAGGAGGAGGTAGTCGGCCTGGTAGGCGGCGCCCGCCTGGCCGGTGCCCCAGGACTCCGGGGTCGGGTGGTGGTCGCGGTGGACCACCGCCAGCCGGACTTCGACCGCCGCCCAGAGGACCAGCGCCAGCACCAGCGTCCCGCCGAGCCAGAACAGCAGCCGGTCCCGGGGGCCGGCACGGCCGGGACGCCGGCCCCCGGCCGCGCCGGTGCCGGTGGCCCGGGCGCGGCGGCGGGTCGCGAGGTTGCGGCGGTCGCCGGCCGCCCGCTGCGCGGCCTCGTGCGCCGGGGTGAGCAGCCAGCGCACCGAGCGGCCGTTGAGGACCAGCGCCAGGACGACGGCCGCCGCCGCGTCCACGCCCGCCCAACTCGCCGTCCCGCCCTCGAACATGACCACCCGGTCGATCACCGGCTGCGGCGGCTTGAGCACGGTCATCGGGGGCCCGAGGTGCAGATAGCCGATGGTGAAGGAGGCGGCGACGGCGAGGAACAGGATCCGGCGCCCGATCCGGACCGGGAACGCGGCCACCGCGGCCGCGGCGACCAGGGCGGCGCCGAGCTGACCGGCCGTCGCCCGCGCGGCGACCTCGCCCGCCGTCCGCAGCGGGCCGCCGAACGCGCCGCCGGGCGCCACGGCGGCGCCCGCCCCGGCGTCGACGGAGATCCGCCAGACCGCGCCCGCCCAGAGCGTGATGGCGAGGCAGAGGAACAGCAGCATGCCGGCGACCGCGCGCCGGGGCAGTGCCCTCCGCGCCCCGCTCCACCAGGCGCGCAGATCCGCCTTCCACGCCCCCCGGTTCCGGCCGCGCCGTGCGCCGCCGGAACGCACGCTCCGCACCTGGAGCACGGCCGCGGCGGCGAGCACGCCCCGCCCGTCGGCCGTCGCCGGGTCGGCGGTGAGCGCCCGGCGCCGCAGCTCCGACCAGTTTCGACGGAACCGCTCCCGGCCGCCGCCGCGCACCCGCGCCGCCACCGCGCCCGCGCCGTCGGCGACGGCGGTCACGGTCGAGTGGACCGGCGCGGGCAGGGCGCCCAGCGGGCCGGGCAGGGCGGAGAGGCGGCGGACCAGGACGCGCCGCTGCCCGTCCGGCTGGAGGGTGAGCAGCAGGATCCAGCCGCGGGCGGACTTGCGTTCGGCGGCGGTGAGGCGGCCGTCGCCGTTGGCGTTGTTGCCGTTGTTGCCGTTGTTGGCGTTGTTGCCGTTGTTGGCGTTGCCGAGGGTGCGGGCTTCGCGCTCGACCCGGTCCAGCACCGCGGCGAGCCCGGTGAGCCCGAGCAGCCGGGCGCAGGCCCGCTCCGGGCAGGCCGGGTGGCCGCAGTGGAAGCGGGCGGCGAGTGCGAGCAGCCCGGCCGTGACCAGCTCGTCGACCACGGTCGGCGCGTCCGGCCGCTTCGCCAGCTCCACCAGCCCGGCCACGTCCACCCGGCGGTCCCGCGCGTACGGGACCGACTCGGGAGTGAACGCGGCGCCGAGGGCCAGCACGGCCCGGGAGGCCGCCGCCGACTTCTCGGCGGAGGTGCCGCGTTCGACGTCCTTGAGGTAGTGCAGGTCGAGGACGGTGTCCTTGACCTCGTCCCGGAGCCAGTCGCGCAGCCGCCGGGCGCCACCGCTCACCAGCCAGGCCGCCGCGTCCGCGGAGCACTTGAGCAGCGCCCCGGCGAGCGCCGCCGGTTCGTGGAAGTCCTCGCCCCGGAACGCGATCGGACGGTGCTTGGGCCCGGGCGGCGGGGTCGGGCCGGCAGTCGGCGGGACGACCCGGCTGCGGACCACCTCCGGGCTCTCGCCGTTCAGCCAGGCCCGGACCTGCGGGGCCGTCCACCGGTCGGCCGGGTCCTTGGTGAAGAGGCCCTGGAGCAGCAGCCGGTGGCGCTCCTCGGCGACGGCGGTGAGGTCCACCTCGTCGTCCATCACCAGCCGGTACTGCAGGGCCTCGTCGCTGACCAGGCCCCCGTCCGCCCGGCGGTAGCGGCTCGCGCCGGTGAACACCTCGTAGAGGATGGTGCCGAGCGCCCACCACGGCCCGGCCGGGTCGTTGCTGCCGGCGAGTTGTTCCGGCGCCATGTAGGCGACGGTGACCTGCATCTCCGTGGAGAAGCGACGGCTGGCGGTGAGCTTGGCCACACCGCCGAAGTCGGCCACCACGAACTCGGGGGCGGAGCCGCCGTTCCGGCCGCCCGGGCGGACCAGGATGTTGGCGGGCTTGAAGTCGACCGGGTTGCGCTTGATCCTCACCTGCCAGAACTCCAGCAGGTCGACGAGTTCGCGGATGATCCGCTCGGTCTCGCCGCGGCGGCCGAGGCGGCCCTGCCCCCGAAGCGTGGCGACGTGGTCGGTGAGGGTGGTGGGGAGGTACTCCATCGCCAGCCAGTCGCGGAGCGCGCCCGCGTGCTCGACCTGACCGTGGCCGAGGATCTCGGGGACGTGGCGGCGGAAGAGCGGGTCGCCGGCGAGGTGGGCGAGGAGTTCGGTGTCCGCCCGCACACCCGGGTTGCCGACCTTCACGGCCGCGTCGCCGCCGGTGCCGCCGGTGCCGCCGGTGCCCCTGCTGCCCCTGCTGCCTCTGTTGCCTCCGTTGCCTCTGTTGTCGCGGCCGTCGGCACCGGCGTCGGCGTCGGCACCGGCGTCGGCGCGGCGGACGTGCCAGACGGTGCCCTCGCTGCCGACGCCGGCCTCGCCGACGGGGCGGTAGCGGTCGGTGAGGGCGGTGGGGAAGTCGGCGGTGGGGTCGGTGGCTGGGGCGGTGGCGGCGGGCGGGGTGGCGGCGGGCGGGGTGGCGGTGCTCGACGGTTCGGCGGGGGTCCTGGGCGGAACCGGGCCGCCCGGGCGCTGGACGCGGGTGCGCGGGCCGGGGACGGTGTCGCCGCGGGTGGAACCGGCGGGGTCCTGGACGCGGGTGCGAGGGCTCTCGGCGGGGGTATCGGTGCCACCGCCGGGCGGCGGCGTGCCGGAGCCGCGTTGGAGCCGGGTGCGCGGGCTCTCGGCGGAGGTGCCGCCGGGCGCGTCAGGCGTCGGGCGGCGCCCCTGCCCCTGTCCCCGCTCCTGCCCCTTCCCAGCGGCCCGGCCGGGCCGCTGGACGCGGGTGGGCGGGCCGGGCTCCGGCGGTGTGTCGGCCATCGCGCCGTTCTCCTCCTCACGGCCCCGGCTCACCGGGGCGCGCCGAACTCGTCGATCTCGACCACCTGGACGTCCAGGTCCAGCGCGAACCTCAACCGGCACCCCGGTCCGATCCGGGTCGGCTCCTCGATCCGTCGGCCGTCCACGAAGGTGCCGTTGGTCGACCGCAGATCCTCGACGTACAGCGCGCCGTCGATCCAGCGCAGCCGGGCGTGGTGCCGGGAGAGCTGGTCGAGGCCGGGCAGGCCGGGGATCGCCGCGCAGTCGGGCTCGTCGCGGCCGATCGCCAGTCCGCCGCCCCCGCGCCGGTGTTCGGCGCGGACGGGCAGCAGCACCCCGGCGACGACCAGGGCCAGCCGGGCCACCGGCGGGCGGCCGGGTCGCGGCTGTGGCCGCTGCTGGTGCTGCTGCGGTCGTGGGCCGGACGGCCGCTGCGGCTCGGGCGGTTGCGTCGGTCGGGGCGGGCGCGCCGGGCGGGTCGCGGCCTCCGGGTCGGTGGCCGCCGCCGTCCCGGGCGCGGGCGGGGTGTCGGCCGGGGTCCCGGTCGGAGTCCCGGCCGGGGTCCCGGCGGGCGGGAGGTCCTCGGCCGGGTCGTGGCGCTCCAGCTGCTGGAACATGTGCACCTGGCAGTACCCCCGGGTGGCGGAGGGCGGGCACTCCCCCGGCGCTCCCACCGGGCAGCGGTAGATCACGGTCGCCACGAAGTCTCCCGGAGGGTCACGCCGCGTCGGACCAGGTCGCGTTCGATCCGGCCCAGGTCTCCGGGGCGCGGCACCCCGATCACCCGGACCTCGCCCTCGCTCACCCGTACCTGGAGCTCGGGCCGCTCCGGCCGGTGCTCCAGGTAGGGCGCGTAGCGCTCCCGGCCGAGCGCCGTACGGGTGGTCAGCCGCTGGTTGGCCGAGCCGCGCCAGGCGAGCCGGGTGGGCTGCCCGGCCCGGTAGCGGCCGGTGATCACCGCGTCCGCGCCGTCCAGCGCGGCGGCGGTGGCCGGGTCGGCGGCCAGTTCCTCCGGTTCCCAGCCGGTGTACACCAGCAGGTCGGCCTGGTGCCCCGCGCGGCGGCGCTCGGCGTCGGCGGCGGCGAGCAGCGCGGCGAGGGCGGCCGGCTGCTCCAGCGGTTCGCCGCCGCTGACGGTGAGGCCGTCCAGGCCGTCGGCGAGTGCCGCCCGCCACAGTGCGGCGAACCGCTCGACGGTCAGCTCCCGTCCTCCGGTGGCCGGCCAGGTGTGCCGGGACATGCAGCCCGGGCAGGCCAGGGTGCAGCCCTGGAACCAGACGCCGAGCCGTCGGCCGGGCCCGAGCGAGGTCACCGGCCGGTAGACCTGGCCGACGCGGGCCACGACGGTCGGGGCGGCGGCGTCAGCAGTATCAGCGGCATCAGCGGTGCCAGCGGTGTCAGCGGTGTCAGCGACGGCGGTCCCGGCAGCGGCATCGCACGCGGCAGCCGCAGCGGCCGGGCTGCCGCCGTCCGCACTCAGCCCTGCCACCGCTCGACCTCCAGCCGGTAGCCCTCGCCGTCCCCGTCGCCCTCGATCGCGACCACCTGGAGCCGCTCGCCCCGGCGGGGCGGGGTCCGGAAGACCTCCCTGGCGAGCGGGTTGACCAGCGCCGACTCGACGGCGGTCAGCACTCCTCGGCCGCCGTGGTCCAGCCGCCGGGTCGCCTCGACCCGCAGCACCTCCCACGCATCGTCGGCGAGGGTGAGTTCGGCGCCGTGGGCGTCCCGCACGCGGCCCGCGACGGAGGCAATGGCCTTGTCGAGGATCTGCGGCACCCACTTCTCCTGCATGAAGTCCATCGGGATGAAGTTGTCACCGAAGCGGTTGCGCAGCTCGGGGCGTTTGATGCTGTCGTTGAAGAAGGCGTCGAAGGCCTCCCGCAGGCTCTGCCGGACCAGCGTCGGATCGTCGTGGCGGCTCAGTTGGCGCCGGTTGGCGCGGGGGGCGACCTCCGTGGCGCCGGTGCTGCCGTCCGTGTCCCCGGCGCCCGCCTCGCCCGTCGGCGGCTCGCCCAGCACGGAGGCCGTGATGCCGAGGTTCGAGGTGAAGATCAGAACGCACTCGGTGAAGTAGACGGTGGCGCCCCGGCCGTCGGTGAGCCGGCCGTCCTCCAGGATCTGCAGGAAGAGGTCGAACAACCTGGGGTTCGCCTTGTCGATCTCGTCGAAGAGCAGCACGCTCATCGGGTTGGCCCGGACGGCGTTGGTGAGTTCACCGCCGGCGTCGTGGCCGACGAATCCGGGCGGGGCGCCGATCAGCCGGTCCCGGGCGTGCTCCTCGGCGAACTCGCTCATGTCGAAGCGGATCGGCCTGGCGTCCTTGCCGAGGATCATCTCGGCGACGCCCTTGGCGAGTTCGGTCTTGCCGACGCCGGTCGGGCCGGAGAGGAACAGGGTGCCGCGCGGCCGGGTGGGCGAGCTGGACGCCTGCGCGCCGTTCAGCCCGGCCGCCGAGCGCATGAAGATCTCCAGGGTGCGGCGCACCGCGTACGGCTGGCCGATCACCTTGCCGTTGAGGAACTCCTCACCCGTGGCGATGCGTTCGCGCAGTTCGGCGGTCGCCCACGGGTTGTCGAGCACACCGATCCGGTAGAGGCGGGCCGCTTCGTCCAGCCGCTGCACCGGCAGGTTCCGGTCCAGGGCCATCCGGCCGATCGCCATCACCTCCGAACTTCCCATGCCGTGCGAGGAGTCGGCGAGCGCCTTGGCCGCCGCCGCGGTCTCGGCGTCGGTGAGGGCCGGTCCGCCGGTCGCCGCCTGGTAGCGGGCGAGCCCGCCGACCACGTGCCGGGCGGCGGCGAGCCGCTGGTCGTGCGGCGGCTGCGGGACGCTGATCACCCGCACCGCACGGCTGCCGACCGCGAACTCCCGGGGCAGCTCCTCCTGCCGTTCCACCACCCAGAACACCGTGTTGTACGGCGTGACGGCGCTCGCGCCCTGCACCGGCCGGGCGGTGTGGCCCAGTTCCTCGGCGGCCGCGAACAGCCGGGCGGCCTCCCCGGCGACGGGCGCCTGCGGCGAGCCGAGCCGGCCGGAGTAGGGGACGACGAGTCCGACCGGCGGGCCGGGGTGGTGGACGACGCCCACCATCGCGTCGCGCACCCGGTCCAGCATCTCCGGCTCGTCCTCGTCCTCCGCGCCGTCCGCGCCCTGGCCGTCCCGGCCGCGCCGCCACTTCTCGTCTCGCTCGGCGAACTCCCTCAGCACTGCCGGTACTTGGTCTATGGTCGCACTCAGTCGCAGCAGCGTGATCCGCTCGTGCACCTGGTCGAGGAAGGCGAGCGCGCCGTAACCCCGGGCGGTGCAGAGCGACTCGATCACCCCGCCGAGGCTGTACGGCGCGAGGGTGGCGCTGCTGCCGGCCGCGTGGTCGTCGGGCAGCAGGTACTGGTCGCGGACGTTCCCGGTCAGCAGCACCTGCGGGTGGACGGTGAGCGCCATGTCCAGCTCGCGGATCCAACTGGGCGTCGCCGGGCGGGCATCGGCGCCGCCCTGGGCGGTGTCGGAGCCGGACGGCGGCGCGTCCTTGCGCAGGCCGGCCGGCCCGTCCCCCTGCTGCTCAGCGCTCACGGCCGCGCTCCTGCGGCTTGCGGACGGCGGCCGCCCCGGCGTCGCCGGAGCGCTTCGACCGGCGGCGGCGCGGGGTCGCGGCGGACGGCGGCTGCGGCCAGGACCCGCCGGGGACGAGGCCCGCGGCCATCGCACCCGGCGCCATCGCGGACGTCCGCTCCAGCCGCACGCCCCGCTGCCGGACGGCCTCCTCGATCCCGGGCAACTGCTCGTCGCAGAACCACTGCTGGACGCTCTCGTCCTGCTCCTCGTCCTGCCAGGCGTCACCGGTCCCGGAGTCCTCCCGGCGGACCACCGCCGTGGAGAGGGTGGCCCGGTCCGGGGCCAGCACCAGACGCAGCCCGTACCCGGCGGCCGGCGGCTCACCGCCCCCCTCGGCCTCTCCTTCCCCGACCCGACCGTCCCCGACCCGACCGTCCTCGGCCCGACCGTCTTCGGCCCTACCGCTCTCGACCCGACCGCCCCCGGCCGCTCCGGCCCGGTCCGGATCCGGGTCGCCGAACGGCACCACCACCTCGCCCTCGGCGGCGAGCAGGTCCTCGAAGTCCTCGCCGACCAGGTAGCCCCGCTCGCACAGCACCTCGGCGAGCACCGCCGCCACCGGCACCCGGTTGCGGCGGGCGTCGGCCCGCGCGACGGCCGCCTCCACGGCGGGCCGCAGGAAGGCCGGATCCTCGGCGGCGGCGAGGTCGGCGAGCAGTCGGTCCCGCTCGGCCGGCTCCGCCTCCAGCACCAACTCGGCCAGGGAGGCCAGTAGTTCGGCCCGCTCCTCGTCGCGGGCGCGGCGCCCGACCGAGTGCTGGACCAGGGCGGCGAGGTCGGTGAGCGTGGCCCGCACCTCGGGGACTGTGGCGGCCGCCCTGAGCGCGCGGACCAGTCCCGCCACCCGTTCCAGGTCGGCCGGGTCGCAGCGGGGTACGTCGCGGTCCAGGACCGCCTGCGCCTCGGCGAGCGCGCCGGCCCGGACCCGCTCGACGCGGTCGGCCTGCTCGGCCCGGGCAAGCTCGGCGGCGGCCTCGGCCGCCGCCCTCGCCTCTCCGGCGCCACGACGCGTCTCGGCACGGGTCGGGCGCGGGCGCTCCGGTTCGGCCACCGCCTCCGGCAGCACCGCCGACCACACGTCCCGCACCGCCTCGGCCAGCTCCTGGGCGGCCCGCGCGTTCGCCGCCCGGGCCCGCTCGACCGCCCGCGTCAGCTCGGCCTCCTCCGCCCCGGCCCCGACGGTCACCGTCTCCACCGTGACCCGGGCCGTGCGGTACGCGCGCCGCAGCTGCCCGGCCTCGCCGCGCAGCCCCTGGGCCTGCTCGTTCAGCTCGCCCAACCGGGCCCGCAGCTCCGCCCGCCGCGCCTCGGCCCGGCGCAGGTTCTCGGCCCGCTGCGCCTCGGCGGCGAGGCGGGCGCGCAACTGCCGGCGGCGCTCGGCCTCCTGGTCGACATAGGACCACCCGTATCCCGCGGAACTGCTCACCGGCCGCCTTCCGAGCGCGATTCATGACCTGCGGCGCGCACGACCGGGAGTTGGGCACCGGTCCGGTTCTCACCCGCGCGCGCCGCCGGGACCGGTGCGGGTCGTGTACGAGACATCTCGACCGCGCGCGAACCGGCACCGCCCCCGAAGTGCTGCTGAGGCTCCATCATGCCGCAGATCGGGCAGGTGCGTTCTGCCTTTGCCAATCCGGGATCATCGCCCGCGACCGCCGCTTTCGCGTTACATTGGCACGCGGCCGGCGGACACGGGACACCAGGGCGGAGGGCGATCGGCGATGGCGATGACCGATGTCCGCGACGTCCTGCACGAGCACTGGGCCGAGGTCCAGGAGCATCTGGACGAACCCACCAGGGCGGCCGTCGTGGCCCTGCTCGACGCACCGTCCGCCGACCCGGAGCGGACCGCCCGCAGGATCGTCCGGCTGGTGCTGGCAGCCCTGCCGGACGGGCACCCGGTGCGCGCCGCGCTCGAGGACTCGGTGCGCTACTCACGGGCCGTCCGGGTCGAATCGGCGAACCGTGACGCCGTCCTCCAGGTGCTCGACCTGGTCCTCGGACGATCCACGGACGGCGGCGGGCCCGAGACGCCTGCCGAGGCCGACCCCCAGCCGGTCCCCGTCCCGCCCGACGACGCCGACGACTGGCTGCTCGCCGCGGACTCCGTCAGCGCCGCCGACTACCGGGCCGGCGGGCACGACCCCGCCGATCCCGACCTGATCCGGCTGACCGACCGCCAGGGTGCCGTCCGCCTGCCGTCGTTCCAGTTCGACGGCGCCTCCGGCCGGCCACTGCCCGTCGTGGTCGCCGTCAACCGCCTGCTCGACGCCGACGACGACCCGTGGGGCGTGGCCGACTGGTGGCTCGGCGCCAACGCCTGGCTGGACGCCGTCCCCGCCCGCCTGCTGGGCACGCCCGGCGAGCACGGCCTGCTCGCCGCCGCCCGCGCCGAGATCGCGGAGTGGTGACCGCATGCCCGACGTGAAGGTCCCCGCCCCGACCGCGCGCGCCACCCCGCACCTCGACGTGCTGCCCGCCGGCACCGTGCTCCACCGCGTGCACTCGGCCGCCTACCCGGCCACCTCGTTCAACCCGAACCCGTCCGACACCCACTACGAGGGCGGCCGGTTCTGCTCCTACCAGGGCGACGGCAGCCATCTGCCGTACCTGTACGCCGGGTTCTCGGAGCGCACGGCCGTGATGGAGACGCTGGTCCGGGGCATCCCCTTCGACGAGCGCGGCTGGCGCCGGATCCGGCGCGCCTCGGTGCGGGGTCGGGTGCTGTCGCGGATCGCGACCACCTGCGACCTCCCGCTCGTCGGCCTGATGACGCTCGACCAGCTGGCGGCCGTCCACCAGGACGAGTGGCTGATCCACTCCACCCCGGACGCCTACCCGCACACCCGCCGCTGGGCCGCCTGGATCCGCGGCCAGGCCCCGCAGGCGCTCGGCCTGCGCTGGCCGTCCAAGCGCGACCTGGGCGGCAGTGCCTGCATCCTCTACGAGCACGACGCCGCCACCCCCCTCGTCAAGCCGGTCGACCCCGCCCCCGTCGCCCTGGACACCGCCGAGGGCGCCGCCCTGCTCAACCGCCTGCTCGCGCCGGCCCGCACCCGCGTCGACCCGCCGCGGCGGTAGGGCCCGTAGGCGCACGTAATCGGACCTTTCGGGCCGTCACCTCTCCTTTCGGACGCGGCGTTTATGGGTTCCGCGGCGGCGTGACCGCGGCCGCCCCGGTACTCTGCACGGGTCCAGGTGATCGTTTCAACAGGGGGAGACAGAATGGCCACGCACGTCAGAACACCGGGCACAACGATCGGATCGGTGCGTTCCGCCGACGGGACCACCATCGGCTACCGCAGTACCGGCTCCGGTCCGGGGCTCCTGCTGGTACCCGGGGCGTTCGCGCTCGCCGCCGACTTCGACGGGCTGGCGGCCGAGTTGGCGGACCGCTTCACGGTGCACGTCGTCGAGCGGCGGGGGCGCGGTACGAGCGGCCCGCAGGGCGACGCGTACAGCGTGGCCGCCGAGTGCGCGGACATCGAGGCGGTCCGGGCGGCCACCGGAGCGCGGTTCGTGTTCGGCCACAGCTTCGGCGGCTTCCTGACCCTGGAGGCCGCGCTGGCCGGCTCCGCCTTCGAGCGGATCGCCGTCTACGAGCCCGGCGTGTCCGTCGACGGCTCCATCCCCTTCGACTGGGCCGACCGGTGCCGCCGCGAACTCGACGCCGGGAAGCCGGCCGAGGCGTTCCTGACCTTCGTCCGCGGCGTCAACCCCGGGACCAGCGGCAAGGCGCCGCGCTGGCTGCTGCGGCTGATCCTCCCGCTCGCCCTCAAGAAGCCCGAACGGCTGCAGAAGCACGCCCTGCTGCCCGCCGCGATCCGCGAACACGCCGAGATCGCCGCCCGGGACAACACCTTCCGCGAGTACGGGCGGCTCGACCGGCCCGTGCTGCTCATGGCGGGCAAGGAGGCCCGGAGCACCGGGGCGGGACGTGCGGCCGCCTCCGTGCACGAGGTCGTGCCCGGCTCCCGGCTGCGGCTCTACCCGAAGCTGGACCACTTCGGCCCCGAGGCGAAGCCCGCCGCCGTGGCCCCGGCGGTGGCGGAGTTCTTCCTGAAGCCGTCCGCCCGGTAGCGGTCCCCGGCCGGGAAGAAGCCTGGAGGTTTCGCCCGGCAACCTCCTGACCGCGTTGGCGACTTGACCGTATGTGTGGGTCGTGTCGTCAGGCGGCCGGGAGGGTGCCGAGGGCCTGGATGCCGGTGCGGCCGGCCCGAAAGACGGCGGGGCCGGCGGTGGCCAGGGCGATGTGGGCGTACTCGGTGCCGGCGGCGAGGTGGTCCGGTTCGTCGCGCCAGTGGAGCCGGCCCGTGGCGAGGTCGTGGGCGAAGAGGCGGTCGTCGTTCGTCCCGACGTAGACCGCGCCGCCCGCCGCCGCCGTCGAACTCATGCCCCGACCCAGGCCCCTGGGGACGGTGGCCGTCCAGCGGGTGTCGCCCGTGCCCGCGTCCAGGGCGGTCAGGTCGGTGCCGCTCAGCAGGCACACCGTCCCGTCGGCCACCGCGAGTTCACCCAGGCTGCGGCGCTGCGCCCGCCGCCACAGCGGCCGGCCCGAGGCCGCGTCCAGGGCGTGGACGGTCGAGCCTCCCGTCGCGGGGTCGTTGCACACCGCGTGGAGGGTGCCCGCGTGCACGGTCGGCGCGAAGTCGACCGGGCCGACGGCCTCCTGCGCCCAGCGCCGCACGCCACTCTGTACGTCGAAGGCGAACAGTCCGCCGGTCCGGCCGGGGACGTAAACGGTGTCGCCGACCACGAGCGGCACCGGCGAGACGTTCGCCGGGGTGCTCCAGCGGACCTCGCCGGTGGCCAGGTCGTGACAGCGGAGCGCGTTGCCGTACCCCGTCAGGACGCGGTCGCCGGCCACCACGACGCCCTGCTCCGCCGCCAGGTCCCGCCAGTCGGGGACCGGGACCTCCCAGCGCAGCTGCCCGGACGCCGCGTCGAGGGCCCGGACGCCGGTCGCGGAGTTCACGCAGACCGTCCCGCTCCCGGCGGCGAGCGGCCAGCCGCCCGGGGAGTCGGCGGCGTCGGCCGCGGGCACCGCCCGACTCCAGCGGACGGCGCCGGTGCGCGGATCGTGGGCCCGGACGGCGCCGTCGTACCCCGACACGTAGAGGCTCTCGCGCGGGCCAGCCGGCAGGACCATCCGCCCACCGGCGGCGGCCGTGCTCCAGATCCGCGGACCCCGTACGGGCACCCGGTCCGCCCACCAGCGGACGCCGGCCGGGACCGCGAGGGCGCCGAGGCCGCCCACGGTGCTGAGCAGCAGTCGGCGGCGGTGGATCGCGGGCCGGGGAGCGCCGGCGGGGGGTGCGGGTGCGGTCGGGTTCACGTCGGAGGTCACCCCGGAGAGGACTTCGTGCACCGACCGGACGGTTCCGGCGGGCGCGGCGGACGGCCCCTTCGGGCAATGCGCCCGGCGCCCGACACCGGGTGCCGGGGTGTCAGTCGGTGTCCGTCTCCACCGGTTCGTCGGCGCGCTGGTCCTCGGTGCGGCCCAGGCGCCAGTACCCCATGAAGCAGACGGCGCGCCGGTCGTAGCCGCGCTCCCCGACCAGGTGGCGGCGGAGTTCGCGGACGGCCGCCGCCTCCCCCGCGATCCACGCGTACGGCGTGCCGGAGGGCAGTGCCGCGGCGCGGACGGCGGCGGGGAGGGCGGGGGTGCCCGGCGTGCCCCGGTGCAGCCAGGTGATCGTGGTGCCGGGCCGGTCGGCGGGGAGGTAGTCGTGCTCCGTCGGTCCCTCGACCTCGGCGAACACCCGGACCGGCAGGCCGGCGGGCAGTTCGTCGAGGATCGCGGCGACGGCGGGCAGGGCGGACTCGTCCCCCGCCAGCAGCAGCCAGTCCGCCCCGTCGGGCAGTTGGAACTCGACGCCGCCGGCCTCCTCGACCGCCGGTCCGCAGACGATCACCCGGTCACCGGGCGCCGCCGTCCCCGCCCAGCGGGAGCCGGGGCCGTGGTCGCCGTTGACGGCGATGTCGAGGTCGACCTCGTCGGGGTCGTGGCGCTGCGCGCGGACGGTGTAGGTGCGCAGCACCGGGCGGACGGCCGGGTCCGTGGTGCGCCAGTGCTGGTACCAGCCGAACTCGTCCTCGCCCCGGGGCAGCAGGGGTTCGCGCTGTCCGGGGAGCGGCAGCAGGAGCTTCACGCGCTGGTCGAGCCCGCCGCTGACGAACCCGGCGAGGCTGGGGCCGCCGAGGGTGATGCGGGCCATGTGCGGGGTGATCCTGGCGGTCCGGACCACCTGGAGCGGGAAGAGCAGGAATCGCGCGGGGGCGGTGGTGCTGGTCAGGGCCGTCTCCTCTCACCTGAATTTAGGTAAGGCTAACCTATCTGAGGGTCGGTTCGTCCCCGTCCGTCCGGGCGGACTCGGCGGAGTGGCGCGACGCCGCCGAGGAGCGCGGGGGCATCGGCGGCGCGCAGGAGCGCGCCGAGGGCGCGGCGGGCCGGCCGAAGGCCCCGGCGACGAAGAGGTAGTCCTCGCCGCCGACCAGCGCGGCCACGATGCGGTCGGCGCCGTTCCAGGTCATGTCCGCCCCTCCCCCGCTACTCCCCTGCCCTCACCCCCTCAACCGTATCTTTGATGCACCCGTTGAAACTTTGCTGCTCTCCGCCCGGGGATTCGGCTGTAAAGTTTCAAAGTGCCATCAGAACCGAGGAAGAGACTGCGACCGGTCGACCTGGGACGCGAGCACGGCCTCTCGGCGCAGGCCGTCCGCAACTACGAGCAGGACGGCTTCCTTCCGGCCGCCGAGCGGACGCCCACCGGGTACCGGATCTACACCGAGCTGCACGCGGCGGCGCTGCGGAGCTTCCTCGCCCTCGTCCGCGCCTACGGCCACGGGACCGCCGGGGCGGTGATGAACGCCGTCCACGCGGGCCGGACCGACGACGCCCTGACCGCGCTCGACCACGGCCACGCCCAGTTGCTCCGCGACCGGGAGACCCTCACCTCGGTGCGCGGGGCGGTGGAGCACCTGGCGGCGGCCGCGGAGCCCGCCCCCGACCCCGGCCCGCTCGCCCTGAGCATCGGCGAGGTCGCCCACCGCCTCCGACTCACCCCCGCCACCCTGCGCACCTGGGAGGCCGCCGGCATCCTGCTCCCCGCCCGCGACCGCGTGACCGGCCACCGTGTCTTCCACCCGGGCGACGTCCGCGACGCCGAACTCGCCCACCTGCTGCGCCGCGGCGGCTACCGCCTGCCGCACGTCGCCGCCGTCGTCGGCCAGATCCGCACCGCGGGCGGCACCAGCGCACTCGCCGCCGCGCTGGCCGACTGGCAGGAACGACTCACCGCCCGGGGGTTGGCCATGCTGAGCGCCGCCGCGCACCTGGACACCTACCTGGCCGCGGCGGTCGGCTCCGGCAGGTAGGGGGCGCAGGCCGCGGCGCGGTCCGGCCTCGGCAGCGGCAGCCGCAGCGGCGAACTCACCGACGGAACCTGGGCGGTGGTGGGGGCCGACCTGCCCGCCGCATTCGCGCGCCCGGTGCCGGAGGTCGGCCGGTGAGCCGTCCGAAGATTCCTTCGGAGAGTCGTCCGGCGAGTCCTCCGGCTACCGGCCCGGCCGGTTCAGACGCGCTCGAGCGGGTGGTGCGGGCCGGGCGGCAGTTCGGCCTCGACGGTGTCGCCGGGGTGGATCGTGCCGCCCGTGCGGACCACGCCCATGACTCCGGCCCTGCGGACGACGTTGCCCTCCTCGTCGCGCCCGACGACCTGCTTCAACAGGCCGTCCTGGAACGCGTCGATCTGGAGGCACGGGTTGCGCAGCCCGGTGACCTCCACCACGGCCTCCGCGCCGATCCGCAGCAGCGTGCCGACCGGCAGGCCGAGCAGGTCGATCCCGCGCGTGGTGACGTTCTCGCCCAGTTCGCCGGGCGCCACCGTGAACCCCTGCTCGGCCACCTCGGCGAACAACTCCTCGTGGATGAGGTGTACTTGCCGCAGGTTCGGCTGCGTCGGATCCTGCGCCACCCGCGAACGGTGCTTGACGGTCACCCCCGCGTGCACGTCGCCCGCCACACCGAGGCCGGCGATCAGGGTGATGCTCCCCCGGTTCGGTTTGGTGAAGGTGTACTCACCGCTGCTGCTGACCGCCGTGACCGTTCCACTCATTCGTGCGCATCCTCCCGTGCGGGGCCAAGATCCCCGTCCACCCTAGACCTGCCTGTCGACAGTCCGGAGGTGAGGGCGATGACCGGCTCCCCGGACCGGGACTCGCCCCGCTCGTGAGCGGGCTCGTCGGCGGGCTCGTCGGTGGGCTCATCGAAGGGCCAGGCGATCTCCAGGCGGTTGTCGGGGTGGTCCGGCACCCCTGACCAGCGGCGGTACACCAGCCGGACCGGGCCCGCGAAGGCGAAGCCGTGCTCCGTGATCCAGTCGGCGACGGCGTCGTACCCGCCGAGGATCCGCGGGAACGCGGCGGCCTCGCCCTCAACCTCCGTGCAGGCGAGGGTGTTACCGGGCAGCTCGCGCACGGTCATGCCCTCGGGCAGGTCCGTGGGCTGCGCGCCGTCCGGCCGGAACGGCAGGCAGGCCTCGACGAGCGTCTCGTTCTCGTCGTCGCACACCCCGTGGAAGCGGACGAACGCGGGCCCGGTGAAGGTGAGCGGGCCGCGGCCGGCGACCGCGTACATCTCCTGGTAGGAGGTGCGGAGGAAGTCCTCGAGCCCGGAGTTGTCCAGGGTCGCCGCGCGGACGAGGATCCGTTCGGCGGCGCCCTGGCGGACGGTGACGCGGTGGGTCATTCCTGCTCCTTCGGTCAGTCGGCACAACAGGCTGTGGACCACGGAGCGCTGTACCTCCAGCCGCCGCTCGGCCGCCCGCAGCCGCGCCCGCAGGGCGGCGGCGAGTGCCTCCTCGCCGCCGCCGAGCAGCCGGCCCACCTCCTCGACGGGGATGTCCAGTTGCCGCAGCGCCCTGATCGACTGCGCCGTACGCACCTGGTCACGCCGGAAGTACCGGTAGCCGCTCACCGGGTCGACGAACGCCGGCACCAGCACGCCACTGGCGTCGTAGTGCCGGAGCGCGGTCACCGAGAGGCCGCTGGCCTGCGAGAACTGCCCGATCGGCAGCAGGTTTCTCCTGTCCACGGCTCCGACTGTGCCGTCTCGTGCCACCCGAGAGTCAAGCCCCTCCGAGAACGACGCCCCGGCGTTCAGGACGACCACCTGGCCCTCAAGAGGACGGCCCGGCGTTCGGCGTTCAGAGGGTGCCGTCGGCGTGGTCGCCGAGGGTCAGCAGGACGCGGCGGAGCAGTTCGGTGAGCCGGTCGCGTTCGGCGGTGGTGAGCCCGGCGAGCTGGCGTTCCTCGCCGACGAGGTGGTGTTCGACGAGACGGTTGGTCAGCTCCCGGCCGGCGTCGGTGAGGGAGATCAGCACCCGGCGTCGGTGGGCGGGGTCGACGGCCCGGTCCACCAGGCCCTTCTCCACGAGGTGGTCGATGCGGTTGGTGAGCGCCGCGGAGCTGACCATCGCGGCGGCGCTGAGTTCGCCGGCGGTGAGGACGTTCGGCGGGCCGGAGCGGAGCAGGGTGGCCAGGACGTCGAACTCCCAGGGCTCGACGCCGTGCGCGGTGAGGTTCTCCTTGATGCCGCGTTCCAGCAGCCGGGAGGCGCGGGAGAGGCGACCGATCACGGCCATCGGCGAGGTGTCGAGGTCGGGGCGGACCGCGTTCCACTGGGCGGTGATGCGGTCGACGCCGTCCTGCTGCGGTTGCTGTTCCGTCATGCGCCGGAGCCTAACATTTCGACATGGAAGTGTTTGACATCGCGAATCACGCCTCCCTATAGTTTCGACATCGAAATGTTCGACGTGTTCGACACGGCACGTTCAACACCGGACACGTTCAACACCGGACATGTTCAACCCAGGGGGATTGCCATGAAGGTCCTGCTCACCGGTGCCACCGGCTACATCGGCTCCGCCGTCACCGAGCACCTCACCGCCGCCGGCCACCAGGTCGTCGCACTCACCCGCGGCGCCGAGCCGCGGCCCGGCCACGGCTGGCACGCCCAGCTGGCCGGCGACACCGCCGACCCGGCCTCGCTGGCCGGCGTGGTGACGCCCGACATCGAGGCCGTGATCCACCTCGCTCCGCCGAGCGGCGACGCCGAGGTCGACACCGCCGTGATCGAGGCACTCGCCACCCCGCTGCGCGGCACCGGCCGCCCCTTCGTCTACACCAGCGGCGTCTGGGTGCTCGGCGCCACCGGGACGGCCGAGGAGGTCGGCGAGGAGGCCCCGACCGACCCGATCGACATCGTCGGCTACCGCCCCCGGATCGAGCGTCGGGTGCTCGACGAGGCCGCCGAGGGCGTGCGCGCGGTCGTCGTCCGGCCCGGCATCGTGTACGGCCGGGGCGGCGGCATCCCGGCCATCCTGGTCGACCGGGCCCGCACCCAGGGGGCGCCCGAGTACTACGGCGAGGAGGGCGTGCGCTGGCCGACCGTCCACGTCGACGACCTGGCCGAGCTGTTCCTGGCGGCCGTCGAGCGGGCCGAGGCCGGCACCGTCTGGCACGGTGTGGGCGAGTCGGCCGTCCCGGTGCGGGAGATCGCCCGGGCCGCCGGCCGGGTGGCCGGTGTGGCCGGCGACCCGAAGGCCGTGCCGGTCGCGCAGGCCGCCGAGGTCTTCGGCCCGCTGTTCGCGGACGCGCTCGCCCTCGACCAGAGCGTCAGCGGCGCCGCCGCCCGCACCGCGCTCGACTGGAAGCCGAACCGGCCGGGCGCGGTGGCCGAGCTGGAGTCGGGCTCGTACTGACGGCTCGTACTGACGGCTCCTACCGAGGGCTCCTGCTGCGGGCTCCTACTGACGGCGCCGCGGGGACGCGCCGTCACGGCCCGCCGGTCACCCGACCGGCGGGCCGGCCAGGAAGCGGCGGGCCGATCACGAAGCGGCGGGCCGGGCCAGGCGGAAGACGACATTGGGCCGGAGCGGCCCCTCGGGGGCGTCGAGGTCGTCGAAGTCACCGGCGGGGTCGCGGGTCATGCCGAGTCGGGTCATCACCGCCTGGGAGCGGAGGTTGGTCGCGGTGGTGACGGCCAGGATCTCCGGCAGGCCCAGGGTGTCGAATCCGAAGGCGAGGACGGCACGGGCGGCCTCGGTGGCGTACCCCTGGCCCCAGGCGGAACGGGCGAGCCGCCAGCCGATCTCCACGCCGGTGAACGGCGCGTCGTAGTCGATGTCGTCCAGTCCGGCGAAGCCGACGAACTCCCCCGTCGCCCGGACCTCGACGGCCCACCAGCCGTAGCCGCGCCGGTCGAAGGCGGCCTCGAAACGCGCCACGGACTCGTCGCTCCGCTCCCGGCTGAGCGGCTCGCCCAGGTGCTCGCGGACCTCGGGGTCGGCGTTCATCGCCGCCCAGGGTTCGAGGTCGGACTCCCGCCAGCGGCGGATCAGGAGACGGTCGGTGTGCAGATCGGTCATGCGCCCACCCAAGGTGATCTCCGGATGGAGGGCAACCCCGTTTCGGCCCCGGTCGTCCCGCCCTCGGCCCCCGTCGTCCCGTCCTCGGCCCCGCCGTCCCGCCGTCAGCGCCGCGGCCCGCCGAGGGCGTACACGGCGGTGCCACCGACGGCCGCCACCAGCGCGGCCCAGCCGGCGACGGGTGTGCCGGGCGGCAGCAGCGGCCAGGTCAGCACCTGAACGACGGTGCCAGGACCGGGCGGGAGGACGAAGGCGAGCGCGAGCCCCGCGAACGGCGGCAGCCACGCGCAGGACCGTCCGCACCAGGCCGCGCCGAGCGCGGCCAGCCCCGTCAGCCCGGCGCTGTCGCGGACGACGAGGGCGAGGTCGGTCGACAGGCCGGCGCCCGCCCGCGCCGTCAGCAGCACCGCGGCGGCGAGCACGGCGCCGCCGAGGAGGTGCGCCGCCCGGCGGGGCGGCCAGCGGATCGCGGCCGTGCGGTCCAGCGCGAGGTCCGGCCCGGCGAGGCCGACGGCGAGCGCCGTCGCCCCGGCCGCGAGGACCAGCACCGACAGCCGCGGGTCGTCCGCCCCGCCGACGGACCGGCCGAGGAAGGACACCGCCACGGCGCCGGTCAGCACCGCGGCGAGCGCGGCCGGCACCTGCCGCGAACGCACGTACAGCGTCAGCCACCTCATCGGGTCGGCGCCCCCGTCAGCGCGGCGAGCACGTCGTCCGCGCACCCGGCGGCGGCCTCGTGCAGAGCGGCCATCCGACGCCGCTGCTCCGCCTCCGGCAGGGCGCGGAACCGCTCCCAGACCGGCCCGGCCAGCTCGCTCTGGTCGCTCGCCCGGTGCATGGTCCCGTCGAGCGGGCGCAGGTCGCCGAACACCCAGGCCGCGGCGAGGCTCTGGGCGGCGGCGTCGGCCAGGGTGCCGCTCTCGACCTCGCTGCGCGGGCTGCAGTTCGGGGCGATGCCCTGCCCCACCAGGGCCCTGGTCAGCCGTTCACCGGTGGCGGTGGCGAACACCGGGTCGTCGAAGTCGACCAGCACCGCGTCCGCCGAGCGTTCCGGCGCCTCGCCGATCGCGTGCGACTCCACGGTCTCGCGGACGGTGCCGGGCGCCCGGTCGCCGAGGGCCGCGCGCAGCAGCCGCAGGGCCTCCCGGCCGGGGCCGGCCAACTCGTCGAGCCGGGACTGCCGCAGCGCCGTCACACACACCGGCCCTTCGCACACCGGCGCGGCCGCCGCCCGGTCGACCACATAGGTGTCCTTGGCGGCGGCCGGGAGCACCGCCAGGGCGAGGGCGCCGCCCGCCAGCAACGGGGCGAGGGCGAGCAACCGGGCCCGCGGGGTGGCGGCGGCGAGCAGCGCCAGGCCGGTCGCCGCCACGCCGATCAGCCACACGGCCTGCCCGAGGTGGACCGGCGCGGCGATGGTGAGCAGCGTGTCGCGGACGGGCGCCGAGACCGGTGAGAGCAGGGAGAGCCGGTTGGGCACGGCGGACGCCGGGATCGCGGCGTCCGTGGTCGGCCGGAACAGGCTGGTGAGCAGGAAGGCGCCGACGGCCAGCGCGGGCGGGGTGAGTACGGAGGGCAGCACCCGCGCCACGCCCATGCCCAGCACCGCCCCGGCGGCGAGCCCCAGTGCTCCGACCAGCGAGATCGGCAGCCAGCCCGCGGGGGTGAACCGGGTGCCGCCGATGAGCACCCGCACCCCGCCGACCAGGAGGAGCAGCCCGTAGCCGGTGGCGAGCGCGAGGACGATCGGGCCGGCCTGGGCGAGTGCCCGCTGCCGGGCCGGCCTCGGGGTGCAGGCCAGCAGTTCGGCGGTCCGCGAGCGGTGGTCGCGCAGCCCCTGGAGCGCGCCGAGCCCAAGGGCCAGCGGCCACAGGAAGACCAGCAGGTGACGGGTCCACAGGGCCATCGAGGTCCACTGCGCCGTCCAGCTGGTGGTGCCCGTGGCCCACGGGCCGGAGGCGAGGGACAGGAACGCGAGCGCGGCGGCCAGGACCACCGCGCCCGCCCACGGGGCGACGGACCGGCGCAGTTCGGTGCGCAGGAGGCGGAGGGCCGAGGAGAGGCTCACCGGGCGGGAGAGGCTCACCGGTCGGGGAAGGCTCACCAGGCACCCCGCGTCCGTCGCGCCGGATCGACCAGCAGGGCCGAGTAGCCGCGCTCCAGCGGGCTGTCGCCCTCGTGCTCGGGACCGCCCGCCTCGGCCAGCGCGTCCGGGGTGCCCTGGAAGACCAGCCGGCCCTCGGCGAACAGCAGCACGTCGGTGCAGGCCGCCGCGACGTCCTCCACCAGGTGGGTGGAGACCACCACGCAGGCCTCCGTGCCCAGTTCCTGGAGCAGTTCGCGCAGCCGCAGCCGCTGCGCCGGGTCCAGGCCGACGGTCGGTTCGTCCAGCAGCAGGACCGCCGGATCGTTGACGATGGCCTGGGCGACACCGGCCCGCCGCACCATGCCGCCCGACAGGGCCTTCATCCGCTCGTCGGCACGGTCGGCGAGGCCGACCCGCTCCACGGCGCGCTGGGTCGCGGCCGGGATCTCCGCCGCCGGAACCTCCTTCAACCAGGCCATGTACTCGACGAACTCCCTTACGGTGAACCGCTTGTAGTAGCCGAACTCCTGCGGCAGGTAGCCGATCCGCCGACGCAGCGCGCGGTACTCGCCCGGCCCGCGGACGGTCTCGCCGAGCAGTTTCAGCTCGCCGCCGGCGGGGCGCAGCACGGTGGCCAGGGCCCGGATGAGGGTGGTCTTGCCTGCCCCGTTGGGGCCGAGCAGGCCGTGGACGCCGGTGCCGAGGGACAGGTCGAGCCCGTCGACGGCGAGCCGTTTGCGGCCGGCCCTGACCTGGAGTCCGGTCGCCCGGATCTCCCGGGCGTAGGTGGTGGGGGCCAGTTCGGCCCTGGTGACGGCGCGCATGGGGCGCGTCCTCCTGTCTGTACGGGGAGTTCGGGCTGGTAGTGGCGCGGGGCGGGTCAGCGGCGCTCCCCCGGCGCGGTCCAGACGCCGCGGCGGGCGACCAGGACCGCCACGCCGAGCGCGAGGACCGGACCCCACAGCGGCAGGCCGTCCGCCCGCAGGACGGCGGCGGTCCGGCCGGCGGCCAGGGTCGGCGCGACCACCACCAGGAGCCAGCCGGCCGCCACGGCGACGGCCGCCCTGGTCACGCCGACCAGCGCGCCGAGCGCGAGGGTCGTCGAGGTGAACGCCAGGCAGGGCAGCAGCCACTGCGCCGCCGTCACGCCCGTCGCCCACCCGCCGAGCAGCAGCGCGGGGAGCACCACGGCGAGCACGGCGGCGGTGCGCCGCAGCAGCAGGGGCAGTCCGGCGCGCGGGGTGGCGGCCGTCAGCTCGTACGCCGGGTCGAGGCCGCGCGACCAGGCTGCCGCGACACCGCCGACCGGCAGGACGGGGGCGAGCACCAGCAGCAGGGAGATCCGGTCCGGGTCGGGCCCGTCGTTCGCCCGGTCCAGCAGCAGCGCGAGCGCGGTGACGACCAGCACCATGGCCAGCCACGGCGTCATCGCGGGCGTCGTCCAGGTGGACAGCCGGGCCGCGAGGCGGCGCGGGGGCGCCGGGGCGGCCACGGCCAGCTGCGGTTCCAGCTCCGACCAGACGGCGGCGGTGAGCGCCGCCACGGCGGGCACCCCGGTGCCGACGGCGGCCGACAGCCGGTCCCGGCAGGCCGGGCAGTTCTCCAGATGGGCCTCCACGGCCCACAGCTCGTCGGCGGCGAGGGCGGGGGCGCCGGGCGGGCGGTCGTCGACATAGTCGGCGAGCAGCCGGGCCGAGGGGTGTTCGACGGTCATGCCAGTGCCTCCCGCATCGCGATCCGGGCCCGGCGGGCACGGGTCTTGACCGTGCCCTCGGGCAGTCCGAGGACGACGGCCGTCTCCCGGACGGACAGCCCGTCGAGCACCATGGCCCGCAGGACGTCCCTGAGTTCGGGCGCGAGGCGGCCCAGCGCGTCCCCGACGTCGCCGCCGACGGTGGCGAGCAGCGCCTCCTCCTCGGCGGCGGGCGCCACCGGGTGCGGGGCGGCGGCCGGCGGCGGCTCCGCGTGGTGGGCCCGGCGCCGGAACGCGTCGACCAGGCGGCGGGCCGCGATCGTCCACAGCCAGCCGACGGCCGACCCCCCGGCCCCGCTCCCGGCGAAGGACCCTGCCGCCCGCCACACCGCCAAATAGGTCTCCTGCATCACCTCGGCGGCCATCTGCTCGTCGGCGCAGCGGCGGCGCAGCCGCACCGCCAGCCATGGCGACGTGCGGCGGTACAACTCCTCGAAGGCGACCCGGTCCCCCCGGGCCACCCGTCGGAGCAGCTGCTCCTCGTCCTGTTCCTGCGGCGGTGCTGCCGCCCTTGCGCGTCTCACACTTGGTAGACGGGCCGCCGGGCCTGCGGGTTTTCACTTGGGCGTGATCCCGGTCACAATGACGGGTCGGGGCGGGGGGGTGGTCCGGGCGGATTCCGACACGCACCGCCTCCGGTCCCACGCGAAGCGCGGGAATCCGGATTCGGAACTCCCGAGGAACCCCTGTCGAGGTGGGACGTGTTCAACAGCGTGCGTACCGTGATGACCTTCGCCGTGGATCCCGAGGCGTCGGCCCGGTGGTGGGGCGGGCTCCTGGACGTCCCCGTGAGGACGGACGTCAGCGACGCCGGGGCGGTCTACGCGTGGGTGGAGGTAGGCGGGGTCGAGGTCGGCTTCCACCCCGTGGATGACGAACGCAATCCTCGGGGCGGCAGCCCGGTCGTGTACTGGGGCGTGGACGACGTCGACCGGGCCCGGGATCGGCTGCTGGCGGCCGGCTGCGAGCACCACCGCGGCCCGCTGACGGTCGAGCCGGGCCGCCGGATCGCCCAGCTGTGCGACCCGTTCGGCACCGTCATCGGCATCGAGGGCCCGTAGCAAAACACGCCGAAGTCCTGGTGCCCCACCGACCGTGGTGGTCGGTGGGGCACCAGGACTTCGGCGCTCACCGGTCCAGGCCGTGCAGGCACTCAAGTCCGGTGGCCACCACACGCTGATCGCGGGCGGCGGGCGTACGCGAGTTCCGACTGCGACTCGGCGAGCCGGCGGTGGCCCAACCAGTCAGGAAGGCACTCAGGGGCTGACCGGCACTTCCAGGACCACGCCACGACCCCTTTCGCGCGGGCCTCGGCCGGACCCCCTACAGGCGCACGGCCAGGCGGGGCCGCGCACCGACACGGGTGCCGTGGGTCCGGAGTGGGAAGTCGACGGAGCCGACTTCCCACTCCCC
>NZ_JAXCLC010000059.1:0-57710 GCF_034043715.1 Kitasatospora purpeofusca | reverse complement strand
GCCGCCGCCGGGGGGGCGCCCCCCCCCCCCCCCCCCCCCCCCCCCCCCCGTCCCCCGGTGCCACGCCGAGTGCGCGAAGAATGGATTCCACCTCGGTGAGGCGCGGGACTTTCCGCCCGGTTTCGATCTTGCTGATCGTGCTCTGGGACGGACCGCAACGCCGAGCGAGCCGGTCTCCACTGAGACCGGCTCGCTTACGGAGATCGCGGAGCAGCCGGGCCAGATCGGCCTTCGACCGATCCAGTTGCTCAGGGGCGAAGGTCACTCACCCATAATCCTTCACGTACTCCAGGAAAGGAACGGACTCGGCGATCGCCAGCCGTTTCCAGGCGGAGTAGGGAGCGGCGTCGCCGTCGTGGATCCGGCGGCCGATCTGGGTGCCGTCCGGGCGGTAGTCCATCAGCACCGTACGGCGGTCGTCGAAGAGCCAGAAGTCCTGGTCGGGCAGGCCGGGGTTCGGGCGGTCGGTGAGGTCGAGGATCCGGACGTCTTCCCCGGCCTCGACGTTGTGGCGGTAGTGCGCGAACTCGTAGCGCAGGTAGTCCGTCAGGGGGCGCGTCAGCATATGGACCCGGCCGACGCGCCTACCCGTCTCCCGGTATCCCCGGACACGTGCTGTCCAAGCTGCGGTTGCCTCGGCCGTCAGGGGCTCGCCGGCCAGGAAGCGACGGAGTCCTTCGTCCTCCTGCGGCATCGTGTAGACGGCGAGGGTCTCCAGGCGCCAGGCGTCGAACTCCATGGCGTCGAAGTACGTCCGCCAGGCATCACCATCCAAGAACACGGAACGCCTCCCGCAGGATCTCCTCCGGGATCTCGCCCGATCCCTCGCCGCTGTCGCCACGTGTGAGGCGGATCAACCCCGGCCTGGCGGACATGGTGAACCCCCTTGTAGGTGTGCCTGGTTGGACAGATCGAGAGTGACGTTACGCGCCGTGGCTGTGCGGTGACCATCCGATGGGGCGGCTATTTCCGTTCTCGCCTAAAGATCTTGACTGGAGCAGGAAGTCGGACCCGTCGACCTCCTGCTCCGCAGCGGGTGCACGGTCAGCCGGGCAGGCGCAGGGCGTAGTAGGCGTTTAGCGCAGCATCGGCGCCGGAGCCGGTGGCGGTCATGATGCGTTGGCCTCGGGCCGAGCGCAGGTCGCCGGCCGTGAGAACCCTGGGGTGCTGGCGGTCGGGTGGGCAGTAGCCGTCCTCGCCCCGGACCAGGGTGCCGGGCAGAGCAGCGGGGCGGACGCCCAGGTTCACGAAGACCAGGCCGGGTGCGAAGGTGCCCAACTCGCCCGCCACGAACTGGCCTTCGGGGGAGCGGCGGAGGTCGAGGGTGTCGGTCTCCAGCAGGGTGACCCGCGGATCGTCGCGGACCTCCTCGGCCTTGTAGGCGTCGCCGGGCGGGTGCGGGACGAGCAGGTCGAGCGGGATATCGGGGTGGGCGCGCAGCAGGGTGCCGAGGGGCCGGTCGGCGCCGAGGACCAGGGTCCTGCGGCCGGTCAGGAGTGCGGCGTCCGCCTCCCAGAGCGGCGGTGGCGCGTCCACGGCGGAGGTGAGCCAGGTGGCCTCCTCCGGCCGGGCCGCGCGGACGCCGGTGGCGACGATCGCGTACCGGCCGCGCACGGCGGCTCCCGGGGTGGCGAGGTGGACGGTCACGCCCTCGTCGTCGGCGTGCAGCTCGGTCGCCGGGGTGCCGAGCAGGAGGTCGCAGGAGTCGGCGACCCGCCGGACGTCCGCCGCGACGGCGTCCGCGAAGGCGGTGCCGGTCGCGAAGCCGAGCACATTGCTCACCGCCGGGACGCGCCGCAGGGTGGCGCCGGGCTCGCGCCGCTCGACCAGGGCCGACCGCAGCCCGACGCTCGCCGCCATCACCGCCGCCGCACAGCCCGCGGGCCCGCCGCCCACGATCACCAGGTCGTACGTCACCACGGTCCGAACACCCTCCGCCGTCGGCGACCGACACCCGGTCGCCCGATCCCGCCCGCACCGCGCAGCGTAGTGCGGGCGGGAAGAGTAAAGGAGGGGACCCGGCCGGCGCCCTGGTGAGGGGGCGCCGGCCGGTCGGGGTCAGCCCTGCGGCGGGGCCGGCGGCTGGTACGGGGCGGCGGTGGGAGCGGCCGGGGCGGCGGCCTGGTACGGCGCGGGCTGCGGGTACTGGCCACCCTGCGGGTACGGCGCACCCTGCGGCGGGTACTGGCCACCCTGCGGCGGGTACTGCGCACCCTGCGGGTACGGAACACCCTGCTGCGGGTACGGCGCGTTCGGCTGGTACGGCGGGGCGGCCGGCGTCTGGGAGCGCGTGACCAGTGCCTTCACCGCGTTGGCTATCAGCACCACCGGCAGGATGAACGCCTTGAAGAAGAGCACATAGCTGGCGCCGTCGAAGACGAACGCCAGGTAGTACGCGTAGCCGGCGAAGCCGAGGCCGACGAGCACGTTGAGGAAGCGCCAGCCGGCCTTGAGGCCGCCGAGGTTGACGGCGCCGATGACCAGCAGGGCGATGCCGCTGATGGCCAGCAGGACGACGTACCAGGAGAAGAGCGGGTCGACGTCGAAGTCGAGGTTCACGAGTGGTTCCTGTTGTTGCCGGGATCGGGCGGGCGCGAACGGGCGGCCGCCGGGGGACGAGTGGCGAGAGTACTGGAGCGCGATGACATCCGTCCTCACGATTTCATCACGGTGTCATCGCCGAATCCGCCCGGCGAACCTCCCTTCCACCCCTTGAAAACCGCTCAGGAAGCGGCCGTGCGTTCGGATATGATGCGCCCGTCGCTGGTGGTTGGGGGGCGAAGCAGCGACCCGGGTGAGAGTCCCGGAGCGGCCTCCCGCTTCGGCGAAACGGCCCGCTGCCGGGTTCGTCGGGTTCGCCCGCCTTTTCTTCCCGTGAGGTCTCCCTTGCGTACTCAGCACCGCAGATCCCTGGCCCTCGCCGCCGCTGCCACCCTGGTCTCGGGCGCGGCCCTGACCGCCGCCCCCGGTGCGGCCGCACTGTCGCGCTCCGGCGGTAACGGCGGTAACGGCGGTGTCGTCCTCGGCGCGCTCGGCGGGGTCGGCACCCCGGGGCCGGTCGGGACCCCGGAGCGGCGCAGCCCGGTGACGGTCACCGTCGCGGGCTTCCCCGGCACCCTGACCGCCGGCGGTCCGGCCGCCGAGTTCACCGCCACGCTGCGCAACTCCGCCGACCACGCGGTCGACGTCACCACCGGCTTCGTCGTCGCGAACGTCGATGCCGGGATCCGCGGGAACCAGCTCACGCTCGACTACCAGTCCCCCGGCGGAGCCTCCTGGAAGCCCGCCGCCCCCGGCTCCGGCGCCGGCACCGGCGCCACCTGGAACCTCGACACCTTCGCCACCCGGCTGAGCCTGCCCGCCGGCGCCTCCGCGACGTACCGGCTGCGGCTGGCCGCCACCGCCGACGCGCCCGCCGGCCGGGCCACCGGCGGGTTCACGGCGGTGGTCGCCGACCCGACCCTGCCGCCGGAGACCCGGATCACCGAAGCGGCGAGCCCGCAGCGCGAGTTCACGGTCGCCGCGGCCACCCCCACCGGGACGCCGACGACGGCCCCCGCGCCCGGCGTGCCCTACCTCGGCCTGGACGCGGTGCCCGGCTCCTTCACCGCGGGCGCCGAGCCGAAGCCGTTCCGGCTGACGCTCACCAACCGCAGCGGCAAGGATGTCGCCTTCCTGCCCGAACTGACCTTCCGGGGCAAGGCCCTGCCCGCCGCCGAGGCGGTGAGGCTGGAGTTCCGGGCACCCGACGGCGAGTGGCTGCCGGCCGTGGACAGCGGCCAGGGCGGATCCGGGCGGCTGACGCTGACGCTGCGCACGGGCGACAAGGAAGCCTCGCTGGTGCGGCTGCGCGACGGCGAGTCCCGGACGCTGAACGTGCGGCTCGCGTTCGCCCAGGACGCCCCGACGGGGCTGGTCTCGCTGCTGCCGGCGGGGAACAGTCTCCCGCTGGTCGGGACCGGAACCGGGGTGCCCGCCGCCGGTTCGGCGGTCGACATCACCGTGGCCGCCCCCGCTCCGTCCGCCCCGTCCGCCGTGCCGAGCGCCCAGCCCGCCGAGACCGGCGGCTCGCCGTCCGCCCCGGCCGCGCTCCCGGCGGCCGAGCCGCCCGCACCCGCCACCACCGCGCCCGGGGTCGGGCTGGCGGCGGTCACACCGTCCGCGGACCCCAGTGGCACGCCGGCGGCAGTCCCGGTCTCGGAGGTCACGCAGACGCCGCCGAGCGCTGCCGCCGCCCCGGTTCCGGCGGTCACGGTGACCGTGGCGGCGCCCCCGGCGCCGTCCGTGGACCTCGCCTCGACCGGTGGCTCGTCCACCGACACCCCGATGGCGATCACCGGCGCGACCTCGATCGCGATGGGCATCGGCACCCTGGTGGTGGCCCGCCGGCGGCAGCGGACCCGCCCGGCCGCCGTCCGGACGCCGTTCCCCGTCGGGGGGCCGGCGGCGGGGCCGGGCCAGTACCCGGCGCCGGGTGGTCCGGCGGCTCAACCGGACGGCCGGACCGGCCCCGGCGCGGGCGTGACCCCCGGCCCGCGCGACCGCCGCGCGGGCCCGACCGGACAGGAGTGACCGCGGCATGGCCGACCACGAGGTGCTGTACGTGTTCTGCGGCCCGGACGGCGCGCACGGGAACGCGCTGGGCGTCGTCCGGGACGGCGCGGCCGTGCCCGCCGAGGCGGACCGGCAGGCGATCGCCAGGCGGCTCGGTTTCAGCGAGACGGTGTTCGTCGACGACCCGGAGAGCGGCGCGATCGACATCTGGACCCCGAGCCTGCGCCTCCCGTTCGCCGGCCACCCGTGCGTCGGCGCCGCGTGGCTGCTCGGCGTGGACCGACTGGTCACCGCCGCGGGCGTGGTCGGGGTGCGGCACGACGGCGGGTTCACCCGGGTAGCGGCGCCGGCCGCCTGGGCGCCGCCGCGCACACTCCGCCGGTACGCGACGGCGGCCGAGGTCGACGGGCTGGCGGTGCCGCCGCCGGGCGAGTGGATCTACGCCTGGGCCTGGCAGGACGAGGCGGCGGGCACTGTCCGCGCCCGGGCCTTCCCGGGCCGGGGCGACGGCATCGACGAGGACGAGGCGACCGGCGCCGCCGCGCTCCTGCTGACGGCCGAGCTGGGCCGGGGGCTGACCGTCACCCAGGGGCTCGGCTCGCAGCTCGTCACCGGGATCACGGCGGAGGGGCTGGTCGAGGTCGGCGGCCGGGTCCGCCGGGCGGACCGGTAGCGAGGTCCGGGAACGTGGTCCGGGAACGTGGTCCGGCAAGGCGATCCGGCAGCGCGATCAGGTAGTGCGATCCGGGAACGCGGACCGAGCGGTGGTCAGCCCCGCCGGGCGGGGCCCGGCGAGCCGAGGCTGAGCAGCGGTTCGGCCTTCCGCCCGGGGTGCGCGGCCGAGGCGGCGGCCCTGGGCGGGTTCGGGGCGGTGACGGGCGCGCCGTTCGGGGCGATGACGGGCGCGCCGTCCGGGGCGGGGGCCGTCCACGGGAGGTCGCCGATCGGGCCGCGGGGGTCCGCGTCGCGCCGCAGCAGCAGGACCCGGCCGACGGGTACCAGGGCGAGGTGGGTGGCCGCGACGCCGACGACGGCGAGCAGTATGTGGTCGACGTTGAGCACGTGCCCGGGCGCCCACGAGGAGAGGAACTCCAGTGCCGTGGCCAGCAGGGCCGAGGCACCGGTGGTGCGCAGGAAGGACGGGAACCAGGGGCTCCCGAGCCGGCCGCCGGCGAGCGGGAGGAGGACGCCGAGCGGGGCGGGCAGCAGCAGCTCGCCGAGCAGCCGGCCCGCGGAGGAGAAGCGGAGCGAGGCCAGTGGCGTCAGGTTGGCGTCGTCGACCCAGGCCACCGGCAGCGGTCTCAGCACCAGCCAGCCCAGCAGCAGCAGGTGGAGGGCGAGGCCGAACAGTCCCACCGCCCGTAGTCGACGCCGGTGGTGCTGGACGGCCGTCGCCCGTCCGGTCTCGGTCCGCACGTCGGCACGCTCCCCGCGTGTCCTGGTGCCATCTCGCTGCACGGGGGGAAGGACGTGCACCGGCGGCGTGACGGTTCCACACCCGGCGGGAACTTTGCGTCGCACGCCGGGGGCCCCGCCCCCCGCACCCGGCGGAACCGCCGGGTGAGCCCCCGGGCGGCCCTCCCGGGCGGCCCTCCCGGACGGACCGGCGACCGGTCCCCGCCGGTCCGCACCGCCCCCCACCGGCGACCGCCCCTACCGGCAGGGCGGCGCCGTGGTCGAGGCGGAGGGCGACGGCAGCGCGCCGAACACGTTGTCCGCCGGACCCGTCGGCGTCACCGGCCCCGTCGGGGCCGCCGGAGACACCCCGGCGGGCGAGGGCGCCGCCGCCGACGAGCCGCCCGTCGGGGTCGCGCGCACCGGGGCGGTGGCCGCGGGCGAGGGCGCGGCAGCCGGCGGCGCGCCGTGCGCCGACGCGGCCTGCGGCGGGCCGCCGACCACCCCGGACGGCGTGCTCGGGGCCGTGGGTATCCGCGCCACCGTCGGACAGGCCGTCCGGCTGGCCGGCGCACCCGCGTCGACCGGGACGGCCGTCGGACGGATGCCGCAGCCGGCGGCCAGCAAGGCCAGCCCCACCAGCGCGGCGGCGGCGAACGGGCGCCGCAGCGGGCTCGCTCCTCGGGTCACCGGGCACTCTCCTCGGCGGTGTCGTCGGACGGCGGCGGAGGCGGCTGGGTCAGCGGCAGGGTCAGCGTGAACACCGCCCCCACCTCGCCGTTCGCGGCCGTGATGGACCCCCCGTGGATCTGCGCGTTGGCCATCGCGATGGACAGGCCCAGGCCGCTGCCCTCCGAGCGCGCCCGCCCCTTGTCGGCCTTGTAGAAGCGGTCGAAGACGTGCGGCAGCACGTCCTCCGGGATGCCGGGGCCGCTGTCCGACACCGCGACGACCACCGTGTCCCCCTCCTCGCGCACCCGCACCCGCACCGGCGAGCCGCCGTGCTTGAGCGCGTTGCCGATCAGGTTGGCGAAGACGACGTCCAGCCGGCGCGGGTCGACCACCGCCAGGATGCCGCGCGGGGCGTCCAGCTCGACCGCGTCGTACCAGGCCCGGCCGTCGATGCAGGACATGAGCAGGTCGGCGATGTCCACCTCGTCGGCGACGAGCCTGGCGGTGCCCGCGTCGAAGCGGGTCACCTCCATGAGGTTCTCCACCAGGTCGGAGAGCCGCCGGGTCTCGCTGACCACCAGGCGTACGGCCGGCTCGATCATCGGGTCCAGCGACTCCGCCTCGTCCTCCAGGATGTCCGTCACGGCGGTCATCGCGGTCAGCGGGGTGCGCAGCTCGTGCGACATGTCGGCGACGAACCGCCGGCTCTGCGCCTCGCGCGCGCTCAGTTCCTCGACCTGCCCGTGCAGCGACTCCGCGGTCCGGTTGAAGGTCCGCGCCAGATCGGCGAGTTCGTCCGAACCCTCGACCTCCAGCCGGGTGTCCAGATGGCCCTCGCCGAGCCGCCGGGCCGCGTCGCCCAGCCGCTTGACCGGCCGCAGCACCGTCGCCGACGCGGCCTGCGCCAGCAGCGCCGAGCCGATCAGCGCCAGCAGGGTGGCGATCGCCAGCGACCAGCCGAGCGTGTTCAGGTCGGCCCGCTCGTTCTCCAGCGACTTGAACATGTACGCGGTCGGACCGGTCGTCACCACCTTGGTGCCGCCGATGACGAACGGCCGCCCGTCGAGGTTCTGCCGCTGCCAGTACAGGTGGTAGGTGTACCGGTTGGACTCGGTGAGTTCGCGCGGCTTGCCGACCGCCGTCCGCAGCGCGGTCGGCACACTGGCGACCGTGTACTGCGCCGGGCTGGACGAGGCGACGCAGTCCGGCAGCACCGGATCGGCCACCACCACGTCGTAACTGAGGCCGGAGCTGGCGACGGTGCTCGCGAGCGCGTTCAGGTCCTCGCAGGTGGCGTTCAGCGGCAGGTTCGACACATTGCGGCTGAGCGAGACCCGGAAGTCGTTGAGCGCGGTGTCCTGGGCCCGCTTCAGCACCGCGTCGCGGTTGAGCCAGTACGCGATGCCGGACGCCGAGACGGCGGTGAGCAGCGCGACCGCGGCGAACACCGCGATCAGCCGCACGCGCAGCGAGCGCAGCCGGCGCCACGGGCCCGAGGAGAACCGGGCCGTCGTCTGTTGGTCAGTCACAGGAGCCTGTCATTACGGAGGTCAGCAGCGCGCGCGGCGGGATATCGCCGGCGTCGGACGGAGGTGGGCCGGCGCGCCGGCCGGGCCGGTCACGCCGGCGGGTCCAGCCGGTAGCCGACCCCGCGCACCGTGCGGATCAGCGTCGGCGCCGAGGGCACGTCCTCGACCTTGGCCCGCAGCCGCTGCACACAGGCGTCCACCAGCCGGGAGTCGCCGAGGTAGTCGTGCTCCCAGACCAGGCGCAGCAGTTGCTGCCGGGACAGGGCCTGGCCGGGCCGCCGGCTGAGCTCCAGCAGCAGCCGCAGCTCGGTCGGGGTGAGCTGGAGGTCCGCGCCGTCCTTGGTGACCGTCATCGCCGCCCGGTCGATCACCACGGTCCCGTACACCGACGAGTCGGAGCTCTCCCGCTCGCCGCGCCGCAGCACGGCCCGGATCCGGGCGTCCAGGACGCGGGGCTGTACCGGCTTGACGACGTAGTCGTCCGCGCCCGACTCCAGGCCGACCACGACGTCGATGTCGTCGGACCGGGCGGTGAGCAGGACGATCGGCAGTTGGTCGGTGCGGCGGATCCGGCGGCACACTTCGAAGCCGTCGATTCCGGGCAGCATGACGTCCAGCACGATGAGGTCCGGCCGCTGCTCCTTGAAGAGCCTCAGGCCGTCCTCGCCGGACGCGGCGGTGGCCACGCGGTGGCCCTGGCGGGTGAGGGCGAGTTCGAGGCCGGTGCGGATGGCGTCGTCGTCCTCGATCAGAAGGAGGAATGGCACGGCCTCATTCTGGCTCACCCGGAGCGGTGAATCACCCCCTACCGTCCGCCCGGGGGCCGCACCCGCCCCACCCGCCGCGCGGGCGGGAACCGGAACGCCCGCTACCGGCGTCCGTCAACGGCGGGACAGCACTCGGGACGAAAGCCCCGGCCCTGTGACAGCCCTGTGACAGTCGACGGACAGCGCCATCACAACCGGCGGGCAGGATTTTCCATGTCGCCGCAGGACAGCGGGCCAATCGGCCCACTGGACGGCGGCAACGGAACGCTCGTACCGAACCCGAGGGGGCGCACGATGAACGCCACGCTTCAGACCCGGACCAACCCGGCCGTCCGGACCGCGCGTTCGTCAGCGACCGCCCACCGGAGCCGGTTCGAGACGGGGGGCGAGGAGACCTCGGGTGCCGTGATCGCACGGGGGTGCGCACACAGCACCGGTGCGAGCACTGTCGTCCGCCGGGTGAGCGGCGGCGGCAGGACGGGGGAGCTGTACGGGATCGGCCACCGGGGGAACGCGGCCGACTCCGCCGCGACCTTGACGCTGCGGGGGATCCTCCCCGTCCGCGTCGAGGGCGCGGACGCCCCGGCGGGGAACCGGGGCATCGGGGGAACCGGCCTGCGGAAGGCCGACTCGGGGGAGTCGGCCGGCCGCGAGGCCGCCGGTGCGACGCTGCTGCGGCTGAACCCCGCGGCGGCCCGCACCACCGAGCGGGCGGCGGCCGGGGCGGCGTTCACCGCGGCGCAGGGGGAGCGCCCGGCGGCCACGGAGGACCACATCACGGAGTTCACCGCATACGTGCGTGAGCGCCGCGCCTCCCTCTACGCCACCGCCTACCACCTCACCGGTGACCGCCACCAGGCCGAGGACCTGCTGCAGAGCGCGCTCTTCAGCACCTACCGGGCCTGGGGCCGGATCACCGACAAGGCCGCGGTGGGGGGCTACCTCCGCCGCACCATGACCAACCTGCACATCTCCGCCTGGCGCCGCCGCAAGGTCAACGAGTACCCGACCGAGGAGCTGCCGGAGACGGTCGGCGACACCGACGCGATGGGCGGCACCGAGCTGCGCGCCGTGCTCTGGCAGGCGCTGGCCAAGCTGCCGGAGAACCAGCGGACCATGCTGGTGCTCCGCTACTACGAGGGCAAGACCGACCCGGAGATCGCCGACGTGCTCGGCATCAGCGTCGGCACCGTCAAGAGCAGCATCTGGCGCGCGCTGCGCCGGCTGCGCGACGACGAGCAGCTGAACACCTCGGGCGACACGGTCCGGGCGTTCGGCGAGCTGGTCGCGTAACGCGACCGGGACAGGACTCCCGTCGGGGGACGGGTAGCAGGACGGACACGGTCCAGGCGGCGCCGGCTCGGGGGAGCGGCGGCGTCGGGGGGAACCGTGACCGTCCGGGGAAGGCGGCGGGCCCGGTGCGGGGGAGACGCACCGGGCCCGCCGTTCCCCGTGCCCGGCGCACCGCGCCGTTCGTGCCGCCGTTCCTGGCCGCTGCGCCGGGCCGTCGCTTCGTGCGTCGCTTCGGGCCGCCGTTCAGACCGCCGAGAGCTCCCCGGCCCGGGCCGCCGCGCGGATCCGCCGCTCGGCCTCGGGCCCGGCGCACGGACGCGCGCCCAGCGCGACCTGGCGGCCGATGATGCCCCGCTCCGCCCGCATCAGCCGCCAGCCGCGCCGCACCAGCACGGGCAGCGACTTGCGGCCCTCGCGGACGTCCCGGCGCAGCCGCCACCAGGCGGTCGTGAGCGCGCCGTTGCGCAGGCACAGCGCGTCGCCCAGCAGCTCCGCGGCGGCGCAGTCGGACGTGATCTCGGCCGCGAAGATGCCCTCGGCGACGAACGCGGCGGCCCCATCGAGCTCCAGCACCCTGGTGGAGACCCGGCCGTTGTCCGGGATCGAGTACACCGGCACCTCGGCCCTGCCCGTGTCGCACAGGGCGCGGATGGCCGCCAGGGCCTGGTCGCGGTGCCAGGCCAGCGGGGAGTCCCAGTCCACCGAGCCGTCAGGCAGCAGGGGGAGGCTGGGGTCGTCGCCGTCCTTGTAGAAGTCGTCGAGCTGGAGCACGGGCAGGCCGCTGCGCTCGGCGAGCGAGGACTTCCCGGAGCCGGAGGGCCCGGACAGCAGGACCACCCGGGCAGGGGCTATCGGCACAGGGTTCAGCGGGGAGTCACTCACGGGACACCAGTCTGACGCATCGGGGCCCGATGCCGAAACCCCGCGGATCACACCGTCCGCGCGGCGGCCGGAGCGAGGAGCGCGGCGTGCAGCAGCGGCAGGTACCGGCTGTCGACCTGGAGGTACACCGGGTGATCGGCGCCGGGCGCCCGGTACGCGGTGGCGGCCCAGTCCTGGTCGTGCCAGGCGTCCGGCTCGGGGGCCTCGAAGGTGCCGCCGACGGCCAGTTCGAGCCGGTCGCGGTCGCGCGCGGTGAAGGTGGCGGCCGGAGCGCCGGGGGCGAGCCGCAGCCGCCCGGCGACGTAGCCGGGCCGGTCGGGCCGGTCGGGCCCTTCGGCGCGGGCCGAGCAGGGGATCCGGACCGGGCGCCCGGCGGCCAGCCGGCGCTTGGCGCGGGCCACCCGCAGTGTGCGCAGGAACCCGTCCGCGACCAGTGCCATCAGCTCGCCGGCCAGCTCTCCCATGGACCTTCTCCCCCTCGGTGCGCGGTGTCGCCCCAGTCTGCGCGGGCCGTCCCGGGCGCCGGCAGCGTCGAACGGCTCGACCGGGCGCGACGAAAGTCGAGGGCCGAGGCTGCCGATGTCGGCCCGGCGGCCTCGGACGGGCCCAGGAAACGGGACGGGCCCAGGAAACGGGACGGGCCCGGGAAATACGACGGACCCGCGCCAGGGGGGGAGAGGCGCGGGTCCGTCCTGTGACCGTCCGGGCCCTGGGGGGGTGAGGGCACGGGGGACGGCCAGTCTGTGGAGTTGTCACCGACTCGCGGTCACGGAGCGTAGCAGCTCCGGGGATCCGTTGGTCAGATACCCATCGGGTGCCAGACCGTCTTCGTCTCCAGGAACGAGAGTAGCCGGTCCGTTCCGGGAGCATTGGTCCAGTCCTGGGCGAACGGGTCCGGCTCCGGGCGAATCACCCGCTTCAGCGTATCCGCGGCCAGGGCCTCCAGGCCGCCCGCCGCGCCGGGACCGTCGGCGGCGATCGCGCCGGTCAGGTCCAGCGCGTTGACGTCCTGGTGCGAGGCCAGGGTCGGTGCGATGTCGGCGGTCCGGCCGGACAGGATGTTGACCACGCCGCCGGGGACGTCCGAGGTGGCCAGCACCTCGCCCAGGGACAGCGCGGGCAGCGGCGCGTCGGCCGCGGCCGCCACCACCACGGTGTTGCCCGTGGCGACGGCCGGGGCGATCACCGAGACCAGGCCGAGCAGCGAGTGACCGTAACCGGCCTGCGGCGCGACGATCCCGACCACGCCGGTCGGCTCCGGGGTGGAGAGGTTGAAGTACGGACCGGCGACCGGGTTGGCGCCGCCCGCGATCTGGGCCACCTTGTCGGTCCAGCCCGCGTACCAGACCCAGCGGTCGATCGCGGCGTCCACCAGGGCGGCGGCCTTCTTCGCGCCGACGCCCTCGGAGAGCGCCACCTCGGCGGCGAACTGCTCCCGCCGGCCCTGCAGCATCTCGGCGACCCGGTACAGCACCTGGCCGCGGTTGTACGCGGTGGTGCCGGACCAGCCCTTGACCGCCGCGCGGGCGGCGACGACCGCGTCGCGGGCGTCCTTGCGGGTACCGAGCGGCGCGTTGGCCAGCCACTCGCCCTTCGCGTCCGTCACCTCGTACACCCGCCCGCTCTCGGAGCGCGGGAACTTCCCGCCGACGTACAGCTTGTAGGTCTTGAGGACATCAAGACGGCTCACGACATCAGACATCGAGGTAGGCCTCCAGACCGTGCCGGCCACCCTCGCGGCCGTAGCCCGACTCCTTGTAGCCGCCGAACGGCGAGGTCGGGTCGAACTTGTTGAAGGTGTTGGCCCAGACCACGCCGGCCCTGAGCCTGCTCGCCGTCCAGAGGATGCGCGAGCCCTTCTCCGTCCAGATGCCGGCGGAGAGGCCGTACGGGGTGTTGTTGGCCTTCGCGACCGCCTCCTCGGGGGTGCGGAAGGTCAGCACCGACAGCACCGGGCCGAAGATCTCCTCCTGGGCGATCCGGTGGGCCTGGCTGACGCCGGTGAACAGCGTCGGCCTGAACCAGAAGCCGGTGCCCGGCAGCTCGCACGCGGGCGACCAGCGCTCGGCGCCCTCGGCCTCGCCGGCGTCGGTCAGCGCGGTGATCCGGGCCAGCTGCTCGGCGGAGTTGATCGCGCCGATGTCGGTGTTCTTGTCCAGCGGGTCGCCGACCCGCAGGGTGCCCATCCGGCGCTTCAGCGCGTCCAGCAGCTCGTCCTGGACCGATTCCTGGACCAGCAGGCGCGAGCCCGCGCAGCAGACGTGGCCCTGGTTGAAGAAGATGCCGTTGACGATGCCCTCGACGGCCTGGTCGAGCGGCGCGTCGTCGAAGACGATGTTGGCGGCCTTGCCGCCCAGCTCCAGCGAGAGCTTCTTGCGGGTGCCGGCCACCTGCTTGGCGATCGCCCGGCCGACCGGGGTGGACCCGGTGAACGCGACCTTGTTGACGTCCGGGTGCGCGGTGAGCGCCGCGCCCGTGCCGCCGTCGCCGGTGACGATGTTGACGACGCCGTCCGGCAGGCCCGCCTGGCGGCAGATCTCGGCGAAGCGCAGCGCGGTCAGCGGGGTGGTCTCGGCCGGCTTCAGCACGACCGTGTTGCCGGTGGCCAGCGCCGGGGCGATCTTCCACGCCAGCATCAGCAGCGGGAAGTTCCACGGGATGACCTGGCCGGCCACGCCCAGCGGCTTCGGGTTCGGACCGTAGCCGGCGAAGTCCAGCTTGTCGGCCCAGCCCGCGTAGTAGAAGAAGTGGGCGGCGACCAGCGGCAGGTCGACGTCGCGGGTCTCGCGGATCGGCTTGCCGTTGTCGATCGACTCCAGCACGGCCAGCTCGCGGCTGCGCTCCTGGATGATCCGGGCGATCCGGAACAGGTACTTGGCGCGCTCGCTGCCCGGCAGCGCCGACCAGTCGGCGAAGGCGGCCCGGGCGGCGGCGACCGCGCGGTCCACGTCCTCGGCGGTGCCCCGGGCGAACTCGGCGAGCACCTGCTCGGTGGCCGGGTTGACCGTCTTCAGGGCCTCGCTGCCGGAGGAGTCGACGAACCGGCCGCCGATGAAGTGGCCGTAGGAGCTGGCGATGTCACCGGCCGCGGCGGGCGACTCGGGGGCCGGGGCGTACCCGAAGAGGCCACCCGCCGGCTTGCCGGCCGGCTCGGCCGGGGCCTGCGGCGCGGCCGCGGGCGCTTCGGTCTTCTTGGTGTTCTTGGCCATGATTCTCAGTCCACCGTCACGTAGTCGGGACCGGAGTACCGTCCGGTGGTCAACTTCTGGCGCTGCATCAGCAGGTCGTTGAGCAGGCTGGAGGCACCGAAGCGGAACCAGTGCGGGCTCAGCCAGTCGTCGCCGAGGGTCTCGTTGACCATCACCAGGTACTTCATCGCGTCCTTGGTGGTCTTGATCCCGCCGGCGGGCTTCACGCCGACCTGGACGCCGGTGGCCGCGCGGAAGTCGCGGACCGCCTCCAGCATCAGCAGGGTGACGGGCGGGGTCGCGTTGACGGCGACCTTGCCGGTCGAGGTCTTGATGAAGTCGGCGCCGGCCAGCATCGCCAGCCAGGAGACGCGGCGCACGTTGTCGTACGTCTGCAGCTCGCCGGTCTCGAAGATCACCTTGAGGTGGGCGGAGCTGCCGTCGGGGCGGCGGCAGGCCTCCTTGACGGCGACGATCTCGTTGTACACGTCCAGGTAGCGGCCGGAGAGGAACGCGCCCCGGTCGATCACCATGTCGATCTCGTCGGCGCCGGCGGCGACCGCGTCCGCGGTGTCGGCGAGCTTGACCGGGAGCGCGGCGCGCCCGGCGGGGAAGGCGGTGGCGACGGAGGCGACCTGGATGTCGGTGCCCCGGAGCGCCGCCTTCGCGGTGGCGACCATGTCCGGGTAGACACAGATCGCCGCGACGCGGGGGGTGGTCGGGTCGGTGGGATCGGGGGTCCTGCCCTTGGTGCACAGCGCGCGCACCTTGCCGACCGTGTCCGCGCCCTCGAGCGTGGTCAGGTCGATCATCGAGATGGCCAGGTCGATGGCGTACGCCTTGGCCGTGGTCTTGATCGAACGAGTACCGAGAGTGGCGGCACGCGCCTCCAGGCCGACCTGGTCGACACCGGGCAGGCCGTGCAGGAAGCGACGGAGCGAGGCCTCGGACGCCGCGACGTCCTCGAGACCGCTGCCCGCGACGCCGGGGGCATTGGCTGCAAGAGTGGACATAGTCACCACACCAGCATATCTACGCGCGTAGTCAATCGCCAGGGGCGCCACGCATCGATGCCGGACCGAGATCTCCGGATCCCCGGCGCCCCCTCCGTCACCCCTGTGGATCGCGCGGCCCATGGGGCAGAATCGTCGACATGACCGAATCCCACGGCGAGCCCCGACCGGGCCCGGCCGGTTCCGATGGGGAGCCCGTGTACGCCGACCGCGTGTACCGCTCCGTTCCCGGCGTGATCTCCGGGGTGCTGTTGCTGGCCGTCGCGGCCTGGCTGATCGGGGACGCGGCCGTCAACGGCAGCGGCAAGACACCCTGGGTGGCGCTCGCCGCCGTCCCGGTGTTCGTCCTCCCGGTGATCGCCTACACCCTGCGCCCGGCCGTCCGGGCCGACGAGCGCCGCCTGGTCGTCCGCAACCCGCTGCGCACGATCACCGCGCCCTGGGCCGCCGTGGACGCGCTGCGCGCCGGGTACTCGGTCGAACTCCTCGCCGAGGGCAACAAGTACCAGGTGTGGGCGGTGCCGGTGTCGCTGCGCCAGCGCAAGCGCGCCGCCCGGGCCCGCGAGCGCGGCGGCCAGACGCACAGCTCCCGGCTGGGCATGGTCTTCGGCGCGGGCGGCACCCCGTCCGGGGCCGGGGTCCAGGGCTCCACGGACCCGAACCGGGCCTGGTCCGACCAGGTGGTCGGCGTCCTCCAGGACATGGCCGAGCGCAACGCCTCCCGCCCCGGCGCGGCCGGGCCGGTCGAGGTCCGCTGGTGCTGGTGGATCATCGCCCCCACCGTGGCCGGCCTGATCGCCCTGATCACCGTGATCGCGGTCTGACCGGCTTCCGGCGCACGAGCAGGGCCCGCCGGCACCGCCGGCGGGCCCTGTGTCGTCCCGCCGCTGTCAGCCGGAGATGCCGGCGGCGGCCGCGAGGTCCTGCTTGATCGTGGCGAGCAGCCCGGCGGCCCGGACGCGGGCGTCCGCGAGGTCGGCGGCCGAGGCGACCGGGAGGACGACCTCCAGGTAGCACTTCAGCTTGGGCTCGGTGCCCGAGGGGCGGACCACGATCCGCGCCGAGCGGACGGCGTCGCCCGCCAGGTAGTAGCGCAGGCCGTCGGTCGGCGGCAGCTCGGCGGACCCGGCGGCGAGGTCGTCGGCGCGGGTCACGGTGAGCCCGGCCAGGGTCGTCGGCGGCCGCTCGCGCAGGGTGCGCATGGCGTCGGCGATGAGCGAGAGGTCCTCGACCCGGACGGACAGCTGGTCGGTGGCGTGCAGACCGTGCTCCAGCGCCAGGTCGTCCAGCAGGTCGGCCAGGGTGCGGCCGGAGCGCTTGAGGGTGGCGGCGAGTTCGGCGACCAGCAGGGCGGCGGTGATGCCGTCCTTGTCGCGAACGCCCTGCGGGTCGACGCAGTAGCCGAGCGCCTCCTCGTAGCCGTAGCGCAGGCCCTCGGCGCGGGAGATCCACTTGAAGCCGGTGAGGGTCTCGGTGTAGCCGAGCCCGGCGGCCTCGGCGATCCGGCCGAGCAGGGTGGAGGAGACGATGGTGGTGGCGAAGGTGCCGGCGGCCCGCTTGGAGACCAGCGCCGCGCCCAGCAGCGCGCCGACCTCGTCGCCGCGCAGCATCCGCCAGCCGTCCGCGCCGTCGGCCGGGACGGCCACCGCGCACCGGTCGGCGTCCGGGTCGTTGGCGATGACGAGGTCCGGGCCGGCCGCGGCGGCGGTGCGGAAGGCGAGGTCCATCGCCCCCGGCTCCTCCGGGTTGGGGAAGGCGACGGTCGGGAAGTCCGGGTCCGGCTCGGCCTGCTCGGCGACCACGGTGGGCGCCGGGAAGCCGGCCCGGTCCATCGCGGCCAGGAAGGTGTCGCGCCCGACGCCGTGCATCGGGGTGTAGACGACGTCGAGTTCCCGCGGGCTGTGCGGGTCGACGATCGACGCGGCGCGGTCGAGGTAGGCCTCGACGACGGACTCGTCCACCGTCTCCCAGCCGTCCGCGGCGAGCGGGACCTCGGTGAGGGAGCCGATCGCGTCGATCTCGGCGGCGATGCCCGCGTCCGCCGGCGGCACGATCTGCGAGCCGTCGCCCAGGTAGACCTTGTAGCCGTTGTCCTGCGGCGGGTTGTGACTGGCGGTGACGGTCACTCCGGCGGCGGCACCGAGGTGGCGGACCGCGAAGGCGAGCACCGGGGTGGGCAGCGGGCGCGGGAACAGCAGCGCGCGCAGGCCGGCGCCGACCACCACGGCGGCGGTGTCGCGGGCGAAGTCGTAGGACTTGTGGCGGGCGTCGTAGCCGATCACGACCAGGTCGCCGAGGCCCTGCCGCTTGACGTAGGCGACCAGGCCGGCGGCGGCCCGGATCACCACGGCGCGGTTCATCCGCATCGGCCCGGCGCCGAGCTCGCCGCGCAGGCCGGCGGTGCCGAACTGGAGGCGGTCGGCGAAGCGGTCGGCCAGCTCGGACCAGGCGAGCTTGGCGTTGGCGTCGGCGTCCGGGGTCTCGGCGTCGGCGAGCAGCGCGGCGAGCTCCTCGCGGGTCTGCGGGTCCGGGTCCTCGGCGAGCCAGGTGCGGGCCCGGGCGAGGAGGTCGGTGGTGGTTGCCTGCGTCATGGCTGCAGCTCCATCGGGAAGTGCGTCGGTGGTCGGCCGGGAGGTTGCTCCGGGCCGGGCCGGGCCGGGCCCGGTGGGTCTCGGTCGGGCCGGCCGGCGGTGGCCGGAGGGTGCCGCGGGGCGTCCTCGGACGGGGACGCCGGGCGCGGGACGGGACGTGGTGGATCGGACGGACGGGCGGGCGGTGCGATGCAGGGGGGCGGGATGCAGGGTGCGGGGGGTGCGGGACGAAACGTACGGCCCGCCGGCGGCGGGACGCGGCGTCCGGCGCCCCCGGGCGGCGGCGTGTCGGGCCCGGGCACGCGGACGGGGCCCGCGGGCGGCTGTGATCACCGGATCACGCCCGTCCGCGGGCCCCGTCGTTCATACCGCTGTCGCCCCCGGCGTCAGATCCGCTCGAGGACCTTGGCCAGCAGCGCGCCCATCCGCTCGGCGGAGGCCTTGCCGGCCTCCAGCACCTCGGCGTGGTTGAGCGGCTCGCCGGTCATGCCGGCGGCCAGGTTGGTGACCAGGGAGATGCCCAGCACCTCGGCGCCGGCCTCGCGGGCGGCGATGGCCTCCAGGGTGGTGGACATGCCGACCAGCTCGCCGCCGATCACCCGGGCCATGTGCACCTCGGCCGGGGTCTCGTAGTGCGGGCCGCGGAACTGGACGTAGACGGCCTCGTCGAGGGTCGGGTCCACCTCGCGGCAGAGCTCGCGCAGCCGCTTGGAGTAGAGGTCGGTGAGGTCGACGAAGTTGGCGCCGACGATCGGCGAGTCCGCCGTCAGGTTGATGTGGTCGCTGATCAGGACCGGCTGACCGGGGACCCAGGTCGGGCGCAGACCGCCGCAGCCGTTGGTCAGCACGATGGTCCCGCAGCCGGCCGCGGCGGCGGTGCGCACGCCGTGGACGACGGTCGCGACGCCGTGGCCCTCGTAGTAGTGGTTGCGGCCCAGGAAGATCAGGGCCCGCTTCTCAGCGATCCGCACCGAGCGGATCGTGCCGGCGTGACCGGCCACGGCGGGGGCGGGGAAGCCCGGGAGGTCGGTGACCGGGAACTCCGCCACGGTCTCGCCGAGGGCGTCGGCGGCCGGCACCCAGCCGGAGCCCATCACCAGGGCGACGTCGTGGCGCTCGGCACCGGTCAGCTCGCGCAGGCGCTCGGCGGCGGCCTGGGCGGCGGCGTAGGGGTCGGCGGAGACGACCGACTGAGGAGATGCGTTCACACGTCCGAGGATAGACGGGAAATGGCTACGCGCGTAGAAAATCCTGGTACGACGTGCCGGATCGTTACCCGGATGGCGTGAACGTACAGCTCCGGGGCGGCGGAATCGCGCCGCGACCCGGAGCAACCTCCAAAGAGGTCTCAGCAGGGACGGCGGCGCAGGTCCAGCACGTAGTCGTCCGGGGCCCCGGCGCTCTCCGCCGCGTCCGCGATCAGGCCCAGGTAGCGGGCCGCCGGCAGGCCGCCCTCGTAGTCGTTGAGCACGTACGTCCAGACCGGCACGTCGCCGTCCAGGGTCTGCGCCCGGAGCCTGGTCTTGCGGTAGATGCCGAGCTGGACGCCCTCCCAGCGGTCCAGACCCTCCTCGTCCATCGGTGCCACGTCGTACAGCGAGACGAAGACCTGGTCCTTCTCGTCCTCCACCACGGTGGCCAGCGAGCCCTCCCAGCCGAGGTGCTCGCCGCCGAAGGTCAGCCGCCAGCCGGACAGCCAGCCCGTGCCGCGCAGTGGCGAGTGCGGGGCGCGGCGGGTCATCTGCCGGGCATCGAGGTTGGTGGCATACGCGGCGTAAAGGGGCATGGGGCGAAGCCTACGTTCACCGGCCGATCCGACAGAAGCCCCGACCCCGGCGTGGCAGTCCTCCCGGCGTGCGGGACAATGGGTGACGTGACTCGGATCGTGATCATCGGTGGCGGACCAGGCGGCTACGAGGCGGCGCTCGTCGCGGCCCAGCTCGGCGCGGAGGTGACCGTCGTCGACCGCGACGGCCTGGGCGGATCGGCGGTGCTCACGGACTGCGTGCCGTCGAAGACGCTGATCGCGACGGCGGAGGTGATGACGACCTTCGACAGCTCGTACGAGGAGCTGGGCATCATCGTCGCCGACGACACCCCCCACATCGACTCCCCGGCCCGGGTCGTCGGCGTCGACCTCGGCAAGGTCAACCGCCGGGTGAAGCGGCTCGCGATCGCGCAGTCCCACGACATCACCCAGTCCGTCACCCGCGCCGGCGTCACCGTGCTGCGCGGCCGCGGCCGGCTGGGCACCGGCGGGCAGGCGGCGGACGGCTCCCGCGAGGTACTGGTCGACGCCCCCGACGGCAGCGTGCAGTCCGTGCGCGCCGACGCGGTGCTGATCGCCACCGGCGCCCACCCGCGCGAACTCCCGGACGCCCAGCCGGACGGCGAGCGGATCCTCACCTGGACCCAGGTGTACGACCTGGACGAGCTGCCGCGCGAGCTGGTCGTCGTCGGCTCCGGCGTCACCGGCGCCGAGTTCGCCGGCGCCTACCAGGCGCTCGGCTCCAAGGTCACCCTGGTCTCCTCGCGCGACCGGGTGCTGCCGGGCGAGGACCCGGACGCCGCCGAGGTGCTGGAGGAGGTCTTCCGCCGCCGCGGCATGAACGTCATGAGCCGCTCCCGCGCCGAGACGGTCAAGCGGATCGGCGACACGGTCGAGGTCACCCTCTCCGACGGCACGGTGATCGAGGGCACCCACTGCCTGATGGCGGTCGGCTCGATCCCGAACACCGCCGGGATGGGCCTGGAGGAGGCCGGGGTCAAGCTCAACGACTGGGGCCAGATCCAGGTCGACCGGGTCTCCCGCACCACCGCCCCCGGCGTCTACGCCGCCGGCGACTGCACCGGCGTCTTCATGCTCGCCTCGGTCGCCGCCATGCAGGGCCGGATCGCGATGTACCACGCGCTCGGCGACGCGGTGCAGCCGCTGAACCTCAAGACCGTGGCCTCCAACGTCTTCACCGACCCCGAGATCGCCACCGTCGGCTACACCGCGGCCGACGTGAAGTGCGGCAAGATGGACGCGGTCGAGGTCAAGCTCCCGCTGCGCGGCAACCCGCGCGCCAAGATGCAGGGCATCCGGGACGGCTTCGTGAAGCTGTTCTGCCGCCCCGGCACCGGCATCGTGGTCGGCGGTGTGGTCGTCGCCCCGCGGGCCAGCGAACTGATCCACCCGATCGCGCTCGCGGTGGACGCCAATCTGACGGTCGAACAGGTGGCCAGCGCCTTCACCGTCTACCCGTCGGTCTCCGGCTCCACCGCCGAGGCCGCCCGCCAGCTCCACATCCGCAAGCGCGACGCGGGCGAATCCTGAGCCTCGGGTGCCCAGTTGAGGGCGGTCGCCGATCGGCGGCCGCCCTTCGCGCGTCCCGGAGTGTCACTCGGACGGCGGGCGCAGTCCCGGCGTACCGGCGGCGCGAATTGTACGGTCACGCGCCGCTCCGGCGTGAGCAATTCCCGCTACTAGCAGCAAACGCCTGAAAGCAGACGGTCACGCAGGTTACCGTCGGTTCTGTGTTTGCAGCAGAACGTCGCCAGTTGATCCTCGAAATGGTGCGCGCCAACGGAGCCGTCTCGCTCCGGGAGTTGGCCCGCGTCGTCCAGACCTCCGAAGTGACCGTACGCCGCGACGTACGGGCCCTGGAGGCAGAAGGGCTCCTCGACCGCCGGCACGGCGGCGCGGTGCTCCCCGGCGGCTTCAGCCGCGAACCCGGCTATCCGCAGAAGACCCACCTCTCCGCCGCCGAGAAGAGCGCCATCGCCGATCTCGCCGCCGGACTGGTGGAGGAAGGCGACGCCGTGGTGGTCGGCGCAGGCACCACCACCCAGGAACTCGCCCGCCGCCTCGCCCGGGTGCCCGGGCTGACGGTGGTCACCAACTCCCTCCTCGTCGCCCAGGCACTGGCGCACGCCAACCGGGTCGAGGTGGTGATGACCGGAGGCACCCTGCGCGGTTCCAACTACGCCCTGGTCGGCAGCGGTGCCGAGCAGTCGCTGCACGGGCTGCGGGTCACCAAGGCCTTCGTCTCGGGCAGCGGGCTCACCGCCGAACGCGGACTCTCGACCACGAACATGCTCTCCGCGAGCGTGGACCGGGCACTGGTGCAGTCGGCCGCCGAGGTGATCATCCTCGCCGACCACACCAAGCTCGGCGCGGACACCATGTTCCAGACCGTCCCCACCGAGACCATCACCCGGCTGGTCACCGACGAGCACGCCGCCGCGGACGACGCCACCGCCCGCGAGCTGGACGCGCTCGCCGACTGCGGGGTGCAGATCGACCTCGCCCCGCTCGGTGCCCCGCCGCCCGGGGACGCCCCGGTCCACGGCACCGGCAGCGGCCCCGTCCACCAGACCCAGCCCGGCCCGCTGGCCCGCCGCAGCGCGCCGCCGCCCGGCGGGGCCCCGCTGCCCGGCCAGCGTCGGCCCGGCACCCACGGCGGTCCCGGCGGGCCCGGTGGACCGCTGCCGGCCAGGCTCGCCGAGCTGGGCCTGCCGCGCGGGCGCTGAGGCCCGTGCGGCGGGGGCGGCACCGGCGCGGCGCCGTGTCACCGTAGCGCCGCGTCGCCGTACCAACGTGTCGCCGTACCGCCGCGTCTCCGCACCGACGCGGCACCGCGTCACCGCCGAAACGTGACCGGTCCGCACACCCGGAGGTGTACGGACCGGCGGCGGACCCGTCAGTGCCCGATGGGGCCCCGACTCAGTCCTTGATCTCGCAGAGCGCCGCGCCGCTGGAGACGCTCGCACCCACCTCGGCCTTGAGGCCGACGATCGTGCCCGCCTTGTGCGCGTTCAGCGGCTGCTCCATCTTCATCGCCTCCAGGACGACGATCAGCTCGCCCTCGGCGACGACCTGACCCTCCTCCACCGCGACCTTCACGATGGTGCCCTGCATCGGCGAGGCCAGCGTGTCACCGCTGACCGCCGACCCGGCCTTCTTGGCGCCGACCCGGCGCTTGGCCTTGGCGGCCCCCGAACCGGCCGCCGGAGCGGCGGCGACACCCAGCGAGGACGGCAGCGAGACCTCGATCCGCTTGCCGCCGACCTCGACGACCACGGTCTCCCGGCCCTCCGCCTCCTCGCCCTCGCCGGCCGCACCGGCGAACGCGGGAATCGTGTTCTCGAAGTCGGTCTCGATCCACCGGGTGTAGACCGTGAACGGCCCCTCGCCGCCGTGCACCTCGGGCGCGAACGCCGGGTCGGTCACGACCGCCTGGTGGAACGGGATGGCCGTCGCCATGCCCTCGACCCTGAACTCGGCCAGCGCGCGCCGCGCCCGCTCCAGCGCCTGCTTGCGGTCCCGGCCGGACACGATCAGCTTGGCCAGCAGCGAGTCCCAGGCGGGGCCGATGACCGAACCGGTCTCCACACCCGAGTCCAGCCGGACACCCGGACCCGACGGCGGCGCGAACAGCGTCACCGTGCCCGGCGCCGGCAGGAAGTTGCGGCCCGGGTCCTCGCCGTTGATACGGAACTCGAAGGAGTGGCCACGCACCTCCGGGTCGCCGTAACCGAGCTCCTCGCCGTCCGCGATCCGGAACATCTCCCGGACCAGGTCGATCCCGGTGACCTCCTCGGTGACCGGGTGCTCCACCTGCAGACGGGTGTTGACCTCCAGGAAGGAGATCGTGCCGTCCACCGCCACCAGGAACTCGCAGGTGCCGGCACCCTCGTAGCCGGCCTCCTTGAGGATGGCCTTCGACGCCCGGTACAGCTCGGCGTTCTGCTCGGGGGTCAGGAACGGCGCGGGCGCCTCCTCGACCAGCTTCTGGTGCCGGCGCTGCAGCGAGCAGTCACGGGTGGACACGACCACCACGTTGCCGTGCTTGTCCGCGAGGCACTGCGTCTCCACGTGCCGCGGGTTGTCCAGGTAGCGCTCGACGAAGCACTCGCCGCGACCGAAGGCGGCGACCGCCTCCCGGACCGCCGAGTCGTACAGCTCCGGGATCTCCTCCAGGTTGCGGGCGACCTTCAGGCCGCGACCGCCGCCGCCGAAGGCCGCCTTGATGGCGACCGGCAGGCCGTGCTCCCGGGCGAAGGCGACGATCTCGTCGGCACCCGTGACCGGGTCCGGCGTGCCGGCGACCAGCGGGGCACCGGCGCGCTGCGCCACGTGCCGGGCGGTCACCTTGTCACCCAGGTCGCGGATGGCCTGCGGGGGCGGGCCGATCCAGGTGAGGCCCGCGTCGAGGACGGCCTGGGCGAACTCGGCATTCTCCGACAGGAAGCCGTAGCCGGGGTGGACGGCGTCCGCACCCGAGTCGGCGGCGGCCTGGAGGACCTTGGCGATGTCCAGGTAGCTGGTGCCGGGGGTGTCGCCGCCCAGCGCATAAGCCTCGTCGGCCGCGCGGACGTGCAGCGCATCCCGGTCCGGCTCGGCGTAGACGGCGACGCTGGCGATACCGGCGTCCGAGCAGGCCCGGGCGACGCGGACAGCGATTTCCCCGCGGTTGGCGATGAGCACCTTGCGCACTGTGGCTCCCTTCTTGAACCTCGTTGAGTTTATGGATTCCTGGGCAGTACCGGCGAGTAGCCCCAGGTTGTGAACTATCCCACACAGAGGGTGATGCGCCCGGGCGGGTGGTGGGCGGCCCGACGGGAGTATGTGCAGGTGATGGCGCATGCGGCCTGGGTGGTGCGGCGACTGCGCTCGGTGACGGGGCGGCGTGGCGGCGCGGTGGGTCCGGTGGGCCAGGTGGCACCGGCCGTCGGTGCGCGTGCCGTTCAAGGAATGGGGGCGGACGCGGGGGCCGGGCCGGGAGTGGTTCCGGCGGTGGTGTCCGGACCGCCCGGCGGGGTCGGCGCGCGCTCCAGGGCCAGGGCGGTGACGTCGGCGATCTGCTCGACCACGTCCGGGCCGTAGGCGCCCGGGTTGACCACCTTCAGCAGCAGGGCGAAGGTGCCGTCCGTGCCGTACCGGCGGACCAGCCGGCGGTGGTGGGCGACCAGGTGGCGGACGCCGGCGTGGTTGGCGACACCGGTCTGGCCGGAGATCAGGAAGACCGGGCGGCCGGGCCCGGGCGTGGCCAGCCGGGCGAGCAGGACGTACTCCCCGGCCTGGAGGTCGGCGGCGTACGACCGGCCGCCGACGGTGATGGTGTTGTCCGGCGCCGCCCGGTCGTTGGAGATCGCGACCCCCGGCAGGCCCCAGGCGAGGTGGGCGGCCATCCGCTCGTTGGAGACCGGGCCGCCGAAGCAGAACTCGGTCTTGGCGCCCAGGCCGCGCGGGGCGGCGTCGTGCGCGACCAGGTCGGTGTGCGCACCGCACTCCTTCACCAGGGCGGCCAGTTCCATCAGCGCGTAGGCGTCGCGCCGGGTGACCGTCCGGGGGTGCGCGCCGGTGCCGATGCTGCGGTTGACCACGATCAGGCACTCGCTGCCGGCCGGCAGGCCGAGGAAGTCCCTGGTCCGTTCCAGCCGGCGTCTTCGGCGCAGGCTCTGACCGAGCCAGCCGAGGACGGCACTGATCGCGCTGGCCACCAGGCCCAGCACGACGTTGAGCAGACTGTCGGTCATCCGCTCGCCATCTCCCCCGTCGTTTTGGAGCGTCGGCGCCGTCCGGGCGCTCCTCTAGCGTGCATCAGATCGGATTGCCGGCGGGCGGGATGGCGACAATTGTGCCGCTCTTTGGCGCGTGGGCGACGCCCCGGCGGCGCTTCTGCAGCGCTCCGGTGGCCGGCTCCCGGTGCGTGGGCGGAGCCCCGCCGCGACCGGTCCCGCAGTGCGCGCGGGCCTGTCGTACGCGCAGGGTCGGGTGTGGGTGCGGGGCCCGGTGTGGGTACGGGGCCCGGGGCGTGCGCGGGTTCGTCGCGCGGACGCGGGTCGGTCGCCCCGTCAGACCCAGAGATCGGTGATCCGCACGCCGAGTTCGCTGAGCAGCCCGCGCAGCAGCGGCAGCGAGAGCCCGATGACATTGCCCGGGTCGCCGTCGATGCCCTCGACGAACGGGGCCGAACGGCCGTCCAGGGTGAACGCCCCGGCCACGTGCAGCGGCTCGCCGGTCGCGATGTACGCGGCGATCTCGGCGTCGTCCGGGGTGCCGAAGCGCACGGTGGTGGAGGCGGTGGAGGAGGCCTGCCGGCCGGTCGCGGTGTCGATCACGCAGTGGCCGGTGCGCAGCACGCCGGACCGGCCGCGCATGGCCTGCCAGCGGGCCAGCGCCTCGGCCTCGTCGGCCGGCTTGCCCAGGGCCTGGCCGTCCAGTTCCAGCACCGAGTCGCAGCCGATGACCAGCTCGCCCTCGGTGAGGGTGGCGGCGACGGCCTTGGCCTTGGCCTCGGCGAGCACGAGCGCGAGTTCGGCGGGGGTGGCGGCGGTGAGGGCGTCCTCGTCGACACCGCTGACCACCACGTGCGGGTCGAGGCCCGCCTGACGCAGCAGCCCGAGCCGGGCGGGGGAGGCGGAGGCGAGCACGAGGGAGCGACGGTCGGTCATGCCACCAGGGTAGAGGGCGGCCCGGGGCGGTCGTTCCGCGGTCGTCAGACCATCAGCAGGACGGCGATGACCAGGGCGAGGACGGCGAGCACATGACCGGCCCGGTGCAACCGCCGCTGCATGCGCCGGGCTTCCGGGGAGGGCTCGTCGCGGGGGTCTGACCAGAGCATCGTTCCAGGGTGCGCCCCCGGGTCTGCGGGGCGCCTGAGTATCCGTACTCAGCTTTCGGGCAATCCGGGCTCCGCTCGGGGTGCTCCTTCCCGCCGCACTTTGCAAAGTGCCCACTTTGCAAAGTTCTCAGGGACTTTGCGAAGTGCGCCCACGGGGGAAACGGCCCGGGAGCGGTCGTTCCCGTTCCCGCTCCGTCCCCCCGGCGCCGACGCGGCGGCACCGGGGGGACGGCAGTGGCCGAGCGGTCCTAACCGGCCCAGCCGGAGGTGCGCCAGGCGTTGACGCCGGTGCGCGGGGTCGCGCGCAGCCGGCGCGCGCGGTCGTTCCAGGCGGAGTCCGGGCCGGCGCCCGCGCGGCGGGCCGCCTCGGCGGCGGCCTGCGCGGCGGCGGCCCGGGACTGGACCACCGCCAGGACGGTGGCCAGCTCCTCGGGGGTCGGCTGCCCGTGCAGCACATGGATCGGGGCCATGCTCAATCCTCTCGCGATCCTCCGGGGAGGAGCCACTACAGCGGGATGTTGCCGTGCTTCTTCGGGGGCAGCACCTCGCGCTTGCCGCGCAGCGCGCGCAGTCCGCGGACGATGTGCCGGCGGGTCTCGCTGGGCGCGATGACCGCGTCCACGTAGCCGCGCTCGGCTGCCAGGTAGGGGTTGAGCAGGGTGTCCTCGTAGGAGGCGATCAGCTCGGCCCGCTTCTCGTCGGCGAGGCCGGCCGCGGTGGCCTCGGCGATCTCCCGCCGGTGGAGGATGTTGACCGCGCCCTGGGCGCCCATCACGGCGATCTGCGCGGTCGGCCAGGCCAGGTTGAGGTCGGCGCCGAGGTGCTTGGAGCCCATGACGTCGTACGCGCCGCCGAAGGCCTTGCGGGTGATCACGGTGATCAGCGGGACGGTCGCCTCGGCGTAGGCGAAGATCAGCTTGGCGCCGCGGCGGATGATGCCGTCCCACTCCTGCTCGGTACCGGGCAGGAAGCCGGGCACGTCGACGAAGGTGATCACGGGGACGTTGAAGGAGTCGCAGGTGCGGATGAACCGCGCGGCCTTCTCGCTGGCGGCGATGTCCAGGCAGCCCGCCAGGTCCATCGGCTGGTTGCCGACGATGCCGACCGGGTGGCCCTCGACCCGGCCGAAGCCGGTGATGATGTTGCCGGCGTAGAGCGGCTGGGTCTCCAGGAACTCGCCGTCGTCGAGGACGTGCTCGATCACGTGGTGCATGTCGTACGGCTGGTTCGCCGAGTCCGGCACCAGGGTGTCGAGTTCGAGGTCCTCGTCGGTGACGGACAGGTCCGCCTCCTCCGGGAAGGCCGGCGGGTCGGAGAGGTTGTTGGAGGGCAGGTACGAGAGCAGGCTCTTGACGTACTCGATCGCCTCCTTCTCGTCCGCCGCCAGGTAGTGCGCGTTGCCGGACTTGGTGTTGTGGGTGCGCGCGCCGCCCAGCTCCTCCATGCCGACGTCCTCGCCGGTGACGGTCTTGATCACGTCGGGGCCGGTGATGAACATGTGCGAGGTCCGGTCGGCCATCACCACGAAGTCGGTGATCGCGGGGGAGTAGACCGCGCCGCCCGCGCAGGGGCCCATGATCAGCGAGATCTGCGGGATCACCCCGGAGGCGTGCACATTGCGGCGGAAGATCTCGCCGTACAGGCCGAGCGAGACGACGCCTTCCTGGATCCGGGCGCCACCGGAGTCGTTGATGCCGATGACCGGGCAGCCGGTCTTCAGCGCGAAGTCCATGACCTTGACGATCTTCTCGCCGAAGACCTCGCCGAGCGAGCCGCCGAAGACCGTGAAGTCCTGGGCGAAGACCGCGACCTGACGGCCGTCCACGGTGCCGTAGCCGGTGACCACGCCGTCGCCGTACGGCCGGTTCTTCTCCTGGCCGAAGTTGATCGAACGGTGCCGCGCGAACTCGTCGAACTCGACGAAGGAGTCCTCGTCCAGCAGCTCGACGACGCGCTCGCGGGCCGTCAGCTTGCCCTTGGCGTGCTGCTTCTCGACCGCCTTGGCGGAGCCGGAGTGCACCGCCTCGTCGATCCTTCGCCGGAGGTCGGCGAGCTTGCCGGCGGTGGTGTGCGGGTCGTGCGACGCCTCGGTCATTCCGGTGGCTCTCCCTGATCCTGGGCCGCGACCTGTTTTCGGTGGCGCGGGCCGGGTGGGGGCGGCGCGGACGAGGGGTGCAGGGCGGCACAACGAACTACCGTTGGGTAGCGTAGCCAGGGCCGAGGGCCCGACGTAATGTCCGGCGGTTATGGTCAGCGACACAGTGTCGTCGGCGCCCGTTCTGGGAGACGATGGGACGGCGTGCGACCTCCCGTCCGCGGGCGCGGGTTCGACGACGGACTCTAGGGTGAGTTGCATGACCTCCGACACTCCCCGCCGCAGTGGACTGCGCGGCCTCGGCCACGCCGGACCGTCGCCGTGGACCGACCTGGACCGCCCGCCGCTGGACGCCGCCACGCTCCGCCGGGACCTGGTGCGCCCCGGTGGGCTCTGGACCTCGCTGGACGTCGTCGAGGAGACCGGCTCCACCAACACCGACCTCGCCGCCCGGGCCCGGGCGGGCGCCCCGCAGGGCGCGGTGCTGCTCGCCGAGTCGCAGAGCTCCGGCCGCGGCCGGCTGGAACGGCAGTGGACCGCGCCCGCCCGCTCCGGCCTCTTCCTCTCCCTGCTGCTTCGCCCGGACGAGGTACCCGTCGAACGGTACGGCTGGTTGCCGATCCTGGTCGGCGTCGCCGCCGCGAGCACCCTGAGCCGGGTGGCCGAGGTCGAGGTCGGCCTGAAGTGGCCCAATGACCTGCAGGTGGAGGTCGACGGCGCGGAGCGCAAGATCGGCGGGATCCTGACGGAGCTGGGCGGCGGGGCGGTGGTCGCCGGACTGGGCCTCAACGTGTCGCTGCGGGCCGCCGAACTGCCCGTCCCCACCGCCGCCTCGCTCGCCCTGGCCGGCGCCGCCGTCACCGACCGGCCCACCCTGCTGCGCGCGCTGCTGCGCGAGTTCGCGGAGCTCTACGGGGAGTGGACGGCCGCCGGCGGGGACCCGCACACCAGCGGCCTACTGCGCGCGTACGCGCAGCGCTGCACCACGCTGGGCCGGCCGGTGAAGGTGCTGCTGCCCGGTGACCGTGAGCTGGTCGGCGAGGCGGTCGCGGTGGACGGGGCCGGGCGGCTGGTGGTCCGCACCCCGGACGGTGGCCGGCAGGCGGTCGGCGCGGGGGACGTCGTCCATGTGCGGCCGGAGCCGCGCGACGGCCGGTGGCTCGGGCGGTAGTACGGCCGGTGGTACGACCGGCAGTACGGCCGGGGCGGCGCGGTGCGACGGCGGCGGGGGCGTGCGCGGGGCCCGCCGCCGGGCCCTGCGCCGGACGGGTCGCGCGCCGTGCGCCGGGCGGGTCACAGTGCCTCCCCTTACCTCCCCTTGACTCGGGCGGATGCCCCGGATCGCGCGATTCCGTGCGAACATTCCACCTGGCAGCAGTGTGAGGCGCGCCACTGCCCGAACGGGCGGCCGCGCCCGCACTGGCACGACACGAGGCGAGTGCGGCGACCGCACGGGGACGGACCGGTGGCAGAGGACGGCAGCAACGGCGGCGGCGACGGCGCCGACGGCAACGGCGGCCCGGCGGGCTCCGACGACCAGACCGTCGCCCTCGACCTCGAACGCCTGATCCTCGACGCGCCACGCCGCTACACCCCGTACCAGGCCGCGCGGGCCGCCGACGTCCCGATGGAACTGGCCACCCGCTTCTGGCGGGCGATGGGCTTCCCGGACATCGGCCAGTCCCGGGCCCTGACCGACGGCGATGTGATCGCCCTGCGCCGGCTCGCGGGCCTGGTCGAGTCGGGCCTGCTGAGCGAGTCGATGGCGATCCAGGTGGCCCGCTCCACCGGGCAGACCACGGCCCGGCTCGCGGGCTGGCAGATGGACACCTTCCTGGAGAACCTCACCCAGTCGGTCGAGCCCGGTCTCACCCGCGCCGATGTCGCCTATCCGCTGGTCGAGCTGCTGCTGCCGGAGCTGGAGCAGTTCCTGGTGTACGTCTGGCGGCGGCAGCTGGCCGCCGTCACCGGCCGGGTGGTGCAGGCCGCCGAGGACAACGAGATCACCAGCGGCCGGCTCGCGGTGGGCTTCGCCGACCTGGTCGGCTTCACCCGGCTGTCCCGGCGGCTGGAGGAGGAGGAGCTCGGCGAGCTGGTCGAGACCTTCGAGAACACCTGTTCGGACCTGATCGTCGGCCGGGGCGGCCGGGTGATCAAGACGCTCGGCGACGAGATCCTCTTCGTCTCGGAGGACCCGGTGATCGCCGCCGGGATCGCGCTCAGCCTGATCGAGGCGCTGGCCGAGGACGACAGCATCCCCGCCCTGCGGGTCGGGATGGCCTTCGGCACGGTCACCTCACGGATGGGCGACGTGTTCGGCACCACGGTGAACCTGGCCAGCCGGCTCACCTCGATCGCGCCCAAGGACGCGGTGCTGATCGACGGCGAGTTCGCGGCCGCGCTGGAGCAGTACGGCAGGGTCGCGCCGGCCGGGGAGGACGCGTCGGGGCTGGCCGACGCGCTGTCGCTGGCCGCGGGGCTGCCGCCCGCCGGGCAGCACGGGCCGTACGGTCCGCTGCCGGACGCGGGGCACCGGTTCAATCTGCAGCCGATGTGGCGCCGCCCGGTGCGGGGGCTCGGACTGGTCGAGCCGTGGCTGCTCTCCCGGCGGCCGCACGGCGAGTAGCGCGCGGCCGGGGCGCGCCCCACGGCCGCCCGCAAGCCGTTCCGCCGCTGCTCCGCGCCCCCCGCCGCAGGCGCCCCGTCACCCTCCCGGGCCCGCGGCCCCGTCACAGCCCGCCACCGCCCGGGTCGCGGCCCTTCGCCGCTCTGTCGCCGCTCTGTCGCCGCCCGGGCGGCGCCCCGCCGGCGCCCTGCCACCGCCCCGCCGCGTTCCGACGGGTGGCCCGTCGCGCCACGCCGAACGGTTGAACGGTGCACGGTCCGGCGAATCCGACTCCCAAACGGGGCATAACCGAACGAAACCGCCATAGTCTTGGTGGAGGCGCTCCGGTCCGGGCGGCCGGAGTGGCGAACCGTCGAGCGGGTATCCGATGTCGGACGGGTAGGACCTTCGGGAGCCTTCGGTGGTCACGCCGGCACGGACGGTGCGGGCACGGCGGTCGTCCGCCGACCACGGCAGGACCGGGCACAGGGAGCGAGGCGAGCCGGTGAGCAGTGAGGCGATCATGACGGACCGCGACTGCGACCGGACGCGGCAGCCGGCCGCCGCCGCGTCGGCGCCCCCCGCCCCCGGGGTGCCCCGCGCGCCCGTCGGCGGCGCGGCCACCGACGCGCGGCTGACGGCCGTGGTCGAGCTCGCCCAGGACATGGCGGGGGCCCTCACCCCGCTGGAGGCCGTCCGGGCCGCCGCCGCCCGCGCCACCGGGGCGCTCGGCGCCGCCATGGCCGCCGTCTCGGTCTGGGACCGCGAGTCCGGCCGGCTGCGGGTCCTGGTCAACCACGGCGAACTCTCCCCCGGGGAGGAGGAGCTGCCCGAGGACGAGTCCTACCCGGTCGCCGACTTCCCCGAGATCGTCACGTACCTGGAGGAGCGCTGGACCACCGGCCGGCTGCCGCGCGCCTGGGTGCAGACCGCCGACAACTCCCAGTCGCACGTCGGGCACGCCCACCCGACCGCCGGCGCGTACTGCCAGGAACGCGCCGCCGCGCTGCGCCGGCGCGGCCGGGCCTGCTGCGTGGTCGCCCCGATCGTGCTGCACGGGCAGGCCTGGGGCGAGCTCTACCTGGCCCGGAGCGCCGGATCGGCCGAGTTCACCGAGGCCGACGCCGAGTACGCGACCCTGCTCGCCGCTCAGATCTCGGCCGGTCTCGCCCAGACCGAGCGCCTCGCCGACCTGCGCAAGCTCGCCTTCTCCGACCCGCTCACCGGCCTCGCCAACCGGCGCGCGGTGGACGCCCGGCTGGAGAGCGCGCTGGCCGCCCACAACCGGGACAACACCGTGGTGTCCCTGGTGGTGTGCGACGTCAATGGCCTCAAACGGGTCAACGACCAGCTCGGGCACGAGGTGGGCGACCGGCTGCTGGAGCGCTTCGCCCACCAGCTGTCCCTGGCCGCCGCGAAACTCCCCGGGAGCCTCGCGGCCCGGCTCGGCGGCGACGAGTTCTGCCTGCTCGTCGAGGGCCGCAAGGCGGACGAGGTGGTCGCCGTCGCCGAGGAGCTGTGCGCGCGGGCGCTGGCCCTGGCCGAGGGCGAGGGCGTCGCCTGCGGGGTGGCCTCCACCGGGGACTCCATCGGCCCCGTCACCACCCCCGACCGGCTCTTCCGGCTCGCCGACGCCGCCCAGTACCGGGCCAAGGCCGCCCGCGCCGCGCACCCGGTGGTCGCCGGCCGCAGCCACGGGCCCGGCTTCGCCCCCGACCCGACGGTGCTGCTCGCGGACGCCGCCGACCCGCAGTACCGCGCCGACGGGCGCCCCCGGCCCGGCGGCCGGGCCGGTACCGGCGACCGCCGGCGGTTCCGCGGCGCCGCGCACAGCGCCGACCCGGGGCAGCTGCTCACGGCGGTGCTCGCCGCGCTCGACCGGCAGGGCACCGCCCGCGCCGTCCACCCGGCCGACACCATGGGCAAGCTCGCCGTCGTCGCCGAGACCACGGCCCGGCTGCTGGACGCGGTCGGCTGGTGGATCTCCTACGTGCCGCCCGGGTCGCAGCTGATGCACACCGCGCGGCACGCCGTCTACCGGATGACCAGCGGGCCGAGCAGTACCCGGGCGGAGACCCAGCGCGCCCAGATCGAGGCCCCGGACGCCGTCTTCGACCTCCGCCACTACCCGCTGACCCGGACCGCCGTGCGCGGCGGCGCCTTCGCGCTGCGCGCCGGAGCGGCGGGCAACGACCCGGCGGAGGAGGCCATGCTGGTGGTCTCCGGCTACCGCGGCATGGTCGCGGCCGGTGGCCAGAACCCGGCGGGCGGCTGGCTCCTCGAACTCTTCGCCGACGACGCGACCCTCCCGCTCGGCCAGGTCGCCGCAGCCCTCCGCGCCCTCGTCGCCGTCGCCCTCGCCGGCCCCGCCTCCCCGCCCGGCACCTGACCCGGAGCCCGGCCGTCGGGGCGTCGGGGCGGGGAGTGTGGTGCTTCGGTGACCGGTTGGTTCCGAGCGGGTCGCGGTCCGGTCATGGGGGTGGGCGGGGCGGGGCGGGCGTGGGATGGTGTCGGCGGTCGGCGGGCCGTCGGGGTCGCGCCGGATCGATGACGGGGGTTGATTCCTGTGCGCGCTCGGGTGATGGGGCTGGTGCTCTCCGCGGTGCTCGCGTTCGGCGGGACGGCGTTGGCCGCCGCGCCGGTTGCCTCGGCGGCCTCGGCCGGCCCGGCGGTCTCGGTGGCCCCGGTGGCCTCGGGGGCCGATGCCGGGTCGCGGCCGGCGGCCGGCGGTGGTGCCGTCCGGCAGGTTTCGGCGGGGCAGGGCGCCGCGCAGGCCGGGGCGGTGGCGGAGCGCCACGGCGCCGCGCAGCTGGCCGTGTCCAAGGACAAGTCGAAGAAAAAGAAGAAGAAGAAGGGCCTCGGCAAGATCATCGGACTGGTGATCGGCATCGGCGTGGTGCTGGTGGTGATCGCGGTGATCGTCGTCGTGGTGCTGGTGCTGCGCCGCCGCAACCGGTCCTGAGCCCGGGCGTGCTCAGTCCCGGGTGGGGCCGAGCGCGCCCAGGACGGCCGCGACGACCTGGTCGGCGTAGCCGGGGTCGAGCGGGCCGAGGCCGTGCAGCCAGCGGTAGTACAGCGGGCCGTAGAGGAGTTCGACCGCGAGGTCGAGGTCCGCGTCGGCGCGCAGCTGTCCGGCCTCGCGGGCGGTCCGCAGGCGTTCGCGGGTGACGGTCAGCAGCGGGTCGAGGAGGCGTTCGCGGTAGTCGCGCAGCAGCGCGGGGTCGGTGAGCACCTCGGCGGTGAGGGCGCGCCCGGTCCGGTCGAAGGCGGGGTCGGCGAGTTCGAGGGCGGTGAGCCGCAGGACGGTCCGCAGGTCCTCGCCGAGGTCGCCGGTGTCGGGGAGGGCGAGGCTGCCGGAGGGGTTCTCGCTGGCGGCGAGGAAGGCGTCGAAGACGACGGCGCCCTTGGAGGGCCACCAGCGGTAGATGGTCTGCTTGCCGACGCCGGCGCGGGCGGCGATCTTCTCGATGGTCAGCTTGCCGAAGCCGAGTTCGGCGACGAGTTCGGCGGCGGCGGTGAGGATGGCCGCGCGGCTCTGCTCGTTGCGGCGGCTCGGGTCGGGGGCGGTCTGCGGTCCGGTCATGGGCGCCAGTCTAACGAGACGACGAGACGATCCGTATCGTCTTGACAGCCCGGACCCATCGGTGCATTCTGGTGGGACGTCAGCGAGACGAACCGTCTCGTCTCGATAGATTCCCGATGTGCAGCTCCCGATTCGCAGCTCCCGTTCCGCAGCCTCCGAGAGGACCACGAGGATGACCCGCTCCGCCCATGTCGCCATGGCCTCCATCCCGGCCCACGGCCACGTCAACCCGAGTCTCGCCCTGATCACCGAGCTCGTCGCCCGGGGCCACCGGGTGAGCTACGTCAACGCGCCGTCCTTCGCCGACACGGTCGCGTCCACCGGCGCCACGCCCGTCCCGTACGACACCGCGCTGCCGCTCGACGGCGACCCCGCCGGGTGGCCCGAGGACCCGGTCGCCATCCAGGACGTCTTCCTCGACGACGCCCTCGCGATGACCCCGGTGCTGCGCAAGCTCTTCGCCGAGGACCGGCCCGACCTCGTGCTGTACGACATCGGCGCCTTCGCCGCCCGGGCGGTGGCCGAGGGGCACGGCGTGCCGGCGGTGCAGCTGTCGCCCACGATGGTCGGCTGGGAGGGCATCGAGGAGGACATGGCGCCGATGTTCGAGGCGCTCCGCACCGGGCCCGGCGGCCCCGAGCACTACCGGCGGTTCGGCGAGTGGCTGGCCGGCAACGGCGTCGCCGTCCGGGACCTCGAGCGGGACGTCGAGCGGTTCAAGAACCGCCCGGACCGCGCGCTGGCGCTGATCCCGCGGGCCCTGCAGCCCCACGCGGACCGGGTCGACACCGACCGGATCACCTTCGTCGGCCAGTGCTTCGGCGACCGCTCGCACCAGGGCCGCTGGCAGCGGCCCGCCGGGGCGGACAAGGTGCTGCTGGTCTCGCTCGGCTCGGCTTTCACCGACCGCCCGGCCTTCTACCGGGCCTGCCTGGAGGCCTTCGGCGGCCTGCCCGGCTGGCACGTCGTGCTGCAGATCGGCCGGCACACCGACCCGGCCGCGCTGGGCGAGGTTCCGGCCAATGTCGAGGTGCACCGCTGGGTGCCGCAGTTCGACGTGCTGGCGCAGGCGGACGCCTTCGTCACCCACGCCGGCACCGGCGGCGCGAGCGAGGGACTCTTCCACGGGGTGCCGATGATCGCGGTGCCGCAGGCCGTCGACCAGTTCGCCAACGCGGACTCGCTGGTGGCGCTCGGGGTGGCCCGGCGGCTGGACACCGAGGACGCGACCCCCGCGGCGCTCCGCTCCGCGCTGCTGGAGCTGACCGGGGACCCGGCGGTGGCCGGGCGGCTCGCGGAGGAGCGCGCCGCGGCCCGGGCCGAGGGCGGCACGGCGCGGGCGGCGGACCTGGTCGAGGCCGAGCTGGAGTGAGGCCGAGCTGACGTGGGGCCGAGCTGGAGTGAGGCCGAGCTGACGCGGGGCGGGGCGCGCGCGGGCTCAGGCGATCCGGTCGGGGCGGGTGTAGACGTTGGCGCCCTCGCCGCGCAGGAAGCCGACCAGGGTCAGGCCCAGCTCCTCGGCGAGGTCCACGGCCAGCGAGGACGGCGCCGAGACCGCGGCCAGCAGCGGCACGCCGGCCAGCGCCGCCTTCTGGGTCAGTTCGAACGAGGCCCGGCCGCTGACCAGGAGCACCTGGCCGGTCAGCGGCAGCAGGCCCTCCCGCAGCGCCCAGCCGACCACCTTGTCCACCGCGTTGTGCCGGCCGACGTCCTCGCGGGCGCACAGCAGTTCGCCGGTCCGGCCGTCGAACAGGCCGGCCGCGTGCAGGCCGCCGGTGGAGTCGAAGGTGCGCTGGACGGCGCGCAGCCGGTCCGGCAGGGCGTAGAGCAGCGAGGGCGGGACGCTCAGCGGGTCCTCGCCGACCGGGTGCCGGACGTGGGTGCGCACGGCGTCCACGGTGTCGCGGCCGCACAGTCCGCAGGCGCTGGTGGTGAGCAGGTTGCGGTGGGCGGAGAGCGGCAGCGGGCGGCCGGTGTCGCGCAGCGTCGCGTCCACCACGTTGTAGGTGTTGGCGCCGTCCGCGTCGGTTCCGGCGCAGTAGCGCAGTGCCGTCAGCTCCTCGCCGGTGGCGACCAGGCCCTCGCCGACCAGGAAGCCCGCCACCAGGTCGAAGTCCTGGCCGGGGGTGCGCATGGTGACGGTGAGGGGTTCGCCGCCGAGCCGGATCTCCAGTGGTTCCTCGGCGGCCAGCGCGTCGGGCCGGGTGCTGCGCCCGTCCCCGCGCAGCCGGAGTACCCGCCGCCGTGCCGTCGCCCGCGTCATCGTGCCGCCCGCCTTCCCGCCGCCGCGCCCGGCGTTGCGCCGTCCGCCTCCCCACAGCGTGCGGCACCGGCCCGGGTATTCGAAAATCCTGGTGACCGGCCGGTCCGGGGTCGGGAGGTTCCGACTGGGCCGAGATGGTTGTCATATCTCCATTCACCTGCTGAGATGATGCATATGGATATGCACAGTGCTGCGGCCGCCCACACGCCGCTCGTCCAGGTCGGCAAGGCCCACGTCGGCGCCGAGGACGTGCTGGCCGTCGCCCGGGGCAACGCCCGGGTCGAGATCGGCCCCGACGCGATCGCCGAGATGGCGACCGCGCGCGCCCGGATCGACGCCCTGGCCGCCGAACCGCGCCCCGTCTACGGCGTCTCGACCGGCTTCGGCGCCCTCGCCGTCCGGCACATCAGCCCCGAGCTGCGCGCCCAGCTGCAGCGCTCGCTGGTGCGCTCGCACGCCGCCGGGATGGGCCCGGTGGTCGAGCGCGAGGTCGTCCGCGCGCTGATGTTCCTGCGCATGAAGACCCTCGCCAGCGGTCGCACCGGCGTCCGCCCGCTGGTCGCGCAGACCATGGCCGCGCTCCTCAACGCCGGGATCACCCCGGTGGTCCGCGAGTTCGGCTCGCTCGGCTGTTCCGGCGACCTCGCGCCGCTGTCGCACTGCGCGCTCGTCCTCATGGGCGAGGGCGTCGCCACCGGCCCGGACGGCGTCGAGAAGCCCGCCGGCGAGCTGCTCGCCGCCGCCGGCATCGAGCCCGTCGAGCTGCTGGAGAAGGAGGGCCTCGCCCTCATCAACGGCACCGACGGCATGCTCGGCATGCTGGTCATGGCCATCGCGGACCTGCAGCGGCTGTTCACCACGGCCGACATCACCGCCGCGATGACCCTGGAGGCGCTGCTCGGCAGCGACAAGGTGCTCGCCCCCGAGCTGCACGCCCCGATCCGCCCGCACCCCGGCCAGGCGGCCGCCGCCGCCAACATGCTGGCCGTGCTCCAGGGCTCCGGCCTCACCGGCCACCACCAGGACGACGCGCCGCGGGTCCAGGACGCCTACTCGGTCCGCTGCGCCCCGCAGGTCGCCGGCGCCGGCCGCGACACCCTCGCCCACGCCCAGCTGGTCGCCTCCCGGGAGCTGGCCGCCTCGGTCGACAACCCGGTGGTACTGCCGGACGGCCGGGTCGAGTCCAACGGCAACTTCCACGGCGCCCCGGTCGCCTACGTGCTGGACTTCCTCGCCATCGCCGCCGCCGACCTCGGCTCGATCTCCGAGCGCCGCACCGACCGGCTGCTCGACAAGGCCCGCTCGCACGGCCTGCCGGCCTTCCTGGCCGACGACCCGGGCGTGGACTCCGGCCTGATGATCGCCCAGTACACCCAGGCCGCCCTGGTCAGCGAGAACAAGCGGCTCGCGGTGCCGGCCTCGGTCGACTCGATCCCCTCCTCGGCCATGCAGGAGGACCACGTCTCGATGGGCTGGTCCGCGGCGCGCAAGCTGCGCCAGGCCGTGGAGAACCTCGGCCGCGTCCTGGCCGTCGAGCTCACCGCCGCCGCCCGGGCGCTGGAGATCCGTCAGCAGGCCGGAACGGGCGCCGAACCGGCGCCGGCCACGGCCGCGGCGATGGCCGCCGCCCGTGCCGCCGGGGTCGGCGGCGCCGGGCGCGACCGCTTCCTCTCGCCGGACCTGGAGGCCGCCGCCGCGCTGGTCGCCTCGGGCGAGCTGGTGCGGGCCGTCGAGCGGGTCACCGGCCCGCTGGCCTGACCTCCGCGCCGCGCCGAACGGGTAACGCGGGTGGGACGGGTGACCGGTGGCCGGTGACGCCGCCGGTCACCGGTCCCAGTCGCTCTTCGGGGCCGCCGCGCCGCGCTGCTCCTGGACTCGCTCGGCGAGCGAGGAGGAGACGTTGACGCCGACGATGCCGCCCCAGCAGACCAGCAGGCCCCAGAACCCGCTGCTCTCGGCGGCGATCGCGGACAGCGGGATGCCCAGCACCAGCGAGATGATCGGGAGCCTGGTCGCCGAGCGGCGGCCGAAGCGGCGCGGCCCGTACCCCGGACGGCCGTACGCCTCGGCCGGGCCGAGCCGCTCGGCCACCCGGCGCTCCACCCGGGCGTCGAGGCGGGCGTCGAGCCGGGCGAGGAAGGAGTCCACGAGTTCCGACTCGTACTCCGGGCCGAGCTCCTTGCGGGCCTGCAGCGAGGCGTCCAGATCGCGCCGCAGATCGTCCTGACGAGTGTCCATGGGCACCAGCTTCCTCCCTCCGGAGGCCACCGGTCCATCGGTCCGACGGGGATTCAGGGCGGTCTCAGGGGGAATTCAGGGTCACCCCGAGACGGCCCGCGCCCCTCCGCACCGGCCCGGGGACCGCTCCGGGGGGTCTCGCCCGATGTCCCGTCGGGCGAGACGTCTTTGCCAGCGGCGGCCCACTGCTGCACAGTCGTCCGAACAGCTCGCATCCGGAGGTACCGCCATGACCGCCACCGACGAGGCCGGCCCGGTCGGTCCCTCCGCCCGGCTGCTCCAGCTCTTCGAGGGGCACCGCCTCACCCCCACCCAGCGGCGGATCGCGCACTCGCTGGTCCGGCACGCCACCGAGGCACCGTTCCTCTCCAGCGTCGAGGTCGCCGAACTCGCCGGCGTCAGCCAGCCCTCGGTGACCCGATTCGCGGTGGCCCTCGGCTACGACGGCTACCCGGCGCTGCGCAAGCAGCTGCGCGAACTCGGCGCCGGGGAGGCCGCCGCCCCCGAGACCCCGGCCGACGCCGTCCGCAACGAGCACCAGCAGGCCGTGCTCGCCGAGATCGAGCACCTGCGCCACCTGGCCGAGCTGCTCGCCGACCCCGAGCCGATCGCCCGCGCCGCCCGGCTGCTCGCCGCCTCCCGCCCGCTGCCGGTGCTCGGCCTGCGGGCCGCCTCCGCGCAGGCGCGCGGCTTCGCGTACTTCGCCGCCAAGGTGCACCCGGACATCCGGCTGCTGGACGAGGGCGGCAGCATGCTCGCCGACCGGCTGGAGCAGGCCGCCGCCGCGGGCGCGAGCGTGCTGCTCTGCTTCGCCCTGCCGCGCTACCCGCGTGAACTGATGGACGCCCTGGCGGTGGCCCGGGAGTGCGGACTGACCGTCGTCACCGTGGCCGACAGCGTCTTCGCGCCGGTCGCCAAGCTCTCCGACCTGATGCTGCCGGCCGCCGTCGGCACCGGGCTGGTCTTCGACACCGCCTGCGCGCCGATGATGCTCGGCCGGGTGCTGCTGCAGACCATGTGCGACGAACTCCCGGGCGCCGAGGCCCGGTTGGAGGCCATCGAGCAGTCGGCGGCGGCCCGGGGGCTGTTCCTGGAGTAGTCCCCCGGGGGCGGGATCCGCGCGGCGGACTTCGAGGAGGAGCAGCGGGCGCGCGTCCCGGGCGGACGCCTTCGGCCTCCCCGTTCGTGCCCGTAGCCCGGAACGCCGCCCCGGCGACCGTACCCGCAGGTTGGCGGACCGCCCAGGACGGGCATCATTCCGGTCAGGGGGTGCCGCCATGCGCGTGATCCACGAGATGAAGTTCGTCGGCCGGCTCGCCTCCGGAGCCGACGAGTGGTCCTGCCCGACCTGCGGACGCCGCGTCACCCTGCGCCGTCTGCCCGATCCCGAACTCACCGTCCTCGACCCGGGCGACGAGACCGTCGTCCACGTCGGCGTCATCGAACCCGACGCCCGTGCCGCCGCGGCCGCCGAGCAGTACGGCCTCGGCCCGGTGCAGGAGATCCCCCGCCCACCCCGGACCCCCGCGCCGCCCGTGCCGTCCGGCGCCCGGGCCGCCGACGTCCCCGACGACGCCGACCGCCGCTGGCTCGCCGAGATCGGCATCGACTGGGACGGCGACGCGGCGGCCTGAGGAGGGGTCAGTGGCGGGGGCCGTACAACGGCAGTTCGCCAGTCCGGAGCTCCGACGGCAGTGGTGCGCCGGTCAGTGGTACGGGCTCGCCGTACTTGCCATGGAGTACGCCCTGGTAGACGCCGTCACGGGGATGTGTGTGGAGCGTCCAAGTGCCGTAGCGCGGATCGGCTGTGAGCAGAGTGGTCACGCCGGCGATGGCGTACCACTCCGTCTTGGTGGCGATTCCGCTGGCGCGTTCGGAGCTGGAGATGACTTCCAGCGCGAGGGCGACGTCGCGCGGGTCGGCCAGCCACTCGTCGTCGGTGCCCCAGTCCTTCGGGAGAACGACCAGGTCGGGGGTTGCGTAGTCGTCTTCGTCGTCCGGCATGCAGATCGAGGAGACCTCATAGACGCGGTGGCTCCCGGGAAGTGCGGGGACGAGCTGGTCGCGAAGGACCTGCACGGTTCCCGCGTGCTTGCCGCGAGGAGTCGGGGACATCACCAGGGTTCCTCCGATGATCTGAACTCGGAGGCCGGTGCTCCGCTCGATCTCCTCCGCCGCGTCCCGGAGTCTCCCCGGCCGCACGGTGATGGCCGTCATCGCGTCCTCCATTCGTCGGCGCCTGGGCCGATTGGCTGGTGTTCGCCGGGTTCAGCGTAGCGCGGGGGGTGCCGGTCGCACGGGCGCTGATCGGATGTGCCCAGGTCTGGCCGAAGGCTGAATGTTTGGATATATTCAGCGAAGTCGAGCCTGAATGAATTCATCCGCAAGGAGACCGTGACATGGTGCAGCAGGCGAGTGGGCCGCGTGAGGTGCGGGCGGCACGGGGGACCGGGCTGACCACGCAGGGGTGGCAGCAGGAGGCCGCCCTGCGGATGCTCATGAACAACCTCGACCCCGAGGTGGCCGAGCACCCCTCGAAGCTGGTCGTCTACGGCGGCACCGGCAAGGCCGCGCGCGACTGGCGCTCCTTCGACGCCATGGTGCGCACGCTCGAGGGCCTGAAGCAGGACGAGACCATGCTGGTCCAGTCCGGCCGGCCGGTCGGCGTCATGCAGACCCACGAGTGGGCGCCGCGGGTGCTGATCGCCAACTCCAACCTGGTCGGCGACTGGGCCAACTGGGAGGAGTTCCGCCGTCTGGAGAGCCTCGGGCTCACCATGTACGGGCAGATGACCGCCGGCTCCTGGATCTACATCGGCACCCAGGGCATCCTCCAGGGCACCTACGAGACCTTCGCCGCCGTCGCCAACAAGCGCTTCGACGGCACCCTCGAAGGCACCATCACCCTCACCGCCGGCCTCGGCGGCATGGGCGGCGCCCAGCCGCTGGCCGTCACCATGAACGGCGGCGTGGCGATCTGCATCGACTGCGACCCGTCCCGGATCTCCCGCCGGATCGAGCACCGCTACCTGGACGTCGAGGCCAAGAACCTCTCCCACGCCCTGGAGCTCGCCACCGCCGCCCGCGACAAGAGGCAGCCGCTCTCCATCGGCCTGCTGGGCAACGCCGCCGAGCTGTTCCCGCAGCTGCTGGCGATGGACGCGCCGATCGACATCGTCACCGACCAGACCAGCGCCCACGACCCGCTGAGCTACCTGCCGGTCGGCGTCTCCTTCGACGACATGGCGACCTACGCGGCCGAGAAGCCCGCCGAGTTCACCACCCGCTCGCGCGAGTCGATGGCCAGGCACGTCGAGGCGATGGTCGGCTTCCAGGACCGCGGCGCCGAGGTCTTCGACTACGGCAACTCGATCCGCGGCGAGGCCCAGCTGGCCGGCTACGACCGCGCCTTCGCCTTCCCCGGCTTCGTCCCCGCGTACATCCGGCCGCTGTTCTGCGAGGGCAAGGGCCCGTTCCGCTGGGCCGCCCTGTCCGGCGACCCGCAGGACATCGCCAAGACCGACAAGGCCGTGCTCGACCTCTTCCCGGAGAACGAGTCGCTGCACCGCTGGATCAAGATGGCCCAGGAGAAGGTGCACTTCCAGGGCCTGCCCGCGCGGATCTGCTGGCTCGGCTACGGCGAGCGCGACAAGGCCGGCGAGCGCTTCAACGACATGGTCGCCTCCGGCGAGCTGTCCGCCCCGATCGTCATCGGCCGCGACCACCTGGACTGCGGCTCGGTCGCCTCCCCCTACCGGGAGACCGAGGCGATGCTGGACGGCTCCGACGCGATCGCCGACTGGCCGCTGCTCAACGCCATGGTCAACGTCGCCTCCGGCGCGTCCTGGGTCTCGATCCACCACGGCGGCGGCGTCGGCATCGGCCGCTCGATCCACGCCGGCCAGGTCACCGTCGCCGACGGCACCGCGCTGGCCGGCGAGAAGATCCGCCGGGTGCTCACCAACGACCCGGGCATGGGCGTCATCCGCCACGTCGACGCCGGCTACGACCGGGCCGACGAGGTCGCCGCCGAGCGCGGTGTGCGCGTCCCGATGAACGAGCACGGCTCGACGGGCGAGCTGTGAGCGACCAGGGCTCCGCGAGCTTCGAACGGATGTGGGCGGAGCTGCTCCCCGTGGGCCGCTCCGCCGCGTCCGGCGGCTACCGCCGCTTCGCCTGGAACAGCGCCGACGCCGAGTGCCGGGCCTGGTTCGAGCAGCAGGCCCGCGACCGGGGCCTGCACTACGAGCTGGACCGCAACGGCAACCAGTGGGCCTGGCTCGGCGACCCGGCCGGCGAGGGCGCGGTGGTCACCGGCTCGCACCTGGACTCCGTCCCGGACGGCGGCGCCTTCGACGGCCCGCTCGGCGTGGTCTCCTCCTTCGCGGCGCTCGACGAACTGCGCGACCGGGGGACCGCGCTCACCCGGCCGCTGGCGGTCGTCAACTTCGGCGACGAGGAGGGCGCCCGGTTCGGGGTGGCCTGCATCGGCTCCCGGCTCACCGCCGGGGTGCTCGCCAAGGAGCAGGCGTACGAGCTGCGCGACGCCGACGGCGTCCGGCTGCCCGACGCGATGGAACGGGCCGGGCAGGACCCGACCGCGATCGGCGCGGACGGCGACCGGCTGGCCCGGATCGGCGCCTTCGTCGAACTGCACGTCGAGCAGGGCCGCTACCTGACCGAGGAGCACCCGGTCGGCGTGGCGAGCGCGATCTGGCCGCACGGCCGCTGGCGGTTCGACTTCCACGGCGAGGCCAACCACGCCGGCACCACCCGGATCGAGGACCGCCGCGACCCGATGCTGACCTACGCCAACACCGTGCTCGCCGCGCGGAAGAAGGCGAAGCTCGCGGGCGCGCTGGCCACCTTCGGCAAGGTCGCCGTGGAGCCCAACGGCACCAACGCGATCGCCTCGCTGGTGCGCGGCTGGCTGGACTCCAGGGCGGCCGACGAGGCCACCCTCACCGCGCTGGTCGAGGAGATCGGCCGGGCCGCCGCCGAGCGCGGCGAGCGCGACGGCGTCCGGGTCGGGCTGACCCGCGAGTCCTACACCCCGGTGGTGGACTTCGACGGCCCGCTGCGCGACCGCCTCGCCGCCCGGCTGGGCGGCGTCCCCGTGCTGCCCACCGGCGCGGGACACGATGCCGGGATCCTCGCTTCGGCGGTCCCGACCGCCATGCTGTTCGTGCGCAACCCGAGCGGTGTCTCGCACTCCCCGGCGGAGCACGCCGAGCCGGCCGACTGCCTGGCCGGCGTCGCCGCCCTCGCCGACGTACTGGAGGACCTGGCGTGTCAGTGAGCAGTGCCGAAGACGCGCGGACGCCGGGCCGTGCCGAAGACGCGCCGTCGACAGGCCGTGCCGAAGACCCGCGGACGACGACGTACTGGGCGCAGTACGCCTGGCTGCCGCACGCCAACGGGCCGGTGGTCGAGCAGGACGTGCTGATCAGCACCGGGTCCGGCGGCCGGATCGCCCGGGTGCAGCCGGACAGCGGGCCCTGCCCGCCCGGCGCCGTCCGGCTGGAGGGCCTCCTGCTGCCGGGGCAGGCGAACGCGCACTCGCACGCCTTCCACCGGGCGCTGCGCGGCCACGTCCAGGTCGGCTCCGGCACCTTCTGGACCTGGCGCGACACCATGTACCGGTTCGCCGGCGCGCTCGACCCGGACCGCTACCTGGCGCTCGCCACCGCCGTCTACGCGGAGATGGCGCTCGCCGGGATCACCGCCGTCGGCGAGTTCCACTACCTGCACCACGCGCCCGGCGGCGCCCGGTACGACGATCCCAACGCGATGGGCGAGGCGCTGATCGAGGCCGCCGCCCGGGCCGGCATCCGGATCACCCTGCTCGACACCTGCTACCTGTCCGCCGGCTTCGGTGCCGAGCCGACCAGGCCGCAGCTCCGGTTCAGCGACGGCGACGCCGAGGCCTGGGCCGTGCGGGCCGACGCCCTGCGGCCCCGCGAGCACGCCCGGATCGGCGCCGCGATCCACTCGGTGCGCGCCGTGCCCGCCGAGCAGCTCGGCACCGTCGCCCACTGGGCGGCGCGGCGCGAGGCCCCGCTGCACGTCCACCTGTCCGAGCAGACCGCCGAGAACGACGCCTGCCTCGCCGCGCACGGTGTCACCCCGACCCGGCTGCTCGCCGACCACGGCGCGCTCGGTCCGCGCACCTCCGTCGTGCACGCCACCCACCTCACCGAGGAAGACGTCGAGCTGCTGACCGGCTCCTCCACCACCGTCTGCATGTGCCCCACCACCGAGCGGGACCTCGCGGACGGCATCGGCCCGGCCCGGCAGCTGGCCTCCGGGGGGTCCCCGATCACCCTCGGCAGCGACAGCCACGCCGTGATCGACCCGTTCGAGGAGGCCCGGGCGCTGGAGCTGGACGAGCGGCTGCGTACCCGCACCCGCGGCCACTGGACGGCGAACGCGCTGCTCCGGGCCGGTACGGAGGACGGTCACGCCTCGCTCGGCTGGCCCGAGGCGGGACGGATCGAGGCCGGCTCGCTGGCCGACTTCACCGTGATCGCCCTGGACTCGGTGCGCACGGCCGGTCCGGCGCCCCGGCTGGGCGCGGAGATCGCGGTGTTCGCGGCCGCCGCGGCGGACGTCCGGCACGTGGTGGTCGGCGGCCGGCACGTGGTCAAGGACGGCGTGCACACCCTGGTGCCGGACGTGCCGGGCGCGCTGCGGTCCTCGATCGCCGCGCTCGGCCGGTGAGTCCTCGGCGTTCCCGTGGGTGACCGGGGGCGGGCGGAATCGGACCGCCCGCCCCCGCCCCCGTTCCCCGTTTCCGCCCCGTTTCCCGCTCCCGCCCCCGCTCCCCGAAAGGTTCCGACGTGAGCAGCTCGAACAGCACCCCGAGCAGCAGCCCGACCATGCCGAGCACCCTGATCACCGGGATCGGCACCCTGGTCACCAACGACCCCGCGCACGGGACCGGGCCGCTCGGCACGCTCACCGACGCGGCGGTGGTGATCGACGGCGGCACCGTCGCCTGGGTCGGCCCGGCGGCCGGGGCCCCCGCCGCCGACGAGCGGTTCGACGCGGCGGGCCGCGCCCTACTGCCCGGCTGGGTGGACTCGCACGCCCACCTGGTCTTCGCCGGCGACCGCACCGCCGAGTTCAACGCCCGGATGTCCGGGCAGTCCTACTCGGCCGGCGGCATCCGCACCACGGTGGCCGCCACCCGGGCCGCCGCCGACGCCGAACTCGACGCCAACCTGGCCCGGCTGGTGCGGGAGGCGCTGCGCCAGGGCACCACGCTGGTCGAGTGCAAGTCCGGGTACGGGCTCACGGTGGAGGACGAGTCGCGGGCGCTGCGGATCGCCTCCTCGTACACGCCGGAGACCACCTACCTGGGCGCGCACGTGGTGGCCCCGGAGTTCGCGGACGACCCGGCGGGCTACGTCGAGCTGGTCACCGGCCCGATGCTGGACGCCTGCGCGCCGTACGCCCGCTGGGTGGACGTGTTCTGCGAGAAGGGCGCCTTCGACGGCGACCAGGCCCGGGCGATCCTCACCGCGGGGATCGAGCGCGGGCTGATCCCCCGGGTGCACGCCAACCAGCTGACCTACGGCCCGGGGGTGCGGCTGGCGGTGGAGCTGGGCGCGGCCTCGGCCGACCACTGCACCCACCTCACGGACGAGGACGTGGCCGCGCTGGCGGGCTCGTCGACGGTGGCGACGCTGCTGCCGGGGGCCGAGTTCTCCACCCGGGCGGTCTACCCGGACGCGCGCCGGCTGCTGGACGCGGGGGCGGTGGTGGCGCTGTCCACCGACTGCAACCCGGGTTCCAGCTTCACGAGTTCGATGGCGTTCTGCATCGCGGTGGCGGTGCGGGAGATGGGCATGACGCCGGACGAGGCGGTCTGGGCCGCGACGGCGGGCGGCGCGCGGGCGCTGCGGCGTACGGACGTCGGCACGGTGCGGGTGGGGGCCCGGGCGGACCTGCAGCTGCTGGACGCGCCCTCGCCGGTGCACCTGGCCTACCGGCCGGGTGTGCCGCTGACGGCGGCGGTCTGGCGGGCGGGCGTGCGCGAGGTCTGACGGGGCTTCGGGCGGTGTGCGGGGCCGGGAGGGTGTGCCTCTCCCGGCCCCGCCGTCGTGCTCAGCCGAGTCCCAGCGACCGCCGCAGGAAGTCGAGCTGGTGGTGCAGCAGGTGCTCGGCCACCCCGGGGTCGGCCGGTGAGTGGCCCGCGCCGGGGAGGGGCAGGAACTCGTGCGGGCGGCCTGCGGCGAGCAGGGCGGCGGAGAGCCGCAGGCTGTGGGCGGGCAGCACGTTGTCGTCGGCGAGGCCGTGGATCAGCAGCAGCGGGCGGCGCAGCCCGGGGGCGTCGGGGAACAGTGAGGCGGCCTCGTAGCGCTCGGGGTACTCGTCCGGGTGGCCGAGGAAGCGTTCCTTCCAGTGGGTGTCGTAGAGCCGGTGGTCGGTGGGGGCGGCCCCGGCGACGGCGGCGTGGAACACGTCGGGGCGGCGCAGGACGGCGAGCGCGGCGAGGAAGCCGCCGAAGGACCAGCCGCGGATGCCGACCCGGTCGAGGTCGAGCAGTCCGGGGCGGAGCGCGGCCGTGGCGTGCAGGGCGTCGACCTGGTCGGCGAGCGCGGGGTCGGCGATGTCCGCGTGGACGCTCTTCTCCCAGCGCGGGCCGCGCCCGGGGGTGCCCCGGCCGTCGACGGCCAGGACGGCGAAGCCCTGGTCGGCGAACCACTGGGAGGTCAGGTCCCACCAGTGCGGGGCGGCGGAGACCTTGGCCATGGCGGGGCCGCCGTAGGGGTCGAGCAGGACGGGCAGCGGGCCGTCGCCGGGGCGGTGGCCGGTGGGGAGGAAGAGCGCGGCGCGCAGTTCGCGCGGGCCGAGCCGGAGCAGTTCGGGGCGGGCGGTGAGGACGGGCGTCTGCGCGTGGGAGACGAGCGTCGCGGTGGGTCGGCCGGCGCGGTGGACGGTGGTCCGGCCGGTGGGCGCGCCGGGTGTGCGCGCGGTGTGGACGAGCGTGCCGGCGCGGCGCACGCCGGTGTGCGTGCCGGGCTCGTGGCTGAGCCGGACGGCGCCCGAGGCCGGGCCCCAGGACCAGAGGTGGGTCTCGGTCGGTTCGTCGGAGGCGGTGAACAGCACCTGCTCGCCGTCGGTCCCGAGGACGGCGCGCAGCTGGAGGCCGGGCGGGGTGACGGGGGCGCCGTCGACGGTGAGGTGGCGGGTGTCGCCGTGCTCGGCGGCGTCGACGAGGGAGCCGGCGGCGGTCCGGGCGGGCAGGCCGGGGAGGAGTTCGACCCAGTGCTCGTCGCGGCGTTCGGCGAGGACGCGGGTGGCGCCGTCGGCGGGGTCGACCGCGAGGGTGAGCACGGTGCGCTGGTCGCGGCTCTGCACGGCGGCGTACGGGCCGTGGGCGTCCCAGCCGGCGGCGGTCAGGTACTCGAAGCCGGCCCGGTCCCAGCGGACCTCGGTGCGTCCGCCGTCGAGGTCGAGCAGCCAGAGGGTGACCTCGGCGTTGTCGGTGCCGGCCAGCGGGTAGCGGTGCGCGCGCGGCGGCCGGGCCGGGTCGGCGGGGTCGGCGTGGTGGAGGCGGCGCAGCGGGCGTTCGTCGACCCGGGCGACCAGCAGCCGGGTGCCGTCGGGGGACCACCAGTGGGCGCGGTGGCGGTGCATGGACTCGGCGGCGACGTGCTCGGGCAGGCCGTAGCGGACCTCCTCGTGCTCGGGTTCGGCGAGCGCGCGGTCGTCCCGGCCGTCGGCCCCGACGACCCGCAGGGCGCCGCCGCCGGCGTAGGCGATCCGGCGGCCGGTGGGGTCGGGGCGGGGGTCGTGGACCTCGGTGGCGGTGGGCACCCGGCGGACCTCGCCGGTGGCGGTGTCGGCGAGCAGCAGGGTGCCGGACAGGGCGAGGGCCGCGGTCCGGCCGGTGGCGTCGGTGGCGTACGCGGTGATGCCGCGGCCGAGGACGCGGGCGCGTTCGCGCCGGATCCGTTCGGCCTCGGGGAGCTCGCCGCCGGTGTCGCCGAGGTCGGCGGGGTCGCCGGTGTCGCCGGTGTCGCCGAGGGCGGCGGGGTCGGCGATCAGGCGCTCCTCGCCGGTGTCGGTGTCGAGGGCCCAGAGCCGGCCGGTCGGGTCGTCGCCGTCGGCGCTGCGCAGGAAAAGCACGGTGCGGCCGTCGGCGGTGACGGTGGGTGCGGCGGGCGCGCCGAGGGTGAGGCGCCCGGTGCGGGCGAGCTGGCGGGGGAGCGAGTCGGTCGGCATACCCGGGACCATAGGCAGATCCGTTCGGGTGCTGTCGAGAGGTGGCCGGGCGGGAGAACGGCCGGGGCCGCCGCGGATCCAGGGATCCGCGGCGGCCCCGTGGCCGGTCCGGGCAGACGTCAGTGGACGTCGCCCATCAGCCGCACGACGTTGCGGCGGTACATGTACAGCGCCGCGCCGGCGAGGATCGCCATGCCGCCCTGGACCGCGAAGTACCAGGTGGAGCCGACCACCTCGTCACCGAGGACGAGCTGGAAGATGGCGGCGACGCAGTCGCCCGCGGTGACCGCGAGGAACCACACGCCCATCATCTGGCTGGCGTACTTGGTCGGCGCCAGCTTGGTGGTGACGGACAGGCCGACCGGGGAGAGGGTCAGCTCGCCGACGGTCTGGATCAGGTAGACCGAGGCCAGCCAGAGCGGGGTGACCTTGGTGTCGCCGGAGGCGGCGGCCATCGCCAGCATCATGACGATGAACGAGGCGCCGATCATCAGCAGGCCGAAGGAGAACTTCGCGGTGGTGCTGGGGTTCTTGGAGCGGCGCGAGAGCGCCACCCAGATCCAGGCGAAGACCGGGGCCAGGGCCATGATGTACAGCGGGTTGAGCGACTGGAACCAGCTGGACGGGAAGTCGAAGCCGAACAGCGTGGACGCGGTGTTGTCCTGCGCGAAGATGTTCAGCGTCGAGCCGGACTGGTCGTAGATCATCCAGAACACGGCGGCGGCGACGAAGAACCAGATGTAGCCGCTCATCCGGGACTGCTCGGTCTCGTCGAGGTCCTTGTCGCGCTTCACCTTGGCGAAGACGAAGACCGGGATCGCGAGGCCCGCGATGGACAGCGGCCAGATCGCCCAGTTGATGGTGAAGTGGCCGGTCAGCGCGACGACCCCGTAGAAGACGACGGCGGCGGCGAGCCACAGGGCGGCCTTCTTGAAGATCGCGCTCTTCTCGGCGGCCGAGATCGGCGAGGTCACCACGTCGCTCTTGGCGCTCAGGTGGCGGGTGCCGAGCAGGAACTGGGCGAGGCCCAGGGCCATGCCGACGCCGGCGAGGGCGAAGCCCAGGTGCCAGTCGACCTCCTGGCCGACGGTGCCGATGACCAGCGGGGCGGCGAAGGCACCGAGGTTGATGCCCATGTAGAAGACGGTGAAGCCGCCGTCCCGGCGCGGGTCGTTGGGCCCGTCGTAGAGGTGGCCGACCATCGTCGAGATGTTGGCCTTGAGCAGGCCCGAGCCGATCGCGATCAGCGCGAGGCCGGCGAAGAACGACACACCGACCGGCAGGGCCAGCAGGAAGTGGCCGATCATGATGATCGTGCCGCCGACGGCGACGGTCTTGCGCGCGCCGAGGAAGCGGTCGGCGATCCAGCCGCCCGGGAGGGCGAGTAGGTAGACCATCGCCGTGTAGACGCTGTAGACGGCGCTCGCGACGGCCATCTTCATGCCGAGGCCGCCGTCGGTGACGGAGGCGGTCATGTAGAGCACCAGCAGGGCACGCATGCCGTAGTAGCTGAAGCGCTCCCACATCTCGCTCATGAAGAGGGTGGCGAGGCCCCGGGGGTGCCCGAGGAAGGTCTTGCCGCTGGGAGAGGCCGACTGAACGCCGGACTCCAGGGTCGTAGACGCCATGTGTAGTGGGTTCCTTGCCTGACAGCGTCCGCCAAGGGGGGTGGAGGCGGACGTGGACCAAACCACTCTACGTGGCGATATTTGGCGGCATCAGCTGACAAAAGCCGTGCATCAGGTATGGAAATGGCAAAGTCCGCGCGAGATCAGTCCACGCTATCCATGGCGGAGCAGTGATTATTCCTTCGCTTTCAAGCTTGAGAAGCAGAATCTTCGCCGAACACGCGGCCCGGGCGGGTTGATTGGGGCTCGACCACCCCCCGTATAACGATCACGCACTGTGAACTACCTCACGGCGGCAACGGCCGCACCCCGGCGGACTACCATCAGCCCATGACCTGTGTGCTGCTCGCCGAGGACGACCCCGCGATCTCCGAACCGCTCGCCCGGGCGCTGCGCCGCGAGGGATACGAGGTGCTCGTCCGTGAGGACGGTCCGTCCGCGCTGGCCGCCGGGCTCGGCGAGGAGGTCGACCTCGTGGTCCTCGACCTGGGCCTGCCCGAGATGGACGGGCTGGAGGTGTGCCGCCGACTGCGCGCGGACGGCCGCAGCTGCCCCGTCCTGGTGCTCACCGCCCGCGCCGACGAGGTCGACACGGTGGTCGGCCTGGACGCCGGCGCCGACGACTACGTCACCAAGCCGTTCCGGCTCGCCGAGCTGCTCGCCCGGGTCCGGGCCCTGCTCCGGCGCGGCAACGTCGACCAGCTGACCACCGGCGCGCACGGCGTCAAGATCGACATCGAGTCGCACCGCGCCTGGCTCGGCGAGGAGGAGCTCACCCTCTCCGCCAAGGAGTTCGAGCTGCTCCGGGTGCTGGTCCGGGACGCCGGCCGGGTGGTCACCCGCGAGGAGATCATGCGGCAGGTCTGGGACACCACCTGGTGGACCTCCACCAAGACCCTGGACATGCACATCTCCTGGCTGCGCAAGAAGCTCGGCGACGACGCCGCCAACCCCCGCTACATCGCCACCGTGCGCGGGGTGGGCTTCCGCTTCGAGAAGAATTAGCCCGAGCGGACGCCCCGACCGGGGGCGCCCACCACCGTCGGGAGCGGCAGCGTGAAACGCCGAATGATCAACTCGCTGCTGGGCGTCGTCCTGGTGGTGGTCGTGGTGTTCTGCGTCCCGCTGGCGGTGGTGGAGAAGCGCACCATCGTCAGCTCCGCCCAGGACCGGGTGGACGCCGCCGCCGTCCGGGTCCTCGCGCTGGTGGAGAACCGGCTCGCCGCCAACGAGCCGGTCACCAACGACAAGTTCGCCAACCAGGTCTCCGAGGGCCAGTACGTCGAGGTGGACATCCCCGGCCGGGCGGTCGTCGCCAGCGGGCAGCGGCCCGACGGCGACCATGTGCTCAAGGCGGTCGAACGCGGCGCCAGCGGCGAGACCGTCACCGTCGAGCAGTCCCGCGCGGCGGTCGACCACGAGATCGCCAACATGCTGCTGCTGCTCGGCGTGGTCGCGCTGCTCGCCGTGCAGGCCGCCGTCGCCCTCGCCGTCTGGCAGGCCAAACGGCTCGCCCAGCCGCTCACCGACCTCGCCGAGACCGCCGAGCGGCTCGGCTCCGGCGACCCGCGCCCGCGCGACCGCCGCTACGGCGTGCCCGAACTCGACCGGGTCGCCGAGGTGCTCGACGTCAGCGCCGAACGGATCGCCCGGATGCTCACCGCCGAGCGCCGGCTCGCCGCCGACGCCTCGCACCAGCTGCGCACCCCGCTCACCGCGCTCTCCATGCGGCTGGAGGAGATCACCGCGCTGGCCGAGGACCCGGAGACGGTCAAGGAGGAGGCCACCATCGCCCTCCAGCAGGTCGAGCGGCTCACCGACGTCGTCCAGCGGCTGCTGACCACCCAGCGCGACCCGCGCAGCCCCACCGCCGTCGCCTTCGACGTCGACCACGTGGTCAAGCAGCAGGTCGAGGAGTGGGGGCCGTCGCTGCGCGGCACCGGGCGGGTGCTCCAGGTCGAGGGCCTGCGCGGGGTCACCGCCGTCGGCACCCCCGGCACCGTCGCCCAGGTACTGGCCACCCTGATCGAGAACTCGCTGATGCACGGCGCCGGGACGGTCACCCTGCGGGTCCGGCCGTCCGGGACGTCCGTGGTGGTCGAGGTGCAGGACGAGGGCCCCGGGGTCCCGCCCGAGCTGGGCAACCGGGTGTTCGAGCGCGCGGTCAGCGGCCGCAACTCGACCGGCATCGGACTGGCCGTCGCCCGCGACCTCGCGGAGGCGGACGGCGGGCGGCTGGAGCTGCTCTCGCTGCGGCCGGCGGTGTTCGCGCTCTTCCTCGGCCGCAGCCGGCGCGAGGTGTAGCGCTCCGTCCGGGCGGCGCGGTCAGAACCGCTCGTCGCGGACCACGTCCAGGTCCGTGAAGGTGGGCGGAGCGTCGCAGAGCGCCACCATCTCGCGGTAGATCCGGTCGGTCTCCGGCAGGTTCGAGTTGCGCATGGCGTCCTCGTACGAGGGGAACTCGACGATCTCCACCACGTGCCGGGGGTCCGAGCGGTCGGTGCCGACCAGCGCGTGGTCGACGGTCCGCCGGCCCTCGGTCTTCTCGGCCCAGCGGTCCATCAGGCCGTTGAGCTCGTCGATCCGGTCGGTCCGGCATTCGATGATCTGGACGAAGGTCATGGCGAGCCTCCTGCGTCCCCCCGGGCCTCGATCGTTCGCCGGCCGTGCCCGCTCCCGGTCACCACTCTCCTCCTGCCGCGACGGGGGCGGCAAGGCGAAGGGTCGCTCTACTCGGCCTTGGCGAGCCGGATCCGCTCGGCGGCCAGGACCCGCTCGGCCTGGGCGACCACCGCGGCGGCCCCGGTGGGGGTGGCGGTGGCCCCGGTGGGGGTGGTGGCCTCGGTGGCGGCGGGGGCCGGGATCTCGGCCGCCGGCTCCGGGACGGCCTTGAACACCCAGGTCCGGTACGAGACGAAGCGGAACACCGTGCCCAGCGCGAGGCCGCCGACCTTCGCCGCGAGCTGCTCGAAGTGCGAGTCGAGCCCGAGCAGGTACACCGAGAAGCCGAGCACCCCGGTCTCGATCAGCATGCCGGCACCGCTGAACAGCAGGAACAGCGTGATCTCGCGCTTGCGCGAGGCGGCGTCCCGGTCGCGGTACAGCCAGTAGCGGTAGCCCAGGTAGTTGGTGAAGATCGCGATCAGCGTCGCGGCGATGTTGGACCGCAGGGAGGCGAGGTGCAGGCCGTTGATGCAGACCCAGAAGACGGCGAAGTTGACCACGACACCGCTGAGGCCGACGACGCCGAACTTCACCGCCTCGCCCGACAGGCCGCGCAGCTTCTGCGTCAGCGAGGGATCCGACGCCGTGGTCGTCGCCATACCGGGCTGCCTCCATGTGCCTGCGGACGAAAGGTCGCCGGGGCAGGTGCGCCGCGGTCCCCTTGAGCCCTGCGTGCACGCACATGATCGGATCGCGCGTACAGGACCTGGCCGACCAGGCTACCCGGTTCCGCCGATCGGCTCAGCCCCCCGGGCACGGCCGGACGGAGCCCGGGAGTAGGGACGCGGTAGCGGCGGGAGTGGTTCCACACCCTCCGACCGGCCCGGATATCCTGGCGGGGTGACTTCCCCGGGCAACGCGAATTTTCCAGTGGTGGGCATGATCGGCGGCGGGCAGCTTGCCCGCATGGCACACCAGGCGGGCATCCCGCTCGGAGTCCGGTTCAAGCTCCTCGCCGACACTCCCCAGGACTCGGCCGCGCAGGTCGTCTCCGACGTCGTCCTCGGCGACTACCGCGACCTCGACACCCTGCGCCGCTTCGCGGCCGGCTGCGACGTGGTCACCTTCGACCACGAGCACGTGCCGACCGAGCACCTGCGGGCCCTGCAGGCCGACGGCATCGCCGTCCGGCCCGGGCCGGACGCGCTGGTCAACGCCCAGGACAAGGGCGTGATGCGGGCCAGGCTCGACTCCATCGGCGTCCCCTGCCCCCGGCACCGGATCGTCGCCGACCCGGCCGACGTGACCGCGTTCGCCGGCGAGGGCACCGGCTACCCGGTCGTCCTCAAGACCGTCCGCGGCGGCTACGACGGCAAGGGCGTCTGGGTGGTCGGCGACGAGGAGGCGGCCGCGGCCCCGTTCCTGGCCGGCGTCCCGGTGCTCGCCGAGGAGAAGGTCGACTTCGTCCGCGAGCTGGCCGCCAACGTGGTCCGCTCGCCCAGCGGCCAGGCGGTCGCCTACCCGGTGGTGGAGAGCGTCCAGGAGAACGGCGTCTGCGCCGAGGTCACCGCCCCCGCGCCCGACCTCGACCCCGCGCTGTCCGACGAGGCCCAGCAGCTGGCCCTGCGGATCGCCGGCGAGCTGGACATCACCGGCCACCTCGCGGTCGAGCTGTTCCAGACCCGGGACGGCCGGATCCTGGTCAACGAGCTGGCCATGCGCCCGCACAACTCCGGGCACTGGAGCCAGGACGGCGCCGTCACCTCGCAGTTCGAGAACCACCTGCGGGCCGTCCTCGACCTGCCGCTCGGCGACCCCCGGCCGCGCGCCAGGTGGACCGTGATGGTCAACGTCCTCGGCGGCGACTACCCGGACATGTACCACGCCTTCCTGCACTGCATGGCCCGCGACCCGGGCCTGCGCATCCACATGTACGGCAAGGACGTGAAGCCCGGCCGCAAGGTCGGCCACGTCAACGTCTTCGGGGACGACCTCGACGACGTCCGTGAGCGCGCCCGCCACGCGGCCGCCTACCTGCGAGGAACGATCACCGAATGACGGCCCCCACCACCTCCCCTGTCGTCGGCATCGTCATGGGCTCGGACTCCGACTGGCCCGTGATGGAGGCCGCCGCCCAGGCGCTCGACGAGTTCGAGATCCCCTACGAGGTCGACGTCGTCTCCGCGCACCGGATGCCGCGCGAGATGGTCGCGTACGGGGAGAGCGCCCACAAGCGCGGCCTGAAGGCGATCATCGCGGGCGCCGGCGGCGCCGCCCACCTGCCGGGCATGCTCGCCTCCGTCACCCCGCTGCCGGTGATCGGCGTGCCGGTGCCGCTGCGCTACCTGGACGGCATGGACAGCCTGCTGTCGATCGTGCAGATGCCGGCCGGCGTCCCGGTGGCCACCGTCTCGGTGGCGGGCGCGCGCAACGCGGGCCTGCTCGCGGTGCGGATGCTGGCCGCCTTCGACCCGGACCTCACTGAGCGGATGACCGAGTTCCAGGCCGAGCTGAACAGCCAGGCCACCGAGAAGGGCAAGAAGCTCAGGGCCAAGGTGGCGGGTTCCGCCTCCTTCGGCTTCGGAAAGTAGTCATAAAAGCAGTCTGGTCGGATACAACAGCTCGTATGACCTCTGAGCTGCTGGATTCCACCCCCGCCGCCCTGCTGGAGCGCGCCCGGGCCGTCCTCCGTACCGCCCCCGTGGTGGACGGCCACAACGACCTCCCATGGGCGATGCGCGAGCAGGTCGGCTACGACCTCGACGCGCTCGACCTGGCCGCCGACCAGAGCGCCCTGCTGCACACCGACCTCGTCCGCCTCACCGCGGGCGGGGTCGGCGCGCAGTTCTGGTCCGTCTACGTGCCCAGCCGGCTCGCCGGGGACCACGCCGTCAGCGCCACTCTCGAGCAGATCGACTTCGTCCACGCCCTGGTCGACCGCTTCCCCGGGCGGCTGCGGCTCGCGCTCACCGCCGACGACCTGGAGGCCGCCCGCGCCGAGGGCCGGATCGCCTCCCTGATCGGCGCCGAGGGCGGCCACTCGATCGACTGCTCGCTCGCCACCCTGCGCGCCCTGTACGCGCTGGGCGTCCGGTACATGACGCTCACCCACAACGACAACACGCCGTGGGCCGACTCCGCCACCGACAAGCCCGCCGCCGGCGGCCTCACCGCCTTCGGCGAGGAGGTCGTGCGGGAGATGAACCGGCTCGGCATGCTGGTCGACCTCTCGCACGTCTCCGCCGACACCATGCGCGACGCCCTGCGGGTCAGCGAGGCCCCGGTGCTGTTCTCGCACTCCTCGTCCCGCGCGGTCTGCGCCCACCCGCGCAACGTCCCGGACGACGTGCTCGCCCGCCTCGCCGGCAACGGCGGCGTCGCGATGGCCACCTTCGTGCCCAAGTTCATCCTGCCCGCCGCGATCGAGTGGACCGCCGCCGCCGACGAGAACATGCGCGCCCACGGCTTCGACCACCTCGACACCACCCCCGCCGGGATGGCCTGCCAGCGCGCCTACGAGGAGGCGAACCCGCGCCCGGTCGCCACCGTCGCCACCGTCGCCGACCACCTCGACCACATGCGCGAGGTCGCCGGCATCGACCACATCGGCATCGGCGGCGACTTCGACGGCACCGCCTTCCTCCCGGACGGCCTCGACGACGTCGCCGGCTACCCCAACCTGATCGCCGAACTGCTGCGCCGCGGCTGGTCCGAGACCGACCTCTCCAAGCTCACCTGGCACAACGCGGTGCGCGTCCTGCGCGACGCCGAGACCGCCGCCGCCCGCCTCCGCGACGGGGGCCGGGCCCCGTCCATCGCCACCCTCACCGGCCTGGACGGCTGACCTCCCCGGGCCCGGGGGGGGGGGGGGGGGGGCCCCCCCCCCGCCCCCCCCCCCCCCCCCC
>NZ_JAXCLC010000058.1:0-58318 GCF_034043715.1 Kitasatospora purpeofusca | reverse complement strand
GGGCGGGCCGGGGGGGGGGGGGGGCCCCCCCCCGCGCCCCGCCCCCCCCCCCCCCCGGCTCGGGGTCCGGGGATCGGGGGTCGAACCCCGGACGTCAGGTGGTCTTCTGCAGGTTCCAGTTCTGGTACGTCTGGCCGTTCGGCTTCTGCAGCTCCAGCAGCCAACCGCCGTAGTACCAGCGCTTGCTGGCACCGAGGACGAGCTCGGAGCCCTCGGCGGTCAGGGTGACCGCACCGCCGGCGGAGGTGACCCGCCACTTCTGGCCGGCCGCGTCCGAGCAGGGGCGCTGCGCGACGTACTGCCCGGCGACGGGGTTGCCGCCGAGCTGCAGGCACTTCTCCGAGCGGACGGACTTGATCCGCAGCGTGCCCGAGCCGGTGTCCTCGAAGGTCCACTTCTGGTTGGCGTAGCCGGTGCGCTGGTAGGCGATGGCCACCGTGCCGTCGTTGAGCGAGCTGCCCCAGAGGTCGGCGGCCTGTCCGGTGAGGCCGTTCAGCAGGCTGTAGCGGGTGCCGGGCTGCGGCTTCCCGGCGTCGGCCGTGGTGCGGAAGGCGGCCGCGCGACCCGGCTTGGAGACCGCGCCGGCGGCGTCCCGGACGGCCACCGCGACGGAGTACGAGGTGTCGGGCGCGAGCCGGACCAGGCCGACCACGGTCGCCCGGACGGTGCCGATCGTCTGACCGTTCAGCAGGACGTCGTAGGCGTTCGCGCCGTTCACCGCGGGCCAGCTCAACACGGCTGTGGTCTGGCTGACCTGACTGACCGTCATTACCGGTCCGGTGGTGCCGCCGGTGGGCGAGGCGGTCGGGCCGGGGGTCGGGCCGGTGGATCCGGTGGGACTCGGCGTACCGGTGGAGGTCGGGGTGCCGGTCGGCGTCGGGGTGCCGGTACCGGTCGGCGAGCCGGTCGGGGTCGGCGTACCGGTCGGACCGGCGGTCGGGCTCGCGGTCGGCGAGGCGCTGCCGGTGGCGGTCGGGCTCGCGGTGGGCGAACCGGTCGCGGTCGGCGTGCCGGTGGGCGTCGGGGTGCCGCCGGTCGCGGTCGGCGACGGGCTGCGGGTCGGCGAGTTCGTCGGGGTGGGCGAACCGGTCGGGGTCCGGGTCGGGTCGGGCGTCGGCCCGGTGCCGCCACCGGCGATCAGGAAGCGGTTGTTGGCGACGTTCCAGTGGGTGGCGAGGTAGCTGCCGGGCGCCGGGTCGGTGTGGTAGTAGTCGTCGTGCCGGCAGTCCAGGCGCATGTCACTGGCGTTGTCCGGGCAGACCGTGCGCATCGCCGGGTAGTACGGGGCGTCCGAGTAGCACATGAGGTCCCACTCGTCGACGCAGTGGCCGCCCTTGCTGGAGTTGGGCGCGCTGTTGCTCACCGCGCCCAGGTTGTGGCCGAGTTCGTGCGCGGCGGTGTGGCCGCCCCAGCAGCCCGAGTCGGTCCGGCCGTACGAGGGGCCGAAGTTGCTCAGGTTGTCCTGGCCGGGCCGCTCGTCGCCGGCGAAGGTGCCGATGCCGCAGTACACCTTGGCATCGGCGAAGATCATGTACTTGCGGTCCTTGCGGTTGAGGCCCTGGGCCGCGATCGCACGGTTGCTGGTGTTGAAGTCGGCCATCTCCGCGTCGGACACCTGGAGGTTCAACACCGAGGCGGAGCAGTCGGATTCGGTGACGAACCGGACGTGCCGGACACCGCCCGTCTCCTGGGCGCTCGCGTTGTAGATGACGTCGACCTCGGCCGCCCACTTCTTGAAGGAGGCCAGGTACTGGGCGAACCGGTCGTTGCCCGGGGTGTGCGCGTAGACCACCTGGACCCGGTTGCCGGCGCTGCCGTCGCCCTCGCAGACGACGCCCTGGCCACCGGCGGCGGGCTCGGCGGCCGCGGCCTGGTCACCGGCCGCCTCGGCCAGCAGCGTCTTCGTCGCGGCGTCCAGGACCGGCATCGAACCCTTCACCAGGTCGGCGGCGGCGGGCGGTCGGGCATCGGCCGGGGGCGTCAGCGCGGCCGGCTGGGCGACGGCGGCGGCCACCGGCGGGACGTCCTTGCGGATGTCCACGTCCTTCGGCGGCGCGTCCGGCCCGTGGCTGCACAGCTCGCCGCCGGTCACCTCCAGGGAGCCCGCGCAGCGGTCGCCGGCGGGCAGGTTCAGTCCTGCGTAGACCAGTCCGCGCTCGGGCTGGTCCTTGGGTATCTCGTGGATCGGCGCGGCCTTCTGGTCGCGCTTCGGCCCGGGGGCCTTGGTGGCGTGCTCGGCGGTGCCGGTCTCGCCCGTGCCGTCGTCGGCGATCGTGCCGGCCATGGCACCGCCCACCCCGTCCACCGAACCCGCCACCGCGCTCGCCGCCGCGGTGTCGTGCACCGCGGACGACTCCATGGCGGTGCTGATGCCCAGCGCGCCCGCGACCAGTCCAGCCGCGACCGCCAGTGAGATCAGTGCCGTGCGCTTGCCCGTCCGTCGACGCCGCCGACGGCGGAGCTCCGTGCTCCGGTGCCCCATCGGGTGTCTCCTCTCCTCGTGCGAGGCTCCGACCACCGCTCGGGGTGATGGCCTGAACCTTCCGACACTCCGGAGACCGGCCCGGGCGGGCCGGATAACAGAAACCTCTTTTCGAAATTCGCGCGGACGGACGAGGCGGGCGGGACGGGGCGGCGGGAGCGGCCGATGACACCTCGTCGGCGCACGGCGCGGCGTGCACGGACGGGAGCGGCGCGGTGGGCGCGGACAGAAGCGGCCGGATCCGTTCGGTGCCCGGGGCCGTTCGGTCCTCCGAGGCCGGCGCGGTGCCTCAGGCCGCGACGTCGAGCCGCTGCGCGGCGAGACCGGGGCTGCCCTGCCGGTGCAGCAAGGCGAGGCCCGCCGAGAGCTGCCGGGGGTCTCCCGCCAGCCAGTACCTGAGGGCGGCCGACAGGGCGGCGCTCGCCGGGCCGACCCGCGACCCGGTCACCGCCGTGATCCGCTCGCCGACCAGTGGGAGCAGGTCGGCGACGGGCGCCGGCAGCCAGAGCGTGACCGCGCAGGGCGCGGGCCGGGCCAGCACTCGCAGCAGCCGCAGCACTCCCGCATCCCCGGGCCCTGACGCCGCCCCGACCCCGGCCCCGCCCCCCGGAGCGACGGGCAGCACCGCCGGCTCCGGCCGGACGGGGAGGACCGGGAGGACGTGCAGGCTGGGGACGACGTCGATCAGGCCGTCCGCCGCGACGTCGGACATGTCGGCACCGTGGCCACGCGCGAGTTCGCGCAGCAGGGCCCGCTCGGCGGACGCGATCCTGACGGTCAGCATGACTTCTTCGCAGTCCATGGTCCCAGTTCCCGTCCAGAGCGTGAGGGTGTGCTCGTCCGTCGTCGGTCGTGTACCGGTCAGCCCTTGCCGATCATTACCTGCCCGTCAGTGGGGGTCAGCTATCGGCGTGATCAAGCCATAGTGGCCGTCACAGCGGCGGTACAGGATCCGGCCGCGTCCGTCGCCGGCGTACTCCGCGTCCTGGCGGGGCAGTTCGCCCCGGATCTCCACCCGGACGCCGGGGGCGGACCGGCGGCGCAGACGGGTCATCAGGGGATCCTCCTCGGTTCGGCACCATGCTGGACCTGCACGCACCCTCCCGCCGAGGGCCGAAAGGCCCTGCCCACCAGGCAGGACGACCCGAACGGGCCCGAACCGTTCATCCGCCTGCGGAGTTGCCCGCGGCCATTCGGGCGACTCCATCGGGACGCCACGCGTACACCTTGAGGACACTCCACCGATGGGGTGATCAACCCCGGTACGGCGCAACGCTCACGGGACCGGCGCGTTTCCCATGGCGTGCGCCCTCTGACAGCGGCGCGCGCGGGGTCCGCGTCAACAGGCCCCCGGAACCCGGCTGTCGCGGCGGCGGCTCCGGTGGTACCGCAACGCCGGGCCGTTCGACCGGTCCGACACCGACCGGTCGCGCCGGACCGTCCCACCGGTCCGCCCCCCGGTCCATCTGGTGAGAGGTGATGTCATGATCCTGACGAACGAGACCCGCAGACCGCCCACCCCGCCGAGAACCCCCGCGGCAGGGCCCCGCCGAGCGGCCGTCCCCCCGCTCGCCCCCGGCGCACTGCCCGGACTCGGCCACGCCCCGGCCCTGCTCCGGGACCCGCTCGGCTTCCTCGGCTCCCTCTCCCGGTACGGCGATGTGGTCCGGATCCGCCTCGGCCCGCGCACGGTCTGCGTCGTCACCGACGCCGGACTCGTCCACACGCTGCTCGTCGCACTCGCCCACGACTGCCCTCGCGGCGCCGTCCAGGACACCCTCAAGACGGCCTTCGGCGACGGCCTGCTGATGTCCGAGGGCCGCGCCCACCGGGACCGCCGCCGGATCATCCAGCCCGCCTTCGCACCGGACCGGATGGCCGACTACCTGGCTGTCATGCACCAGGTCACCGAGGAGCGGGCCGACCGCTGGCGCCCCGGCCAGGTCCTCGACGTCGCCAAGGAGATGAACCACCTCGCGCTGGAGATCGTCACCCGCGCGCTGTTCGACGCCCGGCTGAGCGAGGACGCCACCCTCGCCTTCCACCGCGCCCTGCCCGACCTGGTGAAGGGGCAGATCGTCCAGTCCCTCTACCCGCACCCGGCACTCGCCCGGCTGCCGCTGCCCGTCAACCGGCGCTTCGACGCCGCCGTCCGGGTGCTCAACCGCGTCGTCGACCAGGCCGTCAACCGCACCGCGCCCGGCGGCCGGTACGGCGCGAACGGGGGGTCCGGGGGCACCGGCGGGTCCGGCGGGTCCGGCGGGTCCGGCGGGTCCGGCGGGTCCGGCGGGTCCGGCGGGTCCGGCGGGTCCGGCGGGTCCGGGGGACGGGGCACCGGCGCGGCCGGGGGCGGCTGCCCGATGACCGGGAGCGGGGCCCGGCGCCCCACCCTGCCCGCCCTGCTGCGCGCCGCCGTCGACCCCGCCACCGGCCGGCCGCTCACCGAGGCGGACGTCCGGTCCGAGGCGATCACCATGTTCGGCGCCGGCACCGAGACCGTCTCCACCACGCTGACCTGGCTGATCGACGAACTGGTCCGGCACCCCCACGTCGAGGCCCGCGTCCTGGCCGAGTTGGACGAGCACCTCCCGGCCGGGACGGTGCCCACCCCGGAGGCCCTCGCCCGACTCGCCTACACCCGTGCCGTCACCCAGGAGGTCGTCCGGCTGCACGCGCCGAACGCCTTCCTGATGCGCACCGCGCGCGTCCCGGTCACGCTCGGCGCCTACCGGATCCCGGCCGGCACCGAACTGCTCTACAGCCTCACCGCCGTCCACCGCGACCCCGCGCTCCACCCCGACCCGCTGCGGTTCGATCCCGACCGCTGGTACGACCCCGACGGGTCGGAGGGAACGGGCACCGGCGGTACCGCCGCGGCCCGCCAGACCTTCCTCCCGTTCGGTGCCGGCAAGCACAAGTGCATCGGCGAGGCCTTCGCCTGGGCCGAGTTGACCGTGGCGACCGCCGCCATCCTGCGCCGCTGGCGTCCGACGGCCGTCCCCAACGCGCGGGCCCGCGAGGTGGTCTGGACGACCGTCCAGGCCCAGGGCCTGCGCGTGCGGCTCGCGCCGCGCCGCGGCAACCGGACCGCGCACGCCCCCGGTTCGCGCCGCACGCCCGCGCCGGGCGGCCGGGACGACACGCCGGCGCGGTGCCTGCCGATCGCCGGCCCTCGCCGGTCGACCCTGCTGCCCGCGCGGTCGACCGTACTGCCCGGCCGGTCCGCGCCCGGCCGCTCGTACCCGGCGGCGCTGCACACCACCGCCCTGCGAACCGCCGCCCTGACGGTCGCCCGCACCGCTTCGCGCACGACTTCACGTTCTACTGACTCGCGTACCACTTCACGCGCCTCCGATTCACGCGCCTCCGATGCGCGCACCGCTTCGCGCACCGCCGACCGAACGGGCTTGCGCCCTCGCGGCGGTGGCGGCAGTGGCGGCGGCAGCGGTGGCCTCGCCCCGGGCGCGGGCACCGTCCGGCCCCTCGCCTCCCCCCGACAGCTCGTCCTCCTCGGTACCGCCACCGCTGTCCCCCGACCCGCGCCGTCGCTCCGCACCGCACCGCTCCCCCGACCGGCAGGCCGCACCGACGCGGCCCTCCCCCCGTTCCTCCGGCCCCGCACCGAAGAGGCCCGCACCGAGGAGGCCCGCACCCCGGCCGAACTGAGCGCCGCCACCGCCCGGCACGGCGACTGGGCCCTCGCCCGCGGCCTGCTCGCCCCGGCCGACCTCCCCCGCTACCAGTCCTACGCGCTGCCCGAGCTGATCGGCCACGCCTATCCCCGCGCCCGCGGCGCGGAACTGGATCTGCTGGTCGACATCCTGGGCTGGTTCACCATCCTCGACGACCGCTTCGACGGCCCGCCGGGGCGGGACCCCGCCGAGGCCCGCGCCATCGTCGGACCGCTGCTCGCCGTCGTGGCAGGCCGCCCCGTCCCGGTCGGCGGCCCGCAACCCCACCTGCTCGACGCCTGGCGGGAACTGTGGCAGCGCCAGACCGCCCCCATGTCACCGGAGTGGCGTCGGCGCACCGCCGAGGAATGGCACTCCTGTCTGGAGACCTTCCTCGCCGAGACCGCCCACCGGGCCGCCCGCACCCACCCCGACCTCGCCGAGACCGTCCGGCTGCGCCGCCATGCCAGCTGCCTCTATCCGTTCATGGGCATACTGGAGCACGTCCACGGCGGCGAGGCACCGGCCGCCCTGCACCGGGATCCCGCGCTGCACCGCCTGCGCGCGAACACCGCCGACGTGGCGACCCTGATCAACGACCTCTACTCGGCCGACCGCGAGGAACGCCAGCAGGTCGCGGCCTTCAACACCGTGTTCACCCTGCAACGGGTCCGCGGCTGCACCCGGGCCCGGGCGGTCCGGTCCGTCGGGACGAGGATCGCCCGGCTGGCCGCGGAGAGCGAGTCGCTGCGCCGCCGGCTGCTGCTCCGGTACCCGGACAGCGGCTGGTACCTCCACGGCACCCGGGAACTCGTCGACGGCGTGCACGCCTGGACCAGCACCAGCCACCGCTACACCGGAGAGGGCGCCGCGCGCTGATCCCGGGCGGGCCGGGTCACTTCCGGTCGCCGAGGGCGAACAGCAGCAGGACGAACCCGGCGAACAGGTGCGTGGCGAAGATGTAGATGCCCGCCCGGACCAACATCGCCCGGCGCCGCGCCTTCTCCTCCAGCGTCGCCCGCCCGCCCGTGGTGCCGTCGCCGCTGACGGTCCCGCCCGGGCTCATGGTCCCGCCCGGGTTCGTGTCCCCGTCCGGGCTCACCGGTGGCCGGCCGGGGTCGCGGGGGCCTCGGGCGCGCGAAGCTCGCCGAGCAGCGCGTCCTGGTCGGTGATCAGCTCGGTCAGGATCCGCCGGGCGGCCCGCAGCAGCTCGGCGACGTCCGGTGTGCTGAGGGCGTAGACGACGGTGTTGCCCTCGCGGGTCGCGGTGACCAGCTGGGTCCGGCGCAGGACGGAAAGCTGCTGGGAAAGGTTCGACGGCTCGATCCGGATCTCGGCCAGCAGCTCGCGCACCGGTCGCGGTCCGTTCTGGAGCAGTTCCAGGACGCGGATGCGGACCGGGTGTCCGAGTGTCCGGAAGAACTCCGCTTTCGCCTGGTAGAGCGGGACCGGCATAGTCCGTTCCCTCCTGCGGGTCGGGGATGGGATCGTTCGCCGCCCTGGCGGCGTGAAGCATCATCCTTGCGGATGAAGATCTCTTCAAGTCGTCATCACCGAACACGGAAAGCGGACGCGGAGCAGAGCGAAAGCGAAGGGAGCGCGGAGGGAGCGCGGAGGGGCGACAGAAGGACCGCAGAAGGACTCCGGAAGGACTCCAGGGAGGACTCCGGGGAGGCAGAAGGTGCGGGCCCGGGATCCGTGAATCCCGGGCCCGCACCGCCCTAGCGGGCGCGTGTCATCAACACGGCACCACAACGTCGACGGTCACCGGGTTGGGACCCCACGGGTAGGTGGCGGCGCTGAAGCTGCCGTGCACGGTGGAACCGCACGGAACGGTGCCGCCGACGCCGCGCACCTGCACGGTGCTGGCGGTGAACAGGGTGCGCCCGCTGACCGAGCCGAGCGACGAGCCGCCGACGACCTGGCCGGACAGGCCGGTGAGCACCTCGACGGTCTGCGGCCACGGGGTGCCGGGGCTCGGCGGGCCGGCCAGGCTGATCTGCCCGTACAGCTGGACGCTGTCGCCGGTGACCTCGGCACACACCCGGGTCGACAGACCGGCCTGCAGGCCGGACACGCCGCAGGTGACGGTGGTGGTCGTGGTGGTGGTCTGGGCCGCGTTCGCCTCCGCCGGCACGGCCAGCAGCGCCGCCGCGCCGACGATCCCGGCCGCGGTCAGGGTGAGTCGGTTCATCCGCATGTCCGCTCCTCCTTTTCTCTTTGATTGCAAGGAATCAGCATCGCCATATGTGACATTTCACATGTGGCATGTCGTAAGACTTTCATGTGATTCCAATGCAGGAAAGGGCCACCATCCGAACATCTGATGATCAGACTTGAAACTGGCCTTCGATGGCGGGAATTTCAGCCTCCGCTGGCTTGAACCACTACTCGCCCAACGACAATCGGCCAACACACAGCCGCTGGGCGCTCTCGATCGCCATGTCCATGAATGCGAGCGCGTCGGCCCGCCGGGTGAGCGGGTTCGGATAGAGGGAGCGACGCCGCCCGCCGTCCCGGACCCGTAGGCACTCGTCCACGATCCGGTACCACCGCTCGCCGAACACCGCCCGGGCGTACTCGCCGGCCCCGCGCTTCGAGGCGATCCGCCCGGTCGCCAGCGTGTAGTGCGCGCGGCTCACCCCGAGCACCCCGTGGGCCGGGCCCTCGCCGTTCAGAAGAGCCAGCCCCGGCCGCGAGACCAGCCGCGCGGAACGCCGCCGCCACGGGCGCCAGTGATCCTCCAGACTTCCGGCCGTCCACGCCGCGAGCGCCCCCGGCTCGGTGTCGATCATCAGTTCCTGCGCCCGTGGACCACAGAGCGTGACGCCCTGCCGCGCCAGGGTGTGCCAGAGCACCGGCGTGCGATCGGTTCTCACCCGGTGCCGGACCCTCCCCCCGAACACCTGCGGGCCCGGCGCCGCCTGCGCGGGTGGGCCCGCGAGTTCGTGCCAGGTCAGATAAGGGCCGTCGAACGCGGGGCGCGGATAGCGGGCCGCCAACCGGGCGTGCGCGCGCTCCAGCCCCGCGAGCTGCGCCGCCGTCACCGGATCGGCGGACACGGCCACGAAGTCGATGTCGCTCCGCGCCGGGTGGAAGTCCCCCAGAGCGGTTGAACCGACCACGTAGAGGCCCTCGACCAGCCCGGGTGCGGCGGCGTCGACCAGGGTCAGGTAGGCGTCGGCGATCTCGTGTACGAGAGGGTGCACAGTCACGGCGGCAAGCCTGCCATCCGGATGACCCTCCGTGTCCGCTCGTTTCCGCTACGGATCGGCGCGTGTTGGTCAGCTGCACACCCTCTTCGCGCCACCCTCACTCCCCTTTGCGCCACCCCCTCGCCACCCTCGCCACCCGCGCCACCCCGGGTGGGAGCGAGCGGGAGGCGGGTGGTAGGCGGACGGGAGCGGGCGGACAGGGGCGACAGGGGGCGGTCGGCCACGCGGCCTGCGCCGGGGAACGGGCGCGGGTAACGGGCGCCGGGCGGCGGGTGTCGGAGGCACGGGTGTCGGGGGCGGTCGAGGGCGGCGGGTGTCGGGGCGGGTGAACTCTGTGGCGTGCCGTTCAGGGGCGGCCGAGGGAAGTACGGAGGGTGTCGACGCGGCCGACGGCGTCGCTGAACTCCCCGGCATCCAGACCGCCGCCGTCGAGGGCGACGGCGAGGGCCTCGGCGGCGGCGTCGCCCTGCTGGATGTCCCGGGCGGAGCACAGCAGGAGGTCCATGCCCGCCCGGGCCGCGGCGACCGCCCGGTCCCCGGTGTCCCCGAAGGCGGCGAGGGCACCGGCCTCCAGGGCGTCGGTGACGGTCACCCCGCGGAAACCGAGGCGCCGGCGCAGCTCGCCTTGGACGACCGCGCCCGACAGTCCGGCCGGCCGGTCGGCGTCGAGGGCCGGATAGACCGCCCAGGAGGCCATCACCAGCCGGACCCCGCCGGCGATGGCGGCACGGTAGGGCTCCTCGCCCCGCGCCCGGAGTTCGGCCAGCGGGACCGGCAGGACGACCAGGCGCTCGTCGGTGTTCTCCGCACGGGCCGCGGTGCCGAGACCGGGGAAGTGCTTGGCGGTGGCGGCCACCCCCAGCTGCTGCTGGGCGGTGAGGAAGGCGGTGCCCAGCTCGGCCACCACCTCGGGCTTCCCGCTGTACGAGCGTTCGAAGTGGTCGATGAAGTTGTCCGGTGCGTCGAAGACGTCGAGCACGGGCGCGAGGTTGACGTTCAGACCCGCGCCGGCCAGGGTGCCGGCCGCTCCCGCGCCGGACCGGGCGGCGTCCCGGGCCGGGTCGGAGGCCGCGCCGGTCTGCCGGGCCGAGTGGACCGGGTCCCCGGGCAGCCGCCGGATCGCGCCGCCTTCCTGGTCGGTCATCAGCAACAGCGGTACACCGGACGGCGCTTCCTGCGCCGCCGCCTTCAACAACTGCACCGCCGCTCGGAGTTGCTCGGGCGACGGGGCGTTCTGCTTGAACAGGATGACGCCGGCGGCGCGGCCCGCCCGGATGGTGTCGAGCAGTTCGGGAGGAGGGGTGTCGCCGGGGTAGGAGTAGACGATCCGACGACCGGCGAGCCGGAGCGACGCGGTGCTGGGCATGGTGGTGGGCACGGTGGTGGTCCTCCCGGTGGGAGTCGGGGTCCCCGGGTTCGTCCCGACGGCGCCGGCCCCGGCCCCGATATCGGTCCCGGGCCTGGTATCGGTGTCGGTATCGCCGTCCGTGCGGGTTCCGGTGCCCGTGCCCGTGGCCGGGTCGACGGGCTCGCCCGGACCGGCGGGCGGCGCCGGTACGGCCAGGGGCGCGACCGGGCCGACCGCGGTCGCCGGGCCCACCGCCGCCAGCAGCAGCGCCAGGAGCGCGAAACGGGCCGGCCGACGGGGCGGCCGACGGGTCCTGCGGTGTGACGGGCGGGGTATGAGGCGTCCACGGCGGGGCGTCGACATCCGGCCTCCTCGGTCGGTCGGGGTCCGGTCCGGGCCGGCGAGCCGGCCCCGGAACGGCCAGGATCGTCGATCGGCGCGCGGGAGTCGACGGGTTCGACCGCGGGCATCCCGCCGGTGTCGCGGACACCTCGACCGGACGGCGTAACAGCAGCAGCCTCACCCCGGGAGCGGTGGTCCCGCCTCCCGGAGCAGCCGTCCGAGGACGGCGATGCCCTCCTCGATCTCGCCCGGCGTGCCGGCCGCGTACCCGAGGACCAGCCCCGGCGGGTGCGGCAGCCGGGCATGCCAGGACAGCGGGTGCACCTTCACCCCGTGGGCCAGCGCCGCCCCCGCGAGCTCGGTGTCCGTACAGGGCAGGCCGCCCGGGAAGGTGAGCATGAGGTGCAGCCCGGCCGCCGCGCCGTGGACGGCGGCGCCGGGCAGATGGGCGGCGACGGCGGCGGTCGTCGCGTCACGTCGGCGCCGGTGGCGGGTGCGCTGCAGCCGGAGGTGGCGTTCCAGGGCGCCCGAGTCCATCAGGTGGGCGAGGACCAGCTGCGGGAGCGCGGCGTTGCCGAGGTCGCTGAGCCGTTTGGCGTCGACCAGGGCGTCCCGGTAGCGGGTGGGAGCGAGCACCCAACCGGTGCGCAGCGCGGGGGCGAGCAGCTTGGAGACGCTGCCGAGGTAGAGGACCTGCTCGGGGAGGGCACCGCGCAGGGCGGGCACGGGCGGTCGGTCGTAGCGGTGTTCGGCGTCGTAGTCGTCCTCGATCACGAGCCCGCCGTCGGCCGCCCATTGGAGCAGCTCGCGCCGTCGGGCGCCGCCGAGCACCACGCCGGTCGGGAACTGGTGGGCGGGCGTGAGCAGCACGGCGCGGGCGCCGACGGCGCGCAGCGCGTCCACCCGGATCCCCTCGGCGTCGACGGGCACGGGCGGGGTGGCGGTGATCCGGTGACCGAGGTGCTGTCGGGTGCCGAGGGAGCCCGGGTCCTCGACCGCGACCACGTCGAGGCCGTCGGCCCGGAGCACCTCGCCGACGAGGGCGAGCGCCTGGGCCGCCCCGGCGACGACGAGGATCTCCCCGGGGTCGGCGCGGATGCCGCGGTTGCGGGCCAGCCAGTCCGCGACGGCGCGGCGCAGGGCGGGGGTGCCGCGCGGGTCGCCGTAGCCGAAGTCCGCTGCGGCGAGGTCGCGCAGGACGGCGCGTTCGGCGCGCAGCCAGGCGGCGCGGGGGAAGGCGGCGAGGTCGGGGACGCCGGGTGTGAGGTCGATCCGGGCGGGGGCGGTGCGGAGGGAGTCGAAGACGGTCGTGGCGGGTTCGCCGTCGAACGGCGACGCGGGCGAGGGGCCGATGACGAGGGCCGGTCCGGTGACGAGGGCGGGTCCGGGGCGGGTGCCTCCGGGGCGGGCGGGCGTCGGCCCGTCTGCCGTCGGCCGGGTGGTTGTCGGTTCGGCAGCCGTCGGCCGGACAGCCGTCGACCGGGTCGCCGTCGGCCGGACAGCCGTCAGCGAGGGCGGCGGCACGGTCTCCGGGGCGAACTGGTCGACCACGACGGTGCCACCGCGGCCCAGGCCCGCGATCCGCCCCTCCTCGGTGAGGCGGCGGTAGGCGTCTGTCACCACACCGCGCGAGACCCTCAGATCGGCGGCGAGCACCCGGGTGGCGGGCAGGCGGCTGCCGACGGGAAGCCGGCCGTCATCGATCGCCTCCCGGAGCCGCCGCGCCAGCCAGTCCGCGAGTCCACCGGCGGGCGCCTGCCCGGGATCGAGCTGGAGGAAGTCCGCACCCGCCGTTCTGGACCTGTCGATCGAATGATCATTGGACCTGTGCACCGGTCCATTGTGCCGGGAGGGTGAAGACATGACGACCACGACCACGACCACGACCTCAACCACCGCCAGCGCCGCCGCCTCCGGCGATTCGCCCTCGGCCGCTTCCCCGTCACACCTCGACCAGACCTATGTGCACGGCTACTCCCCCGCCGAGGCCCGCCGCCTGGGCGACCAGGCCGACACCCTCGCCGGACTGCTGCACGCCGGTACGGCGTACCCGCCGGGCAGCCGGGTCCTGGAGGCCGGGTGCGGGGTCGGCGCCCAGACGGTGCACCTGCTGGAGGCCAGCCCGGGCCTGCTGCTGACGGCCGCCGACATCTCCGCCGACTCGCTGGCCCGGGCCCGGGCCAGGGTCGCGGAACAGCTGCCGGAGGCCCAGGTCACCTGGCACCACGGTGATCTGCACCTGCTCCCCTTCCCCGACGGTTCGTTCGACCACCTCTTCGTCTGCTTCGTACTGGAACACCTCGCCGACCCGGCGGCGGCGCTGACGGCACTGCGCCGGGTCCTGCGCCCGGGCGGCACCATCACGGTGATCGAGGGCGACCACGGCTCGGCGTTCTTCCACCCCCGCGGCGAGGCCGCGCAGCGGGTCGTCGGCCATCTGGTCCGGCTCCAGGCGGACGGCGGCGGGGACAGCCTGATCGGGCGGCGGCTGTACCCGCTGCTCGCCGGGGCCGGGTTCCGGGACGTCTCGGTCGTCCCACGCACCGTGTACGCGGACGGCGGCCGACCCGAGCTGGCCGAGGGGTTCACCCGGCACACCTTCGTGGCGATGGTCGAGGCGGTCCGCGCCGATGCGCTCGCGGCCGGCCTCGACACGGCCGAGGACTTCGACCGCGGCGTCGCCGAGCTGCGCCGCACGGCCGAGCCGGACGGGTCGTTCCACTACACGTTCTTCAAGGCGGTGGCGGTCAACCCGTGACCGGCCGCCGGCGGTGCGGCGCGGTCACTCCGGGTCGTCCCCGAGGGTGCCGAGGAGGGTTCGCAGGGCGGCCACGAAGGCGGCGGTCCTCGGCTCGTCGAGGTCGCCCAGGATGCGGCGCTCGGTCGCCAGGTGGTCCGGCAGGGCACGGTCGATCAGGGCATACCCCTCCTCGGTGAGTTCGACCTCACGGCTCCGGCCGTCGGAGCCGCTGGGGGTTCGGGTGACCAGGCCGCGCGCTTCCAGCCGGTCGAGGCGCTGGCTGATCGCCCCGGAGGTGACCATCGCGGACTGCATCAGCAGGGTCGGTGTGAGCCGGTACGGCGGGCCGCTTCGACGCAGGGTGGCGAGCACGTCGAAGGAGGCGAAGTCGAGGTCGTGCCGGGCGAAGGTCTCCTTCAGCTCGGCGTCGACCAGTCGGGACAACCGCTTGAGGCGGCCGATCACCTCCATCGGCGAGACATCCAGGTCGGGGCGCTCGGCGCCCCACTGCTGCACGATCCGGTCCACATGATCCACGCGCTCTGCCATGGCCCCAGCCTAAACGATGCCTTAGCGGTGAGATACCTCACAGCATCCGCCGCCGGCCGGACCTTGCGAAGATTCCTTAGCGCTGAGATATATTGGCTTAGTGCTAAGGAATCGACTCGCCATCGTGCTGCTGACCGCCCTGGCCCCGGCCATCTGGGGCTCCACCTACCTCGTCACCACCGAGCTGCTGCCGCCGGGACGCCCGCTGCTCGCCGGCGTGCTCCGCGCCCTGCCCGCCGGACTGCTGCTGATCGCCCTCACCCGGCGCCTGCCGAGCGGCAGTTGGTGGTGGCGCTCGCTCGTCCTCGGCGCCCTGAACATCGGTGCCTTCTTCGCCCTCCTCTTCGTCGCCGCGTACCGGCTCCCCGGCGGGGTCGCCGCCACCGTCGGCGCCGTGCAGCCGCTGATCGCCGCCGGCCTCTCGGCCGCACTGCTCGGCGACCGACTCTCTCCGCGCACCCTCCTCTCCGGTATAGCCGGGGTGGCCGGCGTCAGCCTGCTGGTCCTGCGAGCCGGCGCCCAGTTGGACGCCCTCGGTATCGTGGCCGCACTCGGCGGCGCGGTGGTCATGGCGACCGGCGTCGTCCTCTCCAAGCGCTGGACGTCACCGGCGCCGCTGCTCGCCACCACCGGGTGGCAGCTCACCGCCGGCGGTCTGCTGCTGCTCCCGGTCGCCTTCCTGGTCGAGGGACCGCCCCCGTCCCACCTCACCGGCGCCAACCTGCTCGGCTACGGCTACCTGAGCCTCATCGGCGCGGCCGTCGCGTACGCGCTCTGGTTCCGCGGCATCCGTGCCCTCCCTCCGACCTCTGTCACCTTCCTCGGGCTGCTCAGCCCCGTGGTCGCCACCGCCCTCGGCTGGCTCGTCCTCGGTCAGGACCTCTCGCCCGTCCAGGCCCTCGGCGCGCTGATCGTGCTCGGCTCGCTCGTCGCCGCCCAGACCCAGCGCCCGCGCACCCCGTCGAGGACGGTGACCGGCCCGCCCGGCGACGTACCCTCCGACCACAGCGGTCGACCGACCAACAACCGCACCCACCAGTCCGCCTGACCGCGTTCCCGCCCCACCTCCTTCCCTTCGTTCCGATCCTTCCGACCCGCACCAAGGAGAACCACCCGTGAACATCACCGTGTTCGGCGCGACCGGCAACGTCGGCAGCCGGGTCGTGGCCGAGGCTGTCGCCCGTGGCCACCAGGTCACCGCCGTGCTGCGCGACCCCCAGCGCCCGCACCCGTTCCCCGCCACCGTCCGGATCGCCACCGGGGACGCCCGCGACCCCGAGGACGTCCGCCGCCTCGCCGCCGGCCAGGACCTGCTGATCACGGCCACCCGCCCGGCCCCCGGGCGGGAGGACGAACTGGCCGTCGCCACCAAGGGTCTGCTCTCCGGACTGACCGGCACCGGCGTCCGACTGCTGGTCGTCGGCGGCGCCGGAAGCCTCACCCTGCCCGGCGGCGGCGTCACGCTCGCCGACTCCCCGGACTTCCCCGCCGCCCTGCTGCCCATCGCCAACGCCTGCGGTGAGCAGCTCTCCCTCTACCTCGCCGAAACCGAGGTCGACTGGACCTACCTCAGCCCCTCCGCCCTCCTCGCGCCGGGCGAGCGCACCGGACTCTTCCGGCTCGGCCACGACGAACTCCTCGTCGACGCCGACGGCACCTCGACCATCTCCATGGAGGACCTCGCCGTCGCCCTCCTCGACGAGGCCGAGCGGCCCGCCCACCGCCGCGCCCGCTTCACCGCCGGCTACTGAGTGCCGCCCACCGGCTTGCTTCCCCCCGCCCTTTCCGCCCGAAACACCCCATCACCCACATGGTGGCGTGCTTCGGGCGGACAGGCATGACGGCACGTCATTTCTCTGACTCAGCAAACGTTTTGGCAGATGAGGGGCTGTACCGGGCCACCGGGTCGGGGTGGTGCAGGCACCACCGGAAAGACGGGTGCACGCCTGATCGACCACGATCGATCCGACCGTCAGGATCGTGCCATGACCACACGAGACCTGGCCCGCAGCACCAGCACCCCCACCACCGGCACCTCGACCCGCCGCGCCCGCCCAGCCCGCCGCACCACGCTCGGCGGGCGCACCGCCGCGCTGCTCGCCCTCCTCGCCCTCGCCTCCGCGACCGGCACCGCCGATGCTGTCGCGGCGCCCACCGGGGCGGCGGCCCCTGCCGCCCCCTCCCGCTACACCCACCAGCAACTCGGCTGGCAGACCTGTGCGGAGGAGGCCACGCTGGAGTGCGCCACCATGACCGCCCCCAGGGACTGGCACCACCCGGGCCGCGGCCCGGACATCACCGTCGCGGTCTCCCGGCACCGCGCGGCCGATCCGGCCCGGCGGATCGGCAGCCTGCTCACGGCCGCCGGCGGCCCCGGCGGCCAGGGTCTGCTCCGCCCGGCGGACCACGTGCGTAACGCGCCCGCCCTCGGCGCCTCTTACGACATCATCGGCTTCGACCAGCGCGGCGTCGGCCACAGCACCCGGGCCGTCTGCCAGACCCCCGAGGAGTTCCGCTCCTTCTTCTCCGGGGACTTCCGCGACGACACGCCGGCCGACCGTGCCCGCGTGATCGCCAACTCCACCGTCCTCGCGGCCGACTGCGAGCAGCGCAGCGGCGGCCTGCTGCCCTTCCTGACCACCGAGCAGACCGCACGGGACATCGACCTGCTGCGCGCCCTCCTCGGCGAGCGCCGGATCAGCTACTACGGACCGTCCTACGCCACCATGATCGGCGCCTACTACGCGACGCTCTTCCCGCACCGGATCGAGCGAATGGTGCTGGACAGCAACATCGGTTTCGACGGCACCTGGGAGCGGTTCCAGCTCGGCCAGCCGATGAGCTTCCAGCGTCGCTTCGAGGAGGACTTCCTGCCGTGGCTCGCCGCCCGCGACGCCACCTACCACTACGGCACGACCCCCGCCGAGGTGAAGGCCCGCTGGGAGGCCCGCCGCGCCACGCTGCGCGAGCACCCGATCGTCGACGGCCAGCTCACCCTCGGGCCGAACCAGTTGGACAACGGCACCATCCAGGGCATCTACCGCGAGAACAACGGCTTCACCCTGCTGGCCACCGCCCTGACCGCACTCGACGACTGGCCGACCGCCGACCCGGCCGCCCGCGCCACGGCCCGGCGGGTCTTCGGCGACTACCTCAGCCCGGAGTTCCTGGCCGAGTACTTCGCCGTCACCTGCAGCGACACCCCCTGGACCCGCGACCTCGCCCTCTGGGCCGCCCGAGGCACCGAGAACGCCGCCCGCTGGCCGCTGGTCGGGGCCCGCACCCTCGCCTTCTCCGCCGTCTGCGCCTCCTGGCCGACCCCGACCGCACCCCGGGTCCGGGTCACCGGCGCGGGTCTGCCCCCCACCCTGATGCTCAACTCGGTGCACGACCCCGCGACGTACTACGAAGCCGCCCTCTCCGCCCACCGAGCCCTGCGCGGCTCCCGCCTGGTGACCGTCACCGACAACGGCGACCACGGCCAGTACCCCGGCCCCAATCCCTGCGTGCGCACCGCCGTCGAGTCCTACCTCCTGACCGGCGCGACCCCCGCCGGCGACCTCACCTGCCCCTCCCCCACGACAACCTGAAGGGCCCCGACGAATGGCACGGCCGGCCACGGTACGGTCCGCCGCCGGGTCTCCCCCCGGAGGACCCGGCGACGGCGCGCACGGCGGGTGCGGGCGGCAGCCCGCCGATTCAGAGACTCAGGCGATCAAGGGACGAGGGGTCAGGAAGTCCGGGACTCAGGGAGTCCGGACCGAAGGAGTACGGGACTCAGGGGCGGTTCAGGGTGATGGAGTTGATCGGGGTGAGGTCGGCGTAGACGCCGGCCTGGGCGGCGATGTCGTAGCCGCAGCCGCCACCGTTGTAGCCGGTGCACAGGTGGGCGTGGGCCCCGCCGGACTGGTTGTTGAGCACCCAGTGCCAGCCGTTCTGGTTGCGGAGGTTGTGGGCGCCGTAGCTGTAGAAGACATCGGTCGGCGGCCTGCTGGTGTCGGAGTCCTGGGGGTAGATGCAGACCGCCCCGTACGGACACCCGTCCCAGGAACCGTCGGCCGCCTGGGCGCCGGAGCTCCCCATCGTGGTGACGGCGGCCGCCGCGAGGGCGAGCGCGGCGAAGGTGTGCATGATCTTGCGCATGGTGGTTCTCTCTCCGTTGCTGATCCGGCCCGGATTCGGCCGCTGATCAGCAGCGTAGGAAGCCGGTGCCCGCAGCGGTCCCTGACGAATGACAGGGTGGCGCGGGGCCAGGACGCACGGGGTCCGGGGCAGGAGTCCAGGGCAGGAGCGCGCGGCCGGGGGCGGGGGTCAGCTCGGCGTCGCGAAGGTGTCGCAACGGGCCGGGTCGCCGAAGCGGTAGCCGGCGGTGAACCAGGCCTTGCGCTGGTCCGAGGAGCCGTGGGTCCAGGTGTCCGGGTCGATCCGGCCGGTCGACTGCTTCTGGATCCGGTCGTCCCCGACGGCCGCCGCGGCGTCCAGGCCCTGGGCGATGTCCTGATCGGTAAGGGTGCGGATCAGCGGCCTCCCGGTGGAGGCCTGCGGGGCGGTGGTGGCGTGGTGCGCCCAGACACCGGCGTAGCAGTCCGCCTGGAGTTCGAGCTTCACCGAGGCGCTGTTGGCACCCTGGCGGTCGCGGCCGACCTTCTGCATGGTGCCGGTCAGGTTCTGGATGTGGTGCCCGTACTCGTGCGCGACGACATAGGCCTCGGCGAAGGGGCCGCCGGAGGCCCCGAAGCGGGTGGCCAGCTCGTCGAAGAAGCCGAGGTCGAAGTAGGCCCGCCGGTCGGCCGGGCAGTAGAACGGGCCGACCGCCGAACTCGCCGCGCCGCAGCCGGTGGACACCCGCCCGGTGAACAGGACCGTCTCGGCGGGACGGTAGGCCGCACCGGACCGGGGCAGCTGGCCGCCCCAGTAGTCCTGGAGGCTGTTGGTGACGGCGACGATCCGGCAGTCCTGACGGCTGTTGGCGTCAGCACCGGTACGGCAGACCTGCTGCACCTCGCCCGCGGTGGTGCCCCGGCCGGACCCGGCGCCCGGGTCTGCCCCACTGTCGGAGAGTCCGAGGACGCTCGGGTCGACACCGAAGAGCACCGCGATCAGGACGGCGATCAGACCGGCCGCGCCGCCCCCGACGGCGACCTTCCCGCCGGGGATACGGCGCCGGTCGTCGACCTGCGAGGTGTCGAGGTCACCCTGATCGTCGAACTGCATGCCTGCCGTCCCTGGTGGTACCGGCGGCGTCCCACGGCGCCGCGCGACCGACCACGGCCGCCCGGCCACGCTATCCGCTCGATCTGCCACCGCCGAGGAAGGACGCGCAGGTCAGAGGCGGTTCGCCACCCTCCCCGGGCGGAGAACCGCCGAACCGACCGGCCCGCCACCACTCGGCCGGCCACCACCCGACCCGCCACCACCCGCGTGCCACCCGCCGGCGGGGCCGCCGGACCCACCCGGAGGCGGATCCGGCGGCCGGCCCGCCCTACCGAGCCGGGGCCGGGGCCGGGGCGTACCCGGCCGGACGGGTGGTGAACGTGCCCCGGCCCTGGGTGCGGCTGCGCAGGGCGGTCGCGTAGCCGAACAGTTCGGCCAGCGGCACGACCGCCGTCACCGCCGCCGTCGCGCCGTGCGGGTCCGAGCCCTGGACCCGGCCCCGGCGGGCGGCGAGGTCACCGAGGACCCCGCCCACCGCCTCCTGCGGCACGGTCACCGTCACCTCGACGACCGGTTCCAGGAGCAGCATCCGGCAGGCGCGCATCGCGTCCCGCAGCGCCGTCCGCCCGGCGGTGCGGAAGGCGAGGTCGGAGGAGTCCTTGCTGTGAGTGGCCCCGTCGGTCAGGGTGACCCGCAGCCCGGTGACCGGGTGGCCGCCCAGCGGGCCCTCGGCGAGCGCGTCCCGGCAGCCCGCCTCGACCGCCTGGACGTACTCCTTCGGCACCCGCCCGCCGGTCACGGTGGACGCGAACACGAAGCCCCCGCCCTCCTGCGTGCCGACCGGTCCGTCCAGCGGCGCCACGTCGATCACGACCTGGGCGAACTGGCCGGCGCCACCGTCCTGTTTGACGTGACGGTGGACATGGCCGGTGACTCCGCGTTCGACCGTCTCCCGATGGGCGACCTGCGGGCGGCCGACGGTCACCTCCAGACCGTTGTGGTCCCGGCGGATCTTCTCCACCGCCACCTCCAGGTGCAGTTCGCCCAGACCCGAGAGCACCCGCTGCCCCGTCTCCGGATCGGTGCGGACGACCAGTGACGGATCCTCCTCCGCGAGCCGGGCCAGTGCGACCGCCAGCCGGTCGGTGTCGACCGTGCGCCGCGCCTCGACCGCGACCGTCACCACCGGCTCGGCGGTGACGGGTGGTTCGAGGACCAGCGGCGCGCCGGGCGCGCAGAGCGTGGCGCCCGCGCGGGCGGCCTTGACTCCGATCACCGCGACGATGTCTCCGGCGACCGCCGAGTCCGTCTCGGTATGACTGTCGGCCTGCGCCCGCAGGATCCGGGCGATCCGTTCGGGACGGCCGGTCGTGGCGTCCAGCACGGTGTCCCCCTTTCGCAGTGTTCCGGCGTAGAGGCGCAGATAGGTCAGACGGCCGGAGGCGGTGACGTTCACCTTGAACACCAGCGCGGTGAGCGGCCCGGCGGGATCGGCGGCCCGCTCCACCTCCGCGCCCGCCACCCCCTCCGCGCCCGCCACCCCCTCCGTACCGGCCGCGCCCGCAGAGCCCGCCGCACCCACGGCGGATCCGCGCACCGCGGGGACATCCAGCGGCGAGGGCAGGTAGGCCGTGATCGCGGCCAGCAGCGGTTCGACACCGCGGTTGCGGTAGGCCGATCCGCACAGCACGACGACGGCCTCGCCGCTGTGGGTGAGGTCCCGCAGCGCGGCGGCCAGGGTCGCGGTGGAGAGTGCCGAGTGCTCGTAGTACTCCTCCAGTGCGGCCGGATGGAGCCCGGCCACGGCCTCGTCCAGCCGTCGGCGCCGGTGCTCGGCCTCGGCCCGGAGCTCCTCCGGCACCGGCCCCTCCTGCAGACCGTCCCGCCCGGGGCCGTCGTCCCAGGTCAGGGCACGCATCGTCAGCAGGTCGACAACGCCCGTGAACTCGCTCTCCCGGCCGATCGGCAGTTGGACGGCGAGCGGGACCGGGTGCAGCCGTTCCCGGATGGAGGCGACGGCCGCGTCCAGATCGGCGCCGGCCCGGTCCATCTTGTTGACGAAGGCGATCCGGGGCACACCGTGCCGGTCGGCCTGGCGCCAGACGCTCTCGCTCTGCGGCTCCACCCCGGCGACGGCGTCGAACACCGCCACCGCCCCGTCCAGCACCCGCAGCGAGCGTTCGACCTCGTCGGCGAAGTCGACGTGCCCGGGGGTGTCGATGAGGTTGATCCGATGGCCGTCCCAGAGGCAGCTGACCGCGGCGGCGAAGATGGTGATGCCGCGTTCGCGCTCCTGCGGGTGGCAGTCGGTGACGGTGGTCCCGTCGTGGACCTCGCCGCGCTTGTGGGTCTCGCCGGCCAGGAAGAGGATCCGCTCGGTGACGGTGGTCTTGCCCGCGTCCACGTGGGCCAGGATGCCCAGGTTACGGACGGTGGTGATGCCGGCCAGGACGGCGGCGGCAGCAGCGGTGGTGGTGGTGGTGCTGGTCGTGGTGGTGACGGCGTTGTGCGTACGGCGGACGTCGGTGCGCATGGCCCGGTGCCTTTCGAGGTGGAGCGAGATGCTGGGGCGGCGCGATTGCGGCGACGACGCGCCCGGCCCTGCCGGCCTCACCACGTCCGGCCCACCCGCGAACCCGCCCGCGCCCCACCCCGCCCAGCCCGACCCGGTCAACGCAGGTGAACACCCGGTCAACACAGGTATGGAGGCGGTCGAGCACCCGGGCACACAGAGCGCAGGACACACAGGGGCCTGGGCACTCGGACGGGCGGCAGGAGACAGGAAAGCAGAAGAGCCGGAATGCGGCGGACGACCGGAGGAGTGACCCGAGGAGTGCCCCGAGGTCAGCGGTCCGTCACGCTGATCCGGTGCCGGCCGCGCAGCGGGCACCGGAGGAACGAGGACACCAGGATCACCTCGAACCGGGACGAGGGGATGACGGCAGCGGTGCGGTTTCGCACGACCGGTCCTCCCTCAGCTCATCACGGCGCGCACCGCCACCGGAACCACGGCGGTGCGTCTCTGGATGCCGAGTGTACGGAGCGGCCCGCCTCCGGGTCACGTGGTTTTCCCGAGGCGCGCCCCCGCACCGGAGCACCACCGCACCGGAGCACGCCGCCGACCGGGACCAGCAACGGGACCGCTCCCAAACCGAACCGCCCCGAACCGAACCGAACCGAACCACCCGAACGGAACCGCCCCGCGCCTCCCGCGCGTCGAAGCGCGTGTGCGTACGCACCGGCCGCCCTCCACGGTTGGGCGGAGTCGGTGGAGTCGGAGGAATCCGGGGAGGCTCTCCAGGTGTTGATCCCACTCGTCCTGCTGGTCGCCGGTGTCGGTCTGGTCCTCATGGGCGTCAACAAGCTGAACACCGCCGAGCCCACCTGCTACGGCCGGCCCATGTCACCCGGCGACATCTGCCACGTCCAGGTGAAGGGCTCCTTCGGCGACGGCATGCCGGAACCTCATGACACCACCTACCAGGAGCAGTTGGACGGCCTGACCAGCGGCGGCTGGACGGCGATCGTCTTCGGTGCCGTCCTGCTGGCACTCGCGGTCGTGATCACGGTCTCCTGGGCCGTCACCGCCGCCCGCCAGGACCGGGAGTACTGAGTCAGCCCTTCGCGGCGGCGTACGCGGTCTCGGCGGCGAAACCCCAGCCCGGGGCGGCGTCCCAGGGCACCAGCAGTGCGTCGTCCGTGGCGTAGACGTAGCCGGCACCCCGGGTGAAGGCGGCGTCGAGGGCGGTTCGCATCGCGGCCCGGTCCGGGGTGTCGTACACCAGGTGCCAGAAGGCCGTGCCGCTGGCGTCGAGGGCCGCGCCGGAGTAGTAGCCCGCCGTGGGGTTGAAGACGTTGCCGCCCAGCCAGGCGCCGGTGTAGTCGTCGTAGTCGCCCTCGAAGGTCACGAAGACGTCGGCCGTGCGGTGGCCGGGCTCGAGGTAGCAGTCGGCGACGGCGGTGCCCGGGTTGTTCACCACCAGGTCCTGGACCTGCGGGGCGACGGCGTGGACGGTCTCCTGGACGTAGCGGCGCAGCTCCGCGTAGTAGTCGCGGTCGGTGTTGCCCGGGCCGCAGTCGCGCCCGGTCTGGTCGAAGAAGATGCCGTCGACGTGCAGCCGGTGGTCGGCCGTCCTGAGGTAGTTGTCGACGACCGCGCGGACGGCGGACGGCGGGAGCGAGCCGTGGCCCGTGTCGACGTAGCCCAGCACCCGGGTGTTGGTGCCGTGCGCGGTGATCCCGGCGCGCAGCGCGTCGGCCTGGGCCTGCCAGGCCGCGTCGAAGGGGGCGTAGCCGTTGGACGGATTGAGGACGACGACCGAGGGTGCGGGGCGGGCGCTCGCCGCAGCGGCCAGCATGGGCTCGCCGGGCAGGACGTAGGCCGGAACGGCGACCTCCAGACCGTGGGGTCTTTCGGTGGTCGCCGCGTCGGCGCCGCTGGGGGACGCCAGCGCGGCCGCGGTGAGCGCCGCGCCGGCCAGCAGGACGGGCAGGGTCTTGGTGAACGAACGCATCGGGTCCCTTGCTCGCGGAAGACAGGAAGGCAGGAGAGGGCTCCCCCGCGGCGCCCGGGCACGGTCCGTCCAGCCCCTCGCGCCCCGCCCCCTCCACCCGCCCCGGCGGGGTCGGGCGCTCCCATTCCTACCGGTCCGATCCGCTCCCGGTGGCCAACTTATGGGGAAAGCAGGGAAGTTCGCGCAAGTACCGACATCAGTCGGAACCGCCCCGAGCGCTCCCGCCACCATTACCACCGACGCCACCACCCCCTCCGACCGCACCGGTCGCCGCACCAGCCGCCGCGCTATGCCCGACGGACCGCCTGTGGCGCGAGCGCGACGAGCCGCCGAGCGGGCCACCCTCCGGACGGCGGCCCCCCGGACCACCCCCCGAACCGCCACGCGGGCGGCCCAGCGCGACCCCCGCCAGCACCAGCAGCAGCCCGGCGAACTGCGGCGGGCCGAGCCGCTCGCCCGCCACCACGGTGCCGAGCAGCACACCGGTCAGCGGATTGAGCAGCCCCAGCAGCCCGACCGTGCCCGCCGGCAGTCGGCGCAGGCCCGCGAACCAGGCGGCGAAGGCCAGCGCGGTCGCCACCACCGCGACATAACCGAAGGCCGCCAGCTCTCGCCCGGCGGGCAGCACGGGCGGGCCCTCGAACACCGAGGCCAGGGGCAGCAGGACCAGTCCGCCCGCCAGCAGCTGCCAGGCGGTGGTGGCCAGGACGTCCGCACCCTCCCGCCACCGGGCGGCCAGGACGTAGCCGAGCGAGGAGACCAGCATCGCCGCCGCCGAGGCGGCCAGGCCAGGCAGGCTGACCGGTTCGCTCCTGGTCAGCAGCATCAGCCCGACACCGGCCAGGCCGACCAGGGCGCCGAGCAGGTGTGCCCGGGCGGGGCGGGCGGCGGTCAGCGCCCAGGCCAGGAGCAGCATCGCGAGCGGCGAGGCCGCCATCACGGTGGAGGCGACGCTGGTGGCCAGGGACTGCGAGGCGATGTAGAGCAGGACGAAGAATCCCGCCGTGTTGAGCAGTCCGAGGACGGCCGACCGCCACCACCAGGCTCCCCGCGGCCGGCGCGGACGCAGCGCGAGCAGGAGCAGTCCCGCGGGCAGGGCCCGCAGGGCGGCTCCCCAGAGCGGACGGTCCGCCGGGAGGAACTCGCGGGTGACGTAGTAGTTCGCGCCCCACGCCACCGGCGCGACGGCGGTCAGCAGCACCCATCGAAAACTGGCTTCCATGGAAGGCAATGTACCTTCCATGGAAGCTACTGCGCTAGGATGCAGCCATGGCACCCGCGCCCACCAGCCCTGACCACGGCCCCGCCGACCACACGGTCACCGACCGCACCGACTACACGGCCATCGACCAGACCGACCACGCTGCCACCGACCAGACCGCCACCGACCATGTGGCAGCCATCCAGGCCGAGTGGCGCCGGGAACGGCCCGACCTCGACGTCTCCCCGCAGGCGGTGATCGGACGCCTGCACCGGCTGTCCGGCCGGCTGACCGAGGAGCTCTGCCTGGTCTACGGCCGCTACGGCCTGGGCGAAGGCGAGTTCGACGTCCTCGCCGCACTCCGCCGGGCGGGCGCCCCGTTCGAGCGGGCACCCGGGGAGCTCGCCGCCCACACCATGGTCACCACCGGTGCCATGACCAAGCGGATCGACCGGCTGGAACGGGCGGGCCTGGTCACCCGCCGCCGCAGCGAGGCCGACGGCCGAGGCCGGGTGGTGGCACTCACCGAGGCCGGCCGACGGCTCTTCGACGAGGCGTTCACGGCGCACATGCGCAACGAGCACCGCCTGCTGAGCGTCCTCACCCCCGAGGAGGCCTCCGCCCTGGAGGCCCTCCTGACGACCTGGCAGCGCCGACTCGACCACCCCGGACCACCCCCGGCCGGGCACCCTCACCCCTGAGGCTCCGCCCGGCGGGGCTCACCAGGGACGCCGGATCGCCAGGGCCCGGCCTGGCCGGGTGTCCGGCGATAGGGCCGTCGGATGGTCACGGTACTGGTCAACGGGCTTCCCGGAGCGGGGAAGACAACGCTCGCGCGAGCCTTGGCAGCCGAGTCGGACCTTCCGCTCCTCAGCAAGGACGCGATCAAGGAGACCCTGGCGGACACCCTGGCGGGCCTCCGGACGCCCGAGTGCCCCGACCACGAGTGGAGCCGGATCCTGGGGACTGCCGCCGGCGAGACCCTGTGGACGCTGCTCGGCGACGCCGCTGCTGGAACGCCTACGGTGACAAGGGCGTCCACAGCGACCCGACCGGCCACAACGGTCTGGTGCGCTGAGACAGCGGCGGGAACCGACGGTCGGGCCGATCGGCCCGTCATGGGTGTCTGCCGATCGCTTCGGACGGGGCGTCGGCCGGCCGGTCCTCGTCGGTCCGCTGGAGAAACGTGCGAAGCAGCCGCCGTCGACCCTGAAACGATCCTTCATAGGGTGGGTGCATGTCCGAATTCTCCGTGCGGGATTTCTACGACGAGTTGGCCCGTGACTACCACCTGATGTTCCGGGACTGGGACGCGAGCATGGCGTATCAGGCCGGGGTGCTGAGCGAGTTCGTCCGTCAGGGGCTGGGGGCGGGGCCGCAGCGGGTCCTCGACTGCTCGTGCGGGATCGGCACCCAGGCGATCGGGCTGGCCTCGGCCGGGCATCAGGTCGTCGGCAGCGACCTCAGCCCGGCCGCCGCCGCCCGGGCCGCGGCCGAGGCGGCGGCCAGGGGCAGCCGGCTTCCGGTCACTGCGGCGGACGTGCGCCGACTGCCGTTCGCTGACGGCGCCTTCGATGTGATCGTCTGCGCGGACAACTCCCTGCCGCACCTGCTCTCCGGCGAGGACCTCCGAGCGGCGCTCCTCGGCATGAGGCGGGTCCTCCGGGACGACGGACTGCTGATGGTCACCGTCCGGGACTACGACGAGGCGCGGCGGGCCAGACCCACCGCGACGCCTCCGCAGGTCTCGGGAACGGGCGAAGGGAAGGTGATCACCTTCCAGCTCTGGCACTGGCACGAAGACGGTGAGTGCTACGACCTGGAGCACTTCCAGCTCATCCCCGCGGAGAGCACCTGGGACGTCCGGGTCCGCCGGACGACCTACTGGGCGCTGACGCGCTCGCAGTTGACGGAGTTCGTGGCCGAGGCCGGCTTCACCGGCATCACCTGGCACAGCCCGGAGTCCAGCGGGTACTACCAGCCCGTGCTCACCGCCCGGCGCGGTGGCCCGGACAGCGGATCCGTGCCGCCCGCGGTCTCCGTTCGGCCGTGACCGACCGGTGAACCGTCGGGTGGGTACGGAATCCGGATGATCCGCCCGGATGCCGCGCGATAGTGTCATCGGATGCCGAAACGGACCTGGGAACTCGTACTGCTCGGTGGCGCCTCCGGCGTCGGGAAGAGTGTGGCGGCCGCCCGGATCGCCGGGGCGACCGGTGCCTTCGTCGTGGAGTTCGACGACGTGGTCGCCGCCGTCCAGGCACTCACCACCGCCGAGCGGTATCCGGCGCTGCACCATTTCGACGGGCCCACCGTGTCCGAGCGGCCGGGGGACACGTGGCCGCCCGGGCGCGTATTGGAGCTCCAGATCGCCACCGCCGAGGCGCTGGAGCCGGCCGCGCTGGGCGTGGTGCGCAACCGGTTGACCGTCCCCGTCCCGGCCGTGATCGAGGGCGACTACCTCACTCCCGCCGTCTGCGCCCGGGCGGTCGCCCTCGGACGCGCGACGGGACGGGACGTCCGGGCGGTGTTCCTGCACGAGGGCGAGGCGGACCGGATCGCCGCCAACTACGCGGCGCGCGAACCGGCGAGCGGCGCCCAGACGGGGCGCGCCGAGGTGGGCGCCCGGTACTCGCACTGGCTCGCCGCCGAGGCCCGCCGGCACGCGCTCCCGGTGGTCGACTGCCACCCGTGGAGCACCCTCGCCGACCGCCTGGACGCCGCACTGGAAGCCACACCCCCCGCCGCACCGGCCGCCGTACTGCCCGCCGCACCGCCCGCCGCGTCGACCGATGCCCCGACCGGCGTGCCGTCGCGGATGCCGTCACGGGAGGCGCCGTGGCTCACGTAGCCCGCCGTGGTCCGGGGACCATCGCCCGTCCTGGCATGATCGCTGTATGAACGACCGAATCATCGCCGCCTGTGACGGGGCGGCCAAGGGAAACCCGGGCCCGGCGGCCTGGGCCTACGTGGTGGCGGACAGTGCCGGGGTGCCGCAGCGCTGGCAGGCCGGACCGCTCGGGCACAGCACCAACAACGTGGGCGAACTCACCGCACTGGAGCGGCTGCTGGCCGACACGGACGCCGCCGTGCCGCTGGAGGTCCGGCTGGACAGCACCTACACCCGTGATTCGGTCACCAAATGGCTGAAGGCCTGGAAGCGCAACGGCTGGAAGACCGCCGCGGGCAAGCCGGTCGCCAACCAGGAGCTGATCCAGCGGATCGACGAGCTGCTCGACGGGCGGGACGTCACCTTCGTCTACGTGCCCGCGCACCAGGTGGACGGCGATCCGCTGAACGCCGTGGCGGACAAGGCCGCCAGCGACGCCGCCCGTACCCAGGAGGCCGCCGGCGGGACGGCCGCCGACCTCCCCGTGCCGGACCCGGCCCCGAGCGGCCCCGCCCGCGGAGGAGCCACCCGCGGCGGCGCGGCCCGAAGCGGCACCCGAAGCGCGGGTACCGCCTCCCCGGCCGCGGCGAAGCGCCGGTCCTCGGGAAGCGCTCCGACGCTGTCCGCGCGCTTCCCCGGTACCTGCCCGTGCTCGCGGCCCTACGCCAAGGGCGACAAGATCACCAAGGTGGGCGGCGGTTGGGGCCACCCCGAGTGCGCGACGGGCGCGCAGGACTGAACTCGCGCGTCCGGGCCGCCCGAGCGGCCCGGACGCCTCAGGCGGCGTCCGTCCGCCGGTCCGCGCGGCGGGCCCTGAGCCAGCCGAGGGCGGCGACCAGTCCGACCGTGCCGCCGGCGCCGATCTTCACGGCGCCCTTGGCGGCCAGCCAACCGAGGCCGGGAGCCGTCCAGCCCAGCCCGTGCAGCACGAGCAGCATCACCAGCCCGCCGCAGAACGCGGCGAGCAGGGTGACCAGTACGGCCGGGCCGGTCGACAGTTCGCGCTCCTCCGACGCTGGACCGCGGTCCTCGGTCGGCAGCTTCCGGGCCTCCGGCTCCGGGTCGTTCGTTCCCCCATGATTCATGGGCCGAGTCTAACGACGCGGCCGACCCGGCCGGTCCCCGCCGATCGGCCCCTCCCGCCCGACCTCCGCCCGACCTCCCGCCCGTCCCGCCCGGCCTTCTACGAGGACTCCTACGAGAACTCGTCCGAGGGCTCCCCCGGTGTCAGCGCCGGGCGTGGTGGGTGTCCCCGGAGTGCTCGCCGGTCTCCTGGTCGGGGAAGCTGACGGCGAGGGTGACCCGGTACTCGAAGACGTCGTCGCGATGGCCGGGGACGCGCGCCCAGGCCAGCGAGTGCACCTCCGCCTCCGGCGCCTGCCGGCACCAGGCGGCGGCCTCCTCCAGCGCGCGGGCCGCCGACCGCCCGGTGCACACCACCGCCGTGTACGCGGCCACCGCGAGGTCCCCGCCGCTCCGGCCGCCCCGGGAGGCGGCCCGGACGGCGGCGGCCGCGTGGGTGAGGTCGCGGGTGAGGTCATCGACGACTCTCGGCGGCGCGGGCAGCACGGGCAGCACGGGTGGCGCGGGCAGCACGGGTGGCGCGGGTGGTACGGGTGGTACGGGTGGCGCGGCCGGGGCCTCGACCACGGTCTCCGGCAGGTTGGTGCTCATTGTCAGGGCCTCCGTCCCTCAGGTGTCCCACTGGTCGCGCGCCCCGCCCCGCCCCGGGATCCGCCTGATCACGGGCTCAGGATGCCGGGCCGCCGTTCCTGGCATGACCACTTTCACCAGAACGTCACCCGTCCGGGGAAGACGCCCTCCGGTCCTCGACAGCGACCCGACCGCACTGGTATTGAGGGATTCCGCATCCGGCCTGGTCAGTCGCTCGGCCCAGGGCGCCGCCGGGAGCCCGGCCGCACGTGCGCGTACCACCCCCGTGCCCCGGACCGCCGTTCCGGCCTCCGGAGGCGCCGGCTCCGCGCCCGTGACCGGGTTGTCCAACTCCCGTAGCAGGAACGGGAAATACCGGCCCCCTCCCGGCCGTAGGATCCTGCCACCACGCCGTCCGCCGCACCGGTGGACGACCATCGGAGGGGGTTCCATGGACCGCAGGACACCGATCACGGCCGGCCGCCGGTACACCTGGCTGCCGGCGCTGGCCCTCGCGGCCGTCGCGGTGGCCGGCTGCTCGTCCTCGGGCGGCGGATCCACCGCGGCCCCCGCGCCGACGAGCACCGCCACCACGGCCCCCGGCACCGGCACCGGCACGACGAGCAGCCCGGCGGCCACCACCCCCGCCACCGCCCCGACCCCCACCGCACCGACCCCCACCGCACCGACCCCCGCCGCACCGCCCTCGGCCACGCCGTCCGCCACCTCCGAGCCCACGGCGGGGACCACCCCGGCGGGCACCGGCAAGCGCCCCGCGGACGCCTGCACCCTCCTCACCTCCCCGCAGGTCATCGCCGTCGTCGGGACCGCCGGACCGTTCACCGGCACCCACTTCAGCCCGGTGGACGGCAAGCCGGTCTGGGGCTGCACCTGGGGCTCCCGGCAGTCCTACGCCGACATCCGGGAGAGCTCCCCCTCCACCCTCGCCGCGCTGAAGAGCAACCCGGAGTTCACGTCCACCCCGCTCCCGGGCGTCGGCCAGGAGGCCTACCTGGTCCAGCGCAAGGACGGCTTCCGGCCCGAGGTGTTCTTCGTCTCCGACGGGCACGTCTACTCCGTCGAGGTGGTCAAGGACCGGGGCCCGAACGACGAGGTCAACGCCGCGGCCGAGGCGGCGGCCGCGAGCACGCTCGCCCTCGCCCTGTCCAAGCTGGTCTAGGACAGGGCGAGGCCGCTCGGGGGCACACCACCCCGGTCTACTCACTTCGGGTGAAGGTCCGTCCACCGACCGATGCGGCGAGCGTCCTGCGCCCTAGTCTCGGTGACGGGCCGTCACCGCCAACACGCGGATGTCCACGGTCCGTTCGCAGCCGCGGGAACGCGGCTCTCCGGAAGGGCCATCCGCACCATGACACACTCATCGGACGGGCACGAAGCGACGACCGGCGGACCCTCCCGCCGCGAGCTCCTGAGGATCGGCCTCGGGGTCGCGGTGGGAGCGGGGGCCATCGGTTCGGGCGCCCCGGCGGCGGTCGCCAACGGTCCGTACGACCCGACCAGCCCGACGATCACGGTCAAGGTGAAGAACCTCAGCGGCCCAGCCGAGACCGGCCCGTTCTCGGCGCCGTGGACGGATCTCGGCATTCCCGTCCGCTGCCCCGACGGCACCATGCTCTTCGTGTGCGGCGACACCTTCGGCGGCGACCAGGTCGGCGCGCCCGACTGGAACGCGCCGGTCGGCCTGCGTTCCAGCAGCGCGGACCCCGGCAGCCTGCGCATCGACGGCGTCGTCCGCGGTGAGCACGGCATCAGCCTCGTCGACGAGCCGCACAATCCGGTCGGCGACCACAACACGACGGCGATCCCGTCCGACGCCTTCGTCGTCGACGGGGTGATGTACATGCACCTCATGCGCGGCGTCATCTACGACACCCACCACACCGACTTCTGGCGCTCCACCGACAACGGCGAGACCTGGGAGTACCTCTGCCAGTGGCCGGGGGACCTGCACGGCGGACAGTTCCAGCAGAAGACCTACGCCGTGGCCGACGACGGCTACTGCTACGTCCTGTCCACGGTCTTCAACCGTGACGTGCAGTCGGGCATGCTGCTGCACCGGGTGCGGCAGGACCGCCTCGGCGAGCCGGACGCCTACGAGCCGTGGGGCTACACGGACGACGGCTGGCGGTGGAACGCGCCCGCCCCGACGACCGTGTTCGGCACCCGCAGGTGGGGCGAGCTGTGTTTCCGCGCCATGGACGGCAAGTACGTCCTCACCTGGCTCAACATGGACCCGCTGTCGATCAGGGCGATGGTCTTCCCGCTTCCGACCGCCGACCTGACCAGGACCCTGGAGCAGACCATGATCCTCCCCGGCAACCCGGGCCAGGAGGTCGGCAACCTGGTCGCCGCCCCGTACGGCGGCTTCGTCGTCCCCGGCTCCACGTTCGGCAACTTCCACATCGTCGTCAGCCAGTGGTACGACGCGACGAACTACCGGATCATGCAGTACCGCAGCGCCCTGCTGTCCTGACCGCCACCGGATCCCGGCCGGGGGCGCCGCCGCCCGGCGCAGTGCGTTCCCCCCGGGGCGTGAACGGGGCGGGCTCCGGGGTTCGGGCGGATGCGGGTACGGCGCGGGCGTTCGCAGAATGACGCCACGGCGCCGTAGCCGTACTCCCCGACAGCCAAGGCGGATCGCATGAGCCGATCTCACCCACCCGCGCACCCCACCGGACGGCACCCCACCGGACGGCACCCGGAGCCGATACCCCGGGGTCCGATATCCCCGGACGCGACCTCCCCGGACGCGACCTCCCCGGGCGCGACCTCCCCGGGCTCGACCTCCCCGCCGGCGGGCCCCCGGCGGAGGCGCACCGGGGCGGCCCTGCTCTCCGGTTTCGCGCTGCTCGCCCCGGCCCTCGCCGCCGGCGCGCTCGGCGGCGCGGTCCCCGCCCGGGCCGACAGCCCGACCGTCTCGGTCAACACCATGCGCACCGCCTGGGACGCCAACGAACCCGGCCTCGCGCCCGCCCAGGTGTCCGGCGCCGACTTCGGACGCCGCTGGTCGACCGCCGTCGACGGCGCGGTGTACGCCCAACCGCTGGTGGCCGGTTCGACCGTGGTGGTCGCGACCTCGACCAACCACGTCTACGGCGTCAACGCGTCGGACGGGAAGATCCTCTGGCAGCGCGCGCTCGGCACCCCGGTGGCCTCCTCCACCGCCTGCCTCTCGCCGGGTACCGGCATCATCTCGACCCCGGTCTACGACAAGGCGACCAAGACGGTCTACCTGGTGAGCAAGTCCGGCGACGGCGGAGCGCACTTCTCAGTGCACGCCCTGGACGCCACCACGGGCGCCTCGCGCAGCGGCTGGCCGGTCACCGTCGCGGGCTCGCCGGTGAACAGTCCCGGGGTGCCGTTCAACCCCAACACCTCGGCCCAGCGGGCCGGACTGCTGCTGCTCGACGGCGCGGTCTACTTCGGCTTCGCCTCGGACTGCGGGGTCGGCACGTACGTCGGCACGGTCGCGGGCGTCAACACCAGCACCCGCAAACTCACCCTCTGGTCCACCGAGTCCGGTTCCGCCTCGCAGAACGCGGGTGTCTGGATGAGCGGCGGCGGCCTGGTCTCGGACGGCTCCGGGCGGATCTTCGTCGCGACCGGCAACGGCGCGGGCGAGGGTTCCTCGCCGCTCAAGGGCCCGGGCGACAAGCCCGGCGGCCACTTCGCCGAGTCCGTCGTCCGGCTGGGCGTCAACAGCGACGGCAGCCTCGCCCCGCGGGACTTCTTCAGCCCCACCAACAACCGCGAGATGGACCACGGCGACGTGGACCTCGGCTCCGGCGGCCCGGTCGCCCTGCCGTCCGGTTTCGGCAACGCCGCGCACCCGCACCTCATGGTGCAGGTCGGCAAGGACGGGCGGATCTTCCTGCTCGACCGGGACCGGCTCGGCGGCATGGGCCAGGGCCCCAACGGCACGGACGGCGTGGTCGGCACCACCGGCCCGTTCAAGGGCGTCTGGGGCCACGCCGGCGTCTGGGGCGGCGACGGCGGCTACGTCTACCTGGTCGAGAACTACGGCTCGCTGCGCGCCCTCAAGTACTCGGTGAACAGCGCCGGGAACCCCCAGTTGACCAGTGCCGCGACCAGCCCCGAGGGCTTCGGCTACGCCTCCGGCTCCCCGGTCGTCACCTCCAACGGGACGGCGGCCGGCTCGGCCCTGGTGTGGTCGATCTACTCGGGCACCGGACCGGGCGGCCAGAACGGCGAACTGCGGGCCTACGACGCGCTTCCGGTCAACGGCTCGCTCAAGCTGCGGCGCAGCTTCGCGCTCGGCACGGTGACCAGGTTCTCGGTCCCGGCGACGGACGGCGGGCGGGTGTTCGTCGGTACCAAGGACGGCCATCTGGTGGCCTTCGGCCGGTCCACCTGAGCCGGTCCGGCCGAGCCTGTCCGTCCGAGCCCGTCCGTCCGAGCCCGACACACCCCGGCACCCCCGCCGCGTCCCGGCACATCCCTTGCCGGAACACATCACCACAGCCCCGCACATCCCGCGCGGAACAACCCGTCCCGCCCTGACCGAAACTGTCCGGCTCACCCCGACACACCCCGTGACGCCCACTCGACACGGCACTGCCCGACCGGCACACTCGACACCGGTTTCCCTCCCGGGCCCCGCCCGGGTGCGGAGTCCGTCGCGTCACCCGTTCGATCGCGAATGTCACACGATCGCACGGTCCGGACCGGCGGGCGGACCCGGCGGCTCGTAGCGTCCTGCTCCAGAGGCCGCCGGACCCCGACCCCCACCCCCACTTCACCGAGGAGGGCACTCCCATGAAGTCCACGCTCACGCCCCAGCTGCCCGTCACCACCGCCGCGCCGGCCGCGCCGTCGGCCGCGGCCAAGCCCGCCTGGTCCGCCCCGTCGGTGGAGTGCCACCGCACCGGCGCCGAAGTCACCGCGTACGCCGCGCGGACCACTCGGTGACCCAGGCTTCCACCATCGCGTCGACCCGCGAGGAGTTCGCGGCCAGGCTGTACGGCCTGCGGGGACGGTACTGGGACACCCACCCGTTCCATCTGCGCCTGCACTCCGGTGGCTGCACGCCACCGGAGTTGCGGCGCTGGGTCGCCAACCGCTGGTACTACCAGCTGTGCCTGACCCGGAAGAACGCCGCGATCATCGCCAACTGCCCGCTCCCGGAGGTCCGTCGGGAGTGGACCCGGCGGCTCGGCCAGCAGGACGGGCCGCAGGAGGGCGAGGGCGGGCTGGCCGACTGGCTGGTGCTCGCCGAGGCCGTCGGACTGGACCGCGCCGAGGTCCTGGACGAGCGGCACGTGACGCGCGGTGTGCGCTTCGCCGTCGACGGCTACCTGCACTTCTGCCAGACCCGGCCGTGGACGGAGGGCGTCGCGGCGGCACTGACCGAGATGTTCTCGCCCGACCACATGGCCGAGCGGGTGATCGCCTGGCAGAAGCACTACGACTGGATCGATCCGGCCGGCTACGCCTACTTCGAGCACCGGATCCCCGACGCCCGGCGGGACAGCGCCCGGACGCTCGACGTGGTGCTGGACCACTGCGTGACGGCCGAGCAGCAACGCGCCGCGGTGTCGGCGCTCGCCTTCAAGTGCGAGGTGCTGCGGGCGATGCTCGACGCGGTCGACTACGGCCCGGAGACCGCCGCCACGGCGGAGGCCACCGCCATCGCGGAGGCCGCCGGGGCCCCTGTGCCGGCCGGGGCCGGCCGGTGAACGCCGCACCCGCCGCCGTGGCCCCCGGGCTGCGGCGCGGAGTGCGGCTGGTCCACGACCCGGTCCGCCGACAGGCCGCCCTGCTCTACCCGGAGGGCGTGCTGCTGCTCAACGGGACCGCCGCCGCGGTCCTGCGGCACTGCGACGGACGGCGCGACGCCGCCGAGGTCACCGCCCGGCTCGCCGAGGAGTACGAGGGCGTGGACTCCGGCCAGGTGCTCGCCCTGCTGGCCGACCTCGCCGAACGGCGGCTGCTCGCCCTCGACGGCACCGGCGGCCCGGCCGACCCGCAGCCGGCCGCCGGACTGCCCGGCGCCGCGGTCGGCAAGCGCGCCCCCGCCCCCCTGGGCCTGGTCGCCGAACTCACCCACCGCTGCCCCCTGCAGTGCCACTACTGCGCCAACCCGGTGGAACTCATCCGGCAGCGGGACGAACTGGACACCGAGCAGTGGCTGCGGGTCCTCGACCAGGCGCGCGGGCTCGGTGTGCTCCAGGTCCACCTCACCGGCGGCGAGCCGCTGCTGCGCCGCGATCTGGCCATCATCGTCGCGCACGCGCGGGAGCTCGGCCTCTACACCAATCTGATCACCAGCGGTCTGCCGCTGGACGGCCCCCGCGCCGAGGAACTCGCCGCGGCCGGCCTGGACCATGTGCAGCTGTCCGTCCAGGACGCCGACCCGCGGCAGGCCGACGCCATCGCCGGGCTGACCCGGTTGAAGGGTCCCACCGGGCACGAGCGCAAGCTCGCCGCGGCCGCCCTGCTCACCGGCGCCGGCCTGCCGCTCACCGTCAACGCCGTGCTGCACCGCGCCAACGTCGAGCGCCTCGGCGAGATCGCCGACCTCGCGGTCGAGCTCGGCGCCGACCGGGTGGAGCTGGCGCACACGCAGTTCTACGGCTGGGCCTGGGTCAACCGGGCCCACCTCGCGCCGAGCGACGCGCAGGTCCGGCAGGCCGAACAGGACGTCGCCGCCGCCCGCGCGCGGCACGGCGACCGGATCGAGATCACCCATGTCGTCGCCGACCACCACAGCGGCACCGCCAAGCCCTGCATGAACGGCTGGGGGAACGAGCAACTGGTGGTCGCGCCCGACGGAGCCGTGCTGCCCTGCCTGGCCGCCGCCCAACTGCCCGGGCTGCCGGTGCCGAACGCGGTCACCGACGGTCTGGCCGCGAGCTGGCACGACTCGCCCGCGTTCAACCGCTACCGCGGCACCGACTGGATGCCCGAACCGTGCCGCAGCTGCGACCTCCGCGAGCAGGACTTCGGCGGCTGCCGCTGCCAGGCCTTCCAGTTCACCGGGGACCCGGGCGCCACCGACCCCGCGTGCCGGCTCTCCCCGCAGCACCACCTGGTGCACGCGCCCGACCCGGAGGCCGGTCCGGCTCCCCGGCCGCGCCGCTTCACCGCGCCCGTCCCGCCACTGCCGTCCGTGCCGTCCGTGCTGCCGGTCCCGGCGGTCCCGACCGGGCCGGCTGCCCCGGCTGCCCCGGCTGCCCCGGCTGCCCCGGCCAAGTCTCCCGACCCGTCCGCGCCGGGCCCGGCGTGAGCGCCCCCGGCCCTGGACCCGTCCCTCGGAGCACGCCCTGAAGATCCGGATCCTCGGCACCGCCGCCGGCGGCGGCCTGCCCCAGTGGAACTGCGGCTGCGCGGGCTGCGCCACCGCCCGCCGCACCGGTGCCACCCGCAGCCAGGACTGCCTCGCGGTCAGCGCCGACGGCGCCGCCTGGTACCTCGTCAACGCCTCCCCCGACCTGCGGTCCCAGCTGCTCGCCACCCCCGAGCTGGCGCCCCCGCCCGGCACCCGGGACACCCCGCTCCGCGGCGTCCTGCTGACCAGCGGCGAACTCGACCACACCCTCGGCCTGGTGACCCTGCGCGAGGCCGCCGGGCTGACGGTGCACGCGACCGCTCCGGTCCGGGCCGCGCTGCACGAGGCGTTCCCGGTCGGCCCGCTGCTCGCCCCGTACACCAAGGCGCGCTGGCACACCGTCGTCCCCGGGGAGCCGGTCGAACTGGCCGGAGGGCTGGTGGCCGAACCGCTGGCCCTCGGCGGCAAGCGCCCCCGCTACGCCGCCGACCTGGCCGCCCTGCCGGCGGGCGAACGGTCCGAGGACCCGTACGGCGGGCGCACGGACTGGGTGATCGGCTACCGCTTCACCGAGACCGGCGGCAGCGCCGGCGCCGTGTACGCCCCCGGTCTGGCCGCCTGGACGCCCGCCATGGACCGGGCGGTGGCCGACGCGGACGTGGTGATCCTGGACGGCACCTTCGCGACGGACGACGAGCTCGGCGAGCGCACCGGCGGCGCCCGGGGCTCGCGCGGTATGGGACACCTGGCGGTCGCCGACTCGCTCCCCCACCTGGCCGGCCGACCCGGACCGCGCTACCTCTACACCCACCTCAACAACACCAACCCGCTGGCCCACCCGGGTTCACCGGAGGCCACCGCGCTGGCGCCGGCACTCGCGGCGGCCGGCGCGGCCGTGGCCGAGGACGGGATGCTCCTCGAACTCTGAGGCGCGCCGCCGCCCCGCGCGACCGGCCGTCCCGATTGTCCGCGTCATCCCGGTTGTCCCAGGTGTCCCGTTCAGCCCTGACCGTGTCCGGTCGAACCGGTCCACCGTCCGTTCACCGAACGGTGGCGCCCGGTATCGCCCCAGGCCACCGGGGACCTGTCAGATCGTCGTGATACTAATCATTCGGGTCATGAGATCTGTCATGCACCGGAAGGCACGATGGTGACAGCCCGTCCGTTCCCCGAGAACCGGACGGTGACGGGGAGGGGCAGAGCATGGTGACCAGGAACGGCACGGCCGCGCGAGGCGACGGCGGGCCCACGGGGACGGAGCGGCGGACCGGTCGGACGACCGGACGCCGGCTGCGGCTCGGCAAGCGGCTGACCGGCATGCTGGCGGTCTTCACCGCGCTCGCGGCCCTGACCGGCTCCCAGGTGACCGGCCTCCGGCTCGCCCCGACCGCCGCGGCCGAGCCCGCCCCGGACCAGCCCGGCGGCAGCGCCGCGCTCCTCCCCGGCCTCGGCGCCGACGGCACCGCGCCGTTCGGCACCGGCGCCACCCCGCTCCCGGGCACCCTCGGCACCGCGCCGGTCGACGGCGGCGGCACCCTCCCGCTCGCCCAGCCGCCGCTCGCGCCGCTCACCTCCCCCTTCGCCGATCCGCTGCGCTCCGGGCCGGCCCTGCCGGAGACGGTCTTCGCCGCCTATCGCAAGGCCGAGGCCGCGCTGCTCGTGCGCTCCCCCGGCTGCCACCTGCCCTGGCAGCTGCTCGCCGCGATCGGCGAGGTGGAGTCCGGCCAGGCCGGCCGCGGCGCGGTCGACGCCGCCGGGACGACGTTCCGTCCGATCCTCGGCCCGGCGCTGAACGGCGCCGGCTTCGCGGCGATCGGCGACACCGACGGCGGCCGCTTCGACGGTGACACCCAGTGGGACCGCGCCGTCGGACCGATGCAGTTCATCCCCTCCACCTGGGCCTCCTGGGGCGTGGACGCCAACGGGGACGGCAAGGCCGACCCGAACAACATCTTCGACGCCGCCGAGGCGGCCGGCCGGTACCTGTGCGCGGGAAGCCGCGACCTGTCCGACCCGGCCCAGCTGGACCGGGCGATCCTCGGCTACAACCACTCCGCCGAGTACCTGCGCACGGTCCGGAACTGGATGGCCCACTTCGGCTCCGGCAGCCCGGTCACCACGCCGAACCGCCCGGGCACCCCGAGCCCGCTGACCCCGCTGCTCCCGGTCGCTCCGGTGACGCCGCTCGTGCCGACCACGCCGCCGACCCCGGTCGCACCGACCCCGGCCACGATGCCGGCCACGGCGCCGACGCCGAGCCAGAGCACCGCGCCGACCGTCCCGGGCACCCCGAGCACCGCCCCGACCATCACGCCGTCGGGCGAGCCCTCGCCGAGCGCGACGCCCTCCGGCACCCCCTCGCCCTCCGCGTCCGGCTCTCCGTCCGCCGAGCCGAGCGGCACCCCGAGCAGCACGCCCACCACTCCCTCCACCACGCCGTCGGGAAGCCCGAGCCCCAGCGCGACCGCGACGCCGACGACGAGCCCCACCGCGACGCCGACCGGCACCCCGTCCACGACGCCCACCGCGACGCCGACGGCGACGCCCACGGCCACCCCGACCACCTGCCCCACGCCGACCGGCACCCCGAGCGCGAGCCCGACCGCGACGCCGTCCGGCACCCCGTCGATCACCCCCTCGGCCACCCCGAGCGCAACGGCCACCCCGACCGCCCCGGGCTGCCCCACCCCCACCCCGACGGACACCCCGTCCGCGAGCAGCACCCCGAGCGCCACGACCTCCCCGTCCGCCGCGCCATCCCCTTCGGCTCACTAGTACCTGAGCCGCGCTCCTTCGTTCCCGGGTCAACGGCTCGGGAGTACGGGGCGTGGTGGCACGGAATTGAGACCCGAGGGCTCGGCGCGACCGCCGGGCCCTCGTCCCGCGTACGGACACCTGGATCGTCAAGTCATCGTGCTGATTGGATGAGCCGTATGTTTGACAGGCATTCGATAGACGCCCCCTGGGGCGCATCCGTCTTCGGTGCGGCAAGCGTGGACGCGGTGCCGGACCTGGCCCGGCTCCGGGTGGCGATCGCGGAGACGCGGCCGAAGCCGGGTGAGGCGTTCGAGGCCACCCGGGGCGGGGTCAACCGGATCCGGGAAGTCCTGCGTGGCCACGGGATCCCCGACACGGCGGTCTCGACCTCCCGACTGGACCTCAAGTCCTCCTGGGACTACGGCAGTAAGCGCAAGTTCCTCGGTTACGAGTGCACCGCCTCGTTCGTGATCGAGCTGCGCGAGCTCGATCTGCTGGAGTCCGTGCTCGTCGATGTCGTCGAGGCCGGGGCGAACGAGGTCGACGGTGTCGAGTTCGACGTCAGCGCGAAGAAGGAACTGCGCGCGCAGGCCCGCACGGCCGCGGTGGCCGCCGCGCGGGAGAAGGCCGAGCTGTATGCCGAGGCCGCCCGGGTCCGGCTCGGTCCGGTCGTCCACATCAAGGACGTGGACTCCGAGCAGTTGCAGAACAACTACCGCAGCCACCGCGGCGGCGGCGCGGGTGGCGACGGCGACGGCGACCTGACGCCGGGCAGGATCAGTGTCACCGCGGGCGTGGTCCTCGGCTTCTCGCTCATCGGGGGCTGACAGCACCCACCTGGTTCGCGGTGCCCGGCAGGCCGTACGGCAGGGCACCGCGACCCGTCTACCGCGTCCCACACGCCGTCGGTGCCGATCGCGATGTCCTGGACCATGGCGGCGACGGCCGTTCTCCCCGGTCGTAGCGGCGACTGACACACCGTCATCGTCACCGTCGACCGGGGGCGGCGGTCCCGGCGGCGGGGGGTGGGTGCGGGCCTTCGTCAACCGGGCTTCCCGCGCTCCTCGGGGGCGCCCTCGCCCTCGTTCTCGCCCTCGTTCTCGCCCTCAGCCTCGTTCTCAGCCTCGTTCTCGGCGTAGCAGATGCCCGCCTCGCGGTCGCGCTGTTCCTGAACGCGCAGCGGGAGTTCCGGGTCCCAGTCCGAGCTGCGCGGAAGTTCCGGGCCGTCGGGGCCGAGGCGGACCACGGGCTCGACCCGGACCAGGCGGAAGTGGCGGCCCGCGGCGCGGAGTTCGTCGGAGCGCTCGGCGTCCAGGCGGTCGGCGGCCTCCGCGTACCGGGCGAGTTCCTCCTCCCCGAGGTGCGGGTCCAACCGGGGGGCGAACTCGCGGAGGTAGGCGGCCAGGGTGTCGCGGGCGTGCTGCGGGGTCTCGCAGGCGCCGGTCATCGGGCCCCAGCCGCCGTCCCGGTACTCGGCGACCGCGCAGTGCACGGGCAGCGCCAGCACGTTCGGGTGGAGGTGGGAGGAGCGCCGCGCCTGCTCCCGGACGTCCTCCGGGATGGAACGGCCGGTCGGCACCAGCGACATCATGTCCAGCCGCAGGATCCCGTCGACCAGGGTGACGCCCGCCGCCGGGTCGATCACGAACCCGTTCATCCGGGGCGCCAGCCGGTGCCCCTCGCCGACGGCGGCCGGGTCCGGGTCGGTCGGCCGGGGCGGCTCGATACCGTCCGGGCCCGAGCGCAGCACCTGCTCGGCGCGGAAGATCCGGTAGTCACGCCCGCCGGCGGAGATCTCGTCGAGCGCCTCCCGTTCCATCCGTCCGTAGGCCGCGCGGTAGGAGGCGCGCTCGTCCGCGTCGAGGTCCCGGTCGGCGGCCCGGCTCGAACCGGGCTCGGCGAGCGCCCAGGCCCGGAACGCGTACCCCAGGCCGTCCCGGGCGGCCTGCGGGGTGGCGGCGTGGAATCCGACGATCCGCCAGGTACCCGAACCGGTGCGCTCCAGACTGCCGAAGACCGGTGGCATCATCATCAGGTTCGGGTACTTCCCGCGGGATGCCCAGGCCTCCAGACCGGCCACCGCGGCGACCGGGTCGTCCGTGTGGGTGACCCGGATCGTGAGGTGCTCCGGCAGCTGCGCAGCGTCATCGTCCATGCGGCCAGTGTTAGCGGACGTGCCGAGAGCCCCGCAGGGTTATCACGGAACTCCACCCGACCGGTCCCGCCCGCCGTCGGCCGCCCGCCGACGGCCTGGCGCGCGGCCAGGACGGGACACCGGGCGGGACACCGGGCGGGACACCGGGCGGGCCGCGCGGCCGGGGCGACTCAGAGGTACTTGACCAGCTCCGGCATGAGGTCCTGGAAGGTGCGGCCGCCGGCCGGCTGCCCGATCGCGGTCAGCTGCCAACCGGCCTGGGTGCGCTGCATCTTGGCCATGATCTGCGCGGTGTACGCGCCGCCGCCGGTGAGCGTGTACCGGGCCAGTTCGGTGCCGGTCTGGGTGTCGACCAGCCGGCAGAAGGCGTTCTCGACCTCCTGGAAGGTCTGGCCGGTGAAGGAGTTCACGGTGAAGAGGATCTGGTCCACCTCGGCCGGTACGGCGTTGAGGTCGACGGTGATGGTCTCGTCGTCGGTCGCGTCCCCGGCGCCGCCGGTCAGGTTGTCGCCGCTGTGCCGCACCGAGCCGTCGTTGCTGGTGAGGTGCTGGAAGAAGACCACGTCGACCGGCTTGCCCCCGGAGAACAGCACCGCCGAGGCGTCCAGGTCGATCTCCTGGGACGCGAACAGCTTGGCGAGGAAGCCCTTGCGCTGCGCCGCCCGCCAGCCGAGGCCCATCCGTACCACGCCCAGGCGGCCTCCGCCCGGCTTCTCCAGGCTGAGCTTCTGCCCCTTCGCCAGCGAAACGCTCATCGCGCCCTCCTCGTTGATCGCACTCGCGCCTTGAATCTCTTGAATCTACAGCACTGTAGATCTTTTTGGCGCTGCGGGACGCCATCGTCCCGGGACACCTGCATACCCCGTGCGACCGCCGCGGATGCGGGCGACACCGCACCGCGTCCGGTCGAGGCGGACGGCCCGGGCGGCCCTGGCGGCCCGGGCGGGCGGCCAGGACCGGCCGCCGGGACCGGTGGGCCGGTTCAGGCCGGCCGCTCCAGTCGGACCAGGGCGTCCACCGCCACCGCGCCGCCGGCCGCCGGCTCTCCCCGGTCCCGGTGGCCGACCCCTAGGACGACCGGGCGCAGGGCCCGTTCGGCCCGGACCGTCCGCAGACCGGCGCCGGCCAGGTCGGCGAGCACGTCCTCGGGGGTGTAGAGCACGGCCGGGTCCTGCGGGCCGCCGACCCCCTCGGTCAGGTTGGTGGAGTCGTGCCCGACCACCAGCAGGGTGCCGCCCGGCGCGAGCGCCGCCGCGGCGCACCGCAGTGCCGCCCTGCGGTCCCCGGCCGCGAGCTGGAGGTAGGCGACCAGGACCAGGTCGTAGCCCTCCGGCGGGGCCTCGAAGGCCCGGGCGTCGCCGTGCCGCCAGGTCAGCCGGTCGGCGACCTCGTCGGGCAGCGAGGCGGTGAGCCGTTCCGCGCGGCCGAGGGCCACGGTGGAGAAGTCGAGCCCGGTGACCTCCCAGCCCAGACCGGCGAGCCAGATGCTGTTGCGGCCCTCCCCGGCGGCCAGGTCCAGGGCCCGTCCGGGCGCGAGTCCGGCCAGCTCACGGACCACCCAGCGATTGGGCTCGGTGCCCCAGACCAGCTCGCTCGCGGCGTAGCGCTCGTCCCAGGCGCGGCTGTCCATGGCCGTTCTCCGTTCGACGCGGGGACTTCTCGGGAGGCCACCGTACCGGTCCGCCCGGCCGGCCATCGGGTGCCCGACCGGTCCGCGATTCACTACCGGAGACCCTTGACGGCGAATATTGGTCCAGTCCAATCTGTGATGTCGTGACGCGCCGGCCCCGGCCGGTCCGCGTCGAGGCTTCCGCACGCCGTACGCCCGTACGTCCGCACCTCCTGTCGCACCGCACCGCACCACACGGCACCGCACGCACCACCGGCACCGCCCGCACCCTGCACCGCACCGCCGCACCGTCTTCACCCGGCCGCGCGCCCCCCACGGCGTCCGGCCCGGCTCCCCTGGCCCACCCGGGCCGCCGCACCGCCGGAAACCCCACTCCTCCGGAGGACAACCGCATGCACGACCGTGTCATGTCCGCGCGCCCCGCCGAGCGCAGGGCCGCCGCGCCGCGCCGCCGAGCGCTCGCACTCGCCCTGGCCGCCACGCTCAGTACCGGCGGCGCCGCCCTCGCGCTCACGCTCGACACCGCCTCGGCCGCCGCCGTCAACCTGCTGACCAACGCGGACCTGGAGACCGGCACCCTGGCCGGCTGGACCTGTGCCAACGGATCCGTCGTCACCACCCCGGTCCACGGCGGCGGGTACGCGCTCAACGGCGCCGTCTCGGCCTCCGACACCGCCGAGTGCCGGCAGACGGTCACCGTCCTGCCGAACACCACCTACACCCTGGCCGGCTGGGTCCGGGGCAACTACGTCTACCTCGGCGCGACCGGGACCGGCGTCAACTCCCAGAGCTGGACGCCAGGTACGGGCGGCTGGACCCAGCTGAGCAGCACCTTCACCACGGGCGCGAGCACCACCTCGGTGGCGGTCTTCACCCACGGCTGGTACGGCACCGGCGCCTACCAGGCCGACGACCTGACCCTGACCGGTCCGGCCGGGCCGACCGGCACCGGCAGCCCGACGGCGACGAACAGCCCGACGGCCACGAACAGCCCGACCGCGACCACCAGCCCCACCGGCAGCCCGACCGCCACCGGCAGCCCCACGACCAGCCCCACCGTGACCACCAGCCCGACGGGGTCGAGCAGCCCGACGGCCACCGGCAGCCCCACCCCGACCGGGACCGGGACGGCGACGCCCACCGCCACCTCGACGGCCACCGGCCCCGCCGGGGACGGCAAGGTCACCACGCCGGCCGGTGTCACCGTCACCAAGGTCACCCACAACGCCGTCGTCCTGCGCTGGCAGCCGTCCACCGCGACCGCCGGTGACGCCCCGGTCGCCTACAAGGTCTACGCGGGCGACCAGTTGGTGGCCACCTCGATGGGCACCTCGGTGGCGGTCAGCTCGCTGCTGCCCGCCCGCGGCTACGCCTTCACCGTGCAGGGCTACTCCGGCAGCCACGCCTCCGCCCAGTCGGCCCGGGTGGGCACCACCACCACCGCGGCACCCGCCGCCGGCCCGTTCCGCTCGGCCTACTTCGACCAGTGGGGCGTCTACGAGAACGCGTACCACGCGAAGAACGTCGACACCAGCGGCGCCGCCGGCAAGCTGGACGTCATCAACTACGCGTTCGCCAACATCCACCCGAGCAACCTCACCTGCTTCCAGGCGGTCAAAGCCTCGGACTCGGCGAACGAGAACAACCCCAACGCCGGCGACGGCGCCGGTGACGCGTACGCCGACTACCAGGCCGACTACAACGGCGCGGCCAGCGTGGACGGCAGCGCCGACACCTGGGAGCAGCCGCTCAAGGGCAACTTCAACCAGCTGCGCCAGCTCAAGGCCAAGTACCCGAACCTGCGGTTCACCATCTCGATCGGCGGCTGGACGTACTCCAAGTACTTCTCGGACGCGGCCGCCTCCGACGCCTCCCGCAAGAAGTTCGTGTCCTCCTGCCTGGACATGTTCCTCAAGGGGAACCTGCCGGCGAACGTCTCCGGCGACCCGGCGGGCGGCGCGGCCTCGGCGGCCGGGCTCTTCGACGGCGTCGACCTCGACTGGGAGTACCCGGGGTCGGCCGGCGGCCACACCGGCAACCACACCTCGCCCGCCGACAAGCAGAACTTCACCCTGCTGCTGAAGGAGTTCCGCACCCAGCTGGACGCCCTCGGCAACGCCCAGGGCAAGCGGTTCCTGCTGACGGCGGCGCTGCCCAGCGGCCAGGACAAGATCGCCCAGCTGGAGACCGACAAGATCGGCTCATACCTCGACTACGCCGACATCATGACCTACGACATGCACGGCGCGTGGGACGCCAAGGGCCCGACCAACCACCAGGACCCGCTGCACGACAGCCCGGCCGACCCGACCACGCCGATCACCCCGGGCAACCGGAAGTACAACATCGACACCACGCTCACCGCGTACACCACCGGCCTGCCGGAGTACGGCATCGCGGGCGGGTTCCCGGCGGCCAAGCTGGTGCTGGGCGTGCCGTTCTACTGGCGCGGCTGGACCGGCGTGCCGGCCGGCTCCAACTTCGGCCTGTACCAGAGCGCGACCGGTCCGACCCCGGCCAAGCCGCTGAGCGCGGAGGCCGGACTGGCCGCCTGGAAGGAGCTCAACCCCACCGCCGCCAACACGCACTGGGACCCGGTGACGGAGTCCTCCTGGGTGTACGACGGCACCAACTTCTGGACCGGTGACACCCCGCAGGCCGTCCAGGCCCGCGGCGCGTACGCCAGGAGCAAGGGGCTGGCCGGGATGTTCGCCTTCTCGTTGGAGAACGACGACGCCGCCGGGTCGATGCTCAACGCCATGAGCAGCGGTCTGAACTGACGCCCAGTCCGACAGCGGGGCCCGACCGGGACGATCCGGTCGGGCCCCGCGTGCGGCTCGGCGTACCCGGGATGCTCAGCGCTCCGGCACCGGGTCGACGCCGTTCCTCCGCCGCGCGGCAGCGGGACGGCAGCGCAGCAGCCGGCCGGCCGTGAGGCGGGCGCCGCGCACCGCACCGTGCCGGTGCAACGCCTGCACGGCGTAGGTGGAACAGCTCGGCGTGTACAGGCAGCAGGCGGGGCGCTGCGGGCTGATCTCGGTGCGGTAGTGGCGCACCGCGCCGTAGAGCACCCCGGCCACCAGGCCCTGCGGCGCGGGCGCGGCCCGGTCGGCCGTGCGGCTCGCGGCGCCGCCTCCCCGGCCGGCGCCGAGGGCGAACCGGAGGCCGGCGGCCAGGGTCATCGGGAGCAGCGCGAGCAGGCAGGGTCCGTCGCACCCATCCCCTCCCCCGCCGCAGCCGCCGTTGCCACCACCACGGCCACCGTTGCCGCCGCCGCCGTTGCCACAGCCGGAAGGCAGGCAGTTGTCGAGGTCGTTGTCCTTCTTCCGCTCCCCGTGCCTGCGCAGGTAGGCCTTCCACTCCTGCTGCCGGCGCTTGCGGTCGCGCCGCTCCTCGGCCGGCAACCACCACCAGGCACGTCCGGGACGCTGGGTCGTCGGGAACTGTTCGCCCTGGCCGGGCTGCTGGTACGCCACTGCTCGCGATTCCTCTCGGCGCGCGCGCCGGGGCCGACCCCCAACGGCCCGATCAGATTATCGAAGGCCCGGATCGTGGGGGTCGGCCCGCAGGAGGATCCCGCGCGGTGTGCTCAGTCGCTACCGCCACCCAGGGTGGGGAACAGGTCGGTGAACGTCTGGGTGGTGACCGAGACGCTCCGGCCGAACGGGTCGTCGAAGTCCCAGATCAGGAAGAGCAGGAAGGCGATCAGCGCACTGAACGCGCCGGCCAGGATCAACTCCCTCGGGGAGCGCCGGATCTGGAGGAAGAACACCATGCCCACCGTCACCACCGCGCCGACGATCAGGCCGAACCAGACCACGCCGGGCATGCTCGGGCCGGCGTTCTGGCCGCGCGCGTTGCGGGCGTCGTCGGCGACGCTGATCCGGTCCAGGATCGGCTGGTACGCCTGGGCCTCCAGGTCGGAGGCCGGGGGACGGGTCGCGACGTCGGTGCGCAGCTTGTCCAGCAGCTCGGTGCCGCGTTCGGAGATCTCGCCGTTCTCGCGCATGTACGTCCACTCCACGTCGACCACGTAGGAGACGTAGGCGTCGACGTCGGCCCGGACCTTGTCGCGGAACTCCACCGGATAGACCTGCGCGCGAGCGCTCACCTCGTGCAGCGCCTGCGCCTCGCGGAAGACGTCGTCCTGCGCCACGCCGCGGGTCTCCCAGACTCCGGCGATGGCCAGGCCGAGCACGATCGCGTAGACCACGCCGATCATCATCGTCATGTACTCGATGACGTCGGGTGTCTCGTCGGTGTCCTCGTCCGCACCGACGCGGCGGTGCCTCAGCAGCACCACCGCCACCACCACGGCACAGGCCGCCAGCATGGCGATGGCCAGCGCCAACCATTCGGACATCGGGACTCCTTTCTCGGTCGGGGATCGACAGAAGTCGATCGGAATCAGTCGGACAGCTGGGTCGGGCTACGCCGGGCCGGGCACCCGGGAACCAGGAACGCCCAAGCCAGGGGGACCCGAACAAGGGGGTCGGCAAGCGGAAAGGGGTGGCACGGAGCGGCGTCAGGAGCCGCTCGAACCACCGGAGCCGCTCGAACCGGCAGCTCCACCGCGGCCGCCGGAACGGCCCCGTCCGCCTCCCCCACCGCGCGGGCGCAGCGCCGCCACGGCGAGTACGGCGGGCACGGTGACCACCAGCATGGTCCGGGTCGGCGAGTTGCCGTGGTGCACGGGTGGCGCCGGCACGGGCTGGGCCATCGGGACGGGCCGCAGTGTCGGGGCCGGACGCACCGGGCTGGGCGCCGGGGACACCGGGGTCGGCGTCGGGACCGGGGCCGGTGGCGCGGGAGCAGCGGGTGCCGGGAGCGGGACCGCCGGCGCCGTGGACGGCCTCGGGCTCGCGGGTCTCGCCGAGGGCGTCGGCGAGGGCGGCGGGGTGGACACGGGCGGCCGGGGCGGCGCGGGCGGCGTGGTGGGCCGCGGCGTCGGGGCGGGCGGCACCGGGACCGGGGTCGGGACCGGGATCGGAGGCGGCGGTGTCGGCACCGAGGTGGGAGTGGGAGCGACGGTCGGCGCCGGCGTGGGCGTGGGCGTCGCAGTGGGGCTCGGGGTCGGCGCGGGCGTCGTCCGCGTCGGCGTCGGGGTCGGCGTCGGGGTCGGCGAGGGGCAGGGGTGGTGGTGCGTCGGCCTCGGCGGCCAGGGCCCGGTGGGCCACGGCTTCGGGTGGTGCAGGATGCCGGAGAGGTCGACGTCCACGCCCACCTCCACCTCCACGTCCACCTCGGTGTCCACGCCGTCCCGGCCCGCCCCGACAGACACGCTCGTACCGGTGTGGACGCAGGTGTCGACGACCGGACCGTGCGGGTGCCCGCCGCGCTGGGCCGTCGAGGAGCGGGCGGTGGCCGAGCCGGTCAGCAGTGCGCAGAGCGCGACCACACCGGCGGCCGCCGCGACCAGTCGGACCCTCCGCGCCCGGGGGCCGGCGTCCTCGGCGCGGCCGGATCCGGGTTGGACGGCGCGGCTGCGGGGGGCGCCGTCCGCCGACAGCCGGTCCGCGGTCACGGTGCCCCGTCCATCGGTATCCGCCGGGGCGGCTGGTGCTGCGGCATGGGCTCCATGCACCTCTCGTGTCGTCAGGAGGACCGGCCCACGCCGGAAGGGGGGCCGACACCGGACGGCCCGCCGCAGTGGGCGGGCCGTCCGGCATCAGGTGAAACGATCATGCGGAGAACCGGTTACGGCCGCTCCGGGGCGTGCGACGCAGGCTTGCGACCCGGCGTGCGACCCGGCCCTACGGCGCGGCGCGCGGCTCAGTGGCGGCCGTGCGCGATCTCGACGTTCTCCAGGACACCGACGGCGTCCGGCACCAGGATCGCGGCCGAGTAGTAGGCGCTGACCAGGTAGGAGATGATCGCCTTCTCGTCGATGCCCATGAAGCGGACCGAGAGGCCGGGCTGGTACTCGTCCGGGATGCCGGTCTGGTGCAGGCCGATGACGCCCTGGTTGTCCTCGCCGGTCCGGATCACCAGGATGGAGCTGGTGTTCTCCTTGCTGATCGGGATCTTGTTGCAGGGCAGGATCGGCACACCGCGCCAGGCCGGCACCTGCTGTCCGCCGAGGTCGACGTGGTGCGGGTAGATCCCGCGCGCGTTCAGCTCACGGCCGATCGCGGCGATCGCCCGCGGGTGGGCGAGCAGGTAGTCGGGGTCCCGGCGGCGGCTGAGCAGCTCGTCCAGGTCGTCCGGGGTGGGCGGGCCGGAGTGGGTCTGGATCCGCTGGGCGAAGTCGGCGTTGTTGAGCAGGCCGAACTCCGGGTTGTTGACCAGCTCGTGCTCCTGGCGCTCGCGCAGCGCCTCGATGGTCAGCCGGAGCTGGTGCTCGATCTGGTTCATCGGCTGGTTGTAGAGGTCGGCGACCCTGGTGTGCACCTTGAGGATCGTCTGCGCGACGCTCAGCTCGTACTCGCGCGGCTTCAACTCGTAGTCCACGAACGCGCCCGGCAGCTGGTACTCGCCGTGGTGGCCGGCGGACATGGCGATCTCGGCCTCGCCGCGCTCGTTCTGGCGCTGGAGCGGCAGGGCCAGGAAGGCGGTGAGGTGCTCCTGGAGCGCCGGGGAGTTGTCCCGGATCTGCTCGAAGTCCCGGCGGGGCAGCGACAGCACCGTGCCGGCGGTCACCGTCTTCGCGGTGAACTCCCAGACGGCGTCCTGGTCCAGCACGGACTGCTCACCGAACCGGTCGCCGTCACCGAGCACGCCGACCACCGTCTCGTCACCGTACTTGCCGATGCCGATCTGGTTGATCTTGCCGTGCGCGATCAGGTAGATCCGGTCCGCCGCCTCGCCGCGCTCGGCGAGCACCTCGCCCGGGCCGAAGTCGCGCTGCTCGCAGCGGTCGGCCAGCGCCGTCAGTACCTCGTCGTCCTCGAACCCGCGCAGCAGGGCCAGCTCACCCAGCTCCTGCGGGATGACCCGGACCTGGGAACCGGTCTTGATGAACTCGACCCGGCCGTCACCGACGGTGTAGGTCAGTCGGCGGTTGACCCGGTAGGCGCCACCGGCGGCCTGCACCCAGGGCAGCACCTTGAGCAGCCAGCGGGAGGTGATCTCCTGCATCTGCGGCGCGGACTTGGTGGTGGTGGCGAGATTGCGGGCAGCAGCCGTCGTCAGGCTCGACTGCGCCACCTGCGGTGTCTCCGGGGCCGTCTCCACGGTCATCGGCAGGGTTCTCCATTTCGTGTGATCAGTCACGCCGACCCGTCTCGCGACCGGCGGTAGCCGGGGGCCAGGTGTCGACGGATCATCAGATACGCGTATCGGTGCGGGTGTTGACTGTCTTCGCGATGCGGTGCGCCCGCTCGGGCGATCCACCGGAACCCTAGATCACCACCACACGGCCCATCCCGTACGACAACCGAGTGCCCCCCGATAGGGTGAATCTCTCCGATCGGAAGGTTTGAATCCGTCACCCCGGCACCGGTGGGCCGTCACGTTTCTGCGCATGCGAATCATCCAGACGTAGGAACGATTCACTCCACCCGAACGGAGCAGCGCGAAGGCCCGCACCCCAGCCGGTGGGGCACAGGCTCGGCGAACGTGCGTTCGATGCTCGAACACAGTGCGAATCCGGGTGCCTGTCGCACCGCCTCGGGCGCCCTCGCGATCCACGCCCCGGCGCCGAACCAGGGCCGCCGCTCGTAGGAGGCCGGGCCTCAACCGGTCGGACCGGGCCGCCCGTTCGTCGTGGCGGGCGAGGAACGGCCGGCCCACCCCGTCCGGCGGGGGCATCGCTCGCGCCCCGGTCGTGTACGGGCGCATCCACGCACTCTTCCCCCGGCCGCTCCTCGCAACCCTGCGGGCAGCCCGGCCGGCGCCTTCCGAGCCTCAGCCAGGGGGGCCGGGGAGCCGGAGGACGGAGCCGTCCCCGGTCACTCCCCGGTCACTCCCCGGGCCCGTGCTCCGACCGGGCCGCGCGCCTCGCCGCCCGCAGGTTGCGCCGGTGCCCCGTCCACCACAGTGTGCCCACCGTGACGGACAGGGCGATCAGGACCAGGGCCAGCACCGGCCAGCGGCTGTCGGCGAGCCGGATGTCGGCCAGCAGCAGCCCGGCCACCGCCGCGACCGGGACCAGCAGCGCGGCCAGGGCCCGGCCCGCCGCGGCCACCACCCCCGGGTCCGCCCGGGCCCGGCGGAGTCCGGGCCAGCCGGACGGGTCGCCGCCGAAGTAGTGGGCGACCCCGCGGACCGCCAGCCGGTCGGTGGCCCAGGTGTAGGACAGCGCCATGTACGGGAGCCAGACCAGCGGGGCGACGGTGCCCATCAGGAGGACTAGCGCCAGCAGGGACCACTCCCCCGCCGACCGCCAGCGGGACGGCGGCGGGACGGCGTCCTCGCTGGTGATGCCGAGCAGGCGGGCCATCCGCCGGACCAGCTCCCAGAACCCCCGGAGGCGGCCGGGAGGGCGGGAGGCGTCGGCGGCGGGCTCCGGACCCGCCGCGAGCGCCCGCTCGGCGGTGGCGAGGTCGGGGTGGGCGCCCTGGAGGACGAGCAGCTCGGGGGCGCGGGCCCGGTCGGCGGGGTCCTTCCCGGCGAGGGCGGCGAGCTCCAGCAACAGCTGGGCCTGGGCCAGCAGGGCGGTGCAGAAGGCGAACGGGATGAGCCAGAGGAACGGCCCGCCGACGAAGGCGCCCTCGCTCTGGCTGACCAGCCGGGCGTGGTCGACGGCCCGGGCGGCCAGGTCGCCCGTCGTGGCCTCGGGGTGGGCCGCGCGCAGTGCGGCGACCCGGCGCGCGGCACGGGGGCCCCGGTGGCGGACGGCGAAGACGGCGAGCAGTTCCGGCATCCGGGCGGGGTGGGCCCGCATCGAGCGCACCAGCTCGGCGACGGGGGCGCTCTCCTTCGCCGCTCCGGGGGCTCCGCACTGCGGGTCGGACGGGTCCGACGGGTCCGACGGGTCCGACGGGTCCGACGGGTGCGACTGTGCGGACAGGTCGGACGGTGCGGACGGGTCCGGTGGTGCGGCGGGCCCGGCGGCTTCGGGCGGGCGCGCGGGACCCGGGCGCGCTGGACCCGGGCGCCCGGGGTGCTCCGGTCGTCCAGGGTGCTCCGGTCGTCCGGGGTCCGGGTGCTCGGGGTCCGCGTCTGTTTTCGGGGCCACGTTCGTCCCACCGCTCCGCCGCACGCTCCGGCCGTGCCCGGACCGGCGGCCGACCGCTCGCGTCCGACCGCTCACCCGGGCTTTCCTCCACCCTAGGCCCCGCTCTCCGGCCACCGCCTGCCGGACGGCCCGGGTCAGGCGACCCCGAAGCCGTGCCGGACCCGGTCGAGGCGGCCGGCCGCGAAGTCCTCGTCGGAGATCCAGAAGGAGACGTTGACGCACTCGCCCCACTCGACGGCCAGCGCCCCGCTCCCGATCTGAAGCAGCGGGCGGTGACCCTCGGGCCGCCCGGTGTCCGTGTCGCACCAGCCCAGCAGCCGGACCTCGGGCCGGGGCAGCCGCTCGGCGAGGTCCTGGGCGAGGTCGAAGGCGACCAGGAAGTCGTCCGGGAACAGCCGCTCCAGCTCCTGGTCCTGGTAGGACGGCGCGGAGAGCGCCCAGGCGGCCCGGACCGGAACGGCCGGCACGGCGGGCACGCCGTTCCCGACGGCCGGGGCCGGCCGGGGCGGCGCGCCGGTGGGGACGTGCAGGACCCGGCAGCCCCGGCCGGTGAAGTCGGAGAGCAGTTCGTCGTGGAAGAAGAGCAGCAGCCCCTCGGCGGGCAGCGGCCAGCCCTCGGCGCCCGGCCCGGTGGACCGGAAGGCCGCGGCGAGGGCGGCGCAGTCGAGCTGGGCGAGCAGCTGCATCGGACGGCCGCCGGCCTCGGGCCAGGCCGTGCCCGCCGGGAGCGCGGGCAACCCGCCGAGCCACCCGACCGGCACCGCGTCCGCACCGGGGAGACCGAGCGCGCCGGTCCGGTCCGGGTCGGGCACCCGATCCAGGTCCGGCACCCGGTCCAGGACGAGCGAGGAGCGGAACAGCCCCTCGACCAGGGGCGCCGGCCGCTCGCCGACCCGGGCCCGGATCAGCTCCGCGACGTCGCCCGGAATCGGCGGTACGCCCTCGGTGGGCGCGGCCACGGGGGTGTCGGTGGTCACGAGTTCGGCCATGCGCCAACCCTGCCACGAGGGTCCGACAACACCGGCCGGCCGGCCCGGCGCACGGCGGGCGGGGTGCTGCGGGGAAGGCTGGCGGGCTCGGCGGGCGGGAACGGCGAAGGCCCCGTCAGGTGCCGGTACGGGGGGATGGCCGGCACCTGACGGGGAGCGGGCCGACGACCTGTCGGACGGTCGGCCCGGCTGTGGGAGCGGTTCAGCGGCAGCGGTTCAGGAGCAGCGGTTCAGGAGCAGCGGTTCAGCGGGACCGGTTCAGGAGCAGGTGACCTCGTTGCCGGGGACCTGGAAGATGCCGGAGTCACTGGCCGCACCGGAGGCGTACTCGTAGTAGAGGTACGTGTAGAAGTCGATCCGCGCGCCGCCGCCGCAGACCGAGTCGGTGCCGATGGTGTAGGTCAGGGTGACGGTGGTGGTGGCGCCGGCGGCGACCGGGACGGAGTGGTGGACCAGGCCGCTGGTGGCACCGGTGTCGCAGGCGGTGACGTTGCCGCCGCAGGAGGAGAAGGCGTACTTCAGACCGGCGTTCAGGGTGGTGCCGTAGGTCGGCTGGACGGACTCGTAGACGAAGTACGCGGCGGTGTCGTGCGGGTTGGTCAGGGTCAGCGTCAGGGTGACGTCCGAGCCGGGGGTGGCCGTGGTCCGGTCGACGGAGACCGACAGCAACGGGGTGTCCGCGTGGGCGGGGGTGGCCGACAGCAGCAGGCCGAGGAGGAGGGCGAGGATCGCGGGCAGGCCGGTACGGGCCAGAAATGAAGTGCGCATGACCAATGAGCCTAGGCACCCGTGCGCATGCCGGGGCCCGCCTCCACGCCGGTCCGTACCGGCATATGACAGAGGAGCGGACACCCCGAACCATTACCTCCCGGTTCCGCCCGCCGTCGGCGGCCGGACGCCTACCCTCCGCGCCCGGCCCTCAGAGCAGCGGCGGCAGGATGGCGCAGAGCGCCTCCAGCGCCGCCGGGTAGGCGTGGTCCGGCGGGGTCGCGTAGCCCACGACCAGGCCGTCCGTCACCGGCATCGCCTCCGCCGCGAGCAGCGGGTGCCGGTAGTCGGCCAGGCCGTCCAGGACCAGCCCCCGGTAGGCGGCGGCCTTGAGCACCGAGCGCTCCGTCCCGGGCGCGAGCCGGAGCACCGCGTGCAGCCCGGCCGCGATCCCGGTGACCTCGATGTGCGGGGCGTGCTCGGCCAGCGCGCCGACCAGCCGGTCCCGGCGGTCCCGGTAGCGGCGGCGCATCCGCCGGACGTGCCGGTCGTAGCCGCCGGAGTCGATGAACTCGGCGAGGGTCAACTGGTCCAGGGCGCTGGCCCAGGCCTCCCGCTCGCCCTTCGCCGCGAGCACCCGGTCCACCAGGTGGTCGGGCAGCACCATCCAGCCGAGCCGCAGCGCGGGGCTGAGGCTCTTGCTGGCCGTCCCCAGGTAGACCACCCGCTCCGGGTCCAGGCCCTGCAGGGCGCCGACCGGCTGCCGGTCGTAGCGGAACTCGCCGTCGTAGTCGTCCTCCAGGACCAGCCCGCCGCGACCGCGCGCCCAGTCGACCACCGCCGCGCGGCGGCCCGGGTGCAGTGGTCCTCCGGTCGGGAACTGGTGGGCGGGCGTCAGCAGCGCCGTGCGGATCTCCGGGTCCTCCGCCAGCCCGCCCAGCCGCGCGCCGTGCTCGTCGAGCGGGAGCGGGCGGGTGGTGGCCCCGGCGGCGGCCAGCAGCCCGCGGTGGAAGGCCAGCCCGTAGCCCTCGACGGCGAGCGGCCCGGCCGTGCTGGCCGGGAGGACCGCGTGCGGGCCGTCGAACAGCAGCCGCAGCGCGTGCGCGAAGCCCGAACAGACCACGATCCGGTCCGGGTCGGTGCGGACGCCGCGGGCCCGGGCGAGGTAGTCGGCGAGGACTTCGCGCAGTTCGCGCCGGCCCTGCGGATCACCGGGCCCGAACGCCTCGTTGGGCGCGGCGGTGAGCGCCCGCCGGCCGGCGGCGAGCCAGGCGGTGCGCGGGAAGGCGGCGGCGTCGGGCTGGCCCTGGCGCAGGTCGTGGGCGGGGCGCGGCGGGCGGGAGGAGCGGCGGGCCCGGGTCGGGGGGACGGGTTCGGCCCGTTCGGCGACGGTGGTGCCGGAGCCCTGGCGGGCGGTGAGCCAGCCCTCGGCGACCAGTTCGGCGTAGGCGTCGGCGGCGGTGTTGCGGGCGATGCCGAGGTCCGCGGCGAGCGCGCGGTAGGGCGGCAGCCGGGTGCCCGGGGCGAGCCGGCCGCTGCGGATCGCCTCGCGCAGGGCGTCCATCAGGGCGGACCGGCGGCTGCCGGTGGCGGGCAGGTCGAGGTGGAGGTCCGCCCCGGCGGAGCCCGCGGCTCCTGCGGCTTCCCCGGCGGGGCGCTCGGTGGCCGAAGGGGCCGAAGGGGCTGGGCGGGCCGCACCCTCGGCGGGGCGGGTGGCGGCGGGACGGGTGGCGGCGGTGGCGTTCCCGTCGTCCGGCCGGGTGGCCCCCGGCCGGTGGCCCCGCCGGGCGGCCGGGCGCGGTGCCTCGGCCGGTCCGGCGGTACTGCGGCGGGGTATCCGGGGCGGATCGACCGAAGTGTCCGTCATGGTTCCGCAGCCTATCGCCGGGCCCGCGCGGCCACGGGGCCGGGCCCGCCGTCCCCGGGGCCGCCGGACCGTCCGGCGCGGTCCGGCGCGGTCCGGCGCTATTCGGCAGCGGTGCGGCGACGCCGGTCAGTTGTCGGTCAGTCGATCCGGATCGAGCTGACGATGAACGAGCGCACGTCGTTGCGGGTGCGCTCGGCGAGCGTCGAGTCGGTGGAGCAGGCGCTGACGGTCAGCCAGGTGTTCCCGGACTGCGGGACGCAGACGACGATCGCGATCACGTCCGCGTTGCCGCCGATCACCTGGTAGTCGCCGTCGCCCGCGAGGTCCCAGACCTGGAAGCCCTGGCGCAGCAGCGCCGTCCGGGCCAGGCCGAGGCAGTCGCCGAGGGTGTCGTTCTTGGTGAAGGTACCCCAGTGTGCGTACATACGGGTCTCCCGTTCGTGCCGTGGTGGCGGCCGCCGCCGGACTGGTCCGACGCCGGTGGCGGCCGTCCCTCGAGCGTCGGGGAGCGGTTGTCCCGGATGCACGGGGCCGGGGTCCCGTTCCGGCCCGGCTCTCAGCCCGGGACGGGTGCGAGGAGTACGGCGGGGACGCGGGCGCCGGGGGCCCGCCGGACACCCGGGCGCGGGGCCCGCCGGACGCTCCGGGAGCGGACCCGCACCACAGTGACGGCCGGACCGCCCCTCCGGTGCGCCGGGCGGGCGGCGGGACTCCTGCATCGGTGTGCGGTTCCGCCTGCGATCGGGTGACCCTATGGTCGGATTATGTCGCTATAGGCGTGTCGACTGGCTATTCCTTCGCCATGACCAACACCAGGAAGTACCTGCTCGCCGCCGGCCTCAGCGCCGCACTGGCGGTCCTCTCCGCCGGTCCCGCCTTCGCACTCGACTGCGACGACACCCCCGTGCACCACACCCCGACCGCCCCGGCCCACACCGGCCTCCCGGGCGGTCTCCCGGGCGGCGGCGGCACCGTCTGCATCAACGAGGGCGGCGCCTACGCCAGCGGCATCGTGGCCAACTCCCCGGGCGTGCTGTCCGGCAACCAGATCCAGATCCCGATCAACATCCAGACCAACATCTGCGGGAACAGCCTCTCCATTCTCTGACCGGTGCCCGGCGCGCGCCCGCGGTGCGCCCGGCGCCCCCGCACCGACAGCACGAGGGCTGCGGCCCGGCACCCGCCGGCGCCGCAGCCCTCGCCCCCGTTCCCCACTCCCCACGCGCTTCCCTGCTCACGGCGCCGGCCGGGGGGATCCGAAGGACACGGCCCGGCTAGGGCACCACGGTGACCGGCCAGCGGCCCGCCTTGACCAGTCGTACCGCGACCGAGCCGATCACCCGGTGCCCGGCCTGTTCGGAGGCGCCGACCACCACGGCGTCCGCCCGCAGTTCGTCGGCCAGCCGGGCCAGGCCCGAATAGGGGTCGCCGCGCACGGTGAGGAAGCGCCACTCCACCCGCCACACGTCGCGCAGCCGGTGCTCCGCCTCGCGGACGGCGGCGAGCAGTTCCTCGGCGATCTCCTGGGTGGTCTCCTCGACGGCGGCGCCCGCGAGCGCGGTGGCCGCGCCCAGCACCGGCTGGATGTACGCGATCGCCAGGGTGGCGTTCTGCCGCCGGGCCAGGCCCGCCGCGTAGGCGGTCGCCCGCCAGGAGGAATCCGAGCCGTCCAGGCCCGCCACGATCATCTTGGGCCCGTCGGTGCCCAGCTCGAACCCGGACGGCGCCACGGCCGCGCCCGGCTCCCCGGCCTCGTCGGCGGCCGCCGAACCCTGCTCCGCATCGCTCTCGTTGCTCATGGCCCGAGGCTATGCCGGACACGGCGGGTGACGGATGGGGGCGCGGCGGGTGAGGGCTGTGGCCCGGACCACCCGCAGCCATCGCCGCACCCCGCCCGGCACCCCGATTCCGGCACCCACCGCACCCGGGCCGCCACACCCCGTCGACCGTGTGCCCGGCCTCACAGGCCCCCCGACGTGGCCCGGACCACTTCCACCCACTCTTCGATCTTGAAAAACGGGACATA
>NZ_JAXCLC010000057.1:0-58493 GCF_034043715.1 Kitasatospora purpeofusca | reverse complement strand
CCGGGCCCGAACCCGGGCCGGACCCCCACCCCGCGAGGCCGCGGCCCGACCGCGGGGGTACCACCGCACCGCTCCGAGTCGTGAGGTGAAAGCCATGTCGCTGCTCTCCAGCGTCACATCCCCGGCGGACCTGAGAGCCCTCCCGGCCGCCGAGCTGCCCCGGCTCGCCGGCGAGATCCGGGAGTTCCTGATCGACGCCGTCACCCGGACCGGCGGCCATCTCGGCCCCAACCTCGGCGTGGTCGAGCTGACCATCGCCCTGCACCGGGCCTTCGACTCCCCGCACGACCGGATCGTCTGGGACACCGGCCACCAGAGCTACGTCCACAAGCTGCTCACCGGCCGCCAGGACTTCTCGGGCCTGCGGACGAAGGGCGGACTCTCCGGCTACCCCTCGCGGGCCGAGTCCGAACACGACCTGGTCGAGAACTCGCACGCCTCGACCGCGCTCTCCTACGCCGACGGCCTGGCCAAGGCCGCCCAACTGCTCGGCCAGCACGACCGGCACACCGTCGCGGTGATCGGCGACGGCGCGCTCACCGGCGGCCTCGCCTGGGAGGCGCTCAACAACATCGCCGCCGCCAAGGACCGGCCGCTGGTCATCGTCGTCAACGACAACGAGCGCTCCTACGCCCGCACCATCGGCGGCCTGGCCAACCACCTCGCCACCCTGCGCACCACCCAGGGCTACGAGCGCTTCCTCTCCTGGGGCAAGGGCACCCTGCAGCGCACCCCGGTGGTCGGCCAGCCGATCTTCGACGCGCTGCACGGCGCCAAGAAGGGCTTCAAGGACGCCTTCGCGCCGCAGGGCATGTTCGAGGACCTCGGGCTCAAGTACCTCGGTCCGATCGACGGCCACGACCTCGACGCGCTGGAGTCCGCGCTCGGCAAGGCCCGGAACTTCGGCGGCCCGGTCATCGTGCACTGCCTCACCGTCAAGGGCCGCGGCTACCGGCCCGCCGAGCAGGACGAGGCGGACCGCTTCCACGCCGTCAACCCGATCGACCCCTACACCTGCCTGCCGATCTCGCCCAGCAACGGCGTCTCCTGGACCTCGGTGTTCGGCGACGAGCTGCTGGCCGTCGGCGCCGAACGGCCGGACGTGGTGGCGATCACCGCCGCGATGCTCCAGCCGGTGGGCCTGGCGAAGTTCGCGAAGGCGTACCCGGAGCGCACCTTCGACGTCGGTATCGCCGAGCAGCACGCCGTCACCAGCGCGGCCGGTCTGGCCACCGGTGGACTGCACCCCGTGGTGGCGGTCTACGCGACCTTCCTCAACCGGGCCTTCGACCAGGTGCTGATGGACGTCGCCCTGCACCGGCTGGGCGTCACCTTCGTCCTGGACCGCTCCGGAGTGACCGGCCCGGACGGCGCCTCGCACAACGGCATGTGGGACATGTCGATCCTCCAGGTCGTCCCCGGGCTGCGGCTCGCCGCCCCGCGCGACGCCGACGAACTGCGCGCCCAGCTGCGCGAGGCGGTGGACGTCGCCGACGCCCCGACCGTGGTGCGCTTCCCCAAGGCGACCATCGGCCCGGCCGTCCCCGCGGTCGAGCGGGTCGGCGGCGTGGACGTGCTGCTGCGCACCGGGGAGCTGCCGGAGATCCTGCTGGTCACCGTCGGCACCACGGCCGCCGCCGGGCTGGACGCGGCCCGGCTGCTGCTCGCCGAGGGGTTCACCGCGACCGTGGTCGACCCGCGCTGGGTCAAGCCGGTCGACCCCGCCATGCCGGAGCTCGCCGCCCGGCACCGGCTGGTGGTCACGGTCGAGGACAACGGCCGCGTCGGCGGCGTCGGCGCGGCGATCGCCCAGGCGCTGCGGGACGCCGACGTGGACGTCCCGGTGCGGGTGCTGGGCCTGCCGCAGGAGTTCCTCGGGCACGCCGCGCGCGGGGAGATCCTGGAGGAGACCGGGCTGACCGGTACCGGGGTCGCCGCCCAGACCGCGGCCTTCGCGAAGCACCTGCTTCCGGCCGGAGGGCTGCCCGGGCGGGAGCGTCCGGGTCGGGAGCGTCCGGGCCGGGAACGACTGGACCGGGACCTTCCGAACCGGGACCTTCCGAACCGAGGAGCGAAGCAGCGCCATGCCGGCTGACCCCGACGACCGTACCGCCCAGCAGCCCGACCGCACCGCGCCGGGCTTCGACCTGGCCGCCCTGCTCGCCGAGCGGGGCAGGGAACGGTACGAGCTGCAGAGCCGCTACCTGAATCCGCAGCTGACCCGGATGCTGCACACCATCGGCTTCGACAAGTACTACGAGCGGGCCCGGGGCCAGTACTTCTACGACGCCGAGGGCAACGAGTACCTCGACATGCTGGCCGGCTTCGGCATCTTCGCGCTGGGCCGCCACCACCCGGTGGTCCGCTCGGCCGTCCAGCAGGTGATGGACCTCGACCTGCCGGACCTGGTCCGCTTCGACTGCTCGCCGCTGCCGGGCCTGCTCGCCGAGCGGCTGCTGTCGTACACGCCCGGGCTGGACCGGGTGTTCTTCGGCAACAGCGGCACCGAGGCGGTCGAGACGGCGCTCAAGTTCGCCCGCTACGCCACCGGCCGCCGCCGGATCCTGTACGCGGACCACGCCTTCCACGGGCTGACCACCGGCTCCCTGTCGGTGAACGGCGAGAACGGCTTCCGCAAGGGCTTCGACCCGCTGCTGCCGGACACCGCGATCCCGCTCGGCGATCTCGGGGCGCTGGCCAAGGAGCTCAAGCGGGGTGACGTCGCGGCGCTGATCGTCGAGCCGATCCAGGGCAAGGGCGTGCAGGCGCCGCCGCCCGGCTGGCTGCGGGCCGCCCAGGACCTGCTGCACGAGCACAAGGCGCTGCTGATCTGCGACGAGGTGCAGACCGGGATCGGGCGCACCGGCGAGTTCTTCGCCTACCAGGACGAGGACGGCGTGCTGCCGGACCTGGTGTGCGCGGCCAAGGCGCTCTCCGGGGGCTATGTGCCCGTCGGGGCGACCCTCGGCAAGGGCTGGATCTTCGAGAAGGTGTACTCCTCGATGGACCGGGTGCTGGTGCACTCGGCCAGCTTCGGTTCCAACGCCCAGGCGATGGCGGCCGGTCTGGCGACCCTGGAGGTGATCCGGGACGAGCAGGTGGTGGAGAACGCCCGCAAGGTGGGCGACTACTTCCGGGCGCGGCTGACCGCGCTGGTCGACCGGTACGAGCTGCTCGCCGAGGTGCGGGGGCGCGGGCTGATGATCGGGATCGAGTTCGGGCGACCGAAGTCGCTCAAGCTGCGGACCGGCTGGACGGCCCTGCAGGCGGCCCGCAAGGGGCTGTTCGCCCAGATGGTGGTGGTGCCGCTGCTCCAGCGGCATCGGATCCTCACCCAGGTGTCCGGGGACCATCTGGAGGTGATCAAGCTGATTCCGCCGCTGATCATCACCGAGCGGGACGTGGACCGGTTCGTGGAGGCGTTCACCGAGGTGATGGAGGACGCGCACCGGGGGAGCGGCCTGATGTGGGACTTCGGGCGCACGCTGGTGAAGCAGGCGGTCGGCGGCCGCTGAGTCCGCGCGGACGCTTTTCGCGGGGTGGGGGCGGTCGCCGGGTTCCCACCCCGCGGGAGGCGGCGGATCAGAGCTCGGTCCGGCGGCGCCGGACCACGATGACGAGATCGACGGCGGCGAACAGGGTGAGGATTCCGCAGGCCACCGCGAAGCCGATGAGGGTGCCGCGGCTCGGCGCACCCGATTCGGGCGCGTTCGCGGCCCAGACCGCGAACCCCACGGTGGCCAGCGCGAACAGCGGGGTGAATGTCAGCGAGAGCAGGTAGCGCAGTTTGAGGTCGCTGCGGGCGGTGGCCGGTTCGGTGCCGCTGCGCCACCGGCGCGGGGTCGTGGCACGCATCCGCGGTCACCTCCCGGTCCTCTCCGGTCCTCGCCGGTTCGGGTCTACGATTCCAGCGTACGTCCGCTGGGCGAACCGGGGAGGGGCGATGACGGACACGGATGCCGAGGGTTACGCGGGGCTGCGGGTCGAGCGGGCCGAGGAGTTGGCCCGCCGGCACGGGTGGGCCTCGGTGCGGGTGCTGCCGCAGGGCGCGGCGATGACGATGGACCACCGGGAGGGGCGGCTCAACCTCGCGGTGCGCGACGGAGTGGTGGTGCGCAGCTGGGAGGGCTAGCTGTCACTCGTGTCTTTTCGTGGGTGATCCGGCGGTGACCGTGCGCATGGTCCCGGGGCATTCCCGGCGTCATTCGGAATTCCCCGGCAGAGGCGTTCTCCGATCGCCCGAGGCTGTTCCGGGATGCCCCGGAGACGTTTTCGGATCGAATGTCCGTATGGCGTTCGTGTGCCTTTTCCCAAATTCAGGCAAAAAGCACGGGGCGGGAGACCGGCCGCGCCGGTTCCCACCCCGTGGTAACCCTGCGTAGGTTCGCGGGTTCAGTCGAGGGGGCCGCCGGCCACGTAGACCACCTGACCGGAGACGAAGCCGGCGCCCTCGCCGGCGAAGAAGGAGATGGCGTTCGCCACGTCCTCCGGCTCGCCCACACGCCGCACCGGGATCTGGGTGGCGGCGGCGGCCTTGAACTCCTCGAAGCCCATGCCCACCCGGGCCGCGGTGGCGGCCGTCATGTCGGTGGCGATGAAGCCCGGGGCGACCGCGTTGGCGGTGATGCCGAACTTGCCGAGCTCGATGGCCAGGGTCTTGGTGAAGCCCTGCAGGCCGGCCTTGGCGGCCGAGTAGTTGGCCTGGCCCCGGTTGCCCTGGGCCGAGGAGGAGGAGAGGTTGACGATCCGTCCGAAACCGGCGTCGACCATGTACTTCTGGACCGCCCGGGTCATCAGGAACGCGCCGCGCAGATGCACGTTCATGACCGTGTCCCAGTCGGATTCGGTCATCTTGAAGATCAGATTGTCCCGCAGTACGCCGGCGTTGTTCACGAGGACGACCGGGGCGCCGAGCTCGGCGGCGATCCGGTCGACCGCGGCCTGCACCTGGGCGGCGTCGGAGACGTCCGCGCCGACCGCGAGGGCCCGCCCGCCCGCGGCGGTGATCCGCTCGACGGTCTCCCGGCCGGCCGACTCCTCCAGGTCGAGCACGGCGACGGCATAACCGTCGGCGGCCAGGCGGACGGCGGTGGCGGCGCCCAGGCCACGGGCGGCGCCGGTGACGACGGCGACCCGCGGGGCGGTGGTCTGCTCGGTCATGCTCGGTCTCGTCTCTCTCGGAGGTCCGCGGACGTCGTGGCGAGTCCGTGGATGTCGCTCGGGTGTCGCCCGGGGGTCACCCCGGTGACCGGTGGGACGCGGTTCCGTTCCGGAACGCGGTACTCAGGGAACTCCCAGGAACCGTACGGCGGGCTCCCGGGTTCCACCGGGCCGATCCGGAGCGCGGATCCGCTCGGGTGGCCATACCCTACCGGCGGGTAGGGAGCGCGGCCAGGGCGAAGGCGCAGGTGACCGAGGGTAAGGACCGACCGGTCGGCTTTCTCCTGCGAACGGGTTACCGGCGGGTCGGCGCGGCGAGTAAATATGCCAATGTTGCCGAACCTGCGTCTACTATCCGCCCCTGCCTGCCAGCGAGGGCCTGCCGTTTGTATAGTGTCCGCCAGCAGCCACCGGCTGCACGGCTGGAGCGCCCTCCCTCACAGCGGGACGCCCACTCGCCGTTACTGCCCCACCCGGGTGTCCCACACACACCGGGTGTGACATCGGGACGGATACATGGTGCTGGGGGAGATCCCGACGACCCGCGTGTCCGCGCGACTGCAGCAGTCGCCCGGACACCTCATCCGCGTTGCACAGCAGGTCCACACTCGACTGTGGTCCGAACATGTCGGGGCTGATCTCACGGCCCCGCAGTTCGCGGTCCTGTTGGTTCTCGCCCTCGAACCGGGCGCTGACCAGCGGACCGTCGGCGAGCGTGCCTCGCTCGACAAGGCCACAATGGCCGAGATGGTCGCCCGGCTGGTCCGGCGCGGCCTGGTGCTGCGGCGCCGAGACCCGGCCGACGGCCGGCGCAAGCTGCTCGCTCTCTCGCAGAGCGGGGCCCAGGCTGTCCGCGAGGCCACCGGCGGAGTGGTCCGTGTGCAGCGCACACTCTTCGAGCCGCTCACGTCGGAGGAGCAGCTGGAGATCGTCCGTGTGATGGCCAAGATAGCCAGACTGGAGCCGGCCCAGGTCGCCGTCCTGACGGACGCGCGACCGATGCTGGACGCCCAGAGGGCGATCGGCTACCTGATCAGGGTGAGCCAGCAGGTGCACACCAAGCTCTGGTCGGAGCACGTCGGTTCGGAGCTGACGGCGCCGCAGTACGCGGTGCTGGACGCGCTCGAACTGGAGCCGGGCGCCGACCAGCGCACGGTGGGCGAGCTCGCTTCGCTGGACAAGGCCACGATGGCGGAGATGGTCAGCCGGCTGGTCCGGCGCGGCCTGGTCCAGCGTCGCCGCGACCCCTCGGACGGGCGGCGCAACCTGCTGTCGCTCTCGCCGGCGGGTCAGGACCTGCTGCACCGCTCGTCCGCGGGCGTGGCCCAGGTCCAGCGGTTGCTGCTGGCTCCGCTGGAGGAGCACGAGCACGAGGCGGCGCTCGCGCTGATCGCCAAGGCGGCGCGGCTGTAGGCGAACGCCTCGGCCGTCCGGCAAAACGATTCGCCATCCGGTCGCTCCGCGGTCGTCCGGCGCTCACCCGTCGGCCGACCGTCCTCGACCGTGGGCCGTCGGCCCCGGACCGGTGACGGTTCGCGGGTCACTACGGCGAAGGCCGCCCCCCCCGATACGGGAGGGCGGCCTTCGCCGTTGACGCCCGGTCAGCCGGTCAGCCGGTCAGCCGGTCAGCCGGTCAGCCGGTCAGCCGGTCAGGTGCTCGGGCAGCCGGGCAGTCAGGTGCTCGGGCAGCCGGGCAGCAGGCAGTCAGGCGCTCGGGCCGCCGGGCGGGGCCGCCGGTCCGGTCAGTTCCAGTCGAAGCCCTGCGGGTCCGGGCCGATCCGGGTGCCGGTGGCGACCCCGGCGATCGCGGCGAGGTCCTCGGCGTCCAGCTCGAAGCCGGCGACGTCGAGGTTCTCCTTGATCCGCGAGGGGGTGACCGACTTCGGGATCGCGATGATGCCGCTCTGCAGGTGCCAGCGGAGCACCACCTGGGCGACGGTGCGCCCGTGCTTCTCGGCGATCCGGACCAGGGCCGGCTCGGCGAGGAGGTCCTTGCCCTGGCCGAGCGGGCTCCACGCCTCGGTGGCGATGCCGTGCTCGGCGTGGAAGGCGCGCAGCTCCTCCTGCGGGAAGTACGGGTGCAGCTCGACCTGGTTCAGCACCGGGACGAGCGAGGACTCCTCGGCCAACCGGGTGAGCTGCTCGGTGCCGAAGTTGGAGACGCCGACCGACCTGACCCGGCCGTCCGCGCGCAGCCGCTCCAGGGCCTTCCAGACGTTCGTGTAGCTGCCGTGCATGGGGCGCGGCCAGTGGATCAGGTAGAGGTCGAGGTACTCCAGGCCGAGCCGGTCCAGGGAGGCGTCGAACTCGCGCAGCACCGCGTCGCGGCCCTGCTCGCCGGACCAGTCACGGGTGCCGGAGTTCCACAGCTTGGTGGTGATGTAGAGGTCCTCGCGGGCGATGCCGCCGGCCAGCGCCTCGCCGACGGCCTTGCCGGTGCCGGTCTCGTTCTCGTAGATCGCGGCGGTGTCGATGGAGCGGTAACCCGCCTCGATCGCGGCGCGGACGGCGGCGGTGGCCTCCGCGTCCGGCACCTGCCAGACCCCGAAGCCGAGCTGGGGGATGAGGTTGCCGTCGTTGAGCTCGAGGCTCGGGATGTTGCTCACGGAAGGAGTGCCCTCTCCTGGTCGTCCACGGTTCCTAGGGGGCAACCGGTGGGGTCGCCGGATTTGTTCCCCGGTCCCGGAGAAATTTTCCGACGCGCGCTACCGGCGCTTGCAGCAGCCTACGGGGTGGTTCGGCGGGCGGAAAACCTGTTGCGCAGATCACATCCGGGTTGGCAGTCTCGCTGCCATGACCTCCTGACCGACCCACGGCCGTGACCCTACCGGCCTCTCCCTCGCCCTCCGCCCGCGCCGCCTCCAACGGAGTGTCATGCTGCTCAAAAACCTCCCGCTGGCCGATCCCGGCCGTCCGGAACTCTCCTCCCCGCTCGGGTTCCTGCGCTGGCTCCAGCGCGGCCAGCGGCGCGGGCAGGTGCTCGCCACCTGCTGGTCGCTGCTGGAGATGGGCTGCCAGGCGGCCCTGCCGCTACCGGTCGGCCTCGGTGTCCAGGCCGTCGTCGACGGGGACTCCGGCGCCCTGTGGCGGGCCGGGGCGCTCGCCCTGGCGCTGGCGGCGGTCTCCGCGGTCGGCACCGTCCTGCTGCACCGTCAGGCGGTCTGGAACTGGATCCACGCCGCCTGCCAGGTCCGGCAGCTGGTGGCCCGTCAGGCCTCCCACCTCGGCTCCGGGCTGTCCCGGCGGATCGCCACCGGCGAGATCGTCGCCGTCGGCAGCGGGGATGTCGAGAAGATCGGCTGGTACGTCGAGCTCGTCGCCCGGCTGCGCGGGGCGATCGTCGTCTGGCTGGGGGTGAGCGCCGCGGTGCTGGCCACCGAACCGGTGCTCGGGCTGGCCGTGCTGCTGGGCGTGCCGGTGCTCGCCGCCTCGGTCTGGCCGCTGCTGGGGCCGTTCGAGCGCCGCTACACCGAGCAGCGCGCACTCGGCGGCAAGGCGACCGAGCTGGCCGCCGACACGGTGGCCGGACTCCGGGTGCTGCGCGGCATCGGCGGCGAGGAACTCTTCCTCGACCGCTACCGGGCGGCCTCGCAGAAGGTCCGCGCGGCCGCCGTCCGCTCGGCCCGGATCTGGTCCCTGATGCAGGCCCAGCAGGTGCTGCTGCCCGGGCTGTTCGTGGTCGGGATCACCTGGTACGGCGCCCGGCAGGCGGCCGAGGGGCGGATCTCGATCGGCACCCTGGTCGCGGTCTACGGCGCCACGGCCTTCCTGGCCGCGCCGCTGCGGATCCTCGGCGAGGCGGCGCACGCCTGGAGCGTCGCCAGGGTCTCGGCCGGGCGGGCCGTCCGGGTGCTCTCGCTCACCCGGACCGACGGCGCCGGGACCGGCGGGCTCGCGGATCCGGCGCGTTCCGACCTGTACGACCCGGTCACCGGGCTGACCGTCCGGGCCGGGGAGCTGACCGCGGTGGTCTGCGGCGACCCGGACTTCGCCGGCGCGCTGGCCGAGCGGCTCGGCGGGCACGTCCCGGTGGCCGAGGGCGGGCGGCCGGAGCCCTCGGTCCGGCTCGGCGGGGTCGAGCTGGACACCGTCCCGCTGGCCGAGGCGCGGGCCGCTGTGCTGGTGCACGACAAGGAGCCGGTGCTGCTCTCCGGCACCCTGGCGGCGCTGTTCGACATCCCCGCCTCCGGCCGGGTCGAGCCCGCCGAGGCGCTCGCTGCCGCCCGTGCGGAGGACGTGCTCGACGCCCTGGTGGCCGGCTCGGCGGGCCTGACGGGCCGCGGCGAGGCGATGGGGGCGGAGATCACCGAGCGGGGGCGCTCGCTCTCCGGCGGCCAGCGTCAGCGGCTGGCGCTGGCCCGTGCGCTGCTGGCCGACCCGCCGGTCCTGGTGCTGGACGAGCCGACCAGCGCGGTCGACGCGCACACCGAGTCCCGGATCGCCGCCGGGCTGCGGAAGAACCGCGAGGGGCGCACCACGGTGGTCCTCGCGACCAGCCCGCTGCTGCTCGACCGGGCGGACCGGGTGGTACTGGTCCGGGACGGCCGGGTGGTCGCGAGCGGCTCGCACCGCGAGCTGATGCGCGGCGAGCCGGCCTACCGGGCGGTGGTGACCCGCGAGGAGGAGCCGGCGCCGGTCGGGCCGGTGGCCGAGGTGCCGGCGCGGGTGGGGCGGTCATGAGGCGCCGCCGCCCGTCCGGGCCGGCCGGTGCGCGCCCCGACGCCGCGCCCCGGTGGAACCGTCCGATCCCGTCCGAGCCGAGGAGTGACGCATGAAGCCCCCCGTCCAGCAGGAGCAGGGGCCGGCCACCACGCTGCCGGTCGGCTCCCCGGCCGCCGTGCGCGGCTACCTCCGGGTGCTGGCCCGGCGTCACCGCGGTGCGTTCTCGGCGGTGGTCGGGCTGCACACGGTGGCCACCGTGGCCGGGCTGGTCGGGCCGTGGGTGCTCGGCACGCTGGTCGAGTCGCTGGCCACCGGCACCGCCGGGTCCACCATCACGGTGGCCGTGGCCTGGTACCTGCTCGCACTGGCGGTGCAGTCCGCGTTCACCTGGTGGTCGCGGCTGCGTGGCGCCGTGCTCGGCGAGCGGGTGCTGGCCGACCTCCGGGAGGACTTCCTGGTCCGCTCGGTGGCGCTGCCGACCGGTGTGCTGGAGCGGGCCGGGACGGGTGACCTGGTCTCCCGCGGCACCACCGACATCGACCGGCTGGACAAGTCGGTGCGTGAGGCGGTGCCGGAGCTGGCGGTGGCGATCGTCTCGCTGCTGCTGGTCCTCGGCGCGCTGGTGGTCACCTCGCCGCTGCTCGCACTCACCTCGGTGCTCGGCCTGCCGTTGCTGCTGGCCTCCTCCCGCTGGTACTTTCGGCGTGCCCCGCAGTCCTACCGGAACGAGTCCGCCGGGTACGCGGCGGTGAACTCCGTGCTGGCCGAGACGGTGGACGCGGGCCGGACGGTGGAGGCGCTGCGGCTCGGCGAGCAGCGGGTCCGGCTGACCGATCGCAAGCTGGCGGAGTGGATCGCCTGGGAGCGGTACACCCTCTGGTTGCGCTCGGCGTGGTTCCCGACCATCGACGCGGTGTACACCCTGGCGGTACTCGGTCCGCTGCTGCTCGGCGGCTTGTTCGCGCTGCGGGGCTGGATCTCCGTCGGCCAGCTGACCACCGGGGTGCTGTACGCGCAGGCGCTGGTGGCCCCGGTCGATCTGATCCTGCGGTGGTACGACGAGCTCCAGATCGGACAGGCTTCGCTGGCCCGGCTGGTCGGCGTGCACGAGGTGCCGGCGGCGGAGAACGACGACGAGGCCCGGCCGAGCGGGCGGCGGGTCGAGGCGCGGGACGTGCGCTTCGGCTACCGGGAGGGCGCCGACGTACTGCACGGCATAAGCCTCGATGTCGCCCCCGGCAGCCGGGTGGCCCTGGTCGGGCCGTCCGGGGCCGGCAAGTCCACGCTGGGCCGGCTGCTGGCCGGGATCTACGCCCCGGGCCGGGGCAGTGTGACCCTCGGCGGGGCGGCGCTCTCCCGGATGCCGGCCGAGCGGGTGCGCTCCGAGGTGGCACTGGTCAACCAGGAGCACCACGTGTTCGTCGGGACGCTCCGGGACAACCTGCTGCTGGCCGCGCCCGGGGCGGACGACGCCGAGCTGCGCGGGGCGCTGGACGCGGTGGACGCCGGGGAGTGGGTGGACGCGCTGTCGGCCGGTCTCGACACCGAGGTCGGCTCCGGGGGCGCCGCGCTGACGCCTCCGCAGGCCCAGCAGCTGGCGCTGGCCCGGCTGGTGCTGGCGGATCCGCACACCCTGGTGCTGGACGAGGCCACCTCGCTGCTCGACCCGCGGGCGGCGCGGCACCTGGAGCGTTCGCTCGCCCGGGTGCTGGAGGGCCGGACGGTGATCGCCATCGCGCACCGGCTGCACACCGCGCACGACGCGGACGTGATCGCGGTGGTCGAGGACGGGCGGATCAGCGAGTACGGCAGCCACCCGGAGCTGGTGGCGGCCGGCGGTCCGTACGCGGCGCTGTGGCGCTCCTGGCGGGACGAGGGGGGAGATCGTTCCGCTGACGGGGCATGACAGCGCATGACAGCGCATGACAGGGCATGACGGAGGGTGACGGGAGGTGGCCCGGCGCGGGGAGCGGTTGCCCCGTGCGGGTTACTCCCGGGCGCGGGGCCGGGCAAACCGTCCCATTCGCCCGCAGACTGCACGGGTGACCAAGATTTCGGACGGCTCCTCCGGCACCAAGCGCAGCGAGATCGGTGGGATTCCCACCCGGTACATCGGGATCGGCGTCATCGTCGTCCTCGCGGTGTGGTTCCTCTTCGCCAACCTCGACAAGGTGCAGATCCAGTTCTGGGTCTTCACCGTGACCGCTCCGCTCTGGATCGCCCTGCTGGGCACCCTCATCGCCGGCGGGGCGCTCGGCTGGCTGTTGAAGGGGCGGCGCGGACGGTGAGCACCGCCGAGCCGCCGACCGGGCCCGGACCGGCGCCCGGCCCCGGCGGCTTCACCCCGCTGATCGAGATGCGCGGGGTCAACAAGCACTTCGGCGCGCTGCACGTACTCCAGGACATCGAGCTGACGATCGGCCGCGGCGAGGTCGTGGTGGTGATCGGGCCCTCCGGCTCCGGGAAGTCCACGCTCTGCCGGGCCGTCAACCGGCTCGAGCCGATCGAGTCCGGGACCATCCTGATCGACGGCCGGCCGCTGCCCGAGGAGGGCAAGGGGCTGGCCCGGCTGCGGGCCGAGGTCGGGATGGTGTTCCAGTCCTTCAACCTGTTCGCCCACCGGACCGTCCTCCAGAACGTCTCGCTGGCGCAGATCAAGGTGCGCGGGCGGCCCAGGGCCGAGGCGGACGCCAAGTCCCGGGCGCTGTTGGAGCGGGTCGGGCTGGCCGACCAGGCGGACAAGTACCCGGCCCAGCTCTCCGGGGGCCAGCAGCAGCGGGTGGCGATCGCCCGGGCGCTGGCGATGGACCCGAAGGCGTTGCTCTTCGACGAGCCGACCTCGGCGCTGGACCCCGAGATGATCAACGAGGTGCTGGACGTGATGCGCCGGCTGGCGAACGAGGGCATGACCATGGTCGTGGTGACCCACGAGATGGGCTTCGCCCGCTCCGCCGCCAACCGGGTGGTCTTCATGGCGGACGGCCGGATCGTCGAGGACCGCGCGCCGGAGGAGTTCTTCGGCGCCCCGGAGAGCGAGCGCGCCCGGGACTTCCTCTCCAAGATCCTTAAGCACTGAGGCCCGGCCCGTGAAGAAGACCGTCACCCTGCTGGCCGCGGCCCTGCTGCTGGCCGGCTGCGGCAAACCCGGCACCCCGCCGCCCAAGGGGCCGCAGCCCAGCGCGCTGCCCAGCTACCAGGTGGCGACCGGCAGCCCGGTCACCGGCTCACCGACCCTGGACGGCGCCCGGGCCCGGGGGTACCTGGTGGTCGGCGCCAAGGAGGACCAGCCCTACCTCGGCCAGAAGAACCCGGCCAGCGGCGAGTACTCCGGCTTCGACATCGAGATCGCCAGGATGCTCGGCGCCGACCTGGGCTTCGGCCCGGACCGGATCGAGTTCCGCACCATCGCCTCGGCCAACCGCGAGACCGCGCTGCAGAACGGCCAGGTCGACTACTACGTCGGCACCTACACCATCAACGACAACCGCAAGAAGCTGGTCGGCTTCGCCGGGCCGTACTACCTGGCCGGGCAGTCGCTGCTGGTGGGCAAGAGCAACAAGGACATCAACGGGCCGCAGGACCTGGACGGCAAGAAGGTCTGCTCGGCGGCCGGCTCCACCCCGTACCAGCGGATCCAGAAGCAGTACCCGAAGGCGAAGCTGATCGGCTACGACACCTACTCGGCCTGCGTGGACAACCTGATCACCTCCCAGGTGGACGTCGTCACCACGGACAACACCATCCTCATGGGCTACGCGGCCAAGGCGCCGGACGAGCTCAAGGTGGTCGGCCCGCTGTTCTCCCAGGAGCCGTACGGCATCGGCACACCCCGGAACGACACCGTGCTGCGCGGCGCGCTCAACGACGCGCTGGCGCGCCACGAGGCGAACGGCGACTGGAAGAAGGCGTACGACGCGACCCTCGGCCTGTCCGGGATCCCCGCGCCCACCCCGCCACCGATCGACCGGTACTGAGGGAGGGCCGGCCTGTGAAAACGCTGACCGACAACTGGTCGATCTACTGGGAGGGCTTCCTCGGGACCCTCTCGCTCTTCGCCGTGAGCGCGGTGCTGGCCCTGGTGCTCGGGGTGCTGATCGCGAGCTTCCGGGTCTCGCCGGTGAAGCCGCTGCGGGTGTTCGGCACCGTCTGGGTGACGCTGCTGCGCAACACCCCGCTCACCCTGCTGTTCTTCATCGTGGTGCTGGGCCTGCCGCGCTTCGACATCACCCTGCCGTTCTTCACCTTCGCGGTGCTCGCGCTCGGCTGCTACACCTCGGCCTTCGTCTGCGAGGCGATGCGCGCGGGCGTGAACACCGTGCCGGTCGGCCAGGGCGAGGCGGCGCGCAGCCTGGGTATGACCTTCGGCCAGACGATGGGGCTGGTGGTGCTGCCGCAGGCGTACCGGTCGGTGGTTTCCCCGATCGGCAGCGTGATGATCGCGCTGGCGAAGAACACCGCCATCGCGGGCTCGTTCAGCGTCACCGAGCTGCTCGGCACCTACCGGACCATCAACGAGCTGGGTTACAGCATCGTCTGGACCTTCGTCTGGATCGCCGTCGGCTACCTGATCATCACCCTGGCCGTCAGCGCCGTGTTCAATCTGCTGGAACGACGACTGGCGGTGTCGCGATGACGGTGGAATCCTCGGCGCTCTACGACATCCCCGGGCCGAAGGCGCTCGCCCGGCACCGGCTGTACGGCGGGATCGCGCTGCTGGCGATCGCCGCGCTGGTCGGCTGGATCGTCTACATGCTCTTCCACACCCAGCAGTTCACCGAGTCCAAATGGATGGCCTTCGAGTACAAGGGCGTCCAGGAGCTGCTGCTGCGCGGGCTCGGCAACACCCTCAAGGCCTTCGGCTGGACGGTGCTGTTCGCGCTGCCGTTCGGCGCGCTGTTCGCCGCCGGGCGGCTCTCCGACCACCGGCCGGTGCGGATGCTGTCCACGCTGGTGGTGGAGTTCTTCCGGGCCATGCCGGTGCTGGTGATGATCTTCTTCATCTTCGTCGCGCTCAAGGTCGCCCCGCTCTGGGCGCTGGTGGCGGGACTGGTGCTCTACAACGGCTCGGTGCTGGCCGAGGTGTTCCGCGCCGGCGTGCTGGCGGTGCCCAAGGGGCAGAAGGAGGCGGCCTTCGCGCTCGGCATGCGCAAGACCCAGGTCATGGCGTACGTGCTGGTGCCGCAGGCCAACCGGGCGATGCTGCCGGCCATCATCAGCCAGCTGGTGGTGGCGCTCAAGGACACCTCGCTGGGCTTCCTGATCACCTACGAGGAGTTCCTGCACGCGGGCAAGCTGATCGCCACCAACCTGGACTACGACCTGCCGTTCATCCCGGTGGTGATGGTGATCGCGCCGATCTACATCGGCATGTGCCTGCTGCTCTCCTGGTTCGCGCGATGGGTCGAGCGGCAGAGCCGGCGCCGGCCGAGCATGCGGGGCGGGGCGCCGGTGGCCAGTGCCGGGGTGGCGATGGGGCTGCCGCCGACCGCGCAGTGATGACCGCGCGGCCCGGTCGCCGGGGGTACGAGGGGCGGCCGTTCCCGGAGTGAACCATAGGTGCGAGCGAGGGTCGGCTCGACAACTCCAAACTCTGCTTATGATTGCCGGGCATGGGAACGGCGGCCGGGCGGAGGCACAGTGGAGCCGGTATTCGACTCGCGGCACATCCGGACCTTCCACGAGGTCGTCCGGGCCGGCTCCTATTCGGCGGCGGCCCGCGAACTCGGCTACACCCAGCCCGCCATCACCCAGCAGATGAAGGCCCTGGAGCGCAGCGTCGGCCTGCCGCTGTTCACCCGGGCCGGACGCGGACTGCGGCTCACCGAGGCGGGCGAGGCGCTCTCCCGGCACGCCGAGCAGATCCTCGGCAGCCTCTCCGCCGCCCAGCAGCAGCTGGCCGCGCTGGCCCGGCTGCGCGCCGGACGCGTCCGGGTCTGCGCGTTCCCGAGTGCCAACGCCACCCTGATACCCGAGACCATGGCCAGGCTGCTCGCCGAGCACCCGGGCGTCCGGGTCGAACTGCTGGAGGCCGAGCCGCCCGACTCCGTGCAGCGGCTGCTGCGCGGCGAGTGCGACATCGCGCTGGCCTTCCGCTACCCCGGCGCGCCGACGGAGGTGCCGCCGGAGCTGGACGAGATCCCGCTGATGGAGGACCTGCTGACGGTGCTGCTGCCGGTCGGCCATCCGCTCGGCCGCCGGCACGCCGTCCGGCTCGCCGACCTCGACGGCGAACGGTGGATCGCCGGCTGCCCGCGCTGCCGGGCCAACCTGCTGCACGTCTGCGCGGAGGAGGGCTTCGCGCCGGACATCGTGTTCTCCACCGACGACAACCTCGCGGTGCAGAGCCTGGTCGCCGCCGGGGTCGGGATCGCGCTGATGCCCGCGCTGGTGCTCTCCTTCATGTGCCACCGCAAGGTCACCGGCCGGGCCGTGGAGCCGCATCTGCGGCGGCAGGTCAGCGCGTACGTGCTGCGCGAGCACCGGCGGATCCCCGCCACCGCCCTGGTGCTCGACCAGCTGCGGCAGGCCGCGGCGGCCCGCGTCGGATGCTGATCCGGGCGACCGGGCGTCGGACCAGGTCGGTCCCCGGGAGCCCGACCAATAAGTAATCGTTGGGGGAGGGTGAAAGAACCCTCCTTGGACGTGATAGGTCGCGCGGGGCGACGCTACCGTCATGACAACGTCAGCCACGGTCGGCAGCGGCCGGCTCACCGAGCGGATGACCGCTCTCGTCGGCGAGATCCGCGCCGTGGTGGACCGCGGCCTGCCGCCGGAACTCACCGCCTACCTGGTCGGCGAGCGCCTCGCCCCGCACCTCGGTGACAGCGAGCTGCTCACCGCCGAGCAGCGCGAGGGCGACCCGGACCGCTACCGCCAGCACGTCCTCCACGCCGAGGAGGACGGCTCCTTCTCGGTGGTCGCACTGGTCTGGCTGCCCGGCCAGCGCACCCCGATCCACGACCACGTCTCCTGGTGCGTGGCCGGCGTCCACCAGGGCCAGGAGAGCGAGACCCGGTACCGGCTGGTGTCCGACGGACGCACCGCCCACCTGGTGGAGACCGAGCACGTGGTCGGCCCGGCCGGCACCGTCGCCGCGTTCGCCCCGCCCGGCGACATCCACCTGGTCCGCAACGCGTGCGGCTCCACCGCCATCTCCGTCCACGTGTACGGCGCCGACATCGCCAAGCTCGGCACCAGCATCCGGCGCGTCTACCGGCTGCCCGCCGGGGAACAGCGGTGAGCCCCGCATGGCGCTGACCCTCCGGGACCGCCGGGTGCGGCCGGTCCGCACCCGCATCCTGCCCCCACTCGGCGGCGACGCCCCCGGCCTGCTGCTCGCGGTGCTCGGCGTGGCCGCCGCGATCGCAGTCCACCAGGCCGTCCCCGCCGTGCCCAAGCTCACCGCCGCCGTCGTGCTCGGCATCGCCGCCGGCCACCTGCCCGGTCTGCGACCGGTGGTCCGCGGCGTCGCCCGGCCCGGGCTCTCCATGGCCGGCAAACGGCTGATGCGGATCGGCATCGTGCTGCTCGGCCTCAAACTGAGCCTCGACGACGTGCTCGGCCTCGGCTGGGCCACCGTCGCCATGGTGCTCACCGTGGTCGGCGCCACCTTCACCGGCACCCTCTGGCTCGGGCGGCGGCTGGGACTGCCCGGCGACCAGCCGCTGCTGGTCGCCACCGGCTACTCGATCTGCGGCGCCTCGGCGATCGGCGCGGTCAGCCAGGCCGCCGGCAGCGAGGAGGAGGACGTCGCCGCCTCCGTCGCCCTGGTCACCCTCTGCGGGACGCTGGCGATCGCCGTCCTGCCACTGCTCCAGCAGCCGCTCGGGCTCGACGCCGGCGGCTTCGGGCGCTGGGTCGGCGCCAGCGTCCACGACGTCGGGCAGGTGGTCGCCACCGCCCAGACCGGCGGCACGGGCGCGCTCCGCGAGGCGGTGCTGGTCAAACTGATGCGGGTGGTCCTGCTGGCACCGCTGGTCGCCGGGGTCGCCGTCGCCGTCCGGCGCTCGCACCGGAGGGCCGGCACCGCGCCGACCGCCGGCAAGCGGCCGCCGCTGCTCCCGCTGTTCGTCGCCGGGTTCCTGGCCATGATCGTGCTGCGCACCACCGGGGTACTGCCCGAGCGGACCCTCGCGCTCGCCGGGGACACCCAGGAACTGCTGCTCGCGGCCGCCCTGTTCGGCCTCGGCAGCGCCGTGCACCTGCCGAGCATGGTGCGCACCGGCGGCCGGATCGCCCTGCTCGGGCTCGGCTCCTGGCTGGTGGTGGCGGGAGTGTCGTACGCCGGAGTGCTGATCACCACGTAAATCGGGCGCCCGCCGGAGCCGGCTGGGTTATCGTCGGGCGGGTGGTCCGGCCCCAGGAGTGGAGGCCGTCCCGAGTGTCCGAGCCCCCGCCTCCGTGGAGGAACCCGCCGTATGTACAGCGCTCTGCCCGCACGGGACGGCTCCGCCGCCGTCGTCACGCTGGACCGGCGCGAGGGTCCGTTCGGGGAAGTGGCGCTGCGCCGGCGCGGGCAGGACTACGAGATCATCGCCAACGGCTGCTTCCTGATGGACACCGCCGACGGGCGCTCCGAGCGGCTGCTGATCGCGGTGGCGCTGGAGGAGCTGGACCGGACCGGGCCGGTGGCGCGGCCGTCCCTGCTGATCGGCGGACTCGGGGTGGGGTTCTCGCTGGCGCACGCGGCGGCCGAGCCGCGCTGGGGCCGGATCGCGGTCGTGGAGCGCGAGAGCGCGATCATCGACTGGCACCGCGCCGGACCGCTGGCCGAGTTCTCCGCCGGGGCGCTGGGGGACGAGCGGGTCGAGGTGCTGCACACCGACCTGCTGGAGTACCTGGCCGGGGCCGACGGCGCCCGTTACGACGCGCTGTGCCTGGACATCGACAACGGGCCCGACTGGACCGTCACCGACGGCAACGCCGGACTGTACGGCGCGGACGGACTGGCGGTGCTGCGCCACCGGCTGGAGCCGGGCGGGGTGCTGGCGGTCTGGAGTGCCCGGCCGTCGCCGGCCTTCGAGGAGGAACTGCGGGCGGCCGGCTTCTCCGACGTGGTGACCCACGAGATCGAGGTCGCCCGGGGTGTTCCCGACGTCGTGCACCTGGCCCGCCGCGCGCGGTGAGCGCGGGGCGGGCCAGGGTGTGACGGTCAGGGCACGGACGGACGGGGTGTCAACGGACGGGGTGTCGACGGACGGGGCTACTTGAGGCCGTTGTCCACCGCGGCCATCAGCTCGCCGTTCGGCGTGTCACCGTCGAAGGCCCAGATCATCGCGCCGGCCAGCCCCTGGGACTTGATCCAGGCGGTCTTGCGGGCGATCTCGGTCGGGTCGTCGTAGGAGTAGAACACCGAGCCGTTGTAGATGTAGGCGTACCCGGCGACCGGGTCCCGGTAGATGGTGTAACCACCGCCGGCGGCCATCTGCTTGAGCTTCTTGTAGTCCTCGAAGCCGGCCTCGTAGGTACCCGGGCCGGGGCCCGTCGCGGTCTGGAAGAGGCCGTTGGTGGTGCCGCGCGGAACGCCCGTCCAGCCGCGGCCGTAGAACGGGATGCCCAGCGTGAGCTTGCTCTTCGGGGCGCCGCCGGAGACGTACGCGCCGATCGCGATCTCGGAGCTGAACTGCCGGGCCGGCGGGTTCGGGTCGCCCGCCGCGACCTTGATCGCGGACTGCTGGTTGGTGACCATCTCCCAGCCGCCGTGGTAGTCGTAGCCCTGGATGGTGGCGAAGTCGAAGGCGCCGAACAGGCCGGGTACGTCGATGCCGGCGGCGACCTTCGCCGGGTCGGCCGGGAGGAAGGCACTCAGCGTGTAGTGCTTGCCGGTGGTGGCGCCGAGGGCGTCCAGCTGGCGGCGGAACTCCTGGGCCAGCAGGGTGTAGTTGGCCTTGTCGGCGGGCCGGAAGATGTTCCCGGTGTGCCCGTCGGAGTTCGGCCACTCCCAGTCGAGGTCGATGCCCTCGAAGATGCCCGCCGCGCTGCCCGCGCCGCCGCGGCCGTCGATCACCGGCAGGTTGCCCTTGATGTACATGTCGATGCAGGAGCTGACCAGCGCCTTGCGGGAGGCGTCAGTGGCCGCCGCGTCGGAGAACCACTTGCTGTACGACCAACCGCCCAGCGAGATCTGCATCTTGAGGTTGGGGTACTTGGCCTTGAGCTGCTTCAGCTGGTTGAAGTTGCCGGCCAGCTTCTGGTCCCAGGTGTCGGTGGTCCCGGCCACCGAGCTGCCCGCGTCCCAGCCCTTGCCGAAGTCGGCCCAGGCGTCACCGGCGCCGTCGCCCGCGTTCGGGTCGTTGTCCGGACCGGCCGCCTTGTTGGTGATGAAGCACTGCTTGGTGCTCGGGTGGATGTTGGCGAAGGCGTAGTTGAGCGTGGTGAGCCGGCCGGCCGAGCCCGAGGTGTCGAGCTGCTTCACGCTGTAGCCCCGGGCGTAGATGCTCCACTGGGTGAAGTAGCCGATCTTCATCGTGGCCGGGTTGCTGCCGCCGGGCTTGGTCTTCCCGGTGGCCGGGCCGGAGGCGGGCGAGACGTTGCCGGCCGCGTCGCGGGCCTTGACGGTGAAGGTGTACGAGGTGTCCGGCGCCAGGCTGCCGACGGTCGCGGCGGGGGCGGTCACGGTCACGGCCAGTGCGGTGCCGTTGTACACGTCGTAGGCGGTGACGCCGACGTTGTCGGTGCTCGGGGCCCAGCTCAGCGAGACGGAGTTGGCGTCCGAGCCGGTCACCGCGGGGGTGCCCGGCGTGCTGGGCGCCTCGCGGTCCTCGACCGGGGGACTGGTGGTGGCGCTCACCGGGCCGGCCGCCGCGGAGCGGTTGCCCGCCGCGTCGAAGGCCTGGACGGTGAACTGGTAGGCGGTGCCGGCGGTCAGGCCCTGCACCGTGACGGCGGTGGTGGCGCCGTCGGCGGTGGCCACCTTGGTGCCGCCCTGGAAGACGTCGTAGCCGGTGACGGCCACGTTGTCGGTGCTGGCGGTCCAGGACAGGTCGACCGAGGTCTGGGTGACGGTGCCGGTCCTGAGGTTGCCGGGGACGGTCGGCGCGGTCTGGTCGCTGCCGCTGCCGCTGCCGTCGCAAGGCTGTCCGTTGACCTTGCAGTTGTTCAGCGGCTGGTAGCTGCCGGAGTAGGCGATGTTGAAGCCGACGTTGTAGGTGCCGCCGGCCGGCAGGGTCGCGGCCCAGCCGGGGTTCTTCACCGTGACGTGGGAGCCCGAGGTGGTGTAGCCGGCGTTCCAGAGGCCGGCCACGGTGTTGCCGGTCGGGAGGTCGAACTCCAGGGTCCAGCCGTTGACCGCGGCGGTGGAGCCGTTGGTGATGGTGTAACTGCCCTCGTAGCCGGTGCTCCAGTCGCTGCCCTTGGCGAAGGCCGCGGTGACGGACCCGGCGGCGGCCTCGGCGGCCGGGGCGGCGGCGCGCTCGGCCGCGGCGCTGGCCATGGTGGCGGGGAGGGCGGCGGCGAGGACCGGGACGAGCAGGGTCCCTGCTGCCAGTAGCGGCAGGCTGATCCGACGTCTGCGCATGGATGTGGCTCCTGTCCTGGGGTCCCGGGGCAGGCCCGGACGCCCCGTTACCCGTGGGGAGGTGTCAGGTGCGTGGAGCGGTGTGCTCCGGGCCATGGGGGTGGCGCGGAACCGGTCCTCGGGCCGTCGGGGTGCCACGGAGGATCCTGTGCCGAGGGTAGGGAGCGGACCGGCAACTGGCAATAGGTCTGTACCAGTTGCTGGTCGTGGGCATGACGGAGGGCGCGCGTGCCCGCCCGGCCCGCCGGTGGAAGGGCGGGCCGGTGCGGGTGCGCACGGGTCGGGGCGGGGCGGCGGGGCGCGGTACGGCTCAGCCGAAGGGGTCGCGCTCCGGCGCGGGGACGCTCGGCGGGGCGCTCGGCGGCGGCGGGGCGGACTGCGGGCCGGGCACGGTCGTGCCGAACGGGTCGGCCGCCCGCTCGGCGGCGGTCACGGTACCGAAGGGGTCGGGGGCGGCGACGGGCTGGGGCGCGGTGGCCGGCGGTGCGGCGGCCGGAGGTGTCGCGGCGGGCGTGCCGAGGATGCCGAAGGGGTCGAAGTCCGGGGGCGGCACCATCACGGGCGTGCCCTTGGGGGGCTCCGCGCTCTCGGTGGCGGGCGCGGCGGCGGGGGTGCCGAGGATGCCGAAGGGGTCGAAGTCCGGCGGGGGCACCATCACGGGCGTGCCCTTGGGCGCGGCCGGCGCGGCGGGCGCGTCCTCGGGGACCAGGATCGGCTGCGCCGGGGTCGGGTCGGCGACCGGGGCGAAGGGGTTGAAGTCGGCCGGGGGGACGCGGACCGGGGTGCCGCGCAGGTGCACCGGGAGTTCGGCGGCCTCGTCCTCGGCGGTGGATCCGGGTCCGGCGGCGGATCCGGGTCCAGCGGTGGCCGCAACCCGGGGCAGGTCGGTGACGGGCGGCAGGTCGGTGACGGGAGGCGACGGCGGGGCCGTCGCGGGCATCGGCGGCGCCGCGACGGGGGCCGGGTACGCGGCCGGCGCCGGTTCGGGGGCCGGAACGAGGAGCACGGTGGCGGCCGGCAGCGGGGCGGCGGGCAGCGGCGCGGCCGGAGAGGCGGGGACGCCGTCCCAGCCGAACTGCACGGACTTCAACAGCTCGGCGAAGACGTCCGTGTACAGCTCCCAGTCCTGCGGCTGCGCGGTGGTCAGCTGGACGCAGAGCACCGAGGCGCCGTCCGGCAGCGGGACGAACGCCTCGACCACCGAGGTGACGGCCCAGCGGCGCACCCCGTCGGCGGCCAGCGGGCCCGGGACGGGCACACTGCGGCCCTCGACCAGCACGGCCGCCGGCCCGGCGGGCAGCAGCACCGTCCACACCTCGGCGTGCCGCCGCACGGTGGCGAGCTCGGTGGCCAGGCCGGTGATCGGCAGCGGGTGGCGGGCCAGCGAGACGACCAGCGTCGCGTCGGCCGCCCTGCCCTCGGCCTGGACGGCCGCGACCCCCGCGTAGACGGCGCCGGAGGCGGTGACGACGTCGGCCAGGGCGGCGGCGATCAGTGCGAACTCGCGGCGGTCGGCCGGGGCGGTGCCGCCGAACAGCTCCTCGGCGGTCTCGGCCAGGTGGGCCGTCAGCTCGGCGGCGGCCGCGCCGGTGGCGGGGGCGATCCCGCGGCCGGCCGGAATGCCGTCCACGGGGCCGGTGGACACCGTGCGGGCGGAGACCCCGGGCGGGCCGCCGGGCGCGGTGAGGGCGTGGAAGCCGGGCGGGACGACCAGCCGGACCTCGGCGCCCGCCCCGGTCGGCAGCTCGACCGGCTGCCGGGTCTGCTGCCCGGCCGCGAGGGCGGCCAGCGGCGCGGCGAACGCGGGGCGGAGCTTGGGGTCGGCGGGCTCGCCGGTCACCGGGAGGCCGAAGTGCCCGGCGGTGAGGGCCTCCGGGGAGCCGCCGGCCGTGCCTCGGACCGGGCCGGCGGCGCCGTAGCGGGCCAGCAGCCCGCCGATCGCCAGCGGGGCGAGCGCGGCGCCGCTGCCGGGGCGGGCGGTGCCGGCGGTGACCACGGTGCCGAGCCGGCCGACGGCGGTGTGCACCGGGCCGTTGGGCGCCAGCGGCAGCTGGAACAGGGCCTCGGCGGCCGGGTGCGCGACGGACCGCAGCGCCGTCAGCACGGCCGCGGGGTGGCGCGAGGCGCGGGTGTCGAAGAGCGCGTCGGTGAGGCTGCCGAGCGTCGCGGAGACCCGCTCCGCCGCCGCGAAGGGAGTCGCCTCCGCGCTGAACTGGCCGTCCTGGGTCAACTGTTGAGCCCCCCGCTCTGCTCGCTGTGCGTTCGCTGGTCCGGATCCCGGCCCGAGGGGTGCCCGGCGGGCCGTCGGATCCGTGCACATTCCTATCAGAGGCCGCCGACGCGGCAGAACCGGCGGCCCGTTGTGCGGCCCGCAAACAGGCCCGCGCTCCGGCCCGCGCTCCGGGCTGTACTCAGGCCCGCTCCCGGGGCTCCTCCGGGGCCGGCGGGACGGCCAGGACGGCGAGGGTGTCGGCCAGGCCGGGGACGGCCAGCAGGCCAGCGAGGTCGCGGACCAGCTTCCCGGTCGGGCCGTCCGGCCGCTCCCCGGCGAAGAAGCCGGCCAGCTCGGCGGCCAGCGCGGGCTCCCGGGCGGCGGTCAGGGCGAGCGAGGCGACGAACTCCTGCACCAGGTGCAGCTGCAGCTCCTCCAGCGGCACCGAGCGGTCGGTCAGCCACTCCAGCGAGGTGATCTCGGCGTTGGCGATCCAGGCCCGGACGGTCAGCCGCAGCCCCGGACTGGGTGAGGGGAGCGCCAGGTGGCCGAGGATCTGCTCGTGCGCGGCCTTCCGGACCTCGTCGATCACCGCCGAGGTGTTGGTGCTGGCGGTCACCGAGCCGCCGCGCAGCAGTGCGGCGAAGCCGGGGCCGTGGCTCTGCACGAAGTCCAGGTAGCGGCCCATCACCCGGTACAGCCGCTCGGACAGCGGGCCGTCGGCCGGCTCCTCGAACCGGGCGGACAGCTCCCGGCCGGCCCGCCGCAGCGACTCCTCGTAGATCGCCTGCTTGCCCGGGAAGTAGTGGTAGACCAGCGGGCGGGAGGCGCCCGCGGCGGCGGCGATGTCGTCGATCGACACCTCCTCGGGCGGGCGGTGGCTGAACAGCTCCAGGGCGACGGCGATCAGCTGCTCGCGCCGCTCGTCGACGCTCAACCGCCGGCGCGGCCGCCCGGCCTTGCCCGTCTCGTCCGCTTTGCCCGTCCTGCCCGTCCTGCCTGCCGCGCCCGCCTCGTCGGTCGCGCCCGTCGAGCCCGTCTCGTCCGCCGCATCCGGCGGTCCTGTCCGCGCGGGCCGCCCGGTGCGCTCCGGACGGTCGCCGTGCGCGGGCGCGGAGAAGGGGGCCGACGGCGTGCGGGATGCCATGCGCGCCACCCTATCGGCCCGGGTCGGGCCCGGTCAGGACCGGTGGTGCTCCAGGTAGCGGCGGTACGCCTCACGGCCGTCCGGGACGAACTCGTCGCGGGCCAGCCGTTCGGCCAGCTCCGCCGGGGTGAGCCAGGTGTGCCAGGCCACCTCGGACTCCTGCGGGTCCACCGGGCCGTCCCACTCGGCCTCGTGCACATCGGACCACCAGGAGAGGCCGTCGCCCCGGAAGACGAAGCGGAACAGCGGGCGCGGGACGATCCCGGTCACGCCCAGTTCCTCCTCGGCCTCCCGGACGGCGGCCTCCTCGTACGTCTCGCCGGCGCCCACCACGCCGCCGACGAACATGTCGTGGGCACCCGGGGCGAACAGCTTGGTGTCGGTGCGCCGGTGCACGAAGATCCGCCCGGCCGGGTCGCGGACCAGGACGAAGACGCACCGGTGCAGCAGCCCCCGCCGGTACACCTCCCCGCGCGTCGCGGTCCCGATCACCCGGTCGTGCTCGTCGACGACGTCCAGCAGCTCTTCGGCAGGGTTGGTCATGACCGACAGGTTAGGGTTTCCGGGCGATTCACGGACACACGAACGAGACAAGAGGGACGAGGGAGGCGCGCGGTGGTGGAGATCTGGGGCGAGACGGCCGAGGGCTTCGAGCCGGTGCGGGCGGCCTTCGCCCGCAACTTCCGGGAGCACGGCGAACTCGGCGCGGCGTTCGCGCTGTACGTCCGGGGCCGGAAGGTGGTCGACCTCTGGGGCGGCGACGCCCGGCCGGAGGTCGGCGGCCGGCCCGCGCCGGCGGTGCCGTGGACGGCCGACACCGCGCAGGTGCTGCGGTCGGTCACCAAGGGCCTGACGGCGACCACCGCGCTGCTGCTCGCCGAGCGCGGGCAGCTGGACCTCGACGCCCCGGTCGCCTCCTACTGGCCGGAGTTCGCGGCGGCCGGCAAGGGCGGGGTGCCGGTGCGCTGGCTGCTGTCGCACCAGGCGGGCGTGCCCGCGCTGGACGTGCCGCTACGGCTGGAGGACGTCCTGACTTGGGAGCGGGCCGCCGCCGCGGTGGCCTCCCAGCGGCCCGCCTGGGAGCCGGGGACCGCGCACGGCTACCACCCGTACACATTCGGCTGGCTGGTCGGCGAGGTGGTGCGCCGGGTCGCCGGACGGACCGTCGGTCAGTACTTCGCCGAGGAGATCGCCCGGCCGCTCGGCCTGGACCTGTGGATCGGGCTGCCGTCCGGCGCCGCGCCCCGGGTCGGCCGGCTGGTCGACCTGCCCGCGCCGGCGTCGGCCAGGACCGGGCCGAGCGGCCTGCGGCTGCGGCCCAAGCAGTCGGTCCGGGACGCCTACCAGGACCCGTCCTCGCTGACCGCGCGGGCCTTCGCCTCGGTGCGTCCCGGGGTGGACCTCAACGACCCGGCGGTGCAGGCCGCCGAGATCCCCGGCGCGGGCGGGATCGGCACCGCGCGCTCGGTGGCGCGGTTCTACGCGGCGCTGATCGGTGCGGCGGACCGGTACGGCAGCGGCGGCGGGACGCTGCCGCCGCTGCTCGGCCCGGAGGTGCTGGCCCGCGCGGTCGGGCTGGCGGTGAGCGGCCCGGACCGGGTACTGATCGTCAACTCGACGTTCGGGCTGGGTTTCTTCCGGCACAGCACGACCGCGCTGATGGCCTCGCCGGCCAGCTTCGGGCACCCCGGCCGGGGCGGTTCGCTGGGCTTCGCCGATCCCGGGCTCGGGATCGGCTTCGGCTACGTCACCAACGGCATGCAGCCCGGGGTCACCGGGGACGTCCGCTCCCGCGCGCTGGTCCGGGCGGTGCGGGAGTCGCTCGGGGTGTCCTGACCCGCCCCGGCCGTCCCCGGTGACGGGGCTCCGGGGTCAGGCCTGGCCGGTCTCGAAACGGCCGATCCGGCCGTGCTCGACGGTGAAGCGCCAGGCGGTGCGCATCTCGCCCCAGGTCTCGTTGCGGAAGTCGGCGACCAGTGTCCGGCCGCCGTCGGACTCGGAGCGGACCTCCATGTGGCCGCGCACGGTGAAGATCTCCCGGTCGATCCAGTCCTGGAGGTCGCGGTCGGAGCCGTCGTCGGACATCGTGGCGTCGGGCGCCAGCAGGTCGACGAAAGCCTGCCGGTCGCCCGCGTTGATCGCGGCGACGGCGGCGCGCACGGTCGGGTCGGTCAGTTTGGCGGTGGCGATGGCCATCCGGTCTCCCAGGAGTCGAAGCGGTGGGACTCCTGTTTAGGGCGTCGGACGGGACACGCCGCGCATGTCGGCGGCGCGTCGGCGATTTCCAATGATTCATGTGCTTACATCCCGATACGGGTGATTTACCCTCAGGGGTCCCCGAGACCGGGCCACGGGGAGTGGCATACGGAGTGGGAAGTCGGCCGGACCCACTTCCCACTCCGCGTTCCGGGCCCGTCGGCAGTGCGGGCCCGTCGGCGTTCCGGCCCGTGGGTGGTGCGGGCCGGTCGGTCAGAACAGGCCCAGGGCCTGCGGGGAGTAGCTGACCAGGAGGTTCTTGGTCTGCTGGTAGTGCTCCAGGACGGCCTTGTGGCCCTCCCGGCCGATGCCCGAGTTCTTGTAGCCGCCGAAGGCCGCGTGGGCCGGGTAGGCATGGAAGCAGTTGGTCCAGACCCGGCCCGCCTGGATGGCGCGGCCCGCCCGGTAGGCGGTGGTGCCGTTGCGGGTCCAGACGCCGGCGCCGAGGCCGTACAGGGTGTCGTTGGCGAGCGCTATCGCGTCGTCGAAGTCCTCGAAGCGGGTGACCGCGACGACGGGGCCGAAGATCTCCTCCTGGAAGATCCGCATCCCGTTGACGCCCTCGAAGACGGTCGGCGCCACGTAGTAGCCGCCGGCCAGCGCGCCCCCGAGGTCGGCCCGCTCGCCGCCGGCCAGCACCTTGGCGCCCTCGGCCTGGCCGATCTCGATATAGGAGAGGATCTTGCGCAGCTGCTCCGCGCTGGCCTGCGCGCCGACCTGGGTCGCGGTGTCGAGGGGGTTGCCCTGGCGCATCGAACGGACCCGCTCCAGGCCGTCCGCGAGCAGCCGGTCGTAGATCGAGGACTCGATCAGCGCCCGGCTCGGACAGGTGCAGACCTCGCCCTGGTTGAGGGCGAACATCGCGAAGCCCTCGACCGTCTTGTCGTAGAAGGCGTCCCGTTCGGCTGCGACGTCGGCGAAGAACAGGTTGGGGCTCTTGCCGCCCAGCTCCAGCGAGACCGGGATGAGGTTGCCGCTCGCGTACTGGGAGATCAGCCGGCCGGTGGTGGTCTCGCCGGTGAAGGCGATCTTCCGGATCCGGTCGCTGGAGGCCAGCGGGCGGCCGGCCTCCAGGCCGTAGCCGTTGACCACGTTGAGCACGCCCGGCGGCAGCAGGTCGGCGGTCAGTTCGACCAGCAGCAGGACGGAGGCCGGGGTCTGCTCGGCGGGCTTCAGTACGACCGCGTTGCCCGCCGCGAGGGCCGGGGCGAGCTTCCAGACCGCCATCAGGATCGGGAAGTTCCAAGGGATGATCTGGCCGACCACGCCCAGCGGCTCGTGGAAGTGGTACGCCACCGTGTCCTCGTCCAGCTGGGAGAGGCCGCCCTCCTGGGCGCGCAGCGCGCCGGCGAAGTAGCGCAGGTGGTCGACCGCGAGCGGCAGGTCGGCGCCCAGGGTCTCGCGGACCGGCTTGCCGTTCTCCCAGCTCTCCGCGACGGCGAGCCGTTCGAGGTTCTGCTCGATCCGGTCGGCGATCCGCAGCAGGACCTGGGCGCGTTCGGCGGGCGGGGTGCGGCCCCAGGCCGGGGCGGCGGCGTGGGCGGCGTCGAGGGCGGCCTCGATGTCCTCGGCGGTGCCGCGGGCGACCTCCGTGAACACCTCGCCGGTGACCGGGCTGGGGTTCTCGAAGTACTGGCCGAGGACCGGTGGCGTCCATCGGCCGCCGATCCAGTGCTCGTAGCGGGGGCGGTACTCGACGATGGATCCGGGCTGTCCGGGGGGCTGGTAGACCGGCATGCTCTGGTGCCTCCTCGCGCTGTCGGGGCGCCGCACCGGCGCGTGGGCCGGGCGGTGCGCCGGGCCGTGCAGGGCGGCCCGGCGGAGGGTACGGACACACACGCGGGTCGGGCACGCCCCGCTCCGGGGGCGCCCGCCGGTCAGCACCCTAACCGGCGGGCGGCCGGTTCGGCTACGGTCCGTACGGCGCTCGTCCACGGAGGGTGGCGCATTCCGGCCGCCGCACTTCGGCCCCGGCCCCTGCGAGTGGGGCCGCCCCGAGGCGCCCGGAGGCGAGCGAGCTCCCGCTCCGAGGTGCCCCGAAAGCGAGCGAGCTCCCGCTCCGAGCCGAAGGGGCGCGCCGGTGCCGAAAGGGAGAAGCGAGGAGGCCCCTGAGGAACGAAGGGGCATCGGAGCGCCGACCGTCGGCGCCGGACGAGAGCGCCCCGGAGGCGAGCGAGCGACTTACTGTCAGGCCTCCTGGTAGCGCCCCGTGCGGCGCTCCCAGCTCAGGTAGCCGGCCAGCCAGGTGACCAGGCCTTCGGCGTAGCGCTGGGCGACGATCCGCTCGACCCGGGCCAGCCCCAGCTCCCGGTGCACGTCGGGGAGCCGCTCGTACAGCTCGCGGCAGCGCTCGGCCATCAGCTGGGCCTCGGCCATCACCACCGCGCAGGCCGACTCGGCCGAGCAGTCCCGCTCCCGCTGGACGATCATCACCAGGTTGTTGACGTCGCCGCGCGGCGCCTCCAGCGGGAACGACCGGACGTCGTTGGTGAGCGAGGGGATGTCGGCGGCGAGTTGGCGGATCTGACGCAGCACCGGATGGTGCAGGACGGCCGGCGGGACCTCGAAGTGGCCGAGTCGCTCGACCATGTCGAAGATGGTCTCCATCGCGGCGGTGCCGCGCCGCAGCACCTGGTAGCCGGCCCGGTCGGGCGGGCGCGGGCTTATCCGGCCGGCCGCCTCCGCGGGGTGGCTGGCCAGGTAGTACTCCCAGTTGTACGCGGCGCGCGCCTGCCAGCGGGCCGGCATGCCCTGGACGCTGCGCTCCCAGAGGTCGGCGAACGCGGTCTCCACGGGGGAGTTCCGGTCGGGCCGGGCGCCGTGCAGGACGGCCACCAGCCGGTCGCAGATGGGGGCGACCTCGGTGGGGCGGCGGCCGAGCGGGCCGTCGAACTGGTCGTCGAAGAGGAAGTAGAAGCCCATGAGGTCCGCGGCCAGGGCCAGTTCGTCCGGCCCGGCGTCGGGGTAGCCGAGGGCGGCGAGGTCGACGACCTCCCAGTGCGCGTAGGACGGGTGGGTCGGGTCGGCCAGCAGGGGGTGGCGGGTGAGCCAGGCGCGGTGCAGTTCGGCGGCGTACGGTCCGTGGGCACTGCGACGGTGTGGGAACGGAATCTGAAGTGAGGTGTCGTCAGACATCGGACTCCCGGAGCTGCGGAGGGTGGGGGCGCTTAAGGTACTGCTGCTGTTGGTGGGGGAGTTGGGGTTGCGCGGCCGGGTGGTGACGGATGGGCACGACATGATCAACTCGGCCTGCGGGCCGTAGAGTATCCGATGCAATGATCCGACGTTAGGGATATAGGGCAATTGCCCTCGGCAAGCTTGCCGAACCCTCGATCTCCGCCCCCGCCTGCGTGAATGCGCTCCACCACACCCCCGGCGGCGCTACTCTCGGCTCCACGAGCAGGGAACGGCGAGGCGGAGGCGCGACGGTGACCGAGCGGGACAGCGAATTCCGAGCGGAGGCGACGACCGGCGCGCAGGAGGCCGAAGGCGCCCTCAGCCGGGTCAGGTTGCGTGACCGTGACGCCGAACTCCGCTCCGCCGAGGCGGCGGTGGACAAACTCTGCCGCGACTTCGCGGCCGGTGGCACCGAGATCGGCGAACTCCTCACCTTCTCCGGCCGGCCCGGCATCGGCAAGACCAGCCTGCTGCACGAGGTCCGCCGGATCGCCAAGCTGCGCCCCAACGCCACCGTGCTGTTCGCCCGCGGCGGCGAGCGCCAGTTCAACGAGCCGTACCACGTGCTGCGCCAACTGCTCCAGCCGGTGCTGGGCAGCCTCGACCCCGGCGAGTTCCGCCAGGTGATGGGCACCTGGGAAGAGGTCGTCGGGCCGGCCATGGGCCTCAAGCAGCCCAAGAAGGGCGCCCGCCGCCTCGACCCGCAGGGCGTCCGGGACGGCCTGGACTTCGTCCTCACCCAGCTCGCCCCGCGCCGCGCCCCGCTGGTGATGCTCGTCGACGACCTGCACTGGGCCGACCTCGAGTCCCTCGGCTGGCTGGCGCAGTTCGCCGTCCGGGCGCGCGAACTGCCGGTGCTGCTGGTGTTCGCCTACCGCGACGACACCGCCAACTGGCAGCAGGAGTCCCAGGACCACCACCGCGCCCTCGCCTCGCTGGCCACCCGTCGGCACGAGCTGAGCCGGCTCTCCCTGGTCGCCGTCACCGACATCATCCGCGCCGAGCTGGGCGACCGGGCCGAGGACGCCTTCTGCTACGAGTTCTGGAACGTCGTCAACGGCAATCCGTTCGAGGCCGTCGCCCTGCTCGACCAGGTCCGCGACCAGGAACTGGAGCCGGTCGAGGAGAACTCGCTCCAGCTCCGCGAACTCGCCGTCGACGCCACCGGGATGACCCTCAAGTCCTGGCTGGACCGGCTCGGCGCCGCCACCCTGCGGTTCGCCTGGGCCGCCGCGATGCTCGGCACCGACATCCGGCCCGACCTCGCCACCCGGATCTCCGCCCAGTCCACCGAGGGCGCCCGCGAGTCCGTCAAGGAACTGCGCAAGCAGCGCGTCCTGACCGTCACGCCGAACGGCAACCTCGAATTCGTCCACCCGCTGATCGCCAGCTCGATCTACAACACCATGCCCGAGGCCACCCGGACCGGGATGCACGGCGTGGCCGCCGCCGAGATCGAGAACGCCGGGCTCGGCCTGCTCGCCGCCTCCCGCCACCTGGTGGAGACCTTCGCGGGCGAGGGCGACGACCGCACCGTGCGCAAACTCCGCCGGGCCGCCTCCGAACACCTGCTGATCGGCGCGCCCGAGGCCGCCCAGCGCTGTCTGCACCGGGCGCTCGCCGAACCGCCGGACGACCAGGACCGCGCCGAGGTGCTCTACGAGCTGGGCTGCTCGGCCCTGCTGACCGACCCGGTCGCCACCGTCAACCAGCTGAAGCTCGCGCTCGACCCGGAGGAGGGACCGCTGCGCCCCGCGCTCCGGGTGGACGCCACCTTCCGGCTCTCCGAGGTGCTCGCGCACAGCGGCGAGCTGCGCCAGGCCGCCCTGGTCTGCCAGCAGGAGGCCGAGCAGACCTTCGGGGACCCGGCGGGCCGGATGCGGCTGGAGGCCGCGTCGTTCATGTGGCACGCCTTCCGCAAGTCCGAGGAGGACGGGCCGGCCCGCTCCGCCCGGCTGGGCGCCCTGTGCGACAGCCTCACCGGACGCGAGGCCGCCGACCGGGCCGTGCTGGCGCTGCGGGCCTGGGACCTCACCCTGCGCGGCGCGCCCTCGGCCGAGGTGCTGCGGCACGCGGACGACGTGCTCGACAACGGGCGGCTGCCCAAGGGGCTCGGCTGGACCGACAACATCTGGGGCTTCGAGCTGCCCGCCACGCTCGGCCTCGCCTACACCTACAACGACCGGATCGCCCAGGCCGAGCGGCTGTTCTCGGACGCCATCGTCCAGTTCGAGGTGGCGGGCTGGTCCGGCGCCCACCGGGGCTTCGCCTACTTCCTGATGGGCCTGGCCCGGTTCCGGCGCGGTCTGCTCGCCGAGGCGGAGGACTTCCTGCGCCGCGCGCTGCGGCTCTCCGAGCGGATCGGCTCCAAGCTGCCGCTGGCCTGGGACGCGGTCGGGGTGCTGATCGACACCCTGATCGCCCGCGGCCGCAGCCGGGAGGCCTGGGACCTCGCGATCGAGTTCGGCTTCCACCCGCCGTACCACGCCACCGCGATGGTGCTGCCGGACGCCGCCTCGCTGTACGGCAAGCTGCTGCTCTCCGTCGACCGGCCCGCCGGTGCGGCCGCCGCGCTCACCGAGGCCGGTGCGCAGCTGGACACCCGGGGCTGGCACAACACCGTCTGGGCGCCCTGGGCCGCGCACCTGGCCGTCGCGCTCGCGGGGGACGAGCCGGAGCGGGCCCGCGACTACGCCCGCCGCTCGGTCGCCGACGCGGAGCGGTTCGGCACCGCCTCGGCGATCGGGACGGCGCTGCGGCTCCACGCCCAGATCGAGGACGGCCAGCAGGCGGTCGAGCTGCTGGAGCGGGCGGTGTCCCACCTCGGCCAGTCGCCGGCCGGCTACGAGCACGCTGTGGCGCTGGTCGACCTCGGGGCCGCGCTGCGCCGGGTCGGCCGGCTGGAGGACGCCCAGGAGTACCTGTACCAGGGCATCGAGCTGGCCCAGCACTGCGCCGCGGACGGGCTGGTCGACCGGGCCCGGCGCGAGCTGGCCAACTACGGCCTGCGGCCGAACCGGTTGGGGGACGTGCGGGAGACGCTCAGCCAGCTCGAGTGGGACGTCGCCGAGCTGGCCGTCCGGGGTGCGCCGCCGCAGCGGATCGCCGAGCAGCTCTCGCTACCGCTTAGCCTCGTCAACCGGCGGCTGGCCGCGGTCTACCGCAAGGCGGGCAGCGGGCCCGACGGTCTGGCCGCCGCCCTCGGGCTGGTGCCGGAGCAGCGGGCGGTCGAGCCCCGGGCACCGGAGCCGCGCGACGGCTCGGACCCGGTGGAGCCGCCGGCGCTTCCTGAGCTCCGGGTGGGTCCGGAGCTTCCCGAGCGGCCGGACCGGCTGGACCGGTCGGACCGGCCGGACCGCTTCTGACGGTTCCCGGCCGGGCGGCGACCGGTTCCGACTGGTTCCGACCGGGTGCGCCCGGGTGTGCGCGACCCGTTCACGCCCGGGCGGCGCGCGCGGACCCGATGAGCGCCCTGCCACCCCCGCGGCTGACTAGGCTTGACGCCGACCCGGGCCCGTACGGGGTCCGGGCGGTATCCCGGTCATGGGTGGGCACGCACCCCGTGGCCCGCCAGTGAGGAGCAGGTCATGGCGACGCCCCCGGCGAACGGGTCGCGGACCACCAGCGTGCGGCGCGAGCCCCTGGACCCCTCGGGCGCGGGCTCCGCGATCGAGCGGTGGACGCTGCGGGCCGGCCCGTACGAGGCGAGCGTGCTCACCCTCGGCGCCACCCTGCACACCCTGGTCGGCCCCGACCGGGACGGCCGCCCCGGCCAGGTGCTGCTCTCCAGCGACCGGATCGCCGACATCCTCGGCCCGGCCCGGCACTACGGCACCGTGGTCGGCCGGTACGCCAACCGGATCGCCGACAGCCGGGTCGCCCTCGACGGTGAGGAGCACCCGCTCGCCCCGACCGGCGGCGGGGTCACCCTGCACGGCGGTCCGGACGGCTTCGCCAACCGGATGTGGGCCGCCGAGGAACTGCCCGACGGCGTCCGGCTGCGGCTGCACAGCCCGGACGGCGACCAGGGCTTCCCGGGCGCGCTGGACGTCACGGTCGACTACACCCTCGACGCCTCCGGCGAGCTGGCGATCCGCTACCACGCGGTGACCGCCGCGCCGACCGTGGTCAACCTCACCAACCACGCCTACTTCAACCTGGGCGGCGAGGGCTCCGGGGACGTCCTCGGCCATCTGCTCACCCTGGACGCCGACGGCTGGACCCCCACCGACGAGCGGCAGATCCCCTCCGGGCGGATCGAGCCGGTGGCCGGCACGCCGTTCGACTTCACCTCCGCCCGGCCGATCGGCAAGTCCCTGCACGACGGGCACCCGCAGCTGACCGGCCCCGGCGGCTACGACCACAACTGGGTGCTGCGCCCCCGCCCGGCGGACGGCGCCCCGGCCAGGGCCGCGCGGCTGGAGGACCCGGTCAGCGGGCGGACCCTGGAGGTGCTGACCACCGAGCCGGGGATCCAGGTCTACACGGCCAACGGCTTCCGCGGCGCGGTCAGCGGCGCGAGCGGGGTGCCGTACGGGCCGTTCTCCGGGGTCGCGCTGGAGACCCAGCACTTCCCGGACTCCCCGCACCACCCGGACTTCCCGAGCACCGTGCTGCGGCCGGGGGAGGAGTTCCGTTCGACCACGGTGTTCCGGCTCGGCACCACCGGTTGACGGGGGCGCTGCAAGAACCTTTCACCACGGAGGGTGGCCCCGGCGGCAGTCGTCGACCGGGGCGAACCGGGCAGAACGCCACAATCTCCCCGGCTGTCAACTACCGTGCGGCAACGTGAAGGACACGTGGGTGTAACGATCGCTGTTTCTTGCAGAAACTTGCTGCAAGGGCTTTCCGCGACTGTTGCCCCGCTGTTAACTTCCTTCCCGAGCCCGGCGGCAGCAACGGTGCGGTCGGCGCGAGGCAAGGCAGCCATTATGCGCCTGTCTCCCACTATTTCGGGCACCCCCACCCTCCAAGGAGTTCTCATGCGGCGTGGCATCGCGGCCTCTGCCCTCGTTGTGGCCCTCGCGGTCTCGATGGCTGCCTGTGGCAGCAGCGGCTCCAGCTCGGACGGCAAGGCCGACGGGCCGGTCACCCTCACCTACTGGGACACTTCGAACGCCACCAACGAGGCGCCGAACTACCAGGAGCTCGTCAAGAAGTTCGAGGCGGCCAACCCGAACGTCAAGGTCGACTTCGTCAACGTGCCGTTCGACCAGGCGCAGAACAAGCTCCAGACCGCCATGGGGGCCAAGGGCGCGCCCGACGCGTTCCGTTCCGAGGTCGGCTGGACCGCCGCCTTCGCCAAGGCCGGCTACCTGGAGCCGCTGGACGGCACCCCGGCCGCCGCCGACTCCGCCAAGTTCCAGCCCAGCCTGATCCAGCAGGCGAGCTACCAGGGCAAGCTCTACGGCGTGCCGCTGGTCACCGACACCCTCGGCCTCCTGTACAACAAGGAGATCTTCGCCAAGGCCGGCATCACCGCCGCCCCCACCACCTGGGACGAGCTGAAGACCGCCGCCGCCACGGTCAAGGACAAGGCCGGCGTGGACGGCTTCTGGCTGAAGGCCGCCGACGGCTACTACGCGATGCCGTTCCTGTTCGGCGAGGGCACCGACACCGTCGACGCCAAGGGCAAGAAGATCACCGTCGCCGGCCCCGAGGCCGTCAAGGCGATCGAGACCTACAAGTCGCTGTTCACCGCGCCCGGCACCGCCAAGGCCGACGTCACCACCGACGCCTACGCGCACATGATGGACGCCTTCAACAGCGGCAAGGTCGCGGCGATCGTCCAGGGCCCCTGGGAGATCACCAACATCTACAAGGGCTCGGCCTTCGCGGACCGGACCAACCTCGGCATCGCCCCCGTCCCCGGCGGCTCGGCCGGCAAGGGCGGCGCCCCGACCGGCGGCCACAACATCTCCGTCTACGCCGGTGCCGACCAGGCCCACAAGGCCGCCGCCGAGAAGTTCGCCGCCTTCATGACCTCGGCCGAGAGCCAGGCGTTCATCGCGCAGAAGAACTCCACCCTGCCGACCCGCGACGACGCCTTCACCCCCGAGGTCAAGGCCGACCCCGGTATCGCCGGCTTCCAGTCGGTGCTGTCGAGCGCCAAGCCGCGCCCCGAACTGCCCGAGTACAGCTCGCTGTTCGCCTCGCTGGGCACCAACCTCGGCAAGGTCGTCCAGGGCACCTCCACCCAGGACGGTCTGAACACCGTCGCGACCGACTACGCCAAGCTCCTCCCGGGCTTCGCCAAGTAGTCCCCCCACAGGGCCTGCCTCACGACAGACCCGAGGGTCCGTCCTCGAGCCCCCGCCCGCCGTGCGACGGCGGGGATTCGAGGACGCACCCCGGCCGTCCGGCCCGCCGACCCCCGGCGGACCGGGCGGCCGGACCCGTAGCAGCAGTCGCCGAAGCGAGGCGGCGGACCTCCCCGAGAAGGTGTCGAACAATGTCAGTCGCCGTGCAGGGCGCCACCGGCCGAGGCAGCCGGCAGCGCGATCCGCGTCCGGGCCTGATGGAGCGCCTCAAGCGCTCGTACGCCAAGCACTGGTACGCCTACGCGATGATCGCACCGGTCGTGCTCGTCCTCGGCGTCCTGGTGCTCTACCCGCTCGCCGAGGGGCTCTGGCTCACCCTCACCGACGCCAACAGCCTCAACATGGCCAGGAAGATCGGCGTCAACGAGATCCCGGCGAGCTACCACTTCGTCGGCCTCGACAACTACGCCGACATCCTCTGGGGCCCCGGCTCCTACGACCGCTTCTGGTCGCACTTCGTCTGGACCATCGCCTGGACCGCCCTGTGCGTCGGCCTGCACTACACCATCGGCCTCGGCCTCGCCCTGCTGCTCAACCAGAAGCTCCGCGGCCGCGCCGTCTACCGGATGCTGCTCATCCTGCCCTGGGCCGTGCCGACCTTCGTCACCGTCTTCTCCTGGCGGCTGATGCTCGCCGACGGCGGCGCCGTCAACGGCCTGCTGTCCGCGCTGCACCTGCCCGAGCCCGGCTGGCTGGACGACCCGCTCGCCCAGAAGGCCGCCGCCGTCCTCGTCAACACCTGGGTCGGCGTGCCGTTCATGATGATCTCGCTGCTCGGCGGCCTCCAGTCGATCCCGGCCGAGCTGTACGAAGCCGCCGAGATGGACGGCGCCACCGCCTGGCAGCGGTTCCGCCACGTCACCCTGCCCGGGCTGCGCACCGTCTCCTCGACCGTCGTGCTGCTCGGCGTGATCTGGACGTTCAACCAGTTCGCCGTCATCTTCCTGCTGTTCGGCGCCAACGGCGCGCCGGACGCCCAACTGCTGGTCACCTGGGCCTACCGGCTCGGCTTCGGCCAGCAGCCCCGGGACTACGCGCAGTCCGCCGCCTACGGCGTGATCCTGCTCTCCATCCTGATCGTCTTCACCGGCTTCTACCGTCGCTGGCTCGCCCGCAACGAGCGCGCGAACGGCTGACCCGGCGAACCGCACGACCACGAAGGAGGCACCCCGATGAGCACCACCACCGACCGACCCACCCCCCGCGCCGCAGCCCGCACCGCGGCCCCCGCCGCCCGGCCCGCCAAGGTCCGGGGCCGGGGCGAGAGCGGCCCGCTCGCCAAGGCCCTGATGCACGGCGCGCTGATCCTGGCCAGCCTGGTCGCCCTGTTCCCGGTGGCGTGGATCCTCTACGTCTCGCTCGGCCCGGACAAGACCGACTACCTGCACCCCGGCGCGATCCTCGACAAGATCACCTTCTCGAACTACCGCACGGTACTGTTCGACACCGACTTCATGAGCTGGTTCGGCAACGCCTTCCTGGTCTCCGGCGTCACCACCGTGTTCGGCGTGATGATCGCCGCCTCCACCGGCTACGCCGTCTCCCGGATGCGCTTCCCCGGCCACAAGCCGCTGATGTGGTCGCTGCTGGTCACCCAGATGTTCCCGATCGCGGTGCTGATCGTGCCGATGTACACGATCCTCTCCCGGCTCGGCCTGCTGGACAGCTACCTCGGCCTGATCCTGGTCTACTCGACCACCACCGTGCCGTACTGCGGCTGGCTGCTGAAGGGCTACTTCGACACCATCCCGGTGGAGATCGACGAGGCCGGCCGGGTCGACGGGCTCTCCCCGTTCGGCACCTTCTGGCGGCTGGTACTGCCGCTCGCCCGTCCGGGCCTGGCGGTCGCCGCCTTCTACTCCTTCCTCACCGCCTGGGCCGAGGTCGCCTTCGCCTCCACCTTCATGCTGAGCTCCGACAAGTACACGCTGGCCGTCGGCCTGCAGACCTTCGTCAGCGAGCACGACGCCCAGTGGAACCTGATGGCCGCGACCGCGGTGCTGATCGCGATCCCCTCCTCGGTCCTCTTCTACCTGGTGCAGCGTCACCTGGTGACCGGGCTGACCGCCGGCGCCTCGAAGTCCTGACCGCCGGCGCTCCCACGTCCTGACTGCTCCCCCTCCACCCCAAGGGATACCGTCCATGACCCAGAACCTGGCCGACACCTCCCGGCCCGCCGTCGACGCCACCGCTCACGAGGCCGGTGCCGGCGCGGACAGAGGCTGGTGGCGGGACGCGGTCATCTACCAGGTGTACCCGCGCAGTTTCGCCGACTCCAACGGCGACGGCATGGGCGACCTGCCCGGCATCCGCAGCCGCCTGCCCTACCTGCGCGACCTCGGCGTGGACGCCGTCTGGCTCTCGCCGTTCTACGCCTCCCCGCAGGCCGACGCCGGCTACGACGTGGCCGACTACCGGGCGGTGGACCCGATGTTCGGCAGCCTGCTGGACGCGGACGCGCTGATCCGCGACGCCCACGCGCTGGGCCTGCGGATCATCGTGGACCTCGTCCCCAACCACTCCTCCGACCAGCACGAGTGGTTCCAGCGCGCCCTGCGCGAGGGTCCCGAGTCCCCGCTGCGCGAGCGCTACCACTTCCGTCCCGGCAAGGGCGAGAACGGCGAACTGCCGCCCAACGACTGGGAGTCCATCTTCGGCGGCCCGGCCTGGACCCGCTCGCGGAACCCGGACGGCACCCCCGGCGACTGGTACCTGCACCTGTTCGCCCCCGAGCAGCCCGACTTCAACTGGGACAGCCCGGCCGTCGCCGACGAGTTCCGCTCCATCCTGCGGTTCTGGCTGGACATGGGCGTCGACGGCTTCCGGATCGACGTCGCCCACGGCCTGGTCAAGGCCCCCGGCCTGCCCGACCTCGGCGGCGGCGACCAGCTCAAGCTGCTCGGCAACGACGTCATGCCGTTCTTCGACCAGGACGGCGTGCACGAGATCTACCGCAGCTGGCGCAAGATCCTCGACGAGTACCCGGGACAGCGGATCGGCGTCGCCGAGGCCTGGACCCCGACCGTCGAGCGCACCGCCAACTACGTCCGCCCCGACGAGCTGCACCAGGCGTTCAACTTCCAGTACCTGGGCACCTCCTGGGACGCCGTCGAGCTGCGCGGCGTGATCGACCTCTCGCTCGACTCGATGCGCCCGGTCGACGCCCCCACCACCTGGGTGCTGTCCAACCACGACGTCACCCGGCACGCCACCCGGTTCGCCAACCCGCCCGGCCTCGGCACCCAGATCCGCACCCCCGGCGACCGCGCGCTCGGCCTGCGCCGGGCCCGCGCCGCGACCCTGCTGATGCTCGCCCTGCCCGGCTCCGCCTACGTCTACCAGGGCGAGGAGCTCGGCCTGCCGGACGTCACCGACCTGCCCGACGAGGTCCGCCAGGACCCCTCGTTCTTCCGCCAGGCCGGCCAGGACGGCTTCCGCGACGGCTGCCGGGTCCCGATCCCGTGGTCCGGCACCGAGGCCCCGTACGGCTTCGGCCCGGCCGCCGGCGGCCCGTCCTGGCTGCCGCAGCCCGCCGAGTGGGCCGCGCTCAGCGTCGAGGCGCAGACCGGCGACCCGACCTCCACCCTGGAGCTGTACCGCTCCGCGTTGGCCCTCCGCCGGACCACCGCCGACCTCGGCGCCGGCCGGGAGGTCGAGTGGCTGGACAGCCCCGAGGGCACCCTGGCGTTCCGCCGCGGCTCCTTCGTCTGCACCGTCAACACCACCGACGCCCCGATCGCGATACCGGCGCCCGGCCGGCTGCTGCTGACCTCCGCCGGCGCCGACCCGCGGGTCGTCGACGGCGAGGCGGTGCTGGCGGCGGACAGCACCGACTGGTGGGCGGTCTGACGTGGTTGCAATAGGCTCTGGGACCGTGACTACGGCGCGACTCTCAGACATCGCGGCGCAGGCGGGGGTCAGCGAGGCCACCGTCTCCCGCGTGCTCAACGGCAAGGCGAACGTCTCCGCCACCACCCGGCAGACCGTGCTGGCGGCGCTGGACGTGCTCGGCTACGAGCGGCCGACCCGGCTGCGCCAGCGCAGTGCCGGGCTGATCGGACTGATCACCCCGGAACTGAGCAACCCGATCTTCCCGGCGCTGGCCCAGGTGATCGAGCAGGCGCTGAGCCGGCACGGCTACACGCCGGTGCTCTGCACCCAGACCCCCGGCGGCTCCACCGAGGACGAACTGGTCGAGATGCTGGTCGACCGGGGCGTGGCGGGCATCGTCTTCGTCTCGGGCCTGCACGCCGACAGCACCGCCGACCACGACCGCTACGCCCGGCTGGCCGGGCGCGGGGTGCCGTTCGTCCTGATCAACGGCTACAGCGAGAAGATCGACGCGCCGTTCATCTCCCCGGACGACCGGGCCGCGATGTGGATGGCCGTCCAGCACCTGGCCGAACTCGGCCACGAGCGGATCGGGCTGGCCGTCGGGCAGCGGCGGTACGTTCCGGTGCTGCGCAAGATCGAGGGCTTCACGGCGGCCCTGCGGGAGGTGCTCGGGCACACCCGGGAGGAGGCCGAGGAGCTCGTCCGGCACACGCTGTTCAGCGTGGAGGGCGGGCACGCGGCGGCGGGGGCCCTGCTGGACAAGGGCTGCACGGCGATCGTCTGCGGCAGCGACATGATGGCGCTCGGCGCGATCCGGGCGGTCCGTCAGCGGGGCCTGGCGGTGCCGCAGGACGTCTCGGTGGTCGGTTTCGACGACTCGCCGCTGATAGCTTTCACCGAGCCGCCGCTGACCACCGTGCGCCAGCCGGTGGAGGCGATGGCCACCGCGGCCGTGGACGCCCTGCTGGAGGAGGTCGGCGGGAACGCCGTCCAGCGCGGGGAGTTCATGTTCCAGCCGGAGCTGGTGATGCGCGGCTCGACCGGGGGCCGCGCGCGCTGAGGACACCACGAGGGGCCCGGGAGCGAACCGCTCCCGGGCCCCTCGGCGTTGTGCTCAGCCCTCCTGGACGGTGGGCCCGTCCGGGCTGACCCGGTGGCCGTCGGCGGCGTCACCGGTGCGGGTGCCGGTGCGCCGGCCCCGCTCCAGGTAGTCGCGGAGGATCAGTTCGACGGCGTCCTGGGGGTTCTTGGTGCCGGACAGCATCATCGCGTCGATCGCGAGATTGGCGTCGAGCGAGACGGTGACCTGGGCCATGGTGGCTCCTCCTCGGGTGCGGAGCAGCAGCATGCCCGGCCGGGGCGTGCTTTGACCATGACTGTCCGGGTGCCCGGGTGCCCACGTGCCCGCGTGCTCCGGTGCCCGGGTGTTCCGGGCAGGCCCCCGGGGGAGGAGCGACGGCTCCCCCGGGGGCCGGGGTGCTACCGGATCAGACCCGGCCGGCGAAGTCCGGCGCCCAGTTGGCGACGGTCTGGACCCGCACGCCCGAGCTCGGGTTGGCGGCCTCGACGTACTTGCCGTCGCCGACGTAGAGCGCGACGTGGTAGACGCCCGAGTCCTGGCCGTTGTTGGACCAGAACAGCAGGTCGCCCGCCTTGAGCGAGTCCAGCGAGACGTGCGTGGACGCGGCGGCCTGGTCGGCGGCGACGCGCGGGACGGAGACGCCCGCGGCGCGCAGCGCGGCCTGGGTCAGGCCGGAGCAGTCCCAGCCGCCGTTGCCGGTGCCGCCGTAGACGTAGGCCTGGCCGACCTTCGACTGGGCGAAGGAGACGGCGGCGGCCATGCTGCCGGTGGCGGCCGGGGCGGGAGCCGGGGTCTCGGCCTTCGCGGGGGTCCCGGTGGCGGGCTCGGCGGCGGTCCCGGAGCCGTTCTGCGCCTCCTTGGCGCGGTTGAACCAGTCGAAGCCCTGGCCGGACTTGTCGGCGGCTGGGGCCTTCGCCTCGGCGCGGTCGCCGAGGGTCAGGTGCTGGCCCGGGTAGATGCTGTGCGGGCCCTCGGCCAGGGTGGCGCGGTTGAGCTCGTAGAGCCGCTCCCAGCCGCCCTGGACGCTGTTCTTGTCGGCGATGGAGGAGAGCCAGTCGCCGGCGACCACGGTGTAGTCGGCGGACGCCTCCTGGCCCGCCTGGCGGTGCCACTTCTGCCAGTCCTGGGCGCCGGTGCGCTGCGGGGCGGCGTCGGAGGCGGCCGGGGCCTGGGTCTCGGGCTGGGCGGCGGGCTTGGCGGCCGGCTGGCGCTCGGCGGGCTTCTCGGCGGGCTTGGCGGCCGGCTTGGCGGCCGGGGCCGGGGCCGGGGCCGGGGTCTTGGCGGCCGGCGCGGCGGTGGCCGAGGTGTCCACGGCGGCCGGGGTGCCGCCCTTGGTCAGACCGGCCTGGACCGAGCAGACCGGCCAGGCGCCGGGGCCCTGCACGGCGAGCACCTTCTCGGCGATCGCGATCTGCTGGTCCTTGGTGGCGAGGTCGGCGCGGGCGGCGAAGGAGGTGCCGCCGAACGCTGCCCAGGTGGAGTTGGTGAACTGGAGGCCGCCGAAGAAGCCGTTGCCGGTGTTGATGCTCCAGTTGCCGGTGCTCTCGCACTGGGCGACCTTGTCCCAGGTGGCGACGGAGGCGGCCGAGGCGGTGCCGGCGGTGAGGCAGGGGACGGTGAGGCCGATGCCCGCGACGCCGAGGGCGGCGATCGCGCGACGGGTGCGGCCGGACAGACGGGTGCCGTTGGTGGGCAGCATGAAAGACGTGGTCCTCTCCCACGCCTGCGAGGTGAGCTGTCGGATTCGGGCCGGAGTAGCCCGGCCGCGCTGTGGACGCGGCTTCACCCCTAGCCCGGGGCCGGTCCGTGGACCGGTCCTGGGCGAACTACCTGTGGTTCCCCCGCTCCTGCCGTGATGTATTGCGCTGCCAGCACGCCCGACGGCAGGACTCGGCGTCGCGGACGGGCTGGGTCCGTGTGGCCACGAACGGGGAGCACGTTAAGCAGAGGCGGCTTCAAACCGCAAACATGTGTGATGACCGTCACAGTTTACGAACGCCATGCTGAACCGCTGCCCTTCATGATCAGAAATGACCGTTTTCCGGCAACGCCCGTCATGGCCAACACAACTGCCTATGCTTCAGAGCGTCGGCACCATGCCGGCGCCGACGCAGCCGCCCGGGGGGAGGGCTACGCACCGATGGGCATCGACGAGGAGCCGGACGCCGCCCGTCCGGCTGCCGGGCGACGCGGAGCGCATCACAGGGCAAAACATCGCAGAGCGGACATCCCGCCCGAACCGCCGCGAACTCCCGTAAGCCGCCGCGGATTACTGCGCTGGCTGGCCGTCGGCACCGCCTTCGCGGCGATCAGCGGCGAGGAGGTCCTGCGCCGCTCGCTGACCGGAGAGACCCGGCTGGTCACCCCGGCCGCCGTCGTCGGCACCGGCCCGCCGGGGGCGGCCGCCCCGATGGGCCGGGACGGCGGCCACGGCGCCGCCCCGCCGGACGCCACCGCCGCCCCGGGCACCGGACCGCCCGAGCAGCCCGCCCCCGCGCCCACCGTCGACCAGGGCGGCCGCCGCTGGTCCGACCGGGCCGGCTGGGGCGGCGGCCCGCCCGGACCGCGCAGCGCCGTCCGGATCACCGACAAGGTGCTGCTCGACACGGACGCCGAGGTCGGCTCCCTGCTGGTCGAGCCGGGCGGCAGCCTCACCTTCGCCGCCGACCGCACCCTCACCCTCGCCGCCGCGGGCAACGTCGAGGTCCGCGGCACCCTGGCCCTCGCCCCCGACGGCGACCGGGTGCACACCCTCCGCTTCCCCGCCGTCGACGAGAAGCGCTTCCAGGGTGACGGCATGAAAGTCGTCGACACCGACGTCGGCCTCTGGGTCACCGGCGCCGGCTACCTGCGGCTGGACGGCGCCGCCAAGACCGCCTGGGTCCGCGCCGAACGGGAGCTCAGAGCCGGCGACACCGAGGTCTCCCTGGCCGCCCCGCCCGCCGGCTGGCTCCCCGGCGACGAACTGGCCGTCACCCCGACCGGCCCGCCCGACCAGGACGGCTTCGCCGCCGCCTACGACCTCGTCACCGTGCGGTCCGTCAGCGGAGCCACCGTCACCCTGACGACGCCGCTCAAGTACCCGCACCCCAGGGTCGCCGCCGGAGGGGGCGTCACCGTCGGCGCCGAGCTGCTCAACCTCACCCGCAGTGTCCGGGTCGAGGGCAGCGCCGCGGGCCGCGCCCACGTCCACCTCACCAGCACCCGCCGGGCCGACGTCCGGCACGCCGCGCTGCGCTGGGTCGGGCCGCGCGCCGACACCAAGGAGACCTGGCGGGGCCCGGACGGCACCGCGCCCGTCACCGCGCCGGTGCTCGGCCGGTACGGGCTGCACTTCCACCGGCTCGGCGACGCCGCCCGGGGCACCGTGGTCGAGGGCGTGGTCGTCCGTGACGCGGGCAGCCACGCGTTCGTGCCGCACGCCAGCCACGGCATCACCTTCCGCAGCTGCGTCAGCCACGAGACCTGGGAGGACGCCTACTGGTGGGACGGGCCACTGGACACCCGCACCCCCCAGCAGCCCTCCGACGACATCGTCTACCAGTCCTGCGTCGCCTCCCGCACCCTGCTCGAACCCGCCCCCCGGGCCTACCGGCTGACCGGCTTCAACCTCGGCGCGGGCACCGGCGGCAAGGCCCTGGACTGCGTCGCCGTCGGGGTGCAGGGCGCCACCGGCGCCTCCGGCTTCGAGTGGCCGGAGAACAGCGAGGGGGTCTGGACCTTCCAGCGCTGCCTGGCCCACAACAACCTCCAGGACGGCATCTTCGTCTGGCTCAACGCCCAGCGGCACCACGTGGTCACCGAGTTCGCCGCCTACCACAACGGCGGCTGGGGCATCGAGCACGGCGCCTACCTCAACGACTTCGACTACACCGCGAGCGTGCTGTACGGCAACGCGGGCGGGGGAGTGGCGCTGCACGCGCTCGGCCGGGACCAGGGCAGCAACTTCGACGGCCTGCTGATCGACGCCGCCGGGCGCAGCGACTTCGCGGTCTCCACCGCCCGGCACGAACTCGCCGGGGAGTCGGTCACCTTCAGCCGCAGCCGCTTCACCGGCTACCGCAGGGCCGGGATCGCCTTCCGCGCCGGGGCCGACGGCAGACCGGACGACGTGCTGGTGCTGGACTGCGAGTTCGGCGGCAACGAACTCTGGCTGGACCCGGCGGCCGGGGCGCCCAGGAACATCCTGCTGCGCCGGGCCGGAACGACCGAGGTGCTCCAGGTCCGCCGGGCGGGCGAGGAGGGTACCGACCGGCCGCAGTGGAACGCGGTGGCCGTGTCGGTGCCGACGCTGGCGGGCCAGTCCCGGCCGGTGCAGGTGCCGACGCTCAGACTGAGGGACGCGGCCGCGCCCACCGCCCGGGTGGGGCGGTGACGGCGCCGCGGTGCGGCCGGGGGCCGGCGGCGGACGCGCGGCGGGCCCGGAACGGAGCCGCCGTTCCGGGCCCGCCCACGCGGTGTCCGCTACTGGGCGGCGTGCCGTCCGGCGCCGCGGATGCCGTCGTCGGCGTTGTCCGCCTCGTCGGCCCCGAGGTCGGGGTCGACGGCCGGCAGCGCGGCCAGGTAGGTGGAGGCGACCAGCTGACCCACCGCCGGGTACGCGCCCAGCGGCGCGGCCGACGGGCAGCCGGACTCCTCGGCGGCGGCGGCGAGCAGCTCGGCGTCCGCCTCGGGGCCGATCACCAGCGGGGCCAGGGCCGGGTTCTGGGCACCCATCTCCTTGAGGTGCGCGACGGCCTCGGCCACCGAGCCGGGGATGTCCAGCGCCGCGGCGACGACCGGGACGGCGAGCCGGGCGGCCAGCAGCATGCCGGTGATGCCGGCCGCGTCGGCGGCGGGCTGCCCACCGACGGTGGTGAGCACCACGCCGTCGGCGGCGGTCGCGATGGCGAACAGCCGGGCGCGGTCGGCGCGGGCCAGTCCGGCCTCGGAGAGGCGGACGTGGACGGCCTCGGCGAGCAGCGGGTGCGGGCCCAGGGTGTCGGTGACCTGGGCGCCGTACTCGGCGGCGAGGGCGTGCAGTTCGGGGAGGAAGCCGTGCGGGCCGGGCACCAGTGGCACCACGACGGGCGTCGGCAGGCCGGCCTCGGCCGCCTCGGTCAGGAGTTCGGCGACGGTGCGCTCGGCCGCGGTCCCGCCGGTGTGCCGGCCGTCGGTGTGCTGGCCGTCGGTCCCGCCGGTCGGCAGGTAGCCGGCGGCGGTCAGCACGCCGTTCTGCTCGCTGCGGACGATCGACAGCAGCTCCTCGACCACCGACCGGGATTCCGGTCCGGCGGCCGCGGGGACGGCGAGCAGCATGGCCGGGGAACCGGTCGGGATCTCGGGGCGCTCGGGACGGCGGTGGCGCCCCCGCGCACGGGAGCCTGGAGTACGGACGGGCAGTGGCGCGCCCGGGATGGCTGCGGTGCTCATGGCGGAGATCGTAGGACATCGACCCGCCCGGCCCGCAGTCGGCTGCCGTCCCGGGTGGGACCACCGCTGCGAAAACCGGACATAACCGGCCTCCGGGCGGCAGTTGTCCCGGTACCCGTGCAGATGCGCCGGAACGGGGCTTTCGTTGCACGGGTGGCGCGTGACATGTCTCACAGCATACGACCGGCCTGACGGAGCGTCACTGAGGTGCGACTCCCGGCGTCGGAAGATCAACATTCAGCGGGGAGTCGCCTACGGGCGGTGAGCGACTACCTGCCGATTCGATCGGCTATGTCCACTTATATGCTGCCGGGAGGGCTCCTGGCGAAGAGTTCCGGTTCGGTGTCGAAAAGCCCGTGCACCTGCAATGTCCCGTGCTGATGCACGTGCACTGGAGCTATCATCGCGTCAAGTGAGGCGTTGTGCCGGGCCGGTACGGGGCCGGCCCGGTCGTACGGCCGGGGCCGGGGCGCCGAGCTGGACGACCCACTCCGGAGCTCTTCGGGAGATTTCTATGCACGACTCGCACGACACGTACGACACGTACAACGGGATGGCCGCTGCGGACCTCGAAGGCGTGGTCTGGCAGAAGAGCCTGCACAGCAACTCTCAGGGGAACTGCGTCGAATTCGCCGCCCTGCCGGGGGGCGAGGTGGCGATGCGCAACTCGCGCTTCCCGGACGGTCCGGCGCTGATCTACACGCGGGCCGAGATCGCCGCACTGCTGCTGGGGGCCAAGGACGGGGAGTTCGACCACCTGGCGGTCTGAGCGGTCGCCGGCTTCACCATCGGGGGGCCGTCGTGGGTGCTGACACCACGACGGCCTTTGTCTTTTCCGGCCGTCTCCGCCGGCCCGTCTGCACCGGTTCACCTGCCCGGCCGGCCTGCCCCGGTCTGCCTCTGCGGTCTCTCTTCGTGGGCCCTTCCGGCCCAGGGGGTCCCGGGTCGATGGAGTGCCCGGCCGTCGTGGCCGGGCCCGCACCGACCCCGCGCTCGCCCTCCGTGTCGCCTGCCGTGCGCCTCTGCCGTGCGCCCGGCGCCCTTCGCCGTTCGTCCTTCGCCGTCCGTCCTTCGCCGTCCGTCCGTGGCCGTTCGTCCTTCGCCTTGGCCGCCCGCCTTCCGGTCTGCCGAGCCGCCGCACGCGGACCGGAGGGACACGGATCGGAGGGACGCCACCGCCGGGAGGCTGCCGGTGCCCGCTGCCCGAGGGCCGCCGATCGCCGTTGCCGGGGTGGAGCTGAGCGGTCGCCGGAGGAACTCGCCGGCCGGGATGTGGTGTTCCGGGCGCGGCTGCCGGCGGACGCGGAGTCAGGCCGAGCGCCGGTGCCGTCCGCCGAACTCGGCCGCGGGGGCCGCTCGCAGGCTCTCCTCCGCCTCGAACAGCGCCCAGACGACCTTGCCGCCACCCAGCGGGTGCCAGCCCCAGGAGCGGCTGAAGGAGTCGACCAGGTGCAGTCCGCGGCCGGACTCGGCCACGAAGTCGGCCTCCCGGGCCACCGGGCCCAGGCTGCTGGGGTCGCTCACCGCGCAGACGACCTGGGGCGCGCGGTGCACGAGGCTTATTCGGATCGGCAGCCTGCCCTCGGGCGTCGGCTGCGTGGGAAAGTCGTGGTCGTCCACCGTGGTCGGGCACGCGCCGATCGCGTGCCGCAACGCGTTGGTCACCAGCTCCGAGGCCACCAGCGCGACATCGTCGAAGAGCTCGCCCAGGTCCCAGCGCTGCAGGGCGGTCCTGGCGAAGTCGCGCGCGGTTCTGACGGCTTCGAAGCGAGGGGTGAGCGTACACGTGACCACATGGGGGTCGACTGCCAAAGCCGTTCCGGTGCTCATGAAGAGCTCCTCCCATAAGGGGGCGGACACGGCTGGACCCGCCGGGGTCATGCCGGTCACCTCCGACTCGCTAGGCCGCGCGGCCGCCTCTCGACCAGGCGCGCGCGCACGAGGGCCCGGAGGCGCGGGGGCGCTGCCGGGCCGGTGCACGGAATCGCGCGTGGGGTCGACGCGGAGCCCGCGGGATTGCCAGGGATGTGCAGGTGCACGTGCACCATCGTGCTCTGCGCTCACTACAGATGCAAGAGCCGATTCACGTGCAGTCGTTCAAATGGCATATGCAAGCGCCGGATGCACGTGCATCCTGGTGTGCGGAGTGCAGAACTGATAGGAACATCCGTCAGTATCGGCACCGTGAGCGCTCAACTGATGGCAGACTGTGCGCTGTTTGCCCTAGGTGGAGGTTAGGACCGCATGACCACAGTTCAGCCGGGCGGCGGCTCGATGGTCCGCCGGATCCTCCTCGGCTCCCAGCTGCGCCGGCTCCGCGAGACGCGCGGCATCACCCGCGAGGACGCGGGCTACGCGATCCGGGCTTCCGAGTCCAAGATCAGCCGCATGGAACTCGGCCGGGTCAGCTTCAAGGAACGTGACGTCGCCGACCTGCTCAGCCTCTACGGCGTGGACGACGGCCTCGAACGCGAGGCGCTGCTCGGCCTGGTCCGTGAGGCCAACAAGTCGGGCTGGTGGCACAGCTTCAACGACGTCCTGCCGGGTTGGTTCCAGACCTACGTCGGCCTCGAGGAGGCCGCTGCCCTGATCCGTACCTACGAAGTCCAGTTCGTCCCCGGCCTGCTGCAGTCCGAGGAGTACGCACGGGCGGTTTTCGGCCAGAGTCGGCCGGTGATCAGCGAGGAGGAGGTCGAGCGCCGGGTCAGCCTGCGCATGCGCCGTCAGAAGCTCCTCACCGAGGGCGGCAGCCCGCGGCTCTGGGCGGTCATCGACGAGGCGGCGCTGCGCCGTCCGGTCGGCGGCCCCAAGGTGATGCGCGGCCAGGTCCAGTACCTGATCGACGCCGCCGAGCAGGCCAACGTGGTCATCCAGGTCATGCCGTTCCGTTTCGGTGCGCACGCCGGTGAGTCCGGCGCCTTCACCATCCTGCGCTTCCCCGAGCAGGACCTCGCGGACGTGGTGTACCTGGAGCAGCTGACCAGCGCGTTGTACCTGGACAAGCGCGACGACGTCGATGCCTACATCCAGGTCATGGAGCGGCTCTGCGTGGACAGCCTCACGCCCGAGCGCACCATCGACCTGCTGGCCTCGATCCTCAAGGAGCGCTGAGCCCGGACCGGACCGGTGCCCGCGGGGGCGCCGGATCCGGAGGGGCACGCACACAGCGGCCGCCGGCCGCCGCGGTTCAGCCGCGGGCCGGCGGCCGTTCCCGTTCCGGCGGGAGCGGCTGCGGCGGACGGCCCAGGTGCCAGGGCAGGTTGTAGCGGCGGAACAGGTCGGCGCGGATCGGGGCCAGCGGGAGTTCCGCCCCGGGCAGCAGCACGCCGATGCAGCCGCCCATCAGCGCGCTGCGCAGCACCGCGTGCTCGGCCGGCGGGTCGGGCGCGCCCCAGTCGCGCAGCAGTCCCTGGAGGATCGAGCCGAGCCGCTGCTGCTCCGGGTCCTGGACGAAGGCGCCGGTGTCCGGGTCGAGGATCAGCGCGAGGTGCGAGCGCATCACCCTCGGGTGGTCCATGGCCAGGCTCAGCACCGCGTCTATGGCCCGGGCCAGCCGGTCCTCGGGGCCGGCGTCGGGCGCCAGCTCGTCGAGGGCGGTGGAGAGCGCCTGGTGCATCATCCGGTGGGTGGCCGACTGCATCAGCAGCCGTTTGCCGTCGAAGTAGTAGGAGAGCAGGCCGCGCGCGAGCCCGGCCCGCTCGGCGATGTCGGTCAGCGTGGTGCCGGCGTATCCGCGCTGGTCGACCAGTTCGACGGTGGCCCGCATGATGCGTCGCCGGGAGCGCTGGCGCATCTCCTCATTGACCGAATCCCCGCGAGGTGCCATCGTGTCTGCTCCGTACGTTCGTTGGCTGGCGGCCAATATACTGGCCGGGCCGACGACCGAGCCCCGGCGACCGGCATTCGGCCGGGCGGTCCGGGTTCGGCCCGTACGGAGGCGCCGGCCCTACCAACACGGGGGTTTGGTAGAGCCGGCGCCCAGCCCGAAGGCGGAGGGTGGATCCGGGTGTCGCGGAACCTCTGCCGCCGCTCAGCTCTTGCTGAGGATCTCGTCGTGTCGCTCGGCCAGGTTCGTTCGGCCTACTGACGGATAATCATAGTCCGCTACCGGCAGGGTGGTTGCCTTCTTCCGCCGGTCGAGCACGGCGCCCGCCACGGCGATCACCAGGCCGACCAGCGCGACCCCGGTGACGAACAGCAGGGCCGGCCGGTAGCCGTCCAGCTGTGCCTCGGCGCCGGTGCCGCCGTTGCTGCCGGCGGTGATGATCGCGGTGGCGCCGGCCAGGACGACCGCGGTGCCCACCTGGATCGCGGTGTTCACCAGCCCCGAGGCGAGGCCCTGCTCCTCGTCGGCCACCCCGTCGGTGGCGGCGATGTTCACCGAGGGGAAGGCGAGCGCGAAGCCGACGCCGAGCAGCACGATCGAGGGCAGCACCAGCACCGGGTACGAGCTGTGCGCGTCCAGCCGCAGGAACAGCGCGAACGCGCCGACCAGGGCCAGCAGGCCGATCGGCAGCAGCCGGCCGGTGCCGAAGCGGTCCACCACCGGGCCCATGAAGGGCGCCGAGAGCGCGATCATCGCGCCGGCGGGGAGCAGGCCGAGCGCCATCGCCAGGGCCGACCAGCCGAGCAGGTCCTGCAGGTAGAGGGTGACGACGAACTGGAAGCCGCCGTACGCGCCGGCCATCGCGAAGGCGATCACGTTGGCCCGGGCGACCGAGCCGTTGCGGAAGATGGCGAGCCGCACCAGCGGGTGCGCGGTCCGGCTCTCGGTCACCAGGAACGCCGCGGCGAGCAGGACCACGACGGCCAGCGAGCCCAGGGTGCGGAAGCTGAGCCAGCCGGCGCCCTGCGCCTCGGTGGCGGTGAACACCAGCAGCAGGACGGCGGTGGTGCCGGTGATCGCGCCGAGCACGTCGTAGCGGCCGGTGACCTTCTCCTCGGTGGGGCGGGGGAGCAGCCGGACGGCGAAGACCAGGGCGAGCAGCGCGATCGGGACGGGCATCAGGAAGGTCCAGCGCCAGCCGACCGCGGTGAGCAGGCCGCTGAGCACCAGGCCGAGCGAGAAGCCGCTGGCGCCGCAGGTGGTGTATATCGACAGCGCCCGGTTGCGGGCCGGGCCCTCGGGGAAGGTCGTGGTGATGATCGACAGGCCGGCCGGCGCGGTGAACGCGGCCGCGACGCCCTTGAGGAAGCGGGCGGCGATCAGCAGGCCGCCGTCGTCGACCAGGCCGCCGAGCAGGGAGGCGGCGGCGAAGACGCCGAGCGCCACCAGGAAGACCCGGCGGCGGCCGAGCAGGTCGGCGGTGCGGCCGCCGAGCAGCAGCAGGCCGCCGTAGCCGAGCACGTAGCCGGAGACCACCCACTGGAGGGTGGAGGTGGACAGGTGCAGTTCCGAGCCGATGGAGGGCAGGGCGATGCCGACCATCGAGATGTCCAGGGCGTCCAGGAAGAGCGCGGCGCAGAGCACGATCAGGGTGCCCCAGAGCCGAGGGGTCCAGTGGGCCCCGGTATTTGACGGATCGTCGATGGTCGTGGCGGTCGCTGTGGTCATGACGCAAGAGACTACATGCACATGCATCCAATGCAAGTGAATATGATGTTAACGCATAAGTTGTTGGCGCTGTGATACGGTGGCGACGTGGCTGAACTCGACTCCCCGGAGGAGGCAGACCTGGTCGCCCAGTGGCGCGACCTGCTCGCCCGGCATGCCCGGACCGCCTGTCTGCTCGACCGTGAGCTCGGTGAGAAACACGGCCTGGGCATGAGCGAGTTCGAGGTGCTGGAGCGCCTCGTCGAGGGCTGCGAGAGCGGCGACAAGGGCCTGCGGGTGCAGGAGCTCGCTCCCACCGTGCACCTCAGCCAGAGCGCCCTCTCCCGGCTGATCGGCCGGCTGGAGAAGGCCGGACTGGTCACCCGGGCGATGTGCCCGGTCGACCGGCGCGGCATCCAGGTCGCGCTCACGGAGGAGGGCTGCCGGCGCTACGCCGAGGCCCGCGCGCTGCACCGCGAGGTGCTGTCGCTCACCTTGGCCGAGGAGCCGTAAGGCAGTTCGGCCGGTAGCCGACGCCCCGTCAAACCCCTTGTACCGCCAAGGCGGTGGCCGAGTTCGCGGGGCCGCTCAGCGCAGCGCGAGCAGGCCCGGGGCGACGGCCAGCAGGACCACCGCGGCGGGCACCGCCAGTGCGGCCAGGGTCAGCCGCAGCCGGTGCGGCACGGACAGCCTCGGCCGCCCCGCCAGCAGTCGGTCCACCCGCTTCGGGGACTGCGCCTGCCCGGGCGGGCAGGCGCCGAACACCCCGCGCTCCAGATTGATCCCCGCCAGCGCCAGGGCCGTGGTGTGGCGCCCGTGCCGGCGCGCCGCCCGGTCGTCCGCCGCCAGCTCCACCAACTCGCCCACCTGGTCCCGGAAGGCGCGGAACACCCCGACCCCGGGGAACCCGGAGGCGAGCGCCTGCGCGCCCTGGGCCAGCCAGTGGTGCCGGGCCCGCACGTGTCCCCGCTCGTGGCTGAGCACCGCCGCCAGCTCACGGGCGGTGAGCCGGCGCAGGGCCCCGGTGGTGACCACCAGCCGGGAATCCTGCCCCGGCAGCGACCACGCCTCCGGGCGGACGTTCTCCAGTACCACCAGCCGCTCCCGGCGCGGCCGTGCGCCGGCGCCCGAGGCCGGCTCGATCGACTCCGGCAACGGCGGTGAGAGCTCGGCGAGTTGAGCGTGTCGACGGGCCCGCAGCGCCTTCGCGGTACGGATCTCCCGGGTCAGCGCGACCACCGTCTGCAGCCCGCCCGCCGCCAGCACCGCCGCGCAGAGCCGGCCCCAGCCCTCGGCGTTGTGCAGCCCGTACGCGGCCTCGACGCCCGTCGGCGCACAGGCGAACAGCACCGTGCGCAGCGCGGGGAGGGCGGCCATCGCGGCGAGCACCAGGCCCAGCGCGCAGCACAGCAGCACCGCCACCACCAGGCACTGCCAGACCAGCAGCGCCAGCACCGGTTCCCGCTCCACCCAGCGCGCCCGGACCAGCGGCCGGGGGGCGAGGGTGGCGAGCAGCAGTCCGAGCAGCAGCAGGCCGAGCAGGGCCGTCATGGCATGGGCTCCCCGGGGACGCACGGAGCGCGACAGTGCGCTCCCGGTCAACCTATGCGCTGCCGGAGCCGGGTGGAACGGCTTTCGGCCACCCAGTGACCAACGCCACGACACCTGGGGGACGGGGCCGGGTCACGGTGCGCGCGCCGGCGTCGCGGGCCCGGTGTCGGATCGCGTTCCGTGGTGGGTCCAGCGCTGTCGTGGGTCGCGTTCCGTGGTGGATCGTGGGGGGAGACCGGACGGTCGTCACATGGTCAGGAGCATGGCGAACATGCCGATGCCCATGGACAGTCGGCAGGCCCGGGCCAGTCCGGCCGAGGCCATCGCCGCCGTGCCGCCGGAGACGCTCAGCAGTCGGCTGCCGGACCACAGCGCGTACCCGCCGAAGTAGGCGAGCAGGGCGCCGGTCAGCGCGGGCGAGCCGGCTGCCGGACGGTGCCCCGCGTGCCCGTGGGCGGCGGTCATCGCCAGCGCCATGTACGTCATCGCCAGCGCCCCGACCGCGTGGTGCAGCCGGTGCGCCCGCCGGTCCGGCCGGCGGGCGGCCGCCAGCACCAGGACCACCGCGGGCGGACCGTACACCCAGGCCCACACCTCGCCCGGCACGGTCGGGCCGGCGACCGCCATGGCGGCCATGCCAAAACCCATCAGCCCCTCGGCGAGGTCCGCCTCGTGGGTGTGCAGCCGGCCGGGACCGGCGCCGGGGGCGGCCGGGGCCGCCACGGGTGTGCACGGGGCGTGGCGCAGCCGGGAGAGGCAGTAGCCGCCGGAGGCCGCGGTGAGGACGGCCAGCAGCCAGCTGACCAGGTCTGGACCGTGCAACGGCGGCCTCCCGGGCGGCGCGGACGGACGTACCGTCCACGATCACCGCTCGCTGCCGCGCGCAGCAGGGCGCGTACGGGGGCGCACGGTTGTGCTCCTCGTGGTGCGATCGGCCGTCGGGTGCCGCCCGGTCCGGCTGCTCAGGGTCGGCGCGCGCTCAGGTCGGCCCGCGTTCATGGTTGGCGCGCGTTCGGGCAGGGCGGTGCTCAGGCCGGTCAGCGCCGGTGACCTCTCCCGGTGGCGGGCCCGGGACACGCGCGGCATGGTCGCCTTGGGAGGCTTCGTCCAGGCTCGTCCGGAAGATCCCCTCGCCTGTTCACGCGGCTGCCACGCGCGCTCCACCGCAGGCCACGGAAGATCCGTCGCCGAACCCCCCCTTGAACAGAAGAACCTTTCGTACTTATGGTGGTCTTGTTGAAAACCCTCCTGTCGAAGTGAGTCCCCGATGCAGAATCTTTCGCCAAGGGTCGCCGAGGCGGCCGACGCCCCGGCCCAGAGCCTCGCCGCGCACCCGGCCTGGCTGCGACTGAAGGACGCCGTCGAGACCCTGCGCCCCCTGCAGTCCAAGGACGGCTCCATCGACCTGGCCGCTGTGCAGCGCCAGACCGTCGACCCCCTGGTCGGGACGGTGCGCGCCGCCGTCGCCGAGCTGGCCCCGCTCTTCCCGCACGACGCCGACTACCTGGCCGCCGTCGACGCGGACCTCGCCAAGTGGGCCGACACCGGCTACCGGGAGCCCGACTTCCTGGACTCGCTGCTCGCCTTCCAGCCCGCCGCCCAGCGCGAGGACGGCCTGCAGCACCTGGTCGTCTTCCCGATGTACACGCAGAACGGCAACCCGGACCGCAACCTCGAAGCCGTCCTGCTGAACGTCGTGTGGCCCGAGTGGCTGGCCGAGCTGGAGCGGACCCGCTTCGACAACCCGATGTTCGTGCCGATCACCTTCACCGACTTCACGGCCGGCTACGACACCAACTCCGCCGTCCTCTTCCCCGAGACCGTGGCCGTGCGCAAGGCGCCGGAACGATTCACCTGGGGCGGCATCTTCTGCGACCGCGAGGCCGCCCGCTTCCGCGTCGTCTCCACCAACGCCGTCGAACTGCTCGGCCTGGAGATCCCCGCCGACGCCCAGAGCCTCCTGGAGGACCAGGAGCGCTCGCAGCAGACCTTCGTGCTCTGGGACCTCATCCACGACCGGACCCACAGCCACGGCGACCTGCCGTTCGACCCCTTCATGATCAAGCAGCGCAGCCCGTTCTGGATGTACGGACTGGAGGAGCTCCGCTGCGACCTCACCACCTTCAAGGAGGCGGTGAAGCTCGAGACCGAGGGCGACGCGCACGCCCGCGACGTCCAGTACGCGATCCTCTTCGACCGCCTCTTCCGCTTCCCGGTCACCGGCGACCGCGTCCGCAACTACGACGGCATGGGCGGCCAGCTGCTCTTCGCCTACCTGCACAAGCACGACGCGCTGCGCTGGCGCGACAACCGCCTCAGCATCGACTGGGAGCGGGCCCCGCAGGTCACCAACGACCTCTGCGCCGAGATCGAGACCCTCTACCGCGACGGTATCGACCGCCCGAAGCCGGCCCACTGGATCGCCGCCTACGAGCTGGTCTCCCGCTACCTCACCCCGCACCCGGCCTCGACCTGGGCCAAGGGCACCGAGGCACTGCCGTTCGGCAGCACCGAGGGCAAGGCGCTCAACAAGGCGCTGTGCGACGCTGTGCTCCCCGACGAGTTCCCGCTGAGCATGTTCTACGAGGCCCTCTCGAAGAAGCTCAGCGGTGTCATCGCCTCGACCGCCGGTATCACCGGCGCCGGCCTGCAGGGAGTCGCCGCGTGACCACCGCACCCAACGGACCGCTGACCGGCAAGGTCATCGCAGTCGCCGGAGCCAGCGGCCCGGCCGGCCAGGCCGTGCTGCGCCGCCTCGCCGCCGACGGCGCCACCGTCATCGGCGCCGACATCGACGCCCAGCGCCTGGAGTCCGCACTCGACTCCGTCCGCATCGCCGTCCGCGGCGCGCGCGTCAGCGGCCAGGTCATCGACCTCCTCGACCCGCAGGAGGTCCACGACTGGGCCGACCACCTCGAGGCCGAGCACGGCCACGTCGACGGCGTGTTCCACCTCGTCGGCGGCTGGCGCGGCAGCAAGACCTTCTTCGACAGCCGGATCGACGACTGGGACTTCCTGCACGACACCGTCGTGCGCACCCTCCAGCACACCTCGCTGGCGTTCCAGCCCGCCCTGGTCCGCAGCGGGTCCGGCCGGTACGCGATGATCTCCGCCACCGCCGCGCACAAGCCCACCGCGGGCGGCGCCGCCTACGCCGCCGCCAAGGCCGCCACCGAGGCCTGGACGCTCGCCATGGCGGACTCCTTCCGCAAGGAGACCACCGCCGAGGACGGCAAGCCCACCGCCGCGGCTGTCATCCTGGTGATCAAGGCGTTGCTCAGTCCCGAGATGCGGGCCGAGAAGCCGGAGGCGAAGTTCGCCGGCTTCACCGAGACCGCCGACCTCGCCGCACACCTGGCGGGCCTCTGGGACCGCCCCGCAGAAGAACTGAACGGACAGCACCTGTGGCTGACAGCCCAATGACCGACCCTTCCGACCCTTCCGACCCGTCCGAGCTCTCCGGCCGCACGGACGCCCAGCGGCGGCACGACACCGCCGTCCGCGGCTTCGCCAGCGACAACTACGCCGGCGTGCACCCGGAGGTGCTCGCCGCGATAGCCCTCGCCAACGGTGGCCACCAGGTCGCCTACGGTGAGGACGACTACACCACCCACCTCCAGGACGTCTTCCGCCGCCACTTCGGCGAGCAGGCCGAGGCGTACCCCGTCTTCAACGGGACCGGCGCCAACGTCGTCGCCCTGCAGGCCGTGCTGCCGCGCTGGGGCGCGGTGATCGCCGCCGAGAGCGCCCACATCAACGTGGACGAGGGCGGCGCGCCGGAGAAGATGGGCGGCATCAAGCTGCTCACCGTCCCCACCCCCGACGGCAAGCTCACCCCCGAGCTCATCGACCAGCAGGCCTGGGGCTTCGGTGACGAGCACCGCGCGCAGCCGCTCGCGGTGTCGATCACCCAGAGCACCGAGCTCGGCACCCTCTACACGGTGGAGGAGATCCGGGCGATCGTCGACCACGCGCACCAGCTCGGCATGCTGGTCCACGTGGACGGCTCGCGGCTCTCGAACGCCGCCGCCTCGCTCGGCGTCCCGCTGCGCGCCTTCACCACGGACGTGGGCGTCGACGTGCTGTCCTTCGGCGGTACGAAGAACGGCCTGCTGCTCGGCGAGTGCGTGGTCGTGCTCAACCCCGAGAAGGTCCGGAACATCAAGTTCCTGCGCAAGACCTCGATGCAGCTCGCGTCGAAGATGCGTTTCGTCTCGGTCCAGTTCGAGGCGCTGCTCTCGGGTGACCTCTATCTCCGCAACGCCGGCCACGCCAACGCCATGGCGAGCCGGCTGGAGGCCGCGGTCCGCGGGATCGAGGGCGTGACCGTGGTCCGCCCGGTCCAGGCCAACGCGGTCTTCGCGATCCTCCCGCGCGAGGTGAGCGAGCGGCTGCAGAAGCGTTACCGCTTCTACTTCTGGAACGAGCACACCGGTGAGGTCCGCTGGATGTGTTCGTTCGACACCACGGAGGCCGACATCGACGCCTTCGCGGCGGCCATCGCCGAGGAGATGGGTCGCGCCTGAGGCGCGCCTTGACCGCTGGTCGTCCCGTCCCGCCACTGCGGGGCGGGACGATTTGCTTCTGACGGTCCCGTCCCCGTACAGTTCCGGAGTCGCCGCGAGAGAGCGGG